>MKYF01000003.1 GCA_001914195.1 Streptococcus mitis | reverse complement strand
GAAGATACTTGTTAGAGGGCTTATAAACAAGGTTCAGGTAACAGCTGAGGACATTGTTATCAAGTGGAAAATATAGATAATTTTAGTAACCTACATTTCTACAAGTGTGAAAGCTTTAGCCTTAGCTTTTTTCAAGAATGTCATCATTTTTTTCATGTTAAAAATTTACCTCCATATTTTGATACATGGGCATGAGCATTGCCGCATAAAGTAAAACAATAATCAGAGCCACAAAGATAAAAACCAGTGGCTGCACCAGATTCATGGTACGGTTGACTCGGGTAAAAAAGGCTTCCCAAGTTTTTTCAGCATAGATTTCCAACTCACTCCCCAGCTTGGACTTGACTTCCCCATACTCGATGATGAGACTCAACTCCTTTTTAAAGAAAGGATAGGTCGCTATGGTTTGAGAAAATTCGCAACCATTTTGCAGGGCTTGAGCCAAATCTTGACCGATTTCTTTAAAGAGCTGGGAGCCTTGTTCCTGCATGATTTGAAAAATCTGCGTCAGCTCCATCCCTTGAGAAATCATATTGCCCCATTCACGCGCATAATAGGCTGTCAAATAGGTCTGCACAAAGAGTCCAAGAAAAGGAATGCGTGCTAGGATAGAAAAGACGCGCATCTTAGAACTTCTTTTATAAAAAGTTAGTGCTAAAAGGGTAAGTAGAGAAACAAACCCTACCATTCCTAGAAAAATTTGTGGCAGATTACCGATAATCTGAGTGGCGATATTACTACTATCCAGTTGTGGTAGTAGGTAGTTACGCAGTCCCAGCATAATTAAGAGAAGAAAACCCAGCAAAATCAAGGGATAGGTCGCTACCTCAATTAGTTTTTTCTTGACCTTGGCTAGATTGTCTAGATACTCTTCTATCTTTCCCAAACTCAGGTGAAGATTCCCATGAACTTCAGCTAGAGATAACTGAGTGACAATGGCACTTGAAAATCCCAAACTTTCCATCATTTCTGAGAATGATTTCCCCTGAGACAAACCTGTGCACATCTGTGCCACACACTGCTTATCTAACAAAGCACTCCTATCTAAAAAGGAGATGGTCTCCACCAGATGAAAACCGCTGGAAAAGAGATTGTTAAACAAGGTGATGATATTTTTTTGTTTAGCTGTAGCTAATTTTCTCCGTTTCAGCCTGAAGGCTTGTGATATGTCCATCTTTAAGAAGCTGGTCAATCTGTTTATTCCAGCTAGTTGACTGATGTTCTTGATAGTCTTTGTTTGCAAAGTCAACGATTCCTCCTCCCCCGATTAATCTCTGATAGCAGACTCCCTGCAGAACGACTGCCAATTCCTCCTCACTCACACCCAACTCCAGCAGGCGCTCATAAACACCTCGAATACTCTTGGCGTGAATGGTTGAAAAGACTGTCGCCCCTGTCAAACTGGCTCTGACCACTGCACGCGCCGTCTCGCTGTCTCGAATTTCTCCGATAATCAAGAGATCAGGACGATGCCGTAGGGAAAGCTTAATCAGATTTTCATAGGTCAGTCCGATTGCTTCATTTAGCTGCAACTGGAGCATGTTGTCCTGCTTGATTTCGACAGGATCTTCGATAGACATGACTTGCTGTCCCTTAAAGAGGGACTTGGCCAATTCGTGCATCAGGGTTGTCTTGCCACTTCCGACTGGACCAGCAAAAAGATAGAGACCACGTTGCCTGTACTGATTGCCCAGTTCTTCGATATCCTGAAACCAAAAATGCAAATCCTGCTCCTCATCATGCAACAAGCGAATAACTAAACTCTCATGCCCTCGATAATCGCCAACGGTGGACAAACGTAGGGACGCCATCTTATCATCATAGACATAATCACAGGAACCAAGTTGGCTACGTCGCTTTTCTCCAACATTCATACCCGCCACAAACTTAAAGTGACTGATAACGGCCGCAAACTTTTCAAAATCATAACAACCGATTTTACAGCGCTCGTCTCCCACCCTCATATGAAGCTCATAAGCGTCTAACTTAGGAACAAAATAAATGTCTTGCGCTCCTTTTTTCCGGGCCGAACGAATGATTTCTTGTGCAATTTCTTGAACCATACTTACCTCCTCACCTATACTATTCGCAAAGATTTGGAAAAATAAAAAAAGCAACTCCAAAAAAGTTACTTTTTCTCTATTTTAATTTCATACGGCAAGAACGGTGCCTTTCCTTACCTGTTTGTTTTTCATAACCTGGGCGTAGTTTTTCATCTGGGATAACCTGCTCATCCTGCAAAAGAGCCAAAGAATGGTATTGTTGTAAATAGTCATCACATTCATCACACCAGCGTTGGTCTTCTGGATCCCAAAAAATAGTCATCAAGTCACTTCTACTTTTATAAAGAGGGGATTCTTGTTCCAATCTAAACCAGCAAGTTTTGTAGTATTTGAGAGCATCATAATACTGGTCAAATTTCTTACTTGCTACAATATCTTCTTCCCAACCTTCTAAGAACCACCACGGTTCAAAATCTCCGTACATTTCTATAACACGATACATATTCATTCATTCCTTTGTACCGTATATTATAACCAATTCCGCCAGACAAGAAAAGAAATATGCTCATTGCTTATTTTTCAGATAAAAAATCCAGCCATCCTATGATGACTGAATTTCTATTTGCTTATGTTCCAAAATCTTGTTACTACCTAGGCTTCAGAAATATCGTTTTCGATAATGACTTTGATTGCATGGTGGTCTGCTGCTTTACTGAAAACTTCATAGGCTTTTTCAATTTCACTGAGTTTGAAATAGTGAGTTACCAATTTTTCTGGTTCAATCTTATGACTTTCAAGTGCTTTCAACAATTGTGGAGTGGTATTTGTAGATACCAAACCAGTTGTTACATTGATGTTGCGAATCCAAAGTTTATCTAAATCGAATTCGACTGGTTTACCATGTACACCACAGTTGGCAACCGTTCCGTCTACACCGATAATCTTTTGACAGAAATCAAATGTTGCAGGAATACCAACAGCTTCGATAGCAACATCTACACCACGACCATCTGTCAAATCATAAATTTCTTTAATCGCTTTTTCAGGGTCTGAAGAATTAACCTTGTGAGTCGCACCAAATGATAAAGCAGTTTCCAAGCGGTTATCGTCTAAGTCCACCATAATCAATTTGGCTGGTGAGTAGAACTGAGCTGTCAAAAGTGCAGCCAATCCAACAGGTCCTGAACCGATAATGGCTACGCTACAACCAGGTTCTACTTTTCCTTTCAAGACACCAATTTCATACCCAGTAGGCAAAATGTCTGATAGCATAACCAAGGCTTCATCTGACAAGTCTTCTGGAGTATGGTAAAGAGTGTTATCTGCATGAGGGACACGTAGATACTCAGCTTGCATACCGTCAATCAAGTGACCGAAAATCCAACCCCCTTCGTCTTCACAGTGGGCATAAATTCCTTTTTTACAGTAGTAGCATTTACCACAGGCACAGACACAAGAAATCAAGACCTTGTCGCCTTTTTTGAAGTTAGAAACTCCTTCTCCAACTTCTTCAACAATCCCAATCCCTTCGTGACCAAGAATGGTACCACTTTGGCAAGCGGGAACATCCCCTTTGATAATATGGAGGTCTGTTCCACAAATAGTGGTTTTTACGATACGCACAATAGCGTCTGTTGGCTTGCGAATAACTGGTTTGTCTACATCAACAAAAGAAGCAAGTCCTGGTTTAACATAAGTATAGGCTTTCATAAAGCACTCCTCCGTTTTTTTATTTGTACTATTTATAATATAATTGTAAGCTTTTTCATTTGTTTGCTCAAGCTTTTTTGTGATTTTTTTAACTTTTTTATTTACCGGTAAAGCAATATAGATAAAAAAGCAGAAGCTAATCTCTAACTTCTGCTTTCTCTCTTATGCTTGATAACGTTTCACACCATCTAGATAGGTTGCTACCAATTCCAAATCTTTGTCTAATACGATAAAGTCCGCGTCATAGCCTTCGCGGATTTGACCACAGACATCATCAATGTGAACAGATTTTGCTGGGTTAAGGCTAGCCATCATAACCGCTTCGTGTGGATTTGCAATACCCCACTCGACTACATTTCTCATACCATCTTTAAGTTTGAGGATAGAACCTGCCAAATTACCAGTAGATTTGAGACGTGCAGTTCCATTTGCTACTACAACAGGGAATTCTCCCAACATATAGTCACCGTCTTCAAGCCCACCAGCTGTCATACAGTCCGTAATAAGAGCGATGTTTTCTGTCCCCTTTTGCTTAAGTAAAATCTCACAAGCTTTTGGATCTACATGGTAACCATCACAAATCAATTCTGCGTAAGTATGTGGTAGCTCATACATAGCTCCTACCATACCTAGTTCGCGGTGTGTTAAACCACGCATCCCATTATAGGCATGTACCCATACACTAGCTCCAGCATCAACTGCCTTCTTAGCTTGTTCAAATGTCGCATCTGAGTGTCCAAGTGCAACTGTCACACCTTCACCTGTAATAGTACGTACAAAATCTTCCACCCCATCACGTTCTGGTGCAATAGCGATTTTATTTAGCATCCCTTTTGCAGCATCCTGCCAAGAATGAAACTCCTCAACACCCGGGTCTCTCATATAAGTTGGATTTTGTGCCCCCTTAAAAGTTTCTGTGAAATATGGACCTTCATAATAAATCCCACGAATCTTAGCACCTGTTGCTTCTTTATAATGGTTTCCAAGATTTTCAGTGACTGCAAGCAATTGCTCATAAGTGGCTGTTAAAGTTGTGGGCAAGAAACTGGTAACACCGGTACTAAGAAGTCCTTCACTCATAGTATGCAATGTACCTTCAATATTGTTGTCCATCACATCTACACCTGCATATCCATGAATATGAGTATCCACAAGACCTGGTGCAATGCTATAACCAGTATAGTCAAGAACCTCTGCTCCTTCAGGAATTTGATCCACATGTTTCCCAAATTTGCCATCAACAAGTTCTAAGTACCCACCGCGACGAATGCCAAATGGATAGAAAAACTGATCCGCTTTAACGTAATTAGGCATAATAATGACCTCCTTAAAAGATTACTTTTGATATTTATTATGTCAATTACATTATAAACTTTTCTGATTCATTTGTAAATGGTATAGACCTATTTTCTAGAGATATTTTAAAAGAGCTGGATTTCTCCAACTCTTCTCTTTTTAATACAAGTTATTTTGATTTGACTGGTTTGTCTTGAGCTGTTTGCAAGGCTGTGGCAATGGTATCTGCATACAATTTTGCTCCGGCTTCAATTTTACTAGTGTCACTTCCGAAATGGACTTGGTCTGTTCCTGTCCAGATCTCTGGATGTTCCTTAGCAACTTGATTCCAATCAGCAATGGTGATGTAAGGAGTCTTCTCTGCCAATTCTCTCATATAGGCAGCAGCCTTCTCAACGATGGCATAGGTCTCTTTTGTCTTATCTCCTTCATAAGGTGTCACCAAAATCATATGGTGGCCCTTAGGAAGATTTTTCACGATACTATCCCAATCTTCCTTATAATTTTCAGGATTATTTACCCCTGTTGCAATGACCACCATCTTTGGTAGAAATTTATTCTGGCTATTGTTGAGCATGATTTCATTGGCAGTCTTGGTTGTTCTGCTGACCTGCGCGTTAATCTGTGCTCCAGGAAGGGCTGTCTGCAGGGCTGTATTTGCCCTTAAAGCAACCGAGTCACCAATTAACATAGTGCCATCAGCAATTCCCAAACTGTTTGCATCTGCCCGTTCTGTCATCACCTTGGTTTGGCTAATATTTGTTGCAGCTTGCTTCAAACCATTGACAGTTAAGTCTGTCTCAAACGCTCCCACTTGTGGTGCCAACAAAGTCACTAAGAGGACAATGAAGGTCAAGATTCCTGTACTTGTTGCAAGAATTGTGTGAATATAAGGCAGGGGACGGAGAGTTTGTAAAACAGGTGTGTTCTTGCCTGCAATCCACGGCTCCAATACATAAAATGAAAGACTGGCAAATCCATAAGAACAAATCAAAGTCAGTAACACAGCAAAAAGATTTGATGTCAACTGTGAGAATATGATATAGAAAGGCCAATGGAAAAGATAAACCGCATAGCTAGTATCTGCTAAAAAGCTGATAATCTTTGGCTCCTGCACGTTAGGAGTCTTTTCATGTAAGACACGCGCCGCCAGAATCATAGCTAGGGCTGCAAGGCTGGCAAGCAAGAAGCCGATAAGATAGGCAAAGAGATAGGTAAATTTGACAAAGAAGGTCAAAATGAGTAAGAAGCTAAAACCTCCTGCAAAAATCAACAGGGTCTTTCGTAAATCCCAGATTTTATCCAACTGCTTAACTAGGGAAGTCGTCTGACGAACGCCTACAATCGTTGCTAGGATACTTCCCAAAAAGAATGGATAGACATGAGTTAAACTGGAGAAGTAAACAGAGGAATAAGAGGTTACTAGAAAACTACCAATAAACATAGAGAAGAAGCTGATCAAGAAGGCAGCAGCAGACAAGAGAAAGACCATTCCCTTCAACTGACCATTTGATTTAGCCTGTTTGGATAAGAACCAAACTGCCAATCCCCAGAGGATATAGTAGTGAACCTCAACAGCCAAGCTCCAATTATGAACAAACAAATGTGGAATGAACTGAGATTCATAACTCCCACCTGTTAGAAGTTCATAAAAGTTGGTCATAAAGCCTAAGACACCCGCAATCTGACCCCCAATTCCAGCCACATAATCTTGGCGAACTAGAAAGGTAAAGGGCATGGTTACCAAGACCATCAAAACCACAGGTGGCACAATCCGATAAAAACGTCTCCTAAAAAATCCTATCAAATCAATTTCATGATTTTTAGAAAATTCTTCGATAAGTAGAGCTGTAATCAGGAAACCTGAAAATGTGAAAAAGACATCTACCCCGAAAAATCCTCCAGGAAAGATGGTCTGAAAGAAATGATACAAGAGTACTAAAAGTAAACCTGTAATCCTAATCAAGGAAAACCATTTAATGCGCATACGAGTTTATTCTCCCTTTCATTATACACTTTATTCTATCAAAAAAAGAAGAAAAATCCCAAGAGAAAACTTAGGATTTTTAGCTTATATCAATTCCATTTTAGAAATTACGGCCTGACTTATTGTAGCCATATTTTTCCACAAAATACTCACGGAATTCCAAGAGATTGTCATCCATAATGGCTTGTCGCACTTGCTTCATCAGATTAAGCAAGAAGTACAGATTGTGGTAGCTAGTCAAGCGGATACCGAAGGTTTCATCAGCCTTGAGCAGGTGACGAAGGTAGGCGCGTGTGTAGTTCTTACATGTGTAGCAATCACACTCAGGATCGAGTGGCGTAAAGTCCTCAGCAAACTGGGCATTTTTGACAACCAAACGTCCTTGACTGGTCATACAAGTGCCGTTACGAGCGATTCGAGTCGGCAAGACACAGTCAAACATATCCACCCCACGAATCACTCCATCAATCAAACTATCTGGCGCTCCCACACCCATCAGATAGCGAGGTTTATTTTCAGGCAACAGTTGGGTTGTAAAGTCCAAGACAGCATTCATCTCTTCGTGGGTTTCTCCCACTGCCAAACCACCGATAGAGTAACCTGGGAAGTCCATGCTGACAAGGTCATGAGCTGATTGGCGACGCAGGTCTTCAAATCCTGCCCCCTGTACAATCCCAAATAATCCTTGATCATGCGGACGACGATGAGCCTTCAAACCTCGTTCAGCCCAACGACTGGTACGCTCGATTGATTTCTTAACGTAGTCATAAGGTTGATAAAATTGAGGACATTCGTCAAAGGACATCATGATGTCTGAGCCCAGATTGTTCTGAATAGAGATGGCCTTCTCTGGGGACAAGAACATCTTAGAACCATTGAGATGGTTTTTAAAGGTTACCCCTTCTTCTGTGATATTGCGGCTATCTGCTAAGGAATAAACCTGAAAACCACCACTATCTGTCAAGATAGGCTGGTCCCAATTCATGAACTTGTGGAGACCACCTGCGCGTGCGATGAGTTCATCTCCAGGGCGAAGCCAGAGATGATAGGTGTTTGATAGGATAATTCCCGAACCCATCTCCTTCAATTCTTCAGGTGACTGAGTTTTGACAGTAGCTTGAGTCCCAACTGGCATAAACATAGGAGTTGGGAAGGTGCCGTGGGGAGTAATGATTTCTCCCAGACGAGCTCCTGTGTGTTTTTCTTTCTTAATCAAACGATATTTGATTGGTGAATCTGACATTTTTTACCTCCGAAGCTGGGAAAGACAGTCCCAGTTCATACTTTGTGCCCAAGGGCATACTGTATGATTTTATCAAAAAAAGTAGGAACTGTCACGAACTATGGTATAATGAGAGAATGAAATACCCAAAAATTGATTTAAAAACTGTTCGTCTGCAGGCCAGACAATTTCAGGCTGAAAATCCCCGCCTCTTTCTCGTCTATCTCTTACCTAGCATACTGCTCATCTTGTCTGGCTTCCTCAATCCCTTAGAGCGCATCAACGAGAGTGTTTTAGAACAACCCTTTTTAAGCGTGTTTGGCCATGTATTCCAAGCCTACCTTTTTCCACTATTAGTCTCCTTTATCGGGGCAATACTTCTAACCAGTTCAGTCTATACAACCCTAAAACTCATCAAGAATCCAGATACAGAACTATCCGTCAAAAATAGTCTTACTCTCTTTAACGAAGTACACTTTTCACAAACCTTTTTGACTCTACTTCTCAAACGTTTCTATCTCTTCTTATGGAGCATTCCTAGTTTGCTTGGGATTTACCTCCTTTTTTACAGTAGCTTTCTAGCAAAGAAATTCGTTGCAATCCATCCTGAATTTCCCAATCTGGATCTCTCGTCAGTTGAAACGGAGCGTTTCCTCATGACCTTTGGTCTCTATTTTCTAGCAAGTATCCTCTTGATGATTGTCGGAAATAGTCTCTATATTCCACAATACTATGCCTATTCGCAGGTAGAATTTCTCCTCTGTGACACCCTAGACTTAGGACAAGCCAAACCAGGACAAATCCTTAAAACCAGCCGTTTCTTAATGAAAGGTTACAAAATTCAGCGCTTTATTCTAGACCTACAACTCCTTCCTTGGTACTTCCTCAATTGGATTACTTTTGGGATTGCTAGTTTCTCACTCCTACCCTACATTCAAATCAATAAAATAATTTTTTACCGAGCAGTATTGGCTCGAAAACGTCCAAAAGCTTGAAGGTTTTTCACTCAAGCTTTTTTCTATCAATGAGTTTCTCCGCCTACCAACTTGAGGTCCTGATCTCCATGTTCGATAATGGCGCCGATTGCTGCTTCTAGCCCTCTCCTAATATCCACTAAACTCATAGCTGGAGTGGTCGGTCGATTCACCACCTGTTCCATCATATAAGGAATATGCATAAAACCTGCCTTGACATGGGGAAATTTCTTTTCTACCAAATAGAGGACCTGATACATCAAATGATTGCAGACAAAAGTCCCTGCCGTATTGGAAACAGAGGCCGGCAAGCCCTCTTTTTTTATAGCTTGGACCATCGCTTTAATCGGCAAACTACTAAAGTAGGCCGAAGCACCATCTGGACGAATAGGAAGATCAATCGGTTGATTGCCTTCATTATCAGGAATCCGTGCATCGTCTTGATTAATGGACACTCGTTCAGGTGTCAAGCTAGACCTTCCACCTGCTTGGCCGATACAAAGGACAAAGTCAGGTTGATAACGGTTCATCTCTTCTTCCAATACTTGAGCCGATTTGTGAAAGACTGTTGGTACTTCTAACCAACGGACCTCAGCACCATGGATTTCAGCTGGTAAACCTTTAACAGCCTCCAAGGCTGGATTGACCTTTTCCCCTCCAAAGGGCTCAAAACCTGTCACTAATACTTTCATTTCTAACTCCTCAAAACCAATTCAATGAAACTATTTTCTTAAAGACAAGTATAACATATTTCCCTTATTCTGGAGTGAAAAGGATTAGCGAGACTAGTACCGCCTTTCAAATTTATTTAAAGAGTAAAATACTAATCAAGGCCAAAATAGCTGGTCCACCTTGCTTCAAAATAATTTTCTTATCTGCTGTGAGAGAGCCATAAGCCGCAGCACCAATCACAAATAAAACAAAAATAGTCACAATTTCCAAATTCTGTGAGAAATAAATTCCATACAAGAGAAAGACTCCTAGCAAAGCATTATAAATCCCTTGATTTTTAAACAATGAACTTACTGACGGACGAGCCAGTTCTTCCTTGTCCATGTTAAAGACACGACTAGTCGCATCTGATTGCGTTGCAATACTTTCCAAATAAAAAATGTAAAAATGCTCCAAAGCAACGATCGTTGTTAAAATAATTGTCATAATTGACATCTATTTCTCCTTAAATTTCTATATTCTCAATACCCAAAACCAATTTGTTTACTAAACGGCTGAGTTCTGCTCTCTCAGACTCTGTTAAGATACTTTCCATCTCTTCCTTAACCTTGATATGCTGCAGAGGGGGATTCCCCACTAACTGCTCCTTGGCATACTTCGTAGCTTCTACCAACACTTCCCGCTGATTTTCAGGATTACGATGACGCTCCACCAAACCTTCCTTTTCCAGAATTTTGAAATGTCGGGTCAAAGCAGCCTGATCAATCTTCAAACGCTCCTGAACCGCTATTTGATTACAAGGGGAATGCTTCAGCAAAAATAATAAAATTTGATACCGTGTCAAACTAATCCCAAGTCTTTTTTCAAACAATTGCGTACTCGCTTGCTCAGACAAGCGGAGTTGATAAAGTAAATCTTGAATCTCTATCATTTCTTTCTCCTTTCTGTTGATTCATCAATAATTGACTAATCAATTATATTATAAAATAAAATAGATTGCAAGAATGTTGCTTCAATCATTACAAAATGGTAACTTCCATTTTCCATTCATATTGATACTCAATGAAAGTCAAAGAGCTAACTAGGAAGCTATCCGTAGGTTGCTCAAAGCACAGCTTTGAGGTTGCAGATAAAACTGACGTGGTTTGAAGAGATTTTCGAATAGTATGACAAAGAAAAAAACGAACGAGAATCGCTTTCTATCACGAAAGCTAAATCTCATTCGTCAAAATGATATTACCAAGTCTGGTTTATCCATCCATTGAAACGTGAACATGGTCATAGTGGTTTTCTGTCACGCTACCACGGTCCGGCATTGGGTTCCAAGTATTAGCTGGTCCATATTTGCTATCGAATAGGGCATAGAAACGTTGTTTCCAAATAATGTAACTAATTCCACGGCTGGCCATGTTTTGAATAGCGTATTCCGCAATCTTATCCCCTAGTTCTGAGCTTTCTGGTACCATAAAATCGATAGCCAAACCTTTTCCGTGATCTCCACTATCTCCTGGACGGTAACCACTAAAGGATGTGATACCAAACAAGTTGGCAATCTCTTCTTTAAAGGCAGCTGTTTGTGGTTGAAGACCTGCATTTTCAGATTTCGCTACCGCAAGTCCAGCATAATCAGGCGCAGCTGGAGCCGCGTAAGTTGTCGCAACTGTTTTCGTCTCTTCTGGTTGATAAGTAGAAACTGCTGGTGTAGCTTCACTTGATGCTACTTCTTTTACTTCTTCTGCACTTGTTGCAGTTGTTTCGATTGCTGTTTCTTCTGCTGGAGTTGTAGTTGTTTCCACTGTTGAAACAGCTTGTGGGCTTGCTTGAGTTTCATCTTTCTCAGCTGGAGTCGTTGTCTGAGGAGCTGCTTCTTCAACTGGACTGCTTGTTTCGACTGTTTGCTCCGCTGAAACAGAGGTTCCTGTAGATAGCACGACTTCTTCTGCAGTAGCAACTGTCTCTGCAACTTCTGATTTTGTTGTTACTTCTTTTGTACTTGTAGTTTCTACCGCTTTTGGAGCTTCAGCAATAGGTTGAGAAAGGTCTGCAACCTGAACAGTTTGATCATCAACGGTTACTTGATTGGTTGTCAAATTTGCTGTCGCAGTTGTCACTTCTTCACTAGAATCTGCTTGAGGAGTTTGGATTTCAACTTCTGTTACTTCTTCTGCTTCATTGACAGTCGTTGTCAAAACAGTTTCTGGGAAAATCAGGTCCATATTCGTGATTTTATTCAAATTCGCAAGAACTGTGACATCTACACCCAAGGCTTCTGCAATGGTGCTCAAAGTATCACCATACTGAACTGTATAACTTGTTTTGTTGCCCGTTTTAGTCAAATCGTTTTGGATTTGCTCAACACTACGTGCAGTCCAAAGAACTTCTTCTGCTTGAGTTGCCAATACTGGGGCAAATGACAAGGCTACTGTTGATGCTAATAATATTCTTTTCTTCATTCTTTCAAATTCCTTTCAAATGAGTACCTGTCTATGATAACACAAAAAGAGCAGAAAAAAAGCCCTCTCGGGCCTATTTAACAGAACTGTCTATTCATTGTAACAAACTCGGTTACTTGAAAAAGTTTGTTAGGTCTCTGTCACAAAACTGACACAATCTTCTCGTTACTTGCTCTCAAAAATATAAGTAATATCTGCTAACTCTTGAATCCTGTGATTGCCTTCATAAGACGAATCTAAAAAATTAATGCTCTGAATATCACTATTCTGGGCAAATTCCACATCCAGAGTCCGATCCCCTATATAATAGGTTTTCTCAGGATCCAACTGATACTTGTCTAACAGATAGGTAGCCACTTCCGGATTAGGCTTGCGCGCAAAGCCACTCTGACTGGTTAAAATCTCTGTAAAATAAGATTCCAACCCCAAGTCTCTGAGAATGGTGAAAGCGTTGTCCCCCTTATGAGTATATATAAACTGCTGAATTCCTGCTTCGTCTGCCCACGCTAGCACCTCACGCGCACCTGGCATTAAGACTACCTGAGCATTCTTCTCAGCCAGACTCTGGGCACGCACCTGATTTAGCACTTCCACATCCAGTTTTCTCTCTTCCGCCACCTGCACAAGCAAATCTTGCACCGAATATTTGAGGATAAACTCTCTCACCTGCTCCTTATCATAAGGAATAGAAAACTGAGTAAAAGTTTCCTCAATCCCTGACAAAATCGCTTCATAAGAGTCCAATAAAGTCCCATCTAAATCCCAAATAAAAGCTGTTTTTTGCATTTCCTATCCTTTCAAGCTCATATAGCGCTGGTAACGATAGCGTAGAAATAACCAGCGAAAACCATTATCCAAAAGGGTTCCGGCCCAAATACCAGGCAAGCCCCAACCAAGCACAATCCCCATCAGATATCCTGTTCCAATGCGGATACACCACATTCCTATACTTGTCGCATAAAAGGGAAGCCGGGCATTGCCCAAACCCTGCCAGACTGCTGTATAGATAACTGTTCCTATCGTCATAGGAGTACCAAGTAGTGAAAAAAGTGTCACTAGAACACTAGCCTCCACCGCTAGAGAATCAGTCGTATAGAGATGAGTCAGTGGTATGCCCAAGGCATAGACACTAAGCGTCAAGGGCAACATGAGAAGCAGAGAAAGCCAAAAGGATTGCTTGCTCAAACTAGCTACTCTTTCCCAATTATCCTCTCCAACTGCTCGAGCTACCAGCATGACCGTTGCCGTAGCGCCGCCAAAGGCAGGCATGTAGTTAAACTGGGTCAAGACTTCTCCGACTGCATTCCCAGCAACTGCCTCCGTTCCAAAAGAAACGACCAAGGCAATGATAACGACATCACCAGCCCGCATCATAAGCCGCTCTCCAGCTGCTGGCAAAGCTAAGGTCAATAGTTCCTTATCTAAACCAAAAGTCGGTTTCTCAAAAGGCAACTTTAATTGCGACCATAAAATCACAAGACCTACCAAGCGAGACAGAATTGTCCCCCAAGCAACACCAGCTATCCCCATATCCAGAACAAAAATAGCTAGACTTGAAAAAAGAATATTCAAGGCATTTGATAAAAGACTCACATAGAGGGGCAAACGTGGATTATGAGTTGCACGAATCAAGGCTCCCAAACTAGTCATTAATCCCAAAAGAACAATCGAACCACCTACCAAAGATAGATAGAGTCCTCCACTTTCGGCCACAGTCTGTTCAGTTCCCAAAAGTCCTATCATCTCTTGTCCAGCGAAGATGGACAAAGCTCCCAAAAGGAAACTTAATAGTAAGGTAATCTTCAAGGCCTCAGTCACATGATAGGCTAGCTTAGCCTTATCCTTCTGCCCCAAACTTTTTGAAATAACACTGGAAATAGCAGCTCCCAGAGCGATGAAAATCGCCTGGTAAATCGTGATAATATTACCAGCGACTGATACACCTGAAATAGCTATCAGTCCTAAATGAGCAACCAAATAACTGTCCACCATTCCCATGAGCATCTGCAAAAAGTTTTCGCCCATAGCTGGCAAGGCAATATTAAGAATGTCTTTATTTTTCTTAAACAATCCTTCCTCCTGATGAAAAGAAACTCAGTTGGTTTCCCAACCGAGTTTACTCCTTCTGTCTTAAAGTCCTAGATAAGCCTCAACCGCTACTTGCATATCCGCAGCCGCCACAGTTGTCTTGTGACGAACTGGCGCTGTTTCAAGGCCATCAACTGCTGATGGCACAGCCACTCCTGAGATTTCATGTAATTGAGCTAAAGCTTCAAAGTCAGTCAAGCCAACTTTCCCTGTTACAGCTTCTACTGCAACCACTGGGAACTTGTAGGGACTAGCTGTTGAAGCAATCACTGTCTTAGTCGCATCGCCAGTAGCCACTTGGTATTTCTTATAAACTGCCGAGGCAACCGCCGTATGTGGATCCTCGATATAAGAATTTGACTCATAGACACGCTTGATTTCTGCCGCTGTTTCTTCCTCAGTCGCATATTCAGCTGCAAAGAGGTCAAGAATCTCTGCATCAAAATTAGTCAACTCATATTGACCTTGGCTATTCAAAGCATTCATGAGTTCAGCTGTCTTAACCGCATCATTACCCAAAAGATGGAAAATCAAACGCTCCAAGTTTGAAGATACTAAGATATCCATAGATGGACTAGTTGTTACTTTAAACTCACGTTTCTTGTCGTAAACACGTGTCTTGAAGAAGTCTGTCAAAACATTGTTGTCATTTGAAGCACAGATTAATTTACCAACTGGCAAACCAATTTGCTTAGCATAAAAGGCAGCCAAGATATTTCCAAAGTTTCCTGTTGGTACTGTGAAGTTAACCTTTTCACCAGCTACAATTTCACCTGTCTTAACCAACTGAGCGTAAGCATAAACATAATAAACAATTTGTGGTACCAAACGACCAATGTTCATAGAGTTAGCTGATGAAAATTGCAACTTGTTGGCAGCCAATTTTTCACGAAGAGCCACATCATTAAACATATACTTCACGTTAGTCTGCGCATCGTCAAAGTTCCCATCAATAGCAATAACATGAGTATTGTCGCCAGTTTGAGTGGTCATTTGCAACTCTTGTACCTTGCTGACACCATCCTTCGGATAAAAGACGATAATCTCAGTGCCAGGAACATCCGCAAACCCTGCCATAGCAGCTTTCCCAGTATCACCAGATGTTGCTGTCAAGATAACAATCTTATTTTCCAAACCATGTTTCTTAGCAGCAGTCGTCATAAAGTATGGCAAGATAGACAAGGCCATATCCTTAAAGGCAATCGTAGAACCATGGAAGAGTTCCAGGTTGTATTGCCCGTCTAATTTCACCAAAGGCGCAATAGATGGAGTATCAAATTTACTATCGTAGGCATTGTTGATACAGTAGTCCAACTCTTCAGCTGTAAAGTCATCTAAAAATGCTGACAAAACTAACTTAGCAACTTCCTGATAAGAAGCATCTTTCAATTTGTCAAAGTCCAAATCTACCTTTGGATAAGTAAGCGGTGTAAACAAACCACCATCCGTTGCCAAACCTTGCAAAATTGCTTGGCTAGCAGTTACTGTATTGTTGGCATCACGCGTTGATTGATAAACTAATGTCATTACTCTCTATCCTTTATCTATAGTCTCATCCATTATATCATGATTTTTCAGAAAATTCTCCTTTTACAAGAGAAATTATAGGCTCAATTCTTCTTTCAAAGGCTGTAAGTAGGTCATTTCTTGCTTATTTCTCATCTCCAGTCCTTCCTCAGCTAGCAGGAGTAAGTCTTTGGAAAATTCAAAAATCGTTGTTTTTTCCTCATCTGTAAGCTTTTTCTTAGAAAATTGTCGTCTTAAAAACTTGTAATCACGACCAAATTCTTTAAAGAAAGGTTCTGTTTCTAAGTAAGCTTCTAACTTATCTAAATTAACTAATAATCCCAAGTGAAAGGCAGCAGAAGCGAAGGTTTTATCTAGAGGCTGAGTACACACACTACGAAACTCAACTGTTCCTCGAGTCGTTAAGTCTTGGTACTGGTAACTACGATGAGTTTCAAAGTCTTTCTCTTGAGGGTAAATAAGAACCTCTTCCCCATTAAGATCAAATGCTTGGATTTCAGGTGTAGCCAAATAGTCCCTAGCCTGAATCGGATAAAAATAATAGGTTTGTCCATCACGTTCCGCAGTAAAAATTGCAGAATGATCTAGATAGTCAAAAAAATCATCCTCATCTTTAAAGAGGCTAGCATTGACACCAACATTCTCTGGATAGATACCATGCATAGATTCTTCCCAGAAAATATCTCTTGAGATTTTTGTATCCCAATCCGCACCTGTAAACTCAGAGTTTGCAAATAAGTAAGCCTTAGCCGCTTCAATTTGAGTAAAAGCATTAATCACCCGTAAGTAGTTGGATTTTGAAATATCCAGCTGAACCTGACTCCCACAGATAAAAGCCCCATATTCAGGGAAATTATGTAAATCTGATTTAGTAACATTTCTACTCAAATTCAAATAATCCATCAACATCTGATAGCGTGGATATGCCACTGGACAATTCTCATTTTTATCCCAGTTAGGATGAATTCCACAGCCAACGATAGCATGATTGGATTCGCCTAATTTTCTTTGAATTACATCCATATAATTATTAAAACGATTTTCGACCTCCTGAATTGTTTCGGCCTTACCAAATGCAAACTCAATCGTTGTATAGGAAACTTCAAATAAAATAGCATCCTGACTTTTCGGATCCACTAACTGGATAGGATTGCCAAAATCATCTACCTTTTCTACAGTGAAATCCAGAGCGGAAAGTAAATAATGAAATAAATCTTTTATAACTTCAACATCTGTTGCATTCCCTTCCAAGTTTACAACAGGATATTCCAGCTCAACCCCAATAAACAATTCAGGATTTTCTTTAATATTTTTCAGATACCGATGTTTTAATAAATCGATAGAACGAGACATACTTCCCTACACTTTCATAATCTAAATAAAATTTGAATAACTATAATTATAGCAAAAATAATATAAAAAAGGAACGAAGATTAACTACGTTCCTTAGCTCTTTACTATACCGGCGGCCGGGGTCGAACCGGCACGTCCTTGCGGACACTGGATTTTGAGTTCGAAACATTGTGTTTTACAACATTATAAATATCATTAAATCAGACTTTGGGGCATAGATTTTTATTGTAAAAAAAGTAATTTTCCTATTTTTGGTTATCATATGGTATAGATTTTATTTTTTAGATAAATTTCTATTGATGTCATATCTCATCAATTCCATAGTCGTTTCTGAATCAGCAATCTTATACAATTCAATCAATCGTTCTTTGTTTTCATCAAGTTGTTCAGATAATTTAAGTTTAACTAGATTCACTTTATCTTCAAGAGAGATTGAAACATTGCTATCAAAGGATAATTCTTTGTTTAGCAGTTCTTCTGTTATCTTGTTTTCTGTTAGATCTTGCTGAAATCGAACATACTTAAATAGCGAATTAAGATAAACTTCTTCTTCTGCCAATCTTCTATACATAAAATTATTATTCAATCTATCCATATGTTCTGCCCAAGCAAAATCACCTTTTGCTTGTCCCATTTCATTATATGGAAAAAAATCTTCAATATCCACATTAAGGGCTAAAGCTATTTCCTCTAGTCTTTCCCAAGTAGGCTCTGTTGTGCCTTTTTCATAATTTATAATTGTCTGCTTAGTTACTCCAATTATTTTCGCTAATTCTTTTTGGGTTAAACCAGCTTTTAATCTCACTGATTTTATATCTATTTGTCCAGCACGAATAATATTTGTATAGTTAAATAAAGGTTTCATAAAAATATCTCCTTGGTAAAAAAACATTTTACTTTTTTATTGACAGGTAAAATTCTTTTTGATATCATAAAAATGGGTAAAAAATCGTTTTACCTTACTAGTATAACATTTTTTCGAAATAATGTAACATTTTAAAATTATCGGAGGTGGTATTATTGACTATTTAGAAGTTGCAAATAAAACAGGTAAATCCATCAGTACTATTAAAAAATGGAGAAAAAAAATAGAAACTTTATCCGGCTATGAATTTACAAAAATTAAGGCTAAAGTTAGTTATCGTAGCGTACAGACATTCTTCGATTTTACCAAAGAAGAAGTTTCTAAATTTGTAGAACTATCTAAACAAGTGGAAAAAACTAACGACTTGGATAAATCAATAAAAAAAATTTGGGGAGATGTATCAGATTCAAATGAGGTTGATTTAGAGCGTCAAATCTTATACTTACATTCTCTTCAAAAGAAAAACGAAAAGGATACTAACATTGAAATACAATTTTTGAAATACGCTAATAAATCTTTAGCTAGCCGTGTCGCTTCTCTTGAGAAACGATTTGAAGAATTTGAAAAACAACGACACACTCATTTTTTCAAATTTTTAAAATAATTAATAATAAGAGTTGAAAGCATGCAGTTCGATTGAGGGCGGTTAGGTCGTGTCTGCGAGCGAGGGGGCAAATTGCCGTAGCTCGCAATGGCACGGAGATCCGCGGACGCACGAACTAAAGAGAACAAAATGCTTTTAACTGTTCCTCACTGCAAAGCAGTGATATAAGAAAGGATATACGAAATGAAATTAAATGATTTTTTGAAAACTGAACTACTTGGTAATAAATTTTACGCAGTTAAAGGATATAGTGAAGAACTTAATAGGGAAACAGGAAAACCAGAAGCACTAAGACTTAATGTTTCCATCCAAGACGATAGTAGCGATTTCTTTATGGAAATGATTACTGTTAAAGTTAAAACTATTACTCCCACCTTGTCAAAGCAAGAAATGTCTAATAATAAAACTAGACATGTAATTTTAAAAGATTTAAATATGGGACAGTATAATGGAAACTTGTGGTTTAACTGTTCTGATATTTTACCTGCAGAAAAAAATTGATAATGAAGGGACAAAGTCCCTTCTAGTTTATTTATTATATAAACAATATTTTGGCGAAATTCATCTAAGACATTCCCACTAATTTTGGATTAAATACTATGAAATATAATAAGAAAATCATACGTACTTCTTCTTATATTGAAATTTGGGAATATGAAAAAGCAATTTTTACTAATAGAAAACATAAGGAGTCTGCCAATGAAAGTGAACCAAGAAAAAGAAGAACATTTGAAGAACTGACTGAAAAAGAACAAAGGAAACGTCTTCAACGAATGAAACAAACTCGATTAAATGCAAAGTGGAAGTTACTTAGGTTAGTGGATTGTAATTTTGATGATAATACATCATTTTTGACTTTGACCACAAAAGAAAATATCCAAGATAGAAATAAATTTAAAAACTTACTAAAAACATTTATTAAGCGTTTTAACTATAACATTTTTCAAACAAAGAAAAATCAATTAAAATATATAGCAGTTTTAGAAAAACAAAAGCGTGGTGCTTGGCATGCTCATATTTTGCTTTTTGATGTTCCCTATATCCCTCATAATCAGTTACTCAAACTTTGGGGACATGGAGCAGTACGAATAAATAAAGTTAATGTTGATAGCAAAGATAATAGAGGGAGATATGTTACAAAGTATTTTGAAAAAGTAATCGGTCAAGAACTCCTTGATAATTTTGGAAAACATCCTTATTTATCTTCAAACAATCTAAAACAACCAATCATTAATACAAATTATGTCCCATTTGATTATAAATTCTCAAATGAAGAAATCGTATATGAAAGCGAATATAACAGTAAAATTTATATAGGGGGCGAATATATTGATAATAATGTAAAATACAAAAAAATTAAATAAAATATTAAGGAGTAAAACAATGATTGCAACAATAAATAAAGATGACTTAGTTGCCCTTGGATTTTCCGAAGGCACCTCTAAACGAATTATACGGCAAGGTAAGAAACTTCTTGGCACAAGAGGTTTTAATGTCTATCAAAATAAACGTATTGGTACAATCCCAGCTACTATTGCAAATGAACTACTAGGATTTGATATTTCAGTAGGTATAGAAAATGACCGTTAGGAAAGAAAAAAATGGAACTTGGACAGTTGATATATCTGATGGATTTCACCCTATAACGCAAAAAAGAATCCGAGTTGTTCGAAAAGGTTCAAAAACAAAAAAGGAAGCTTTAGAACTTGAACAACATCTCCGAATTGTTGACTTGAAAGAAAAACGTTTTGATTTTTTAATAACAACTGATATGCTTTTTGAATTGCTTGAAGAAGAAGACATACAAAATAATAGAAAAATTAGTTACCTAAGTACTCAAAAAAATAATTATGAAAGGCATATAAAACCATACTTTCAAAATGTAAATCTGAATAAGTTAAGTTATGAAAATATTTTTGAATTCAGAGAATACTTAAAAACTAAACCAAAAAACAAAATGATAATCAACATCTAAGTAATAACACTATCAATAAAATAATAATACTTCTCAATAAAATAATAATACTTCTCAA
The DNA here is from genome assembly GCA_001914195.1 of Streptococcus mitis. GTDB lineage: Bacteria > Bacillota > Bacilli > Lactobacillales > Streptococcaceae > Streptococcus > Streptococcus mitis_F. The sequence continues at coordinate 11,150 of MKYF01000003.1, read as the reverse complement.
TAAAATAATAATACTTCTCAAAAAAATATTTGATACCGGTGTGAGAAAGTCCTTAATTGATAAAAACCCTGTTGAAAATTTGAGAAAGTTACCAATCAATAAGAAGACAATCACATTTTGGAGTGTAGAAGAATTTGCTAGATTTAGAAAACTTATTACCAAAGAAGAAAAAAGCTACGATCTTTTCTTTACACTTGCTTTCTTTACAGGTATGAGAATGGGGGAAATTCTTGCTTTAAACTGGCATGATATAAATTTATTAACTAACACTATTCATGTTACTAAAACGGCTTACTTTTTGAATAAAAGAAACCATATAAACTCAACAAAAACAAGAGCAGGCACAAGGTACATTACAATTAATAACAAATTAGCAGATATGATGAGAGATTGGAAACAAGAACAAGCTACATTACTAAAAGAGTTTATTGATGATATCGACAATCTTCAGGTTATTCAAAGTTCACCTTTAGCGATTGAAAAATGATCCTCAAGGTCGAGTTTTGAAATATTAGCAATATCATCATGAACAACATTCCACTCTGGACGATTAAATTTCAATGTTTTTGAGGCAGATTCATCAAACTCAACTAAACCAATAGTTTCAAATCCAGCTTTTTCGATACCTAGTGCTAAACCACCAGCACCAGCAAATAGTTCTATTGCTTTCACCTTATCTCCAAATCTAAGCTAAGAATTAATAAAGTTAATTATACCATTTTTAAGAAACAATAAAAACAAAATAACTTTACTAAATTTCAAATTCAAGTTAGCCAGCAAGAGAAATTCTCTAGAAAACTTGTAGCTCAAGTATTTTTCAGGATAATTCTTAGTTCCTTTAGGTAACCATCTACGAATGAACCTATCGTGATTTTCATTAGTTCTCTTTTCCAATTAGAGGAGCACCTTCTCTATGCCTTTCTTATGTTTGTAGTTGAACAACAAGTATAACACAAAGGTGTTTTCTTATGCCTAAATTAGCTGTAAACTCTTAATTATTTATGATATAATATTAAAAAATCAAATTAATATGAAGGAGTATATTATTATGCCGATTTATTACAACTCTGAGGAAATTACTAGTGTGGAGGAATTCCTAACACTCATTTTTGATTATGCAAGGAATAACCCTCACGAACTTTGGTATAGGGGGCATAGAAGCCAAGACTGGAAACTACGGCCGAGTCTTTTTAGAAAGGAAGTTTTAGATATGCCAGATGATGGCTCTATACATCCAATAAAATACAAAAATTTTATGGATTTCAACGTGGCTTTAAAACAGTATAGAGATGAATTGAGAGAAACAATTCTAGATGACAGGCTTAATCTGTTTCATTATACTTTTCTTGCTCAACATTATGGAATGCCGACGCCAGCATTAGATTGGTCTACTGATCCTCTGATAGCTTTGTACTTCGCGGTAGATGGCTTTGAGTACACTAACGAAGATGAATTTCCAGTTGTCTATATCTTAAATCCCACAAGATTAAATGAGAATTCAGCAATGAAATATAAAGAAGGGAATCGCACGGTAAGTGAGGTATACTGTATAGATGAAGCTGATGATGAACTATTTGATTACTGTTTTTCAGATCTGAATGACACTCCGTTTGTTACAATTCCCTTTGCTGTAAAAAGTGATTATGATTTGAAGTCACAAAGGATATCAAGACAATCAGGAGTATTTACTCTGCACGAAGCTAGATACCATAGAGGTGTTGAGTGGATTAATTTTACCGCAGATGATGGAGAAAAAATGGGTGTTGCTCTAAAGATTTCTCCATCTAGTGTAGAATTGATTAAAAATCAACTTAAGATTCTCAATTTAACTCCAGAAACTATATATGGTAAGGAAGCAACAATACTAGAAGAAAAAGCAAAGTCTATTTCAACAGAAGCTCCAAAAATATAATAATATTTCACAGTTGAAATTCCAACGTTAACTCTCTTAACCTTGACTAACTTATCAGGCGAAAACTTTTAGTTATGATAGTGGGGGAGTTCTCCCGACAAGAGTAACAACTTCTATATTAGACTTCCCTTCTTTCTTCCTCGATTAGATGATTGCTTTCGATTATCAAATATTTTGCTTTTATAATACAATTTATTCGCATATCTGTGGCTTTCTTGTGTCTGTGGTTAAAAACAAGTATAACACAGAGGTGTTTTCTTAGGCTTAATTAGGCTTTCATTTGACAAAAAAGTCCCTTTGTAACTGTTAAATAAGTTATTAACCAGTTTAAGCATCTAACTTTTAAGAATTATGGTTGTCTAACTTCATTATATAACTTTCAAACAAAATACCTTTATCAGATAGATGAAGAAAAAAAGAAATTGGTATAAAATGGTAATTAAATATAGGTTAGACATAAAAAGACAAGGCTCGAAAACCTTGTCTTTATTACTATACCGGCGGCCGGGGTCGAACCGGCACGTCCTTGCGGACACTGGATTTTGAGTTCTATGAATACACTTTTTTAATCTTATATCCTTGATTTAATAGGGTTTTAGGACTTTTGAATCTTTCAAAATAGACTCATTTTTCAAATTTTAGTAACTTTTTAGTAACCTGTTCAAGATACGGATGTATAGCCCAGATAAAGACAATTCAAATTAGATTACGTCTATCTATTCACTTACCTTTTATTTGCTTTAATTCCTTTATCTCTTTTAGAATACTAAAAATATAGACACTAAATAGAACTACACCTAAAAAAGATAAAACAAAGAAACCAAACGTAAGTTTTCCTCCCATACCAGATACTACTCCAAGGGATAAAATACCGATAGCCATTATGGAAATTATGAGGATAAACCACAAGTAAATCATGTAAAACTTATAAAGATAGCAAAAGGACTCAGTCTTGTGCAATACAGAACTAAATCCTTCGGATAAATTAATTGTCTAACTTTTTGGGGTCAGTACATTTTTAGAGTAAGTGTTTTTTATTATTTTAACATAAATAACTCTTTAGCCCAAGAATTTGATAATTCATTTTCTAACAAAACTTTTTCTTGCCATATACCAGAATATTTTAAACCACAATCTTTGGCAGAATTTTTATGATTCCCATTTATATTTTCAGGCATAAGCGCTGGTATCTCTTTCCATACACTTCTTGATTTACCATTCATTGTTAATACTCTGTCATCATGAAAATTAAAAGTTCCATATCCTTTTTCTTGAGGTAAAAATGATAAGTTTTCACTTGGGATATAAAGTATATTTGATTGCAAATTACTCATATGGTCGCAAGAATGAGGATGAAATGGGTACATATTCTGCAAACATTCTTTATCATTCGTCATGTCACCAATTTGCAAATAACCATAAATGATATTTAAATCAGGTGCATCTTTCTTAAAACACAATGTTCCATTGTAAATATCCCCTTCAGCTTGTCTAAACCATCCAAAAAATAGAAAAAGGTCACCGATAGAAACATTATGATTTCGTAATATTCCCTGAGAACTTTTAATTTGGCCAAATGCTGGCTTCCAATTAGAGACAGAATTATTCCTAATATTTTCTCTTATGTCCGGGTCAAGATGACAATTAAAATGATTTGTTTTATCTTCCTTCCCTTTTAATTGTTTTAATATATCTGAAAATAATACTCCATTATAGTTTAAATCGTCAAAAGATATAGTATCAAATTTAGCAGGTATTGGTAACGAAAGTAGGGTTCCATCAGGTAGTATAGGACTCGGGATACCACCGTTAGATGAATCAAATCCTTTTCTTGATAAAATTATTTTCAAAATTCTTTTCCTCGTATAAAGAATGGGTGATAAGGCAAATTCATTACTTTGTTTTGTGAACCAAGAATAGTCTCAGCAAATTCCATTAATTCTAATACATCAGTAAATCTCTCTTCCGAATTATAAAATCCATTTTTTGCATTCCATCTTGGGAATGGTTTCCCATTAATTCTTGCTCGCTCTCCCATCGGAAAAAAATCTAAAATTTCTTTAGGAATTTTAAGTGGAGACTTACCAAAATAATTAAAACGGTCTGCAAGAATCACTACTTCATTCATAAAACTAGATTGGTTTAATCCATTCTTTTCAATCAGCCATTGATAAGTATAAGCATCTCTTCTATTATTAGATTTTGGAGATAGTAAATATTCTTTCATTGTTAAAATTTCACTAATTTTAGCAACAAAAATTAGATGATTATATTTTGGAGTGATAAACATTCCTTGCTCATCTCTCCATTGTTTTCCATCGTTTGAATGCCCTGCTACAGCCATTATGTAAGCATCTACAGACTTCGAGTTTATTTTATCAGCCCAGTTCTTTTTGATATTCCTTCTTAACTGAAGCATACACCCTCCTTCAGTAAGTAAATGGGGAGTTGTATCATAATTTTCTGTAAAAACACAAGGATTGATACCATAATCATGAGTCATTCTATAGCAGTAAAAAATGGTTTGTTTGTCCACCCTTTTGTATCTCCTTCTCTCCAAAATTTTTTGTATTCTAATTAAATATAGTATATCAAAAATACTTTTTTGAAGAAAGGAATTTTGAGTTCAATTCCTACATTTTTTCAACTTAAAACCTTGATTTAATAAGGTTTTAAAGTCTTTAGTTTTCACAAAATAGAGCAATTTTTCAAATTTTAGTAACTTTTTGGTAACCGAAGAGAAGTCTCAATTTGATGTTCTCTGACACTAAAAATATCTTATAAATAAATAATTTAATGGTATACTAACATTAAGTAACTATATCCTACAAGCTCATCATTATAATACTAAAGCGGATATGGGAAATTATGATTTAACAAAAATCGTCGATGGTATAAAGACCTAATTAATAGAAAGGAATGCCACGTATATGTCAAACCAAAGATTTCACACTTCTAACAATGTAATAGAGCCATATCAATACGATATAGCTCTGAACTACATTGAAGCTTATAGACCTTCAACTGAAATTAATAATTTAATAGAAACCTATTTAATCCTGAAATTAATTAAAAAAGAAAATGAATTTTCTAAATTCAAACATCTAATTTCAAAATTTCATAACGATATATCCAAGAATTTCCCAATTACCATTTTTGAAATAGACTATGATAGCATTGATATTTTTTATAAAGACATATTCTGGGAGTTAGTACTATTCTTAGGAAAAATTAATAAAGATGATGTTAGTCAGTTTGAATCATACATTAAAAAATATAATATCCAGACAGTAAATCTTAAAAATGTTACAAAACTGATTGACCTATTTCCGCAAGTTATCAAAGAAAATTTTCTCTCTCTGTCCAGAAATATAGAATTTTTCTTGAATCATCAATCAGGAAAATTCACAGATTCTAATGGTTTATACATTAAATTAGGTATCACAAATGAAGAGATAAATAATCTAGCAAGAGAATATTGTCAGACAGATAGTATTAACCCCAACTATTTACAATCAATTGTTGAGTATAAAAAATTAAGCAAATATGAGTTTGATGATGAGATTAAGCTTTTAGCTAAAAGAAAAAGTGATAAATTTTGGGAAAAACATTTTGAAACTAATGAAGGGTTCCAATACTCTATATCAGTTGGTATCAAGTCTTTAGATTCTGATAAATTATATGAGCCTATTAAGAATGGTATTCTTTTAAATAAAATTATACTAGATGAACATCATGATTTTCCGACATTACTAAATAATTATATTTATTTACTTGGCTTCTTTAATCATGAATCGGGATTGCCTTGGCTAGTTGCGAATGAAGAAACATTCAGTTTCACTCGTTACTTTTCTCACAAATCAAATGCTCATTATGATTCTTATTTTCCTCAATTAAAACTTTGTCACAATTTGTTATTTCAGGCATATTTTGATTACTTAAAACAAAATGAAATTGATGTCGAAGAGATAATAGAATGGTATTTCAATATTTACCTTGAAACAGAGTTAGATATAAAAGGTTTTCATTTCCATGCTTCCAATAAAGAATCTTCTTATTACGAAAGAGGAAAATCGATAATTTGTGAAATGGATAGTATCTTAGACCAATACGAACTATTTGTTAGAAATGGGGAAATCAACCAAGATTTATTAGAGATTAAATCTAAAGCCTCCTCTTATGCTTCATTAAAATCATTCAATGAGAAAAAATTTATCAAATTGAACAACACTCCTGATAATTCTGTATTGTTCTCTGCGCTTTTTTCTGAACAGAGTCTACTTGGCTTCATTTCATCAAAAAATGACAACAAAACCTTCTTTAAACATATAATAGATGGTATAAAGATTACAGATTTTGCTGATTATCAGGTAGAACAAATAAAAATTCTAATAGAAAAGAACATTTTAAAACTATCAAATGATGTAATAAAATTTACAAATTTCCAAGAAATTAACATTTTGAATAAATTATGGAAGTCAGGTACTTATTGCCTATACTATAAAGATAAATTGATACTAGATATTGCAGAAGACCTTTGTAAGAAAGGGTATTGTGAATATTCAGATAATCTTTTTTCTGAATATGAAAGTAATTATTTATCTTATATTTTGGATGATAAAAAATATGGTAACGGCTTAAAGATAAGAAATAAATTTTCTCATGGTAAATTTGGATATAAAAAAGAAGAAGAACATTTACAAAATTATTTAGAGTTACTTCAGATTGTCATTTTTTATGTGATGAGAATCAATGATGAATTGGAGTACTATACAACTTTAAAACACTCTTATAAGTGATACTAAATTCTAGTGAACTATTAAGTTGAGTAAAAGAAAAATAGCCTTATCTTCTTGATAAGGCCATTTTTTAGTTACAGTATCCTATAAACTATTTTCTACATATTTATAGCTAGCTTGAACTTCATCAAAGATTTTAATTAAATTGTATATTAATTTGGAAAATCTTGAAACTCCAATTGCACTTCTTTAAAAATAGTGTTAATTACTTCTCGTTCAATTTTATCTAAGTTATGCTCTACAATTAAATTATTTTTTAAGTTTAGCAAACCAATTTTATCATTTCTTTGCATTATTTCAAATAAAATGGCAAATTTAAAACTATCTCTCTCTTCTTTCGACCAATTTCTTATATCACTTACATCATAGTCATCCAAAAATCTAACTAATTTTACTTTTGAATATATTGTTTGTCCTAACAACTCATCAGTAGTCGTATTAAAAATTTGAGCTAGTTTAACAACGTTTTCCAGTTTGGGTTCCGTCTTTCCATTTTCCCAGTCACTATATGTATTTCGTTTTACACCCAGTAATTCGGCTATTTCTTGTTGTTTCAGCCCCTTATTCTTTCTTAATCTCTTTATATTATCTCCAAAAATGCTCATATTTTCTCCTAATTAATTTAAAATGTCGAATATTGCGACATTTTTCTTGACAATTTCTAAAAACGAGTGTATTATAAATATGTCGGATAAACCGACATTTCTAAATAATAAAAATTTTATCGGAGGTAAATGCCTATGATTGTATTAAAAAGTCTTTGATAATCACGACAAAATCAAAGACTAAACAAAATTTCTATAAAACCATTATACCACACTTTCGTTAGAACGGGGGAATATGGATATAAATAAACTTGTTTCCTCGGTTGACGGTTTAAACTCTGTCAGTACTGCTAAAAAATGGATAACCTTGATAAAGGACATTAGTGGTCATGAGTTTAAAAAAGTTCAAGCAAGGAATAGTAGGCAGTTTGTAAGTTTTTATAACTTCACTGACGATGATGTTGAGGATTTCAGGACGATTGCTTATTTGAAAAACGAGATGTCATTAAAAGATGCTATAAGGGAAACTTATGGAGATATTCATAAACATAAGGAAAACACCCTTACTCAGCAACTCGAAACCCTTAAAGAAGATTTTATTACCTTGAATGATAATTTTAAGAATTTGTATTCTAGTAATAAAAAACTGCAAATAAAATTCCAACGATTGGAAAAAGAGCAAGAAGAAATTCTCTCTACACTTGAACTACTTCCATTTGGTGCTTGGGAAAAAGCTCGAAGGAAGTTCGGCAAGTAGGTTTGTTACGGTCAGCGAGTATGTTACCGCAGACCGTAACAAATTGTAAGCGCAGACGAACAACAAAGAGCTTTTTCAAGGTTGGTGAGGGTGTGTAGTAACACCACCCTCTGCAAGTCAGGTGTATTATCGAAAGAATGCATTATTATCAAGGTTTTTCACGGTTTTTAAGGTGGTGAAATTAGGCAAAAAGTTGAGTCAAAATTTATGGCAAAAAACGAGAATTTACGTTCTGTTTTTGACTGGATTCAGATCCAGTTTAATACATTCGACTTTTCACTGGAAGAGATAGTTGAAGATATCTTACTTCTTGATACAGAGCTATTTATTATAGATAAGGGCAGTCTTAAATACTATGAATATGACTCTCAGATAAACTATGGTAATATTCGTATCTACTATGGTGATGAAGAAAATTCTTTCATGCTTGTCATGTCAGGACAAGCATTAGAATTCTATCGAGATATGGTTTTAACCCCAAAGGGACTTTCTGAACGTCACTTCTTGGATAATCTATATTCCAATTATAAGTCATTTTCAGTAAGAAGAATTGATATCGCAATAGACGATTTTATTGAAATTCCTTACTTCACTCCAAATCAACTTTCTAAAATTTGTAGAAAAAACCGCTTCCTATATGGTAAGAGTAACTACTACATTACGTACGGAGATGAGAAAACGGGACAAACCTTATATTTAAGAAAACCTAATGATGATGATGAAAGACTTAGAATATATGATAAACGCTTAGAACGAGCATCTAAGCTCGGTGTCAGCAAGAGATTTATTGAAAATTGGATAAGAACGGAGTTAGAACTTAGGAAAGAGAGAGCCCACTACTTCATTCAAGAATGGCTTAAGGGCGAAATAGACCTTCTAAACTTTACAAAGGGATATCTAAAGGATAAAGTGAAGTTTTATACTGATAGTCAATTTTCAAAGCCTCTAAGGTCTTGGGAAAAATTCTTAGGTTCGTCAACTCCAGTTACTATTACTATTTCAAAAACAAAGACAGAACTAGAAAAAAAGTTAGATTGGTTTGTCTTTAAAGGTTCTGGAGCCATTCTAAGAGCATATAAGTTTCTCTATGAAAATGGATTACTATTTGAACAAGAGAAAGAGAACTTTGAAAAATTAGAAGCTTTGGAGTTTCCTCCAGAGTTAGCAAGTCAACTCATAGAAAGGGTAATATTCTTCAAAAGAGAAGATTTAATACCAAAAATTAAGGATAACATAAAAAGGAGAAATTAAACATGGCAAAAATGCTATCACAAAATGACTGGAATTTCGATAACATCGGAACGAAATTTGAATTGGATGAGGTACTTCCAAAATTTGAAACAGAAGTCGGAGCCGATGAAAATGGCGAGATTATCAAAAATAGTGATGGAAGCGAAAGACGATTTAATACCCAAAAGATTGTTGGTTGGAAATATAATATTACTATCAAAGATGGACCATTTAAGAAGAAATCAACACAAGTATCCGTTGACAATCCTGAACCATTAGTTGATAATGATTATATTCAAGCAATGGATGAAGTACCTGTTACATTTGAAAATCTTCGAGCTTCAATGATTAGCAAAACGATGTATTATAAGGCTGATGCTATTCATTTGGTAAATAATAAGCAAAAATAATTCAATGGCTAGGGGAGTAAATTTATAAAATTATCAAAGGAGAACCAATGATTAAAACCGTAACAAAAGATGATTTGATTGAACTTGGATTCAGCCCTGGTACCGCAAGAAAAATTATACATACTGGGAAAGTACTACTAGTCAATCGTGGCTTTTCTATCTATAACAATAAACGAATCGGTACTATTCCAGCAACTATTGCAGAAGAACTTCTAGGACTGGAACTGCAGAAAGAAGCATAGAATATGGCTATTCGTAAAAATAAAGATGGTTCTTGGATTGTCGATGTTTCGAATGGTATTAATGCTGTCACGCTTAAACAACGTAGAATAGTTAGAAAAGGCTTTAAAACGAAAAGGGAAGCTCTGGAAGCTGAACAGTATTTAAGAAGTGTAGAACTAAAGGAAAAAAGCTTTGGTTCAAAAGTAACAATAGATATTCTTTATAAGCTATTAAAAGAAGAAGATAAAACAAATAATAGAAAAAAGAGTTATATCGATACACAAGAAAATAACTACAACAAGCATATAAAAGATTACTTCTCAAAAGTTTATGATGTTTCAAAACTCACTTATGAAGATATCTATCAATTTCGAGAAGATTTAAGAGAAAAAAATGCCAAAAACTCTGATAAGTATTTGAATCCGAACACAATCAATAAAATAATGATTTTATTGAAAAAAATATTAGATGTAGGATTAAGAAAAGGGTATTATAACGATAATCCTGTTAGACTACTTAAAAAACTACCAATAGAAAAAAGAAAAATGAATTTTTGGACTGTGAAAGAATTTAAGCATTTCCTTTCTCTATTTGAGAAAGATGAATATAATGTTGAACTACTTTTTACAGTATATTCTTCACTGGACTGAGACTAGGAGAAGCACTTGCACTTACGTGGAGGGACATAGAATTTCCCACAAGTACAATTCATGTAATTAAGTCAGTATACGTTAATAATGGTGAGGAACATATTAGTAGTACAAAGACAAAAGCTGGTACTAGAAGAATCATTATTCATAACAAACTAATAAAGACATTAGAAGAATGGAAAACAGAACAGAAACAAAAATTAAAAGTATTTACAAATAACACCGAAGAGCTTCAAATATTTCAGAACAGCCCAATTAGTCTTACAAAAAATTCAATTGAAAAACAATACAAAAAAATCCTTGCCAGAGATAATAGTTTGAAAAAAATAAGAATACATGATTTTAGACATTCGCACGCATCTCTCTTAATAAATCAAGGTGAAGATTATCTAGTTGTCAAAGAAAGATTAGGTCACGCATCAATAACTACAACTATTGACACATACTCCCACTTATATCCTAGTAAGCAACGAGATTTAGCAGATAAACTAAATGATTTATTTTAAAAAGAACAGCTAGAATAAAAGAGCCTACTGAAAAAGTCATCAAATTGATGGCTTTTTTGTTATACTAGAGATGAGGTGAAATAATGCTTGATAATCAGTTAACTATGGATGTCAGTCCT
>MKYF01000041.1 GCA_001914195.1 Streptococcus mitis | reverse complement strand
GGACTGACATCCATAGTTAACTGATTATCAAGCATTATTTCACCTCATCTCTAGTATAACAAAAAAGCCATCAATTTGATGACTTTTTCAGTAGGCTCGGTATAAGCTACTGAGTTGGTTTGTGACCATGAATTTGGTTATGATTGGTTTCTTTATCTTTTCAGGTGAACCTTATAAAATCTTACTGACGATTTTAAAGAGATAAGAACTTGAAAAGAGATTGGACGGATCGAAGGGATAGGATAAAACTAGATGATTAAACTAAAAGCATTTTTGCTATCGCTTGTGCTCGTAATTGCGACGCTTGCGCTTTTAAATGTGACATACGTCAAGAAGATTGATGATTATTATAAAGTAAAGGATAATAGTATTCGCTATAGCACTTCGTATGAAAAGTATAAAAGTAGAGATATTTTAACAAGCAATATCACTCCCAATACAATGGTTTTATTGGGGTCATCTGAGTTGGTTGCAACGATAAATGAAGACTATCATCCCAATAAAATTTTTAACTACAACGATTTTAATATCATGCAGATTGGAACCAGCTATTCACAAAACATCATTCAGGCTACGACCTTGGGCTCAATTGAAGGAACTATGACTAAGCGAAAAGTGGCTATAATAGAGTCGGTTCAGTGGTTTGAAAAAGATGGAACCCATCAAGATGCATTTTTGAACAAGGCTTCTCAAGAACATATTTTCCACATGCTAGATAATGACAAGATTAGTAAGGAAACAAAAGAAAAACTAATCAATCGCATTATTGAGATTACCAAGGGGAACAAGCAACAAAATGACATCTACAAAAAATACAAAAGTTATTTCATAGATGGGAAAGGAACCATTGTTGATAAAAAACTATTAGAGTTAGATAACGTGATATATTCTTTTAAGCTCAAACGAAAATTTTATGAAAATCATGAGAAATCAGATTATCCCTTATCAGGAGATAAAACTCCAGACTATGATTGGGAGAAACTGACGGATCAGTTTGTAGAAGAGGTCAAAAAGAAAACAGATAACAATGACTATGCTGTTGATAATAATTACTACAATACCTACTTAAAAGATCGCTATGTATCTTTGAAAGATTCTAATAAAGATTTGAGCTATCTGGAGTCACCAGAGTATTCAGATATGGAACTTTTCTTGACAGTTGCCAAGGAATTGGGAATTGAAGTTGAAGTCATTATTTTTCCAGTAAATGGGAAATGGAATGACTACACAGGTGTCTCAAGAGAGATGCGAGAGAAAACTTATAAAAAAATAGAAGATGTCGCAAAAAGTCATGGTGCAAAGGTATTAAATTATGGAAACAGAGAGTATGATAATTACTTTTTATTTGACGTGATGCACGTTGGAGTGAAAGGATGGATGGAAGTTGAAAAAGAACTTTACAAATTTGCAAACCAAGATAACTAACACACACCGTTTAATCTTGTGGACGCTATTTTTCTATACGGTTATCTTAAGCATCGTGATTTATTGTTTTGTGACCGATTTTTCGAACATTCAAGAATTTATCTATAGTGAATTCTAGGATTACATACTATAAAAATCTCTAGATAAAGGGAACTGCACCGATAAAGTGAGACATAAGATAGGGCTCTATAATATTTATAGTGGAGAAATCCTCTATAGGTAGTATGGAGCCTACTTTGTTGTAGCCCCCATATAATCTATACTGAAAAGCATTCAAGCTATCATTAGAAAGAATCATATGGAACAAATTAATGTTACTGAAACGTAGTGAAAATAGACGGGTAAACAATTGAAAAACTAGTCTATAAAGTGGTATAATAGCAGAAAAATAAATTAGTAAGAAATTGATTTTATTTTAGCGAAAATTACAGAAATGAATGGTTTTTCTTGATGAAACAGAGAAAAGAATTGTACCTCTTTCTTGGTCGGACAGCCTTGTATTTTATTATCTTTCTAGGGCTACTTTACTTTTTTAGCTATCTTGGTCAGGGTCAAGGAAGCTTTATCTATAATGAATTTTAACTTGAAGGAGAATCCTTATTATGTCAAATAAACCAATAGTAGATATGATTGAAACCATTGAGCATTTTGCTCAGACACAGCCTAGCTATCCTGTTTATAATGTTTTGGGGCAGGAACACACTTATGGAGATTTGAAGGCTGATTCGGATAGTTTAGCTGCAGCCATTGACCAACTAGGTTTGCCTGAGAAGTCTCCTGTGGTTGTTTTTGGTGGCCAAGAATATGAAATGTTGGCAACTTTTGTAGCGCTGACTAAGTCAGGTCATGCCTACATTCCAATTGATAGCCATTCGGCTTTGGAGCGAGTTTCAGCTATTTTAGAAGTAGCGGAGCCAAGCTTGATTATTGCCATCTCAGACTTTCCATTGGAGCAGGTTTCTACGCCAATGATGACTCTAGCTCAGGTTCAAGAAGCCTTTGCTCAAGGGACTAGCTATGAGATCACGCATCCAGTCAAGGGAGATGATAACTACTACATCATCTTTACTTCTGGTACGACTGGTAAGCCAAAGGGAGTGCAGATTTCACATGATAATCTCCTCAGCTTTACCAATTGGATGATTACGGACAAGGAATTTGCGACGCCAAGTCGTCCGCAAATGCTGGCTCAGCCACCTTATTCTTTTGACCTGTCTGTCATGTACTGGGCACCGACCTTGGCACTGGGTGGTACGCTTTTCGCTCTTCCTTCAGCTATTACTCAGGACTTTAAGCGACTTTTTGCAACCATCTTCTCATTGCCAATCGCTATCTGGACTTCAACGCCTTCTTTTGCGGATATGGCCATGTTGTCTGAAGACTTTAATAGCGAGAAAATGCCTGGTATCACGCATTTCTACTTTGATGGTGAAGAATTGACGGTCAAAACGGCTCAAAAACTACGTGAACGTTTCCCACATGCCCGTATTATCAATGCCTACGGTCCAACAGAAGCGACAGTAGCCTTGTCAGCTGTTGCCGTGACAGACGAGATGTTAGCGACTCTCAAACGTCTACCAATCGGCTATACCAAGACTGATTCTCCAACCTTTATCATTGACGAGGAAGGAAATAAACTGCCAAATGGTGAACAGGGAGAAATCATTGTGTCAGGGCCAGCTGTTTCAAAAGGCTATATGAACAATCCTGAAAAAACGGCAGAAGCCTTCTTTGAGTTTGAAGGTCTACCAGCCTACCATACAGGAGATGTGGGAACTATGACAGATGAAGGCTTGCTTCTCTACGGCGGACGCATGGACTTCCAGATTAAGTTCAACGGTTACCGCATTGAGTTAGAAGATGTCTCTCAAAACCTCAATAAGTCTCGCTTTATCGAGTCTGCTGTAGCTGTGCCACGTTATAATAAAGACCACAAGGTGCAAAATCTATTGGCTTATGTCATCTTGAAAGACGGTGTTCGTGAGCAGTTTGAGCGAGATATTGATATTACCAAGGCTATCAAGGAAGACCTGACAGACATCATGATGTCCTACATGATGCCGTCTAAATTCCTTTATCGAGACAGTTTGCCACTGACTCCAAATGGAAAAATTGACATCAAAGGATTGATTAACGAGGTGAATAAGAGATGATGGAGTTCTTTCAACAGCTTCCTCATTTAGAGCCATACGGTAATCCTCAGTATTTTGTCTATGTGATTGCTGCAACCTTGCCCATCTTTATCGGTCTCTTTTTCAAGAAACGCTTTGCCTGGTATGAAGTGTTGGTTAGTCTCTTCTTTATCGTCACCATGTTGGTAGGTGGGAAGACCAATCAATTGGCTGCCTTGGGTATTTACCTTTGCTGGGAAATATTGCTCCTGCTTTTCTACAAGCATTATCGAAAAAGTAAGGATGGCAAGTGGGTCTTCTACTTAGTTAGTTTTCTGTCCCTACTTCCGATTATCTTTGTCAAGGTGCAGCCAGCTATCAATGGAACGCAGTCTTTGCTTGGATTTTTGGGAATTTCTTATCTGACCTTTCGTTCGGTTGGGATTATCATCGAGCTGAGAGATGGAGTGATTAAGGATTTTACCCTCTGGGAATTCCTCCGTTTCCTTCTCTTTATGCCGACTTTTTCAAGTGGCCCAATCGATCGCTTTAAGCGTTTTAATGAAAATTATCAGACCATTCCTGAGCGAGATGAGTTGATGGATATGCTGGATGAATCTGTTCGCTATATCATGTGGGGCTTTTTGTACAAGTTTATCCTAGCTCACGTTTTAGGAGAAACCTTGTTGCCTCCTTTGAAGAATTTAGCCTTGCAGTCAGGTGGTTTCTTTAATCTCTATGCTTTAGCGGTCATGTATACCTTTGGTCTTGAGCTCTTCTTTGACTTTGCAGGTTACTCTATGTTTGCCTTAGCCATCTCAAACTTAATGGGAATCCGTAGCCCCATCAACTTTAACAAACCTTTTTTATCAAGGGATTTAAAAGAGTTTTGGAATCGTTGGCACATGAGTCTATCTTTCTGGTTCCGTGACTTTGTCTTTATGCGAATGGTCATGGTATTGACCAGAAAGAAGGTCTTTAAGAATCGCAATGTAACCTCAAGCATGGCCTACATTGTAAATATGCTAATCATGGGATTTTGGCATGGCGTGACCTGGTACTATATCGCCTATGGACTCTTTCATGGGATTGGACTGGTCATCAATGACGCTTGGGTTCGTAAGAAAAAAACACTCAATAAGGAACGGAAAAAAGCAGGGAAAGCTGCTCTACCTGAGAATCGCTGGATTCAGTTGCTTGGCATGGTTGTCACCTTCCATGTCGTCATGCTGTCATTCTTAATCTTTTCTGGATTCTTGAATGATTTATGGTTTAAAAAATAAAAGGAAATAAAATATGGATATCAAATCAGAAGTTATCGAAATTATTGATGAGTTGTTTATGGAAGATGTTTCTGACATGATGGATGAAGATCTTTTTGACTCAGGTGTCTTGGATAGTATGGGAACGGTTGAGTTGATTGTGGAGATTGAGAACCGTTTTGACATTCGTGTCCCTGTAACAGAGTTTGGTCGCGATGACTGGAATACAGCTAATAAAATCATAGCTGGTATTGTGGAGCTACAAAATGCTTAAACGCTTATGGATGATCTTCGGACCGGTCTTGATAGCTGGTTTGTTGGTTTTTCTGCTCATTTTCTTTTATCCTACTGAGATGCGTCATAATCTAGGAGCTGAAAAGCGTTCAGCGGTGGCTACTACTATCGATAGTTTTAAGGAGCGAAGTCAAAAAGTCAGAGCACTATCTGATCCAAATATGCGTTTTGTTCCCTTCTTTGGCTCTAGTGAATGGCTTCGTTTTGACGGTGCTCATCCTGCGGTATTAGCTGAGAAATACAATCGCTCCTACCGCCCTTATCTTTTAGGACAGAGGGGAGCTGCATCGCTTAACCAGTATTTTGGAATGCAACAGATGTTGCCACAGCTAGAGAATAAACAAGTTGTGTATGTTATCTCACCTCAGTGGTTCAGTAAATATGGCTATGAGCCAGCAGCTTTTCAGCAGTATTTTAATGGAGACCAGTTGACCAGTTTTCTGGAACATCAATCTGGAGATAAGGCTAGCCAATATGCGGCGACTCGCTTACTACAGCAGTTCCCAAACGTAGCTATGAAGGATTTGGTTCAGAAGTTGGCAAGTAAAGAAGAATTGTCGACGGCAGACAATGAAATGATTGAATTATTGGCTCGGTTTAGTGAACGCCAAGCTTCCTTTTTTGGTCAGTTTTCAGTTAGAGGCTATGTCAATTATGATAAGCATGTAGTTAAGTATTTAAAGACCTTGCCAGACCAGTTTTCTTATCAAGCTATAGAAGATATTGTTAAAGCAGATGCTGAAAAGAATACTTCCAATAATGATCTGGGAATGGAAAATTATTTCTATAATACGCAGATCAAGAAGGATTTGAAGAAATTAAAGGACTCTCAGAAAAGCTTTACCTATCTCAAGTCGCCAGAGTATAATGACTTGCAGTTGGTTTTAACACAGTTTTCTAAATCTAAGGTCAACCCGATTTTTATCATTCCACCTGTTAATAAAAAATGGATGGACTACGCTGGTTTACGAGAGGACATGTACCAACAGACGGTGCAGAAGATTCGCTACCAGTTAGAAAGTCAAGGGTTTACCAATATAGCAGATTTTTCTAAGGACGGCGGGGAGCCTTTCTTTATGAAGGACACCATTCACCTTGGTTGGTTGGGTTGGTTGGCTTTTGACAAGGCTGTTGATCCTTTCCTATCCAATCCTACACCAGCTCCGACTTATCATCTGAATGAGCGCTTTTTCAGCAAAGATTGGGCGACATACGATGGAGATGTTAAGGAATTTCAATAAATCATAATATAGAAGAGTTCAAGAATGAAGCCTATTTTCACGTTTTTTCTTGACTCTTTTTTTGCTTGTGATATAATTAACTGGTAAACAAAATTCCAAAGAATAGTATTTTTCTCTTAAAAAAGAGAAGTCCAAAAGGAAAGGAGTCAGATATGAGACAGCTAGCGAAGGATATCGATGGCTTTTTGAATGAGGTGATTTTACAGGCGGAAAACCAACATGAAATCCTAATAGGTCATTGTACTAGCGAGGTAGCTTTGACCAATACCCAGGAGCATATCCTCATGCTCTTGTCGGAGGAATCTTTAACCAATTCAGAGTTGGCTCGTCGTCTCAATGTCAGTCAGGCGGCAGTTACCAAGGCCATTAAGTCTTTGGTCAAAGAAGGGATGTTGGAAACATCTAAAGATCCTAAGGATGCGCGTGTGATTTTTTATCAGTTGACTGATTTGGCTCGTCCAATTGCTGAGGAGCACCACCATCACCATGAGCATACGCTTTTAACCTATGAACAAGTGGCGACTCAGTTTACTCCAAATGAACAAAAAGTGATTCAGCGGTTTTTGACTGCTTTAGTAGGAGAAATCAAATAATGAGATATATTACGGTAGAGGATTTATCCTTCTATTATGATAAGGAGCCTGTTCTTGAACATATCAATTATAGTGTTGATAGTGGGGAATTTGTTACCTTGACAGGGGAAAATGGAGCGGCTAAGACGACACTGATCAAGGCCAGTCTTGGAATCCTCCAACCACGCATTGGTAAGGTGACCATTTCAAAGACAAATGCCCAGGGTAAGAAATTGAGAATAGCTTACCTTCCTCAACAGATTGCCAGTTTTAATGCTGGTTTTCCAAGTACGGTTTATGAGTTTGTCAAGTCGGGTCGCTATCCGCGAAAGGGTTGGTTCCGTCGCTTGAATGCTCATGATGAGGAGCATATCAAGGCTAGTCTGGACTCAGTTGGTATGTGGGAACACCGAGACAAACGCTTGGGGTCTCTATCTGGGGGGCAAAAGCAGCGAGCGGTGATTGCGCGTATGTTTGCTTCTGACCCAGATGTGTTTATCCTAGATGAACCGACAACGGGGATGGATGCAGGAAGTAAAAATGAATTTTACGAACTCATGCACCACAGCGCCCATCATCATGGCAAGGCTGTTTTGATGATTACCCATGACCCTGAAGAAGTTAAGGATTATGCGGACCGCAATATTCATCTAGTCCGTAACCAAGACTCGCCATGGCGTTGTTTCAACGTTCATGAGAATGACCAGGAGGTGGGCCATGCTTAGTTTATTATCTTATGACTTTATGCAACGTGCCTTTCTGGCCGTTATTGCCATGAGTCTTTTCTCGCCAGTTCTTGGAACCTTCCTTATCTTGCGTCGTCAGAGTTTGATGAGTGATACTCTTAGTCACGTCTCACTTTCAGGTGTAGCCTTTGGTCTAGTCCTAGGGATTTCTCCGACTGTTTCTACGATTGCCATTGTCTTGATTGCGGCGGTCTTTCTGGAGTATCTCCGTACGGTTTACAAGAGCTTTATGGAAATTGGGACAGCTATCCTCATGTCAACGGGTCTGGCTGTTTCTCTGATTGTTATGAGCAAGGGCAAAAGCTCTAGTTCTATGAGTTTGGACCAGTATCTTTTTGGTTCGATTGTGACTATTAGTGAGGAGCAGGTCATTTCCCTCTTTGTCATTGCGGCGGTTGTTTTGATTTTGACCTTCCTCTTCCTTCGTCCAATGTATATCCTGACTTTTGATGAGGATACGGCCTTTGTGGATGGCTTGCCAGTTCGTACCATGTCTATTCTTTTTAACATGGTGACAGGAGTGGCCATTGCCCTTATGATTCCTGCTGCGGGAGCTCTTCTGGTATCGACCATCATGGTTTTGCCAGCTAGTATTGCCCTGCGTCTGGGGAAAAACTTTAAATCGGTTATGCTGCTTGCCAGTGCTATTGGATTTTTGGGAATGGTAGCAGGACTTTACATTTCCTACTATGCAGAAACACCTGCAAGTGCAAGTATTACCATTATTTTTGTAACTGTCTTTTTACTCATTAGTTTAGTAAGACGTTTTATCAAATAGGAGACTAATGTGAAAAAAATTAGCTTATTGCTAGCTAGTCTGTGTGCTTTGTTTTTAGTGGCTTGTTCCAATCAAAAACAGGTAGATGGCAAATTAAATATTGTGACAACCTTTTACCCTGTCTATGAATTTACCAAGCAAGTCGCAGGAGATACGGCTAATGTAGAACTCCTCATCGGTGCTGGGACAGAACCCCATGAATACGAACCCTCTGCCAAGGCAGTTGCCAAAATCCAAGACGCAGATACCTTTGTCTATGAAAATGAAAACATGGAAACATGGGTCCCTAAATTGCTAGATACTTTGGATAAGAAAAAGGTCAAAACCATCAAGGCGACAGGCGATATGTTGCTCTTACCAGGTGGTGAAGAAGAAGAGGGAGACCATGACCATGGAGAAGAAGGACATCACCATGAGTACGATCCCCATGTTTGGTTATCACCAGTTCGTGCCATTAAACTAGTAGAGCACATCCGTGACAGCTTGTCAGCAGATTATCCTGATAAAAAAGAGACCTTTGAGAAGAATGCTGCTACCTATATCGAAAAATTACAAGCCTTGGATAAGGCTTATGCAGAAGGCTTGTCTCAAGCCAAACAAAAGAGCTTTGTGACTCAGCACGCAGCCTTTAACTATCTCGCCTTGGACTATGGACTCAAACAAGTCGCTATCTCAGGTCTCTCTCCAGATGCCGAGCCATCAGCTGCTCGTTTGGCAGAATTGACAGAGTACGTCAAGAAAAATAAAATTGCCTATATCTACTTTGAAGAAAATGCTTCACAAGCCCTTGCTAACACACTTTCAAAAGAAGCAGGTGTCAAAACAGATGTCCTCAATCCTTTAGAAAGTCTGACAGAAGAAGATACCAAGGCGGGAGAAAATTATATCTCTATCATGGAGAAAAACCTCAAAGCTTTGAAACAAACAACAGACCAAGAAGGTCCAGCTATCGAACCTGAAAAGGCAGAGGATACCAAGACAGTCCAAAATGGTTACTTTGAGGATGCAGACGTCAAGGACCGCACTTTGAGTGACTATGCAGGTAACTGGCAATCAGTTTATCCTTTCCTTGAAGATGGTACGTTTGACCAAGTCTTTGACTACAAGGCTAAGTTGACTGGTAAGATGACTCAGGCTGAGTACAAGGCCTACTATACAAAAGGCTATCAGACAGATGTGACTAAGATTAATATTACTGATAACACTATGGAATTTGTTCAAGGTGGACAAAGTAAGAAATTCACCTACAAGTATGTTGGTAAGAAAATCTTAACTTACAAGAAAAGCAATCGTGGCGTGCGCTTCCTCTTTGAAGCCACAGATGCAGACGCTGGACAATTCAAGTATGTTCAGTTTAGTGACCACAATATTGCCCCAGTTAAGGCAGAACATTTCCATATCTTCTTTGGAGGCACAAGCCAAGAAGCCCTCTTTGAAGAAATGGATAACTGGCCAACCTACTACCCAGATAACCTATCTGGACAAGAAATCGCCCAAGAAATGTTGGCGCATTGATGAGAAAACCGACTAGTTAATAAGAGCTGGTCGGTTTTTGGGTACTAGATGGTAATACTCTTCGAAAATCTCTTCAAACTACGTCAGCGTCGCCTTGCCGTATATATGTGACTGACTTCGTCAGTCTGATCTACAACCTCAAACCAGTGCTTTGAGTAACCTGCGGCTAGCTTCCTAGTTTGCTCTTTGATTTTCATTGAGTATAACTTCATTATAGACTTTCAGAACTTTAAACAATAAATAAAACTCTTGAAATATCTGGGCTTATATGTTAGAATAATTTTATCGGATAAGGTTCATTAGAACACCAAAGCCCTTAACTATGCCAGTAGTTAAGGGCTTTTTTGACGTATCTTAGCGATTTAACGGGTGTTGATAGGCCAGTCAGTCGGTCTACTTCTTACCATCTAGCCATTTGCAAACGAAATACAATATGATTCCAGCGATGACGTCTGCTATAATAGTAAGAGCGAGCTCTGGGATAAGGCTCATTAGTTTCACCTCCTTTCACGAACCGTAAGGAACGTAATCGGTAACCGATGACAAAAATAGTATACCACAACAAATTTAGATCATCAACATTGCTTAATTCTTGAAATATCGGGGGTAGGCAAAAAGTCTTTAAAGTCAGAAAACGTATAGTATCAGATGTATAAAATCTTGATGTTATATCAATCATAAAAGTGGATAGGAAAGTTTTCTGATTATCAGAATTCCTTCCTATCCACTTTTTGAAGATTGTAAGTTAGCCTTAGTTTATATAGAATCAGCTTATTTGTTTTATTTATCAAAACCTTGCAAGGCTTTTTGGCGTTCTTCTACTTGACCTTTAGCATCTAGTTTGTTACCACCGTACACAGCTGATTCCCATGATCCGTACATTGGATTTGGGAAGATGATGAATTTTTCACCGAATTCTTTTTGCAATTCTTCAAGTTGTTTATCACGGTCAGATTCAGAAGTCTTAGAAAAATCTGCAAAGTCTACAAGGTTATCACCAAACAATAAGATAAGATTTGTTTTTTCTTGAACTTTTTGGCGACGACCCTCTTTGGATTTTACACCGCTTTCTAAGAACATGAGATGATCACGTCCTTGAACAGGAATTCCTTCACTTTCAAGATTTTTAATGGTAGCATCTACTTGATTAGCTGAGCGGTCAGAAATATAGTAGATTTGGACACCGTTTTGATCAGCAAACTGAAGAAAATCCTTGGCACCTGGGACAGCTTTTGCTGAAGCTTTTTGAACCCAAACATCCCAATTTTCGGGTGTGAATGCTGTACCATCTTTGACATTTTGTACTTGATAAGGGCTATTATCTAGGACAGTTTCATCCAAGTCTAAAACGATAGAGTAAGGTTTGTCTGATTCTGTTTTGAGCAATTCCTTTAGGTGATTTGTTGCAACGTTATAACCTTGTATATATAAAGCTTTAGTTTCAGCTGATTTTTGGTACCAAAGGGTTGACATAGTGTTTTCTCTTGACCGTAGTTGGTCATATGTCATTGTAATCTGATTATCAGATGAGCTGTTATTACTTGTCTGTGTTTCTGTAGACTTTGTTGCACAACTAGCCAATAAGACGACAGAAGCAAGTGCAGAAAGGATTGTAACAGTAGTTTTTGCTGTTTTCATGAAATATCTCCTATTCATTAATTTCAATCACTAGTATAGCACGAGAGAAAAGTTAAGGCAAGTTATTCCCTGACTATGGATGAAGATTCTATAGAAGTTAATGTAATGAAAAAAGCGATTACTATAGTGCATTGAATCTAGAATAGTACGTTACAGCTGTTAAAATATTTCTAGAAATTAATTTGACGTTCCTAATCAATTTGTTCACATATTATTTCAATCTACTATAACTTGAAATGTAGTTTCACCTCTAATTATTGACATTTCAGGAAAAATCGCAGTAAAAACTGCACAGCCTTCTTTAAATGTGCTATAATACAGGAAAAATAATGATGGAGGTCACGATAATGGCAACATTTTTGATGATTTTTGTAGTGGTTTGTGTGCTCCTATTGGTGATAGTCACACTGAGTACAGTTTATGTGGTTCGTCAGCAGTCGGTGGCGATTATTGAACGCTTTGGGAAATACCAAAAGGTTGCCAATAGCGGTATTCACATTCGCTTGCCTTTTGGGATTGACTCGATTGCAGCGCGAATTCAGTTGCGCTTGTTGCAAAGCGATATTGTGGTTGAGACTAAGACCAAGGACAATGTGTTCGTTATGATGAATGTGGCGACTCAGTACCGTGTCAACGAGCAGAGCGTGACAGATGCCTACTATAAACTCATGCGTCCAGAATCTCAGATTAAATCTTATATCGAAGACGCTCTTCGCTCTTCTGTTCCCAAATTAACCTTGGATGAATTGTTTGAGAAAAAAGACGAGATTGCCCTTGAAGTCCAGCACCAAGTGGCGGAAGAAATGACAACTTACGGCTACATTATCGTGAAAACCTTGATTACCAAGGTCGAACCGGATGCAGAAGTTAAGCAATCCATGAATGAAATCAATGCGGCGCAACGTAAGCGGGTCGCAGCGCAAGAATTGGCGGAAGCTGACAAGATTAAAATTGTCACTGCAGCTGAAGCCGAAGCAGAAAAAGACCGCCTTCATGGTGTGGGGATTGCCCAACAGCGTAAGGCAATTGTGGATGGATTGGCAGAGTCTATCACAGAACTCAAGGAAGCTAATGTTGGCATGACAGAAGAGCAAATCATGTCCATCCTCTTGACCAACCAGTATTTGGATACCTTGAATACCTTTGCCTCTAAAGGAAATCAAACTATCTTTTTACCAAATACACCAAATGGTGTGGATGATATCCGTACTCAAATCTTGTCAGCCCTTCGCGCTGAGAAGAAATAATAGACTAAAGAGCTTGGCAACAGGCTCTTTTTGTATTGCGGTTGTTAAGAAAAGCAAAGAACATTGATATACATTTAAATAAAAATTATTGTATGTTATCCCCCTTAACTTGGAATGATAAGGGAATAACTAGAAAGATTTGTGAATACAAACTATTTCTGATATACTAAATATACAATAATAATGAATGATAGGATATAGGATGAAAGAATATCAATTTGAGAGAAAGCAGCGTTTTTCTTTGAGGAAATATACAATAGGAGCTTGTTCGGTCTTGCTAGGAACGAGTCTATTTTTTGCTGGTATGGGTGCTCAACCTGTACAGGCTACAGAAACGAGTTCAACACTAATTTCAAGTCATTATTTGGATGAGCAGGATTTACCTGAAAAGCTGAAATCTGAGTTGCAATGGTTTGAAGAAAATAAGATTGAGGTCAAAGAAGGAAAAGAATATTACTTTGTCTATCGAAAATTGGCTACAAGATTACCAGAAACAGGTCTGTTTTCTAATGATGGGATGTTTATCTTGGGAGCAGGATTATTATTGCTTTCCTTCACTTTAATCAAGAGAAAAAAGGGAGCGTCTTACTTCCTTGTGACAGTCTTTGCTGTTGGTGGCTGGGGAGCATCCATCTCTGCTTTAGAAAATCTGGTAGAATTACAACCAGCCCTTGTTAAGAGAGTAGAAGGTCAGTTTCTACCAAGTCCTGAAATAGTCCAAGGATATGAATTTACGGGATATTATTTGGTAAGAGATAGTGCTAGCAAGGAACTTTCTGTTGATAAGGTAGAGTCGCCAGCATTATCACAAAAGGATGAAAGTTCAGAATCTCAGTCTAAGAAGATTGTACCACAGACTGCATCTCAATTTAACTCGACTGAAGATCTTGTGCAATTTCCTCAAACGACCTACGCAGTTGAGCCCGTTTTAAATCCAACTCCTGAAAAAAGTATGAGTATTGAGTCTAAAAAAGTACCAGATGAAGGAATGAAAACTGTTATTGAAGACAAGCCAGAACTGGAAGTTAGGGTAGGGGAGATAGAGTTTGAAACTCAATTGCAGTCTGACCCAACTCTGTCTAAGGGAGAAAAAAGAATTTCTATAGAAGGTGCCAAGGGACAAGAACGAATCTTAACAGAAGTAAGGGTTATCGATGGTATTGTTACGCGAAATGAAGTAGGGAGAGAAGTGCTTCGTGAACCAGTTACTCAGGTAATTCTGGTAGGGACAAAAGAGAAGGAACCTCAAGAAAATGGCATAAGCCTAGCCCCGGAAGTCCAACCACCTCTTCCCTCTTATGAAGGTAGTGTTTCCGGCGAATCCTTGGTGGAACCACCCCTTCCATCTTATGACGGCGGTGTTTCCGGCGAGTCCTTGGTAGAACCAATGCTTCCATCTTATGAAGGCGGTGTTTCCGATGAGCCTTCGGTAGAGTCATCTCTTCCGTCTTATGAAGGCGGTGTTTCCGGTGAATCCTTGGTGGAGCCGTCCCTTCCGTCTTATGAGGGCGGTGTTTCCGGTGAGTCCTTAGTAGAACCGTCCCTTCCATCTTATGAAGGTGGTGTTTCCGGCGAATCCTTGGTCGAACCAGCGCTTCCATCATATGAAGGCGGTGTTTCCGGTGAACCTTCGGTAGAGCCGTCTCTTCCATCATATGAAGGCGGTGTTTCCGGTGAGCCTGAGATACAGGAGACTCTCCCAGAGTATAAAGAAGACACTCAACTTCCTCAGACCAAAGTGGAGACCAAAGCCGTCCCTTATGAAACCGTTTATGAAAAGAATGAGGAACTAGACCACGGCGTTACAAGAGTAAAAATTCCGGGTGTTGAGGGACAAGAACAAGTTACTACTACTTATACTAAAGATCAAGCAAGTGGAAATATTTCTGAGAATAAAACTGTCAAAATAGTAGCTAACAAAGTTGATCAAGTTGTAGAAGTTGGAACTAAACCGAGTGTTGAAACTACTGTCCTATCTCATAAAACGATTTACCAAGTGAATCCTGCTTTGGAGTTCAGACAAGAGAAAGTAGCGGTTGCAGGGCGTGATGGTTCGGTGGAAACTAGGACGACTTATCAACTAGACAAGGCAACAGGTCAGGTGACGGTATCTGATACTACTAAACAAGTAAATTCAGCAGTCGATAAAGTGATTCAAGTTGGTAATGTGGAAAAAGTAATACAACCGATTTCTGTTACCGAGGAGCGAAGAGAGGATCCTTCTCTTGCTAAAAATATGGAAAAGATAGCTTCTGAGGGTGAAGTTGGTGAAAATACACTTACCAGAACCTACGCCATCAATGAACAAACTGGTGAATTGGTTAATCCCCAAGAAGCGAGCCAAATAACAAAACCAATGAAACCGAGAGTTGTTTTAGTTGGTAGTCAGGAGGATAAACCACACTTACTTCCGGCTAATAGTGAGAGAGAAGATGCTGTGGATGTGTCTGCTCTGACCACAAGCGCGAGCTCAGTAGACTTCTTACATGACAGTAAACTAAAAGCACAGTTAGAGCCTACTTATGATCCTCGAGATATTATAACAAGGAGAATTGCGCTCAGAAAAACACACCCAAATATCACTGACCAAGAAGTCAAAGATATGTTGCGCACAGAGTATCTTCAAAAACTGTCAATTCAAGAAAGCTTTGATCAGACGAAGACGCAAGCTGAGTCAAGTTTCAAAAAGATAGCCTCGCATACATTGGGAATTATAGGAGATACCCCTGAAAATCGCAGCAAGGTCAAACAAGAGCTTGAACAATACAAAGAGCAGATCTTGTTGGGACTGTCTTATATCAATCGTTTTTATAATATTCAATTTGGGGACACGAATATTCGTGATATTCTGGCCTTTAATCCAAGTTCATTTGGTAATAAGACAATGACAGCCTTAGATAGTTTGAAGAAACTAGGATCTATGTCTTATGAAGAGATGAAGTTGACCAATAGTCCTCAAACATTTACAAAGTATTTATCTACCATTACAGGTAAGGCTAGCTTGAAGGAATTTTTAGACAGCAATCGCCAACTATTTACGTCAGATGATGCGGATACTTGGCTTAAAAAATCTAGCCAAGCTATGATTGTTGAAAAATCATCTAAGGAAAATCCTTCAGCGCATGTCGGTCTGTATAGCAAGTTGACAGCTGGGGAAAAGGATCCTCGTAAACAAGAGGCTAATATGGCTGCTATTTTGGGACTTTTGAATGTGAAAGAACCAAATGTTTACGTGATTAGTAATATGGCGACGATTACTTATGGTAATATTGGTTCCTATATAGATACTTCTCTTGCCCAGTCTAATCCAACTAAGTACCAGGCTGAGCTTGCTAGAGTCAAGTCTTTAATTGAAAAGGCGGCTGTACAACAAGCCAACTATGTTGATACTCTTTATCGTATAACAAAACCAGAAAATCGTGATAAGTTGCTGACAAATCGCTTGATTATTGATACGATGAAGAAATATACAAGTGATCCGAATGCCCAGATTGATAGCACTTGGTCACCAGCTACTGGTAGTGGAGCTGATAAAGGAGTTGACCAATTTATGACTCCTATGAATTACTATTCTCCAGTAAGTAAGGTGGGAGCTGAGGCCAATGGATTAGGTGTCCGTTACTTTACAGATAGGGTTCTGGATGATAGGGGTTCAGCGACTTACTCTCATGAAATGACGCACTTACTAGATAGAACGGTCTTGTTTAATAATCACGGTCGTCGAGATGGTACAGGAGCAGAGTTTTATGCGCGTGGTATTTTTGAAAACTCCTATAATCCAGAAAAGGATACTTATTTCAATCTCAACTTTGTATATGATGAGAGTGATAAGAATGGATTTTACAATAAAACACCTGATCGATTTAAAACGGCAGAAGATTTGCAATCTTACATGAAGGGAAGTTTTGATGTCCTTTATACTCTAGATTATCTAGAAGCAGAGGCAAGTAGAAACTTATCTGCAGAAGACAAGATGAGTTATTTCAAAAAAATAACGCCAATCACTTCAACAGGTCCTAGAACTTGGGTAGATTACCGTAATACAGCAGTTAAACCGACTCATAAGAGTGAGGAGATTCAAGCTCTGACCTTAGAAGATGCCAAAAAATTGACAGATATTGATAGTTTGATTGACAATCATATCCTAGTCAATCGTTATATCATTGCTGGTTTTTCAGATAAAGGTAAAATTGCAGCAAATGGTTACTATACTGTTGATATGTTTGATACCATTTATGGTGTTAGTCAAAATGACTCTGGTATGAGTGGGGATATCACCTTTAGAAAACAAGCCTTTGAATTGATGGCTGCTTTGGGCTATTATGAAGGATTTGTACCTTATGTATCAAATCAATACAAACAAGCAGCAGAGTCTGAGAACAAGCCTTTATCTGATATTTACATTTTCAATAAAATTTTGAATGGTAAGAGTTATGCTGAGTTTAAAAAAGCACAGTTTAAGGAAAGGGTAGCTAAGATTGATCAATTGAAACCTTTGACAATCCAATATGAAGGTCAGCAAATAAGTCTGACAGGTCAGAAGTTAAGTGAATTGATGCATAAAGCTGTCCAAGAGGAGTTGAAACAGATAAAAGCAGGAAATATCACGGCTAAAAAGTTTGAGCTTATCGAAACACCAGTTCAAAAACTGAAAAAAGCGATTTATAAAGCTTATCTCAAAGATTCAGATGACTTTAGACAATCGATTTACAATAGTTAAGACAAAAGGAACATCTCTCTGGAATGAACATTCAGAGGGGTGTTTTTTGGGCTCTTGTAAGGTTCGACCTTATTTCTTGAAAATTAAAGTTTGCTTGAATATGGAATGATTTTCAGACTCCTCCACAAATTATAGAATCTTTTCTGAGTATTTAGGGAGTGATGGAGGACGTATTGAAAGCGCTTTTGTTTTGTGCTATAGTCAAGTAAATCGAATCGTTTAAAGAGGAATGCTTGTATGAGAAGAGAAGAAGTTTTACGAAATCACTGGTTTTTTAGTCAAGAGGTGGGGAAAGAAGAAGCCTTGGTGTCGGATTTTCAGAGGGAAAATTGGCAGGCTATTCAAGTGCCACATGACTGGAGTATTTACAATGATTTTGATCAGTATTCGCCAGCGCAAAATGAGGGTGGACAGCTAAATGGTGGTCAGGCCTGGTACCGTACACAGTTCTACTTGGAAGATGATACCAGTCTTGTATCAGTACGTTTGCTCTTTGATGGAGTTTACATGAATGCCCAAGTCTATATAAACGGGCAAGTGCTGGGTTATTATCCCAATGGCTACACACCTTTTTCTTATGATATCACGCCTTATCTAAGAAATGATGGGACGGCCAACCAGCTTGCGGTTTTTGTGGAAAATCAGCAACCTAGCAGTCGTTGGTATTCGGGTAGTGGTATCTACCGAGAAGTAAGATTGTTGATGACAGATGCAGTTCATCTGGATTTATATGGGATTAAGATAGAAAGTCCCAAGCTAAAGGAACAAAGAGATGGATGGGTGGAAACTCAGCTTACAAGTAAGGTTTCAAATGATGGACCTCAGTCTGTGTCGGTGTATTTGGAGCAGAGTATCTGGTATGATGGACAACAGCTGTCAGACTGGCAGGCGACAGATTCTGTAATGATTGAAGCTGGGGACAAATATTCTTTCCAACAAGCCATATCAATTTTCCAACCTTTGCTTTGGGATATTGAACATCCTCACCTTCACCAATTGAAGACTCGCCTTTACAAAAATGACATTTTGGTTGATGAAGGAGAGGAGAGCTTTGGTTACCGCTATATGGATTGGCAAGCGGATAAGGGTTTCTTTCTAAATGGTCGCTGGTTGAAGATTCATGGGGTTTGTCTGCACCATGACTACGGAGCGCTGGGAGCTGTGGAAAACAGGTCAGCTGCTAAGAGACGCTTGCGCCAGATGAAGGAAATGGGCGTCAATGCGATTCGAATCACCCATAATCCAGCTAGTAGTATTTTGCTGGATGTGGCTACCAAAATGGGACTACTCATCCAAGAAGAAGCCTTTGATACCTGGTATGGAGGCAAGAAAGAATATGATTATGGTCGCTTTTTTGAGGAAGAAGCGACTCATCCAGAAGCAAAAGCAGGCGATTTCTGGTCAGATTACGATTTGCGCACTATGATCGAGCGTGGTAAGAACAATCCAGCGATTTTTATGTGGTCCTTGGGAAATGAAGTCAGTGAAGCAAATGGCGATGCTCATTCATTGAAGACTATCAAACGCTTGCTAGAAAGGGTCAAGGAGGTTGATGATAGCCGTTTTGTGACCATGGGAATGGATCAGTTCCGCTTTGGAGATGGGTCTGGAGGTCATGAAAAGATAGCCAATTTGTTGGATGTGGTGGGCTTAAATTACTCGGAAGACAATATTGATGGGATTCGCAAAAGACATCCCAAGTGGCGACTTTATGGCTCTGAAACCTCATCGGCTACCCGAACGCGTGATAGTTATTTTCGCCCAGATAAGGAATGGGTTGGGGATAATCGTCGCGTGCGGAATTTTGAACAGTCGGACTATGGCAATGATCGGGTTCCTTGGGGGAAGACAGCGACGGCTTCTTGGATAGCAGATAGAAATCGGCTAGACTACGCAGGTCAGTTTATCTGGATAGGAGTGGACTATATCGGTGAGCCGACTCCTTGGCACAATCAAAATGACACACCTGTCAAGAGTTCTTATTTTGGTATTGTGGACACAGCAGGGATTCCTAAAAATGACTATTATCTCTACCAAAGTCAGTGGTTGGATGGTAATCAGCATCCCATGGTTCATATTCTGCCCCATTGGAATTGGGAAATCCACAAGAGTTATCAACAAGTTGTGGATAAGTATGGGGATATCCCTGTTCGAGTGTATTCAAATGCTGGTTCTGTAGAGCTATTTCTCAATGGAAAATCTCAGGGGAGAAAGACTTTTCAGGAAAAATGGACTTCAGACGGTCGAAAATACCAAGAGGGAGAAGGATCTGACCAACTCTATCTCGAATGGCCTTTGACTTATCAATCAGGAGAATTGCATGCTGTGGCCTACGACCGTCAAGGTCAGATTGTGGCAGAAGATAGGGTGGTGACTGCAGGTAAGGTTGCTAAGATTGGGCTTCATGCCGAGAAAATACAACTGGAGCCAGATGGGCAAGATCTCCTCTATCTTTATTTTGATGTATTGGACCAAGCTGGAAATTGGGTGCCGAGTGCTTCCAATCAGCTTCATTTTGAAATTGAAGGCCCTGCTCGCATTGTAGGTGTGGATAATGGCAGGCAGGCCAGTCGTGAACGTTACAAGGATCAGAAAAATGGTCGTTTTAAGAGGAAAGCCTTTCATGGCAGAGGTGTACTTTTGGTTCAGAGCTTGGAGCAGGTAGGTCAAGTGAGAGCAAAGGCTAGTGCCAGAGGACTAGAGCCAGCAAGTTTTGATCTCTTAGTGGGAGAGGATTTGGCTTGCCAGTCAGTGAAAAATCAGCGCTTATTTGAGATTCGAGTGGACAAGCAGGCAGGATTACAAGAAGGGGATTCCCCAGCTATTGGACTTTATCCACAAACTGTGGATAACCCTGTGAACAAGGTGGGGAATAGTGAAGTGATTTGGGAGACGAGTGGCAGTGCCCACGCCATTATCAAGCAGGGAGTACTTCATTGCTTGTCTGCAGGTGACTTGGCTATCCGCGCCATTTATCAAGGGAAGACCTATCAAATTCACCTGCAGGTCGCAGAAAATACCTCGCTAGGGCAGGCAGTTTCTGTACGACCACTTCGCTTGTATACAGCTAAGGGAACTTATCCACAGTTGCCATCTTCAGTTTTGGTGGACTATGAGTCCGGTAGTGCAAAACGAGTAAAGGTTGTTTGGGAGGCAATCTCGGAAAAAGATCTGGAAAGCTTTCATGAATTTACGGTATCTGGTCATCTTGAGGAGCTGGATATAAAGGCTTCTGCTCAGATTTGTGTTCAAGGGATTTGTGCTATTAATCCTGAAAGGGTCTGGACGCTTGTCAAGGAAGCCCCACACTTACCAGACCGAGTCAAGCTAGTCTTATCAGATGGCAGACGAGATACGGCCAAGGTGACTTGGGATAAACTCGATCCTCAAGTCTATGCTCAGGTAGGAGAATATGTTCTTACAGGGCAGGTAGCGGGCTGTGAGTTGCCAGCAACAGTCACCATTCATGTGACAGATGCCAGTGTAGATGGAGAAGTTATTTCCAATCAGTGGACAGGGTCCAACCTGCCTCTGGTCTTTGCTTCTCATTCAGAGCCAAATCACCCAGCCTCTTACCTCAATGACAAGGTCATTGCTCGGAAAAAATCGACAGCCAATACTTGGATTACTAAGTCAGAGAAAGCTAGCGTGGGCATTCTTTTTGGAGATGCAGGGATTTTAAAACCGCGATTTGTGGATAACGTGACCTTGTATTATGTTGAGAATCAAGAATACGTGGCGGTGGATCCGACTTTTATTGATTATTATGTAGGGAATGAGCCTGCCTTGCCTCGGACTCCAAACCATTTAGATAAGGATTCCCTGCTCAAGCAAGAGGAGAATTGGCGACCTGTATCAGCTATCCGAAAAGTTTCAAGCGACAAGGCTGAAGAGCTTCGTTTTGAATTTGACAAGGTGGAAACCTATGCCTTTCGTCTTCGATTTGAAGGCTTGACCAGTCCCCTAGCCTTAACAGAATTGCAAGTGCATGCTAAAAAAGTAAAGAAAAATGTAGATAGGAAGTAGTATGGTAAGAGAAATAAAACCGCACGGGCCCTTGCCTAGTCAGGCCCAGCTAGCTTATTTAGAGGATGAACTAGCAGCCTTTATCCATTTTGGCCCTAATACCTTTTATGACCAGGAATGGGGGACAGGTCAGGAGGATCCTGAACGCTTTAATCCGACCAGGTTAGATGCGCGTGAGTGGGTTCGCGTGCTCAAGGAAACGGGCTTTAAAAAGTTGATTTTGGTGGTCAAGCACCACGACGGCTTTGTCCTCTATCCGACGGCTTACACAGATTATTCGGTCAAGGCCAGTCCTTGGAGGAATGGAGAGGGGGACTTGCTCCTTGAAGTATCCCAAGCTGCCACAGAGTTTGATATGGATATGGGGGTCTACCTATCGCCTTGGGATGCCCACAGTCCTCTCTATCATGTGGATCGAGAAGCGGACTATAATGCCTATTATTTGTCTCAGTTGAAGGAAATCTTATCAAATCCTGCCTATGGTAATGGAGGGAAATTTGCTGAGGTCTGGATGGATGGTGCCAGAGGAGAAGGCGCTCAAAAGGTCAATTATGAATTTGAGAAATGGTTTGAAACCATTAGGGACCTGCAGGGCGATTGCTTGATCTTTTCAACAGAAGGCACCAGCGTTCGCTGGATTGGCAACGAACGAGGGTATGCAGGTGATCCCCTGTGGCAAAAGGTGAATCCTGATAAACTAGGAACAGAAGCAGAGTTGGACTATCTTCAGCACGGAGATTCCTCGGGTACGATTTTTTCAATTGGTGAGGCAGATGTTTCCATCCGGCCGGGCTGGTTTTACCATGAAAATCAGGATCCTAAGTCTCTCGAGGAGTTGGTCGAGATCTACTTTCACTCGGTGGGGAGAGGCACCCCTCTCTTGCTCAATATTCCGCCGAATCAAGATGGTCTCTTTGATGATAGAGATATCAAGCGCCTCTATGAATTTGCGGCTTATCGTGACGAACTCTATAGGAAAGATTTATCTCTGGGAGCCAAGGTATCTGGTCCTGCTCTTTCTGCAACCTTTGCTTGTCATCATCTGACAGACGGCCTTGAGACCAGTTCTTGGGCAAGCGATGCAGAATTGCCCATCCAGCTAGAACTTGACTTAGGGACACCTAAACCTTTCGATGTGCTTGAGTTAAGAGAAGATTTGAAGCTAGGGCAACGAATCGCTGCTTTTTATGTGCAAGTAGAGGTGGGTGGCGTCTGGCAGGAATTTGGAACGAGATTCACAGTTGGTCATAAGCGCCTCTTGCGAGGTCCACTAGTAGAGGCGCAAAAGTTGCGCGTGATGATCACGGAGGCACAGGATTTGCCTGTATTGACCAAGATTTCACTCTATAAAACTCCTAGCTTATCAAAAAAAGAAGTTATTCAGGGGCTAGTATTTGCAGAAAAAAGTCTAGCTGTGGCAAAGGGGGAGACTCTTCATTTTAAGGTTGAACGTAGCGAAAGTAGTACTCCTTTGGAGGCTAAGATTTCGATTCAACCGGGGACAGGTGTTCATGGCGTCGCCTATCAGGACGAGATTCAATTCCTTCAATTTCAAGCTGGAGAAAGTAAAAAAGATTTGTGCATACCAACCCTGTATTTTGCTACCGACAAGACTTTGGATTTTTATCTGAATCTAACTGTTGATGGACAGCTGATTGATCAAGCTCATATTTTAGTTGAAACGAGATAAAATATCTTCACAATTCATTTCCTTTCCGAATAAATAGATAGAACCATCGAATCTAGCAAAATTAGATTTAAAAATATGGTATAATAGAAGGAGGAAATGGATGACTTTAAGACATCCGGGCATCAGCCCAACCAATGACTTGGTAGCTAAGAAGATTTTTAGCAATCCAGAGATCACTTGTCAATTTATCCGCGATATGCTGGATTTACCAGCCAAAAATGTGACTATTTTGGAGGGAAGTAACATTCATGTACTACCTTCCCTACCTTATTCAGCCCAAGATTTCTATACAAGTATAGACGTTTTGGCGGAGTTGGACAATGGGACACAGGTTATCATTGAGATTCAGGTGCATCATCAGAATTTTTTCATCAATCGCCTGTGGGCTTACTTGTGTAGTCAGGTCAATCAAAACCTAGAAAAAATTCATCAGCAAGAAGGAAATACTCATCAGAGTTATAAACATATTGCACTAGTTTATGCTATCGCTATCGTGGACAGTAATTATTTTCAAGATGATTTAGCCTTCCATAGCTTTAGCATGCGAGAGGATACGACGGGTGAGGTTTTAACGATTACAAACAATGGTCAAGAAAACCATCTGGTCAAGATGGCGTTCTTGGAATTAAAAAAATACAGAGAAACAAGCAAAGACGAGGTTCGCAAACCGTGGTTAGAGTTTTTTGGGAATAAGCCATTTACCCAGAACCCCCAGCGAGCCATCATCCAAGCAGACCAACTGCTGGACTATAAGAGCTGGTCCGAGGAGGATAGGAAGATGTTTAGTCAACTACGTATGCGAGAAGAACAAGCCTTGTTAGCACAGGACTATGCCTTGGAACAAGCTGAAGAAAAAGGTTTAAAGCGTGGTCTTGAACGTGGAAAACTTTTTGTCTTCTTAGACATGGTTCGCCAACATGTTTTAACTTCTGAATTTGCGAGTGAGCAATTAGGCATGACCGTGGCTGAGTTTGAAGAACTCTTGAAAGACCATCATAAATAAGACCTAAAAATACAGAGAAACCAGCAAAGACGAGGTTCGCAAGCCGTGGTTGGAGTTTTTCGGGAACAAACCCTTTACCCAGCAACCCGAGCGAGCCATCAGCCAAGCAGACCAACTGCTGGACTACAAGAGCTGGTCCGAGGAGGACAGGAAGATGTTTAGCCAACTACGTATGCGAGAAGAACAAGCCTTATTAGCGCATGACTATGCCTTGGAACAAGCTGAGGAAAAGGGCTTAGAGCGTGGTCTTGAACGTGGTCGAGCAGAAGGTATTGAACAGGGGCTGGAGCGTGGTAAAGTTGAAGGAAGGGAAGAAGGGAAACTTTTTGCCTTTCTGGATATGGTCCGTCAAGGTTTTCTGACTTCCGAGGTTGCTAGCCATCAATTGGGAATGACCGTGGCTGAGTTTGAGGCCTTGTTGTAAGTAGAAAACGATGACATGTTACCGAAATGAGGTAGCATGTTTTATTTTTGGTTCATGTGTTTTACGGATAATTTTTTCTTATGCAGTGCAAAAATAGTTTGTTTCACCTATCAAACTTATTTATTTTACTACCAATCCTATATGAATGCGCTATCTTTATGGATGAAATTAAAACAAAAGCAAATTTATTATAAAAACATGTGAATTATTTATTTACAAAAACAAGAAAATATACAAAACTAATTTATCTGAAAATTCCTTACTTTCCCAAAACGCTTTTTTTTTTTTGCGAAAATTTTAAATCAAATCATTTGCATATATATTGAAAATAAGATAAAATGTAAACTGTAGATCTCTACATACAGGTGTCATGTGGAAATCAAATTAATTAACCTTACAAAAGGAGAAAAGAAAATAATGGAAAACAAACCATCTATGAGTCGTGTTGAACGTCTGCACCGTGAGAAGGTCACTCGTTACTCGATCCGTAAATATAGTTTTGGGGCGGCTAGTGTCGCTGTCGCTGCTCTTTTCATGTTCTTAGGGAATGGAGCTGTATCTGTTCAAGCGGATCAAATCCAACCTGGAGACACAGCTGCTGCGCCAGCAACTCCAACTTTGGACAAGACCCAACTTGAAAGCTATATTTCAGAAATTGAAACAAAACTTTCTAACGGTTCTTACGATAACAAAACAGAAGAAAGTGTTGCAGTATTAAAAGCTGAACTAGAATCTGCAAAAGCTACATTAGCGAACGCAACTACTCAAGCTGAACTAAAAACAGCTTACAGCAAACTTGTCACTACAGCTAGCTCTAAATTAAGAAACAAACCTAAAAAAGAAGCTCCTAAAGTAGACACTACTAACGGAAAAGAAACTGTAGGTAAACAAGCAGAAAACACTGAACCAACAGCTGGTACTAACTCTATTGAAAACTCAGGTTCAAAAGACGAACGTAATGGCCAAGCATTAGATAAAAACAATGCTTTCCGTACGGAAACTGATACAGAAAAACCAAAAGTATCAATCGATTATGATGATCCAGCATCTAAAACATTCTGGATAACTCCAACAGAAGAAACAAATATCACTGGACGTATCAAGATTACAGATAACAGTGGTAAGATTGTTAAAGGTTGGATGCAAAAAATGGGGTCTGGAACTGACATTAATGTAGGGTATGGATTAAACAACTCTAATATTGATGGTGAAACAACTGCCACAGCTGCCCAACCAGCGACACTTTCTGTTACAGGAACATTACAAAAACTTCACCCTAACGGGAAACCATGGTCTAATGGGTCAACAATAGTATCACGTAAAGTTCGTGCTAAAGATGCAAGTAACAATGAAATCGACAACGAAGGTGCATCTGATCCAGATTATCAAGTATTCTTCAAAGTTCGTTCACAAAATGTTAAATACACAGAAGATTTAGCGAATAAAGCAAAAAACTTTGATAAAGTTGCGGTAGCTGATCCAGCACAACTTCAACAGCCAGAATTAGATAAAATCAAAGCTAAATTACAAGAAGGTGCTGATAACAACCTTAACGGTAAGATTGATACAGTTACTCAAAAAGGTGATAAAGTTGTTATTACTTATAACGATGGAACAACAGCTGAACGACCAGTAACTGACTTCGCACGTGTAAACCAAGCACCAACAGCAGAATTTCCATTCTCTAATGCGCAAGCTAAAGAAATTTATGTTTACGGTGCAGAAGAAAACTCATTTGATATTAAAATCAAAGATGATAGCGGAAAAATTTCAAGTGCCACATTAAGACAAGGTGGAAACAGAACTTTTGCTGAAGTTCCAGGTACAACAAATAAAATTAGTACTCAATATGGATATACAGCGAATACTATTACTGCTGAGACACCAGCAACAGAAGCATCACCAGCAGTCATTACTTACTCAGGTACACCAGCACCAGAAGGGAATTTTACACAAGACAAACTAGATGCAGCGACTAGAGGAGAAAATCCTCCAGGTGTAGTTTTAGGATGGCGTTTCCTACGAGTTGCAGATGCTGATGGAGGAGAAATAGCAGGAAGTGCAACAGGTGCAGATGATCCAGGTTCTTTCGTTGTTATCCTTAAACCACAAACTCAAAAATACGATGTTACAACACCAGAAAACGAAGCTGCTAAAGTACCAGTAGTTGATGCTAATAATGTAACAGATGCAGAGTTTAAGAAAATAGTTGGTGAAAACAATGCCAATATTAAACTTCACTATTCTAAAAAGAATACAGATGCTAACTTAGTTGCGAAACAAGGTCAAAATGTTGACGATAAAGAAGCCAAGATTAAATCTGTTGAAAAAGTAGCTAACAATATGGTGGTAACGTATAAAGATGGATCTACAGATACATTACCATTAACTAAATTTGCGCTTACAAACCCTGCTCCTGTAGTCAATACAAACGCTAACGCTAGAAATACAGTTCTTTCAACTGATGAGGAATTAACAGGAACAGGTACACCTGGAGCAACCGTTAAAGTGACTGTTAAAGATCCAGAAGGAACAACAGTAATCTCAGAAAAAACAACACAAGTTGGCGCTGATGGAAACTGGAAACTTCCTTTAGATAAAGGATTGAACAGCAATGAAGCCTTACCAGGTGCTAGTGAAGCTGCAAGAGCATTCTATGCTCCTAAAAATAAAGTGGAAGTTACGCAAGTTGTCAATGGAGTATCCAGTGAAGCAACAGCGGTAACAGTATCAGAAGGGCCATCGACTATCCTGCCATCAGCAGTGGCAAAAGACGGTAAGAGCGTTGTAGCAGGAGCTAAAGAAGTTACAGTTACAATTCCGCATGATGCAGGTATTGCATACTTCTGGTATACAAACAAAAATGATAATTCTAAACCACAAATTGATATTAAACGTGAATCTGATGATAACTTTGTGATTTCTGGCAACAATGCTGGAAAAGCGACAGTTAAAAACGTTGTTAAGGGTAACTTCTCTGATACTGTTACACTAACATTAACAGAGCCAGTTAAAGAAGGTACTAACCTAGAAATCATTCCTCACAACGGACTAGCTACCAAAGGTACATACTTAGGCAGAGCTAGCATTCCAGTAACTAACGAAGCACCGGTAGTATCATCAGCAACAGACTCAGATGTGACGACAGTAAATGCAGGGGGAACTGTAGATCTTTCAACTCTTGCGAAAGTAACAG
The DNA here is from genome assembly GCA_001914195.1 of Streptococcus mitis. Taxonomy (GTDB): domain Bacteria; phylum Bacillota; class Bacilli; order Lactobacillales; family Streptococcaceae; genus Streptococcus; species Streptococcus mitis_F. The sequence goes on along the minus strand of MKYF01000041.1, from coordinate 4,321 downwards.
ACCATGAAGATGACCAAAATGCTACATTAGGAACAAAAGGTACACCAACAGTAGTATCTATCAATGGTGATACAAGTAAAACAACTCTTGAAGCAGCAGATTTAGCAACACCAGGAACATATACTGTTAAATATAAAGCAGTAGATAGTCAAGGTAAAGAGTCTGCTGAGTATACACATACTGTTAAAGTAAATCAAGCTCCAACAGTTGAACTTCCATACTCAAATGCTGACAAACGTCAAATCTATGTTTACACTGGTGAAAATACTGACTTAACATTCACAGGTAAGGACGAAACTGAAGTTAAAGACTTATACCTACGTGGACCAGGAGATGTAACTTGGAATAACACTACAGGATTTGGTTTTACAACAGGTAAAGTTGAAAATGGTGTGGTAACTGGCGATGGAACAGTCACTGCTGATAAGAGAACAGCTACTATCAAGATGACTGGAGCTACAAACCTTAAAGCTGGCCAACAATGGACAAGTTTCATTGAATCTAAAGATAGCAATGATGCAAAATCAATGACAGGCGCAAACTATAATGCTGAAACTGATGACGCAGCACGTCAACAAAAACCAGGATACGTTCAATTCGTTGTTAAATCTCAAACAGATAAGTACGATATCAAGGCACCGACAGAAAAAGTTGCTGTAACTGATCCAGCTAACGTTACAGAAGCAGAATTAGCTAAAATCAAAGAAAAACTACAACTTGAGCACAATAAGAATAATGACGATGCAAATATCTCAAAAAATGCTCCAGTTACAGATAAAGATGCTAAAATTGCTTCAGTAACAAAAGATGACCAAGGAAATCTTGTAGTAACATACGCAGATGGTTCAAAAGATACAAGACCATTATCAGAGTTTGTAACTCTAGACAAACAACCTGCTATCGATGCAGTTAATAAAGCAGCTGATAAACAAATCCAAGCTATCAATGATAACGCAGCAGCAACTAAAGAAGAAAAAGATGCAGCAATCGCTAAAGTAAATGCAGATAAAGCTAAAGCTCTTGAAAATATTGCTAACTCTAATGCTACAACTAAACCTGAGTTAGATAAAGTAGAAAAAGCAGGAACTGATGCAATTGCAAAAGATAACCCAGTAGTATCTGCAAAACCAGAAGCTAAGAAAGCAATTGATGATGCGTTAGTAGCTAAAAACAAAGCAATCGATGATCGTCCAGATTTAACTCCAGAAGAGAAAACTAAAGCTAAAGAAGCAGCAAAAGCAGCAGCTGATAAAGCTAAGGAAGCTGTCGATGCAGCAACAACAGATGCAGAAGTTACTAAAGCTAAAGAAGCTGGAACTAAAGCAGTTGCAGATGTAACTCCAGTAGCCAAAGCGGAAGCTAAGAAAGCAATTGCAAAAGCATTAGAAGATAAAAATAGCGAAATTGATAAGCGTACAGACTTAACTGATGAAGAAAAAACAGCAGCTAAGAATGAAGCAAAAGATAAAGCTGACGCTCAATTAGCTGAAATTGCAAAACAACCTGATGCAGCAGCTACGCCAGAAGTAGCACAAACGGCACAAACAGCAGTAGATGGTGCTAAAGATAAAGGTGTAGCAGATGTTAAAGCTGTAAATCCAGTAGCTAAAGCTAAACCAGAAGCTAAAAAAGCAATCGATAAAGCGTTAGAAGCTAAAAACCAAGAAATCGATGCTCGCACAGATTTAACTCCAGAAGAGAAAACTAAAGCGAAAGAAGTAGCAAAAGCGCAAGCAGATGTAGCTAAAGATGCTGTTGATGCAGCAACTACAAATGCCGCAGTTGATAAAGCTAAAACAGATGGAACTACAGCAGTTGCAAATGTAACTCCAGTAGTTAAAGAAGCGGCTAAAAAAGCAATCGCAGATGAATTAGCAGAAAAAGAAAAAGCAATCGATGCACGTAAAGACTTAACAGATGCAGAGAAAGCAAAAGCTAAGGAAGCAGCACAAGCGAAAGCAAAAGAAGCAACAGACGCTATTAACAAGCAGCCAGATGTAGCAACTACACCAACAGCAGCTAAAACAGCTCAAGATGCAGTAGATGCAGCTAAAGCTAAAGGTGTAGCAGATGTTAAAGCTGTAAACCCAGTAGCGAAAGAAGCAGCTAAGCAAGCAATCGCAGATGAATTGGCTAAGAAAGTTGGAGAAATTGATGCACGTCCTGACTTAACTGACAAAGAAAAAGATGCAGCTAAGAAAGATGCTCAAGCAAAAGCTAAAAAAGCGACAGATGCAATCGACGCTCAACCAGACAACGCAACTACACCAGAAGCAGCAAAAGCAGCACAAGATGCAGTAGATGCAGCTAAGGAATCAGGTGTAGCAGATGTTAAAGCTGTAAATCCAGTAGCGAAAGAAAAAGCTAAAGAAGAAATTGCAAAAGAGTTAGATAAGAAAGAAGTAGCAATCGATGCACGTCCTGACTTAACTGACGAAGAAAAAGCAGCAGCTAAGAAGGAAGCGCAAGCAAAAGCAAAAGAAGCAACAGATGCAATCGACGCTCAACCATCTATCGCAGAAACACCAGAAAAAGCAGCAGAAGCTAAAAAAGCAGTAGATGGTGCTAAAGATAAAGGTGTAGCAGATGTTAAAGCTGTAGATCCAGTAGCGGCTAAGAAACCAGAAGCTAAAAAAGCAGTAGATGAAGCTCTTAAAGCTAAAGTAGACGCAATTAACGCACGTGAAGACTTAACTCCAGCAGAAAAAGATGAAGCTAAGAAAGCAGCAGAGAAAGCAGCAGATGAAGCTAAGAAAGCAATCGATGCAGCAACAACAGATGCAGCAGTAGATGCAGCGAAAAATGCTGGTACTGGAGAAGTTGCGAAAGTAAATCCAGTAGCGAAAGAAAAAGCTAAAGAAGAAATTGCAAAAGAGTTAGCTAAGAAAGAAGAAGCAATCGACGCTCGTCCTGATTTGACGAAAGAAGAAAAAGACGCAGCTAAGGAAGAAGCTCAAGCTAAAGCGAAAGAAGCAACAGATGCAATTGATGCTCAACCAGCTAATGCAGAAACACCAGAAAAAGCAGCAGAAGCTCAAAAAGCAGTAGATGGTGCAAAAGATAAAGGTGTAGCAGATGTTAAAGCTGTAAATCCAGAAGCAGTAACTAAACCAGCAGCCAAGAAAGCAATCGAAGATAAATTAGCAAAACAATTGGAAGACATTGCTAACACTCCAGATGCTACTGATGAAGAGAAGAAAGTTGCAGCAGATGCAGCTAAAGCTCTAGCAGAAGAAGCTAAGGAAGAAATCGATAAAGCTGGAACAGATGCAGAAGTTAAGCAACTTCAAGAAAAAGCTGAAGGTGAAATTGAAGAATCTGTACCAGTTGTAGAAGATAAACCAAATGCTCGTAAAGCAATTGATGAAGAAGCAACAGCTAAGAAAGCAGCAATTGATGCGCGTAACGATCTAACTCCTGAAGCTAAAGCTAAATTAAAAGCTAAAGTAGATAAAGTTGCGGAAAAATCTAAAGCAGCAATTGATGCAGTAAGTAGTGTAGACGATGTTAATACAATAGAAGAAGCTGATAAGGCGGCTATTCAAGCAATTGGAGAAGTAAACAGACCAATTGATAAAGTATTAGTAAAAGATCCAAGTGCATTAACAGATGAAGAAAAAGCTAAAATCTTAGAAGAAGTTAAGAAAGTTAACCCAACAGCTAAAGAAGTTAAATATGATGAAAATGGAAACATCGAAGTAACAACAGAAGCTGGCGATAAAGGAATTATCAATCCGACAAAATTAGTGAAAACTGAGGACCAGTTAGATAACGGTAAAGGTGGAAATGACATTAACAAACCACTTGATAAAGTTATCGTAAAAGATCCATCGAACTTAACTGACGAAGAGAAAGCTAAGATTGTTGCTAAAGTTGAAGAGGTAAATCCAGATGCTATCGTAACGATAGATGAAAATGGAACTGTTTCTGTTTCTACTACAGAAGGTAAAACTGCAGCAATCCCAGCATCAGAATTAGTAAGAACTAAAGAAGATACTTCTAACCCAGATGCAGGAAATAGTAAAATTGTTAAACCAGCAGACAAAGTAGCCGGTGAAGCAAATGATCCGGATGATCAAGCTAAAGTAGAAGAAAAATTAAGAGAATTAAACCCAGAAACTAAATCTGTTAAATTTGATGAAGATGGTAATGCGACAGTTACACTGAAAGATGGAACTACTGCGACAATCCCATCAGAAGATTTATTCAAATCAGAAGTAGATGCAACTAAACCAAATGCAGGTAACGACATCGTTAAACCAGCAGATAAGACAGTAGTAGCAAATCCAGAAAAACTTACAGACGCTGAGAAGAAAGCGAT
>MKYF01000051.1 GCA_001914195.1 Streptococcus mitis | reverse complement strand
AGTTGCGACAGGAGAGAGTCGAATCGATAATATTCGACGAATGAATTAGTAAGTCTACTAGGTTGACCGCCTAATAGCGGCAACCGTAGCAACTTGAGATACGTGTTGTATCCAAGTTACTTGTAGAGTTGAGCACGGGCTAAAAGCTCGGAAAAAAGATAAATCTCCTTGGCTTCATCGAAGCCATCGTCGATTTCCTATTTTTCAGTCGCTTTTGACGCCCTTTGTATTATTTAATTGAATTCGGACGGAGGTCTGTGAAAAAAAGATAGATTTCCTTGTGTTCATCGAACACATCGTCAATCTCCTATTTTTTCATTGCCCTCTGCGTCCTTAATATCTTAGTATAGAATTGGAGAGGTCATGGCTGATGACAAGCTAAGAGCGACTCCTGCAGCTAGAAAGTTAGCGGATGATTTAGGGATCAACCTCTACGACGTTTCTGGCTCAGGTGCAAACGGTCGTGTCCACAAAGAAGACGTGGAAACTTATAAAGACACAAACGTGGTTCGCATTTCGCCACTTGCAAAACGAATTGCCCTCGAACATAACATTGCTTGGCAGGAAATCCAAGGAACAGGTCATCGTGGTAAAATCATGAAGAAGGACGTTTTGGCCTTGCTTCCTGAAAATATCGAAAACGACACCATCAAGTCTCCTGCTCAAATTGAAAAAGTGGAAGAAGTTCCAGATAATATCACTCCTTATGGTGAAATTGAACGTATTCCAATGACACCAATGCGTAAGGTTATTGCCCAACGTATGGTTGAATCTTACCTAACTGCTCCAACCTTCACGCTCAACTATGAAGTTGATATGACTGAAATGTTGGCTCTTCGTAAGAAGGTGCTTGAGCCAATCATGGAAGCAACTGGGAAGAAGACTACTGTAACAGACCTTCTTTCACTTGCAGTTGTTAAGACTCTTATGAAACACCCCTACATCAATGCTTCGTTGACAGAAGATGGCAAGACTATTATCACTCACAACTATGTCAATCTTGCCATGGCAGTTGGGATGGATAATGGATTGATGACACCTGTTGTTTACAATGCTGAGAAGATGAGTCTTTCAGAACTGGTTGTAGCCTTTAAGGATGTGATTGGCCGTACCTTGAATGGTAAATTGGCTCCAAGCGAACTGCAAAATTCAACATTCACAATCAGTAATTTGGGAATGTTTGGCGTTCAGTCCTTTGGTCCTATCATCAACCAACCAAACTCAGCTATCCTTGGTGTGAGTTCGACAATTGAGAAGCCAGTTGTCGTCAATGGTGAAATTGTGATTCGCCCTATCATGAGCCTTGGTTTAACAATTGACCACCGTGTCGTAGATGGTATGGCTGGTGCTAAGTTTATGAAAGACTTGAAAGAATTGATTGAAAATCCAATCTCAATGTTGATTTAAGAACAAGAGTATTCATTTTAAAGATATAGATAAAGGAAGGAAGACATGGCCTTAGAAGTAATTATGCCAAAAGCCGGCGTGGATATGACAGAAGGACAAATCGTCCAATGGAATAAAAAAGTCGGAGAATTTGTAAAAGAAGGAGAAATCCTTTTGGAAATCATGACTGATAAAGTCAGCATGGAATTGGAAGCCGAAGAAGATGGGTACTTGATTGCTATCCTTAAAGGAGATGGCGAAACTGTCCCTGTAACGGAAGTTATCGGTTACCTTGGTGAAGAAGGGGAAAATATCCCAACAGCTGGAGCAGCAGCGCCAGAAGCTAGCCCTGCACCTGCAGCAAGTGCCTCAAACGATGATGGTAAGAGCGATGATGCTTTTGATATCGTTGTGATTGGTGGAGGTCCTGCTGGTTATGTTGCAGCCATTAAAGCTGCCCAACTCGGCGGTAAGGTTGCCCTTGTTGAGAAATCTGAACTTGGTGGAACCTGCTTAAACCGTGGATGTATTCCAACCAAGACCTACCTACATAACGCTGAAATTATTGAAAATATCGGTCATGCTGCAAATCGTGGTATCGTGATTGAAAATCCTAACTTCACTGTAGATATGGACAAACTCCTTGAAACTAAGTCTAAGGTTGTCAATACCCTTGTCGGTGGTGTTGCAGGTCTTCTTCGTAGTTATGGTGTAGCAGTACATAAGGGTATTGGTACCATTACTAAAGACAAGAATGTCTTGGTAAATGGTTCTGAATTGCTTGAAACCAAGAAAATCATCCTTGCCGGTGGTTCAAAAGTCAGCAAGATCAACGTCCCTGGTATGGAATCTCCACTTGTGATGACCAGTGACGATATTCTTGAAATGAATGAAGTGCCAGAAAGCCTTGTTATCATCGGTGGTGGAGTTGTCGGTATAGAACTCGGTCAGGCCTTCATGACATTTGGCTCAAAAGTAACTGTTATCGAAATGATGGACCGTATCGTTCCAGCTATGGACGCTGAAGTTTCTAAGAACCTTCGCTTGATTCTTGAGCGTAAAGGTATGACCATCTTGACTGGTACTAAACTGCAAGAAATCATCGAGGAAAATGGTCAACTTCGTATCAAGGTTGAAGGAAAAGACGATATCATCGCAAGCAAAGCTCTTCTTTCAATCGGTCGTGTGCCAGACCTTGAAGGTATTGGCGAAGTTGAGTTTGAATTGGATCGTGGACGCATCAAGGTCAACGAATACATGGAAACTTCTGTTCCAGGTATTTACGCACCAGGTGACATCAACGGTACGAAGATGTTGGCTCACGCAGCTTTCCGTATGGGTGAAGTTGCCGCAGAAAATGCTCTTAAAGGAAATCATGCTGTTGCCAAATTGAATTTGACTCCAGCAGCTATCTACACTCTTCCTGAAGTAGCAGCAGTAGGTTTGACAGAAGAACAAGCCCGTGAGAAATACGATGTTGCCATTGGTAAGTTCAACTTTGCTGCTAACGGTCGTGCTATTGCATCGGATGCTGCTCAAGGTTTCGTAAAAGTCATTGCAGATAAGAAATACGGAGAAATCCTTGGTGTCCATATCATCGGTCCTGCAGCTGCAGAATTGATCAACGAAGCGTCAAGCATTATCGAAATGGAAATCACTGTTGAAGAAATGCTGAAGACTATCCACGGACACCCAACCTACTCTGAAGTGATGTACGAAGCATTTGCGGATGTTCTAGGAATGGCTATCCATTCACCTAAGAAAAAATAAAAGAAAGATAGATTAGACTGGAAGGTTATTTCCAGTCTCTATCGTATAAGAAGGTATCTCATGAAATACATTATCAATCATTCAAACGACACCGCTTTTAATATCGCCTTGGAAGAATATGCCTTTAAACACCTTTTGGATGAGGATCAAATCTTCCTACTTTGGATTAACAAGCCTTCTATCATTGTTGGTCGTCACCAGAATACCATCGAAGAAATCAACCGTGATTTTGTTCGAGAAAATGGTATTGAGGTGGTCCGCCGTATCAGTGGTGGTGGAGCTGTTTACCACGATTTAAATAACCTCAACTACACGATCATTTCAAAAGAAGATGAAAACAAGGCTTTTGACTTCAAGAGCTTCTCAACTCCAGTTATCAATACCCTGGCTCAACTTGGGGTTAAAGCTGAGTTCACAGGCCGT
>MKYF01000034.1 GCA_001914195.1 Streptococcus mitis | reverse complement strand
AGCGTCAACAAGTGCGTCAGCTTCAGCAAGCACATCGGCTTCTGAATCAGCGTCAACAAGTGCATCAGCTTCAGCAAGCACATCAGCATCTGAGTCAGCATCGACAAGTGCAAGCCAGTCAGCAAGTACATCGGCTTCTGAATCAGCATCAACAAGTGCAAGCCAGTCAGCAAGTACATCAGCATCTGAATCAGCATCAACAAGTGCGAGCCAATCAGCAAGCACATCGGCTTCTGAGTCAGCGTCAACAAGTGCATCAGCATCAGCAAGCACATCGGCTTCTGAATCAGCGTCAACAAGTGCATCAGCTTCAGCAAGCACATCAGCATCTGAGTCAGCATCGACAAGTGCATCGGTATCAGCAAGCGTATCGGAATCAGCAGACACATTATCTTCTGAAACACCATCAGAATCAGCAGGTAAGTCAAGACAGCAATTGCCAAATACAGGTACAGAAGCTTCCAAATCATCTGTACTCCTTGGAGCTTTGGCAGCCGTGACTGGTTTAGGTCTGTTTGCGAAACGCCGTAAACGTGATGACGAAGAATAATCGGATTAAAAATACATAGGAAGTATTATTATTTCGAGTTATGAAGAATCCCTTGGATGAAAACTCATCCAGGGGATTTTTTGCATTATTTCATCGTAAATGTCCACTAATGATCGATAGTTGTATTCGCATTTTTCCTGTACGGTTGTAACATATGGTAAACAAGACTTTAAGACCTCATTTTACTTGTTGATTAATATCCTTGAAGAAATGAAACTCCATCGGCATGACTTTGAATCGTATATGATTATCTTTCCAATTCGTTAATTGTATGTAAATTTATTAATTTTCAATTCTGGGATAGTCTTGATATTTCTATGTAAGTTACTTTTATTATAAGAGCATTTGTGGTAAGATGTATATAACAAAAGAATACTATATAGTCTCTCTATATGAAGGGTAAATAACACTAAATTTGTATAAAGTTTTCGTTAGATGACTACTTATTCAGATTGTAGGTGAACCGATAGATATAGTCAATTTAGTTGGAGGGGGAAGTTTTAATTGCTATCTGGAAAATTCTGTTTATTTTCACATAAAAATAAGCAACACCAACGTTATTTTCAATTCTTACCTGATGGTCAGATTAGAGATATTGGTGGAGCAGGTCATGATAATGAGCGGTTTTGGAAATTAGAAGATCACAAACTTAAATTATATTCTAAGTCAGAGCAACTAACAGCAGTTTTTGAGTGTTGCTATGAAGAAGTAGGTCATTCCTACTGGGAAGGATTACATCAGGAAACGATTCCCTTAGAAATACGAATATATGATTCGCGTTCGGACTTATTTGATTACCTGACAAAATATACTTGCCGCTATTTAATTGATTACGGAGCCTTAATAGTAGGGAAACATACGTATGGCATTCCACAATTAATTGACTATGACCACGGAGGTCAGGTTATAATTGGTGATTATTGTTCTATTGGGCACAATGTTCAATTTATAACTGCAAATCATGATTTAGAGTTGATTACAACCTATCCATTCAAGAGTTTAGAGGTATTTTACACGGATGAGTCATTGCAGATGACTGATGACCATATTTTGAAAAGTCCAACTCGAGTTGGTAATGATGTTTGGATTGGAAACAATGCTCAAATCATGGCTGGGGTAACTATTGGAGATGGTGCAGTCATAGCAGCAGGGGCTCTGGTGACCAAGGATGTAGAACCATATGCTGTTGTAGGAGGCAATCCAGCCAAAGTGATTCGTTATCGTATCGCAGATCCTACTTTCCGTGAACAAATGTTAGAAATTGCGTGGTGGAATTGGCCAGAAGACATTATTTCTGAACGATTGGATAAAATCATGAGTAAGGATATATCAGGATTTATAAAAGAATACTTACCAAATGCAGGGGAAGTTAAACATGATTAATCTGTTATTAGAAATATTAGAATTGATTTAGGGCATATCTTAAAAAATGCGTACTGTACTGAAATCGACTTTGTTTTTTATATATTGCATCAGAAAAGGAGTATATGATTAAAATGATGGAAAAAATAAGTGTTATTGTTCCTGTTTATATGTCAGAACTATATCTTGAAAAATGCTTGGATAGTATCGTTCAACAAACCTATCAAAATCTTGAAATTATTTTGATTAATGATGGCTCAACAGATGGTTCAGCAGCAATCTGTCAACATTATCAAAATCAAGATGAACGTGTTAAAGTCTATCATAAAAGAAACGGTGGAGTTTCTTCTAGCCGCAATCGTGCCTTGGAAGTTGTAACTGGGGATTATATCGTTTTTGTAGACAATGATGACTGGTTGGAGTTGGATCATATCCAAAATCTTTATGATTTATTGAAAAAAACAGATGCAGATATTGCAATCGGAAACTTTACTCAATTTTTGGATGATCAAGCTAGTTTTTTGATTCATGTAGGAGCAGATGGTTATTTTGAGCAGACTTATACACCATTTGAATGGTTTAACCATCAATATGATAGTAAGTATAATTTCAGTCAATGCTTCACAGTTCCGTGGGCGAAGTTATACAAGACAGAGCTGTTTAAGGATATTGTATATCCAACAGATAAAAGTGTAGAGGATGATTACACAACTTATAAAGTTTATCTTCAGGCAGATAAAATTGCTTTTATGAATAAGGCTATTTATATCCATAGAAAACGTTCTACAAGTGTTACAAGGACAGTCAATCTTGCAGATGTATATCCCTTAAAGAGTATTGAAGAACGTATGACTATTCTCCAATTGATTGGAGCTCCTCAGGAGTTATTAGATAGAGAAATTCAAGCTTATAAATGGCGATTATCTATTCATGAAGAAGAAACTCTTAAACATGGAGACGTGGAATCTTACCAACAAATTTTGGTCAAAAAAGCAATTGCAGCTAAATATTTTAAAGGATAGTAAAACACATTTTATAAATTGATTTTTCTCTATTTTTAGATAGAAAAAGTGGCCTGTACTCAAAAATTAGAATGTTCTCTAATTTTTGATGGGGGTCGCTTTTTTGCGTTTATTAGATAGCTATTCTAAAATAATAAGGTTCTTTACATCAATAGATTCTTAAAAGATATAGACGAGTCATTTTTTAGATGTCTGAGATGAATTAAAAATTCATTTTTAGGATTGATCATTCGAAAATGTTATTGTGTAACTGCAGTAAGATTATAACGCTAAATATTTTAAATTATTTAGCTTGTATTTGTGCATGATTATTCAATTCGGGAAGTAATTATAATTTAGTGCGGTATGAACGATACTATCAATGAAATAAATATATTTTTTTAATTTAGAAATTCCTTAATAGCTTAAAAAAAAGCAAAAAAAATGTTATAATGGTAAGAAAGGAGAACGAGCTCATGAATGAAAAAATTACGGTAATTGTGCCAGTTTATAATGTTGAACATTATCTAGATAAATGTTTGGATAGTTTAATTAACCAAACTTATAAAAATCTTGAAATTATCGTTATCAATGATGGCTCTACAGATAATTCGGGGATAATTTGTCAAGAGTATGCACAAAAAGATAATCGGATTATTTACATTGAAAACGAAAATGGTGGTTTATCAGATGCGAGAAATGTAGGTCTGGACAAAATGACTGGTTCCTATGTAACCTTTGTTGATTCAGATGATTGGGTTGAATTAGATTATGTAGAAGTTCTATATAATAAAATAATAGAGTATGAAGTAGATATTTCAGTAGGGAATTACTACTCATATAATGAAGATGAAAAACTGTTCTATTTTCATATGAGTGCGGACTCTTATTATGAGAAAGTATATGACAATGTTTCTATCTTTGAGAACTTATATGAATCAAAAGAAATGAAGAATTTCGCACTAATTTCTGCGTGTGGGAAACTTTATAAGGCGAAATTATTTGATTATCTTCGATTTGATAAAGGTAAACTCGGCGAGGATGGATATTTTAATCAAAAGATATACTTATTAGTTGGAAAAATAGTTTATATAAATCAAGGTCTTTACGCATATCGCCAGAGAAACGGCAGTATTACAAAGACTTGGACAGAAAAGTGGATGCATGCCTTAGTTGATGCTATGTCTGAGCGTATTACACTACTAGCTAATATGGGTTATCCACTTGAGAAACACTTGGCAGTTTATCGTCAGATGCTGGAAGTTAGTCTCGCAAACGGTCAAGCTAGTGGTTTATCTGACACAGCAACGTATAAAGAGTTTGAAATGAAAGGAACTCTTTTAAATCAGTTATCGATACAGGAGAAAAATGAAAAGAAAGCCATTGTCTTGGCAGCAAACCATGCCTATGCAGAGCAGGTTGTGACGACAATTAAGTCCATTTGCTATCATAATCGTTCTATTCGGTTTTATCTGATTAATAGTGATTTTCCTAATGAATGGTTTAAACAATTAAACAAGCGATTGGAAAGATATGACTCAGAGATTATCAATTGTCGGGTAACTTCCGAGCAAATTTCGCGTTATAAAACAGATATTAGTTACACAGTATTTTTGCGTTATTTTATATCTGATTTCGTCAAAGAAGATAAGGCTCTTTATTTAGACTGTGATTTGATTGTAACTAAAAATTTGGATAACTTGTTTGAAACAGATTTGCAAGACTATCCATTAGCAGCTGTTCGAGATTATGGAGGAAGAGTATACTATGGCAGGGAAATGTTCAATGCGGGTGTTTTACTAATCAACAATCGTTTGTGGAAACAAGAAAACATGTCCCAACGCTTGATAGATTTGACAAATGAGTGGCATGATAAGGTAGATCAAGCGGATCAGAGTATTTTAAATATGCTCTTTGAAAATAGATGGATAGAGATGGAATTTGACAATAACCATGTTGTGATTCATAAGCAATTCACAGACTATGAGTTACCAGCAGGTCAAGATTATCCTGGTATTATCCACTATCTCTCGCATAGAAAACCGTGGTTTGATTTAGCTGCGCAGACCTATCGTGATGTTTGGTGGTATTATCATAGTCTCGAATGGACAGAGTTAGGAAAAAATCATCATTTACACCCATTACAAAAATCACATATCTATCCTATCAGAGAGCCTCTTACTTGTTTAATTTATACGTCTTCAGATCATATTGAACAAATTGATACATTGATTCAATCCTTACCTAATATTCAATTTAAGATTGCGGCTAGAGTTATGGTTAGTGATCGTTTGAAACAATTGTTGGTCTATCCAAATGTAACTGTTTATGCTGGAATTAATTATTTAGTAGAACTAGATCAAGAATTAATCGAGACTAGTCAGGTACTTTTAGACATTAATCATGGTGAAAAAACAGAGGAAATGTTAGATCAATTTTCAGAAAGAGGAAAGTTAATTTTAGCTTTTGAAAATACAAAATATCGTGAAGTTGGACAGATAACCTACAAAGTAGAACAAGTTCAAGAAATGATTGAGAAATTAAGAGAAATAAGACAATGAAGAAAAGACACATATTAGGCGATGCATTGATTTTGACTGTTAGTGATCAGATTGAGCAGTTAGATTATCTCCTAGACAACTTGCCAGATATTTGTTTTCATATTGCGGCTCCAGTACAGTTTTCGGATAAAATCCGTAGTTTAGAAACTAAATACAATGTCCGACTTCTAACAGTTACGAATGAACAACAGTTGAACTTTCTAGTAGACATCTGCGACATCCTATTAGATATCAATCATTTTCAAGAAGTTGATTCTATTGTTTCCAAATTTGTGCAGGCTGGTAAAACGGTCTTGGCTTTTAACAATACAGTCCATGGAAATCAGGGGCAGGAAGTTTTTCTATCAAGTACACCAGATAAATTGGTTTCTAGAGTGAGAGAGTGTCTGAATGAAGTCAGTGTGGGAATCAATCATCAAGAAAAAATCATCCAAGATGGGACTTGGAATGTATTTCAAATAGATGATAAGGCTAACTTCCTTGTAGGAGCCAATGTCATCTGTAGAAATTTTGAAAATTTTAATCTTTCTTCTGGCAAGTTGGTATTGAATGATGGTGTCTTTATCAATAACTCTTGTAGTTTTAACTGTATGGAAAGAATTGAAATCGGGGTAGGTACTATGATGGGGGAAGGAGTTCGTTTTTACGATCACGACCATGTTTATACCGCCGAAAAGATAGAAAAATGGCAGTGGAAAACAGCACCAATCAGAGTTGGAAGAGATTGTTGGATAGGAAGCAATGTCACTATTTTAAAAGGAGTGACTATTGAGGATAATGCTATTATCGGAGCAGGTTGTCTTATTCGCAATGATGTTCCGGCAAACAGTGTGGTTTATAATGATGGGAATCTTATGATAGAGACAAGAAATTAATCTGGAAAAGGGTGGAGTATGAGTACAAAAAAAGCAATCGTTTTAGGAGCGGATAATAATTATCGTGACAAATTGGAAACAACAATTAAATCTATTTGTTACCATAATAGAGACTTGAAATTTTATATTTTTAATGAAGATATTCCCAAAGAGTGGTTTTATCTGATGGATAAGAGACTAGAGAAAATAAACTGTGAAATTTTGAATATAGAAATTGATGCAGAAAAAGTAAAGCATTTTTCTACTCCTGATGAACATATCAAGTACATGGCTTATTTTCGCTATTTTATTGCAGAATTTGTAAAAGAAGATAGGGCCTTGTATTTGGACTGTGATATGGTTGTTCATGGGAATATAAATCCGTTATTTCAGAAAGATTTCGAAGAAAATTATATAATTGCTGTTCCAGATGGGTGGTATAAAAATATTTTTAATTCAGGAATGATGATGGTAAATGTTCATAAGTGGAAAACTGATAACATTTGTCAAAATCTTTTAGAGTTGACTGCAGAAAAACATCAAGAAGTTTATGGGGATCAGGGAGTTTTAAATCTATTATTTGAAAATAAGTGGAAGAAAGTATCTCCTCATTATAATTTTATGGTTGGGCTTGATACCTTAGCTTATTGGGCTCAAAAGCCAGAGTGGTTTTTAAATAGTTGGGATGAAAACTATAAACCTGCTATTATCCATTTTGAAGGTAAAGATAAACCTTGGAATGCTTCATCAAAAACAAGATATAGAGAATTGTGGTGGTTTTACAATGGTTTGGATTGGCAAACAATTTTGTCGCAAGTTGATAGCAAACCAACTACGTTTAGTGAAATTGCATCAGTTTGCTTATTCCATACGGCTATTTTTACAGATACACAAGATTTGGAACACATAGAATATCTAGTAGAAAGCCTCTCTAATGTTCACTTTCACATTTTTGCCCATAGTTATTTTGGACCGAGAGTACAAGAGTTGAATTCTTTTAAAAATATATCTCTTTATCCCAATTATACACCGTATCAATCTCAAGAAATACTGACTAAGTTAGATTTTTATCTAGATATCAATCATAATCAGGAAATAGATAATATTATTTCAAAAGTTCATAACCTATCGAAACCGATATTTGCTTTTGAGAATACGAGTCATGATACAAATAATCGAAGTCATATATTGTCTTCATCAGAGCCAAAGGAAATGGTAAAAGTTATTAAACAGTTTTTAGGAGAATAATTACATAGCTTATGGATGAATTAATTAGTATTATAGTTCCAATATATAATGTTGAAGATTATTTGCGACAGTGTTTGGATAGTATTCAGAATCAAACATATCAAAATTTTGAGTGTTTATTAATAAATGACGGTTCGCCAGATAACTCTGCTGATATTTGTAGAGAGTATGTTTCTAAAGATTCTCGTTTTCGTTATTTTGAAAAAGAAAATGGTGGAGTTTCTTCAGCACGTAATCTAGGTATAGAACGTTCGAAAGGACAATATATAACCTTTATTGATTCGGATGATTGGGTAGATTCTGATTATTTAGAATTATTGTATATGAAAATAAATGAATATAATGCAGATTTAGCAGTTCTGACATATAAACAATACAGTATGAACGATGGATGTTTTTATCTGCATGTTTGGGACCAAGATTATTACGAAAAATATTATACTGGAAACGAGTTGTTAAATTCATTACCAAATTTAGAGAATTATGACAGTACATTTAATGTATCGTGGGGGAAACTATTTAAACGTAACTTTTTAGAAACTGCTACCTTTAATGAACAACGAATAATGGGAGAAGACTTAGAGTTTAATTTTAAGATTTTTTTACAAATCAAGAGTTGCATTTATCTCAATAAGGCCCTTTATAATTTTCGCCAGCATCATTTATCTACTAGGGCGAGAAAAATTAGTGATAAGTATTTGATGGATGATGTAGAAATAAGGTTGGGTCGGCTACCGTTTCTTATTGGAAAAACTGTTGATACTAATCTTTATTTAGCTAAAACAAAAGAATTTTTGAAATATCATATTGACAATGAAGTTGAATTTGGTATTGATAATACAAATGCTATACAGTTATATAAAGAAATTTTTCAAAATTTATAGAATGACTAGTAGAAAATATACTTGATCAGGATTTTAAAGTTGTTGAATTAAAGGAGAAATAAATGGTTCAAGAATTAATTAGTATTGTAGTTCCTGTTTATAATGTGGAAAACTATCTACGTATGTGTTTAGATAGTATTATGAGTCAGACTTATCAAAATTTTGAGTGTTTATTAATAAATGATGGTTCACCAGACAATTCAGCTGACATCTGTAGGGAATATGTTGAGAAAGATTCTCGTTTTCAATATTTTGAAAAGGTAAATGGTGGACTATCAGATGCGCGTAATTATGGAATAAGACAATCCAAAGGCTCTTATCTTACTTTTGTAGATTCAGATGATTGGATAGATTCTTCTTACTTAGAAACTCTATATGAACTGATAATAAAACATAATGCAGATGTTTCAATAGCTTGTTATGGTGCTTATGATGAGGAAAGAGCAACTTATCTTTTTTATGCTTATGGAGATGAGTATGAAAAAGTTTATAGTGGGAGAGAAGTTGTAGAACAGCTACCTAAATTTGAAGGGGGAGACTTAACATTTCAAACTTCATGGGGGATATTGTCAAAACGTGAATTATTTGATCAAATAACGTTTCCAGTAGGAAGGATTAACGAAGATATAGGGACAAATTATAAGTTATTTATGCAAGCTGAAAAAATAGCTTATATCCATAAAAATCTATATTTTTATCGTATTCGAAAAACAAGTATTTCAAATAGTGGTTTTTCTGAGAAAATGATGAGGGATGATCATGATTTGAGATTGGAACGGATTGCGATGCTAGCTTTAAAAGGTTACGATATAAGTCAGTACGTTCAACAACATAAATTTTATCTAGACTATTGGCGTCGCATAGCAAATGAAAAAGGACTAGAAAATAGTATCGAAACAAAGAGGTTAGAGGAGTTAGATTTTTTATTAACAGGGAAAATCTACGAGGAGAAATAAAGTGAAAAAAGCGATTGTTCTTGGGGCAGATAATGGTTATTTAAATAAGCTAGAAACTACAATTAAGTCGGTGTGTACGCATAATAGAAATTTAAAATTTTATATTTTTAATGATGACCTTCCGAGCGAATGGTTTCAAGTTATGAATAGACGGCTAAAAGCAATTGATTCAGAAATTGTCAATGTTAAGATTTCGAATCATCAATTAAAAGGCTATCATCTTCCGATTGCTTATTTATCCTACGCCACATTCTTTAGATATTTTATAGCAGATTTTGTAGTGGAAGAAAAAGCCTTATATCTTGATTCGGATATAGTAGTGACTCATTCGTTGGATGAACTATTCCAGGAAGAATTAGGAGACTATTGGATTGCTGGTGTTCGGGATTATTTTGTAAAAGGATATGAAAATCGCTTTAATGCGGGAATGATGTTGATTAATGTTAGTAAATGGAAAAGAGAAAATCTTTCTGTAAAACTAATTGAACTAACAAATCGACATCATCAAGAAGTTTTTGGAGATCAAGGTATTCTCAATATGGTATTTGGAGAAAACTGGAAAAAGTTGGATCGGAAATACAATTTTATGGTTGGTTTAGATAGTTTGATTCATATTGCTGTTGAGACGACTCCAGAAGCACTATCATCTTGGTACAATTCAGCCCTTCCTGATGATGTGGTACCTTATATTATTCACTATACTGGAGAAAAACCTTGGTTACATTTAAGTCAAAATCGTTATAGAGATATTTGGTGGTTTTATCAAGGATTAGAATGGTCTGATATTTTGTTACGTAAAGAAAGGGTATTTCAGACCTATCAGGATTTAACAGTTGTACCAAAGGCTCATACAGCTATTTTTACTAATAGTTGTGAATTGGAGCAAGTAGAGTATTTGATAGAAAATTTATCTGACGTTCATTTTTATATATTTGCTCATACTTGGGTTGCATCTAATATTATTGATTTGATGAGATATCCTAATGTGACAGTTTATCAACAGTACAATCATTTTTCTTATGATAAAGTGATGAAAAAATTAGACTTTTATTTAGATATAAACCATTATGATGAAATTGACAATATTACAAATGTGGTAAAGAGTATGGGGAAACCAGTGTTTTCTTTTTCAAATACGAATCATTGCAACGAGGGAGCTCAAATATTTTCTCCTACCGAGCCAGAAAAAATGGTTCAGGAAATTAGAAAGTATATAGATTAAGAGGAGGAATGAATGACAAAGAAAGTTATTGTTCTAGGCGCAGATAATGGCTATCAAGATAAGGTAGAGACTACAATTAAATCGATTTGTGCTCATAATCGTAATTTGAAATTTTATGTCTTTAATGATGATATTTCATCAGAATGGTTTCAATTAATGTCTAAAAGACTAGAGTTATTATCATCAGAGATTGTTAATGTAAAAATAACAAATCATAGTCTACGAGACTATAATCTTCCATTGTCTCATTTGAGTTATGCTGCATTTTTTCGTTATTTTATTCCTCAATTTGTGAAGGAAGATAAGGTCTTGTATTTGGATTCGGATATTATAGTTAGATCAAACATCGATGAATTATTTTTAGAGGATATTACAGATTACCCTTTAGCGGCTGTAGCAGATGCCTTAGTTCCATCTACTTTTAATTCAGGAGTCATGCTAATTAATGTTGCTTTATGGAAACAAGAAAATGCAACAGAAAGACTCCTTGAATTGACAAATGAATTTCATACTAGTACTTTCGGAGATCAGGGAATTTTAAATAAACTCTTTGAAAACCGTTGGTATGCTTTAGATTCTTCTTATAATTTTATGGTTGGAATGGATACAGTTGCAAGAAATTATCAAATTGAAAATTGGTATACTGATTCATTAGAACTAGAAGAGACTGCTAAGATTATTCATTTTACAGGAGACAAACCATGGTATCAAGTAAATTTAAATCGCTTTAGAGAAGATTGGTGGTTCTATTATTCTTTGGAATGGTCTGATATTGTGATGAGAAAAGCTGACTTTAAGAAGGGCTTAAACTCACTCATAGAAGCACAGTTCTATCATACAGCTATCTTTACAAATACTTGTAATATAGAGCATCTGGAATATTTGATTAGAGAATTACCGCAGGTTCACTTTTCAATTCTTGCTCATACAGGATTTGCATCTGAAATTGTTGATCTACAACGATATTTAAATGTACAAATACTACCTTCATTTAATCCGATGAATTTTAAAAAGGTCTTAGAAAAGATTGATTTCTATTTGGATATTAATCATGAAAATGAAATTGCTAATATTATTGAAGAGGTGTATCAAATTGGAAAACCTATTCTTTCATTTGATAATACTTGTCATAATGTAGAAAAAGCAAGTTTTATCTGTGAATCTAAGAGACCGGAAAAAATGGTAGATGCGATTAAAAAATTATTGAAATTTTACTAGATATTAACAGCAAAGTGGGATAAATAATGGAAAAAAGAGCGATTGTACTGGGTGCTGATAATCTTTATCGTGATAAGCTAGAGACAACAATTAAATCAATTTGTGCGCATAATCAGAATTTGAAGTTTTACGTTTTTAATGAGGATATTCCTAAAGAGTGGTTTTATTTGATGACGAAACGATTAGAAAAGATTGATTCTGAAATTGTAAATATAAAAGTTAATTCTGAAATATTACAAACGTTTTCTACACCGAGAAAACATATTAAATATATGGCGTATTTTCGTTATTTTATACCTGATTTTGTAACAGAAAGTAGAGCTCTTTACCTAGATTGCGATATAATTGTTCACAAATCGTTAGATGATTTATTCGGTGTCCCTTTTGAAGATTTTTATATTCTAGCTGCAGCAGACTCATGGGATAAAACTATATTTAATTCTGGGATGATGATGGTTAATGTTGACAAATGGAAAGAAGATAACATTTGCCAACAACTGTTGGATTTGACTCGAGAAAAACATAAAGAAGTTTTTGGAGACCAAGGTGTTTTAAACTTACTGTTTAAAGATAGATGGAAGAGAGTCTCGTCAGATTATAATTTTTTGGTAGGAGGAGATTCTATAGCAAATTCAGTAGGTTTGTTTTTACAGGAATGGAATCCTAATGATACTCATACTATAATACATTTCGAGGGAGAGCATAAACCATGGAACAATTCCTATCAAACCAGATATAGGGAACTATGGTGGTTTTATAATGGAATCGATTGGGGAACTATATTATCACGAGAAGAGGAAAGACCTTCTAAATTTGTTGAAATAGCAAAGATAAATGAAATACATACAGCAATTTTCACTAATACACAAGAATTGGAAAATATTGAATATCTATTAGCTACATTTCCAAATGTACAGTTTCATATTTTTGCATATACAAACTTTGGTCCTAAAATAACTAAAATAGAAAAATTAGCCAATGTTTCACTTTATCCCTACTTCAATCAATATCAGTATAAAGAATTGATGGAGAAATTAGATTTTTATCTAGATATCAATCATGGAGAACCGATGAAGGGGATACTTGAAGAAGTTCGTAAGAGGAACAAACAAATATTTACGTTTGAAAATACCAACCATGACTCAACTGGGACAAGTAAGGTTTTTTCAGCAAATGAGCCAGAAACGATGGCGGCAGCTATTCGAGAATTTTTAGATAAGAAGACTTCCTAATGTTGAGTAAATTGGGGATAAAAAATAGTTTATTTATGGTTAAAATACTATATAGGCACGGGACTTTGAAATAGGTTAGAATCTGGAACGAAATCAAACAATAATACAATCTGTTTATATAGTGGAGTGGTTGGTATGTTGTTTTCTAAAAAAGTGGGAATCTAAAAGGTAGGTATTTATGAAACTACATTTAACAAATCTATACGGTATGGCAGGTGATAGTACTGTCATTCTTGCCCAAAATGCCGTGCAAAAAATAGCAAGTCAACTGGGGTTTAGAGAGGTTGGTATTTATTTTTACAATATTGCGTCAGATAGTCCCTCTGAAATGAATAAGCGTCTGGATGGGATTATGGCCAGTATCTCTATTGGTGATATCTTAGTCTTTCAGTCTCCTACTTGGAATGGCTTTGAGTTTGATCGAGTCTTGTTTGATAAGTTGAAGGATATGCAGGTGAAAATTATTTGCTTTATCCATGATGTTGTTCCTCTCATGTTTGATAGTAACTATTATCTTATGAAGGAATATATGTATATGTATAATCTATCAGATGTTTTAATCGTCCCATCAGAGAGGATGAAAGAACGCTTGATGGAAGAAGGCTTGACAACTAAGAAAATCCTCGTTCAAGGTATGTGGGATCATCCTCATGATTTATCCTTATATACCCCAGAGTTTAAAAAAGAACTCTTTTTTGCTGGAAGTTTAGAGCGTTTTCCAGACTTGCAAAATTGGTCTCAAGATACGCCTTTAAGAGTATTTTCAAATAACGGGGAGGCTAGTCCAAGTGCTAGAAATCTTAGTATTGAAGGATGGAAAAAAGACGAGGAACTGTTACTAGAATTATCAAAAGGTGGATTTGGCCTTGTCTGGGGAACTCATCAAAATGATGGCGAAAGCAACCAATACTATACCTTAAATATATCTCATAAGGTTAGTACCTATCTGACAGCAGGTATTCCAGTGATTGTACCGAGTAGCTTATCAACTGCTAAATTTATAGTAGATCAAGGCTTGGGCTTTGTGGCAGATAGTCTAGAAGAGGTTCATGAGATAGTTGATAAAATGAATGTACCAGAATATCAAGAAATGACGAATAGGATAAAAAACTTTAGTTATTTGTTAAAAGAAGGCTATTTCACTAAAAAGTTATTGGTAGATGCAATCTATCATTTGGGAATTGATTAAGGGAATGAGATGAATAAAACAATTGTATTAGCTGGGGATTGCAATTACACCACGCAGTTAGAAACAACTATAAAATCTATTCTATATCACAATCGAGATGTTAAGATTTATATTTTAAATCAAGATATCATGCCAGATTGGTTTCGCAAACCACGAAAAATAGCTCGCATGCTAGGTTGTGAGATTATCGATGTTAAACTACCTGAACAAACTGTGTTTCAAAATTGGGAAAAACAGGCTCACATTAGTTCGATTGCATATGCTAGATATTTTATCCCAGATTACATACAAGAGGATATTGTTTTATACTTGGATTGCGATTTACTTATAAATGATAAATTAGACAGTTTATTTGAGCAGGATGTAGAAAAAGGTTATATCGCAGCTATTAGAGATGCAAATGGCCAAGGTTTTAATACTGGCGTCCTACTAATCAATAATAAAAAATGGCGCCAAGACAAACTAAAAGAACAATTAATTGAACAATCCATCCTAACAACGAGGGAAGTTGAAGAAGGTCGTTTTGAACATTTTAATGGAGATCAAACGATTTTTAATCAGGTATTGCAAGATGATTGGCTAGAGCTAGGTCGAGCTTATAATTTACAAGTAGGACATGATGTGGTGGCTTTGTATAATAATTGGCAGGAACATCTAGCTTTTAATGACAAACCAGCGGTAATTCATTTTACGACCTATAGAAAGCCATGGACTACCTTGATAGCTAATCGTTATCGTGAGCTATGGTGGGAATTTCATGATTTGGAGTGGAGTCAGATTTTACAACATCATATAGGAGATTTTGAACTGACATCGTTTTTAGATAAAGAATTTTCTTGTTTAACCTTGACGAATTCCCAAGATTTAGAAGGAATAGAAGAGCTAGTCACAGCTCTACCAGATGTGGTATTTCATATCGCGGCTTGGACGGATATGGGAGATAAACTAACAAAATTAGCTGTGTATGATAATGTGAGATTGCATCCACAGATTGTTCCTCCTGTATTAGATAAGCTGAAACAGTCAACAAATCTATATTTGGATATCCATCAGGGATTCGAAGTTGGAAGTATCTTGAGAGATGTTCGTGATTTAGGGATTCCTATCTTAAGTTTTTCTAATACACAGCATGGAATATATGATCAAATAGTATTTGACAAAGAAAATATCAATTTAATGATAGAAGCTATCAAAGACTATGCTAGCCATTCTCGTTTTTTAAAAGATTATAATCAGGAAATATTTCATTGCTTAATATTTACCGATACACAGGACATTGAGCAATTAGATTATTTAGCTCAGCAGCTTCCTCACCTTATCTTTGATATCGCAGCTTGGACAGATATGGGGCCCAAGTTATATGAACTACAAAATAACTATCAAAATATTCGTTTACATCCAGCTATAACAACAGAAAAATTAGAACAATTAAAAGTAAGAATGGGCTTGTATTTAGATATTAGCTGTGGCCATTCGACACATGATATAGTGAGATCAGTTCATGAAATGAATAAAATCATTTTCTCTTTTGATAGTACCCAACATGGCTCTTTTGGACAACATATATACTCTTCAAAATCACCCGAACGTATGGTGGAAGACATTGAAAATCTTATTTCTGGTACATTCCAAGCAAGAAGACCAGCAATTATGGTTAAGGATATTGATCAAACTCTAGATTATATAATAGAAAACCAATCTTCTATTATCCGTTTTGGAGATGGAGAGATGGATTTAATGTTAGGGAAATCTATTCCTTATCAAGTTTATGATGAAAATCTTGCAAGTCAGTTGAAAAAGATTATTGTTCTTCAAAGTGATAAAAAATTGGTTATCGGCCTACCAAATGTATTTTCTGATCGCTCTAATTTTACACCAGCAGCGGAATCATTTTGGCAGGGGCATTTAGAACAGCACTTGAAAGATTATGTAGAATTAGCTAGAGCAGATTGGTATGGGACTACATTTGTATCTCGGCCATACATAGATTATGTGGACAAATCTAAATCGTTTAGTCAATTTGAAAAACTAAAACAAATTTGGGAGAATCAGGACATCCTGATTGTAGAAGGAGTGACTTCTCGTTCAGGTGTAGGTAATGATTTATTTGATGGAGCAAATTCAATTAAGCGAATTATCTGTCCTTCCCATAATGCTTATTCGCGTATAGAAGAAATTCAAGAAGCTGTCATACAATATGCTGAAAATCGCCTTATTTTATGTATGCTGGGCCCCACAGCTAAAATTTTATCCTATAATCTTTTTAAGAAGGGTTATCGGGTTCTAGATATTGGTCATATTGATTCAGAGTATGAATGGATGAAAATGGGAGCTGATACAAAGGTTAAATTGCATCACAAGCATACTGCGGAACATAATTTTGATCAAGATATTGAATTTATAGAGGATGAGACATATAATAGTCAAGTGGTTACTGTCTTATCGTAATGAATTACCTTAAACTTAAAGGAGTTAAAATGTTAGAAGATAAAAAAGCTGTAGTTTTTGCAGGTGATTACGCTTATATTCGACAGATTGAGACAGCAATGAAATCACTTTGCAGACATAACAGCCATTTGAAGGTATATATCTTAAATCAAGATATTCCCCAGGAATGGTTTAGTAGATTAAGAATCTATTTACAAGAAATGGGAGGAGATTTGATCGATTGCAAATTAATTGGACAACAGTTTAAAATGAATTGGTCAAATAAACTGCCTCATATCAATCACATGACCTTTGCACGCTATTTTATACCAGATTTTGTAACAGAAGATAAAGTTCTCTATCTTGATAGTGATTTAGTGGTGACGGGTGATTTGAAATACTTATTTGAAGTAGACTTGGGTGAGAATTATCTAGCTGCAGCACGCTCTTGTTTTGGAGCAGGTGTTGGTTTTAATGCAGGAGTTCTATTGATAGACAATAAAAAATGGAAATCAAATAGTATTCGTCAGCAGTTAGTTGAATTAACTGAGAAGGAACATGAAAATGTAGGAGAAGGAGATCAATCTATTCTCAATATTCTTTTTCAAAATAGTTGTTACCAGATAGAGGATACCTATAATTTTCAAATAGGTTTTGATGCTGGTGCAGCTGAAAAAAATCATGCTTTTGTTTTTGAAATTCCACTAACACCCCTTCCAAAAATTTTGCACTATATTTCTCCTGACAAACCGTGGAAGCAGTTTTCGGTTGGACGTTTGAGAGAAGAGTGGTGGAAATATTCTTTTATGGAATGGAGTTATATAGTATCTAGCTGGAAAGAAAAGGGTGTATTTTATTCTGCAGATATCTATAAACCAGCATTAACTTGCATGAATTTAACCAATTCTTGGTGTGTAGAAAAAATTGATTATCTAGTCGAACAATTACCAGAAGTACATTTTTATATAGCTGCCCATACTTTTATGTCGGATGAATTAAAGAGATTATCTAAGTTTCAAAATGTGACTCTTTACCCTAATTCTTTTCCTATTTTAGTGGAAAAACTCCTAAAGAGTTCAGATATTTACTTGGATTTGAATTTAGATCAGAAATTAGTATATGTTTATGATTTGGTGAAGAAATACAATAAACCGATGCTTAGTTTTGAAAGCAGTAAATATCAAGAACTTTCGAATAGTAAGTATGCTGGACTATACTCTAATGAAGCTCCCTGGGAGTTAGTTGACGCAATCAGAAATTATATTACAGACAAGTAAATAATGTTGATAAACAATCTACTTCTATGAATGGCTGGATAAAGCTTTATTGACATATTTGGAGGCTAAAAAATAATGAGTGAATTAATTAGTGTTATAGTTCCTATATACAATACGGAAAAGTACTTAGTAGAGTGCGTTGAGAGTCTTAGAAAACAAACTTATTCTAATATTGAGATTATATTAGTAGACGATGGCTCAACAGATGCTTCTATTGAAATCTGTGATGAATTTGCCGAAAAAGATTCGCGGGTAAGAGTATTTCATAAAAAGAACGAAGGTGTGGCAGTTGCAAGAAATTTTGGGATTCAACAGTCTAATGGTCAATATGTTGTAATTGTAGATTCTGATGATATTGCAGTTGATAGAATGATCGAAGTCCTATATACTCAAATAAAGGAAAATGATGCCGATATAGCGGTAGGAAACTATTACATTTATGACGAAAGTGATGGTAATTTTTACTATTACATTACAGACGATGATTATTGTGTAGAAGTGTTATCTCCACAAGAATTAATAGACAGACAGGCAGGAGCATGGAAATGGAATAGTACCGCCTTCATGTTAACTACTTTTAAATTATATAAGAAAGTGTTATTTGACGATGTTTCCTTTACTCACGGTAGAAGGTTTGATGATGAAGCTTCCACCCATAGACTGTTTTTAAGAAGCAAAAAAACAGTGTTTGTCAATGATAACATCTATCTCTACAGAAGACGTTCAGGTAGTATTATGAGATCTAAGTTTGATCTTTCTTGGGCAAGCGATTTAGTTGAAGTATTTTCCAAGAAAATATCAGATCTTGTTTTAGCTGGCTTAGATGTTTCAGTTATGCGCATTCGATTTGCCAATCTTTTAAAGGATTATAAGCAGACGTTGGAATACCATCACTTAACAGATACTGAGGAATATAAAGATATTTGTTTTAGATTGAAGCTCTTTTTTGAAGCAGAACAAAACTAAAGTTGCAACATCGCTATTTTTATTACAAAAGATTAGATTAACAGTAAGAGAGAAGGATTATTTTGTGAAAAAAATTTACTCATCAATGGCAGTAAAAAAAGGATTGACAACCTTATTTCTGCTGTTTATTTATGTATTGGGAAGTCGTATTACCCTTCCTTTTGTTGATCTGAATAGTAGAGACTTTCTAGGTGGGTCAACGGCTTATTTAGCATTTTCAACGGCACTTTTAGGAGGCAATTTAAGGAGTTTATCTCTATTTTCTATAGGGTTATCACCATGGATGTCATCAATGATTCTATGGCAGTTACTCTCTTTTTCTAAGAAATTAAATATTTCTTCAGGGGCAGTAGAAGTTCAAGATAGAAGAAAGATGTATTTAACATTGGTCATTGCCTTGATTCAATCTTTAGCGCTTTCATTGAATTTACCGATACAACATCTTTATTCCTCCTTCTTGGTGATTCTAATGAATACCTTATTATTAATAGCAGGAGCCTTCTTCCTAGTATGGTTATCAGATTTAAACGCTCAACTTGGAGTAGGTGGATCGGTAGTTATTTTGCTAGCTAGTATTGTTTTAAATATTCCACAAGATATTTTAAGTACACTTCAGTTTGTTCGAATCTCTATGGGAATAATGATATTGATTGTATTGAGCAGTATTGTATTAACCTATATGATGGTACTCATGTATAGAGCGCGTTATCGTATACCAGTCCATAAGATTGGCTTACGTAGTAGATTTAAGCGCTATTCCTATTTTGAAATAATGCTAAATCCTGCTGGTGGGATGCCGTTTATGTATGTTATGAGTTTTTTAAGTTTGCCTACCTATATCTTTTTACTATTACAGACCCTTTTTCCTCAGACATCAATATTCTCTGAAATGTCGGCTCAGTACGGAGTTGGAAAACCATTATGGATTTATTCATACATTGCCATGATTTTTTTGTTTAGTATTGCTTTTTCTTTTGTAAATATGAGTGGGGACCAAATATCCGATCGGATGAAGAAATCTGGAGAGTATATATATGGGGTTTATCCAGGAGAGGAAACAAGTCGTTTTATTAATCGATTAGTGTTTCGTTTTTCAATTATAGGGGGGACCTTTAATGTTTTGATGGCAGGAACTCCAATGTTATTAGTTTTATCTGATGAGAAGTTGTTAAAAATTGCTATGATTCCAGGTTTATTTATGATGTTTGGTGGTATGATTTTCACAATTAAAGATGAAATGAAGGCTTTGAGACTAAATGAAACCTATAAACCCTTGATTTAGGAGGCTTTTATGTATTATTTTATTCCAGCTTGGTATGGTTCAAACCGTCAATGGCACGCTGATTTGACTCCATGGTATTATTCTCACTTTAAACTTGAATTTGATGATACTTTCAATCAAATTAGACTTTTTCAAAGACAAGGAATATCATCCCGGCTATTAGTATTAGCCTATCAGCCACATTTACGTTACTTTTTACATAGACATGGTGTCTTAGAGACAGAAGTCTATTCTATCTTTGATGATCTGCAAGACTTGCATGATATACACACCCAGGTTCTTAATATGAGAGATATAGAGTGGGATAGTGATTGTCAATTTCTCTATAGTCCATTTGCAATAGTAGTTCAAAAAAATGGTAAAAAATATGCTAAAGTGGAGCATGGTGTAGAAGGATTTATCAGTGAAATCCAATATTTTGATCTCGATGGACAGATAAGTAAGAATTATATCATGGATGATCGTGGCTTTGTATCGAGTGTTATTTATTTTGCTGATGGTCAGCCTACCTATCAAGACTATTTAGATCCTAAAGGTATTTGGAGATTTAGGGAGCATTTAAAAGAGGGAGGACGAGTAGAGGTAAATCCAATATTTGGTTACCGTTTTAAACAGCTTCACTATACTGATATGAGTCAACTAGTTACAGAATATTTTGATAAGTATCTACAAAAGCAACAGAAGAAACAGGATATTTTCATCATCCCTTCTCACCCCCATCATGACCAATTTGTTTTAAGTTGCTTACCGAGTGATACAGCTAAAATTTTGAGTCTTTTCATTAACCGGAACTCTCAAGCTAGTTTTAAAGACCTAGCTCCATCATTTGATCAGGTAGATGTAGTCTTAGTGGATAGAGAGGATAGTTTACAACTATTGCAAGAACTATATCCTACACTATCGGATAAATTTTATCATCTCTCTCCTTTTGATACGCGTTTACGACTAGGTAGAAGTCAGACTCGGAAGGAGTCGATTATTTACTATCAATTAGATTTTTCTCAAGGAATTGATAGAAAAGCCCTATTTCATGTTTTATCATTTATTGCTGAAACCAAAAATACAGAGGTTATTTTTGGGGCCTTTGCTGCTAGTCAGGAACAAATGGAAGAAGTGGAATCACTTGTCAATGAAATCATTCAGGAACAAATCCATACGGATAGTTTAGAAAAAGCAATAGACTACGGAGGGGCAGAAAATCCTTTAGAAGAAAATCAAGAGCAGGAACTACGTTTTCAATTTGCCAATATGAATGATGAATTGGATTTGATTAAGACATTAGAGTTTGTTCGTTTGATTGTGGATTTGAATAAACAACCACACCTCTATACTCAAATAGCAGGTATTAGTGCGGGAATTCCTCAGATTAATCAAGTTGAAACAGTATATGTAGAACATTTGAAAAATGGTTATTTGATTTCAGATGTGACAGAATTTTCTACGGCTGCACATTACTATATAGATAGATTGAAAGAATGGAACCAGGCCTTGATTTACTCTATTGATAAAATCAAAGAACATACTGGTCAACGTTTCTTAGATAAGTTGCATCACTGGATTGAGGAGGTTACAGATGTCAAAGGATTATAAAATCCTACAGATAGGGATTGATAATTGGGCCCATCATTATGAAATTCCTGAAAATATGGATTGGTATTATTTCTGTCCCAATTCACCGCTAGCTCTTCGCAAAATGATGGAAATGGAAGGGATAACAAGTTTTCATACAATTTTGATAGAGGATGGTCAGTATATAAGAGATTTATTGCCTTTTGTACACCATATCGAACCCTATACTCTACTTTATAGTCAAGATTTTCAAACGACAGATTTGGGTATTATTGATTTATTAAAAAAGCGGTGTGCTCAGGCTGTAGATTTTTCGAATCCTCAGCACTTACTATATGATTTATCAACTTCTCTCTTTGGTGGAGGGTATGGAGATAAATTATTCCCATTTGGAATCCAAATTCACCCTTCATTTGAAGGTTCTATTGCTTATCAAGGGTTGGAGTATGTGACCCTAGAAGGACATTTTGGAGATGATTTCCAACAACTGGCTTACTGGTCTGATAATTTTATAGTGTATAAAAACTTGCCTATAGAGTTATGGTTAGAGTATGAAAAACAAGGAGATTGTGAGATACGATTTGTTATCCGTAAACTATGGGCTGGAGCCGTTGATGATTTTTTTGAAGAGGAAATTTATAGTGAAGACAATCTTCAGAAAGCTATTATTGTGAATAGTAAAGAGATAAATTTTTATATAACGGTATCCATTGAAGCGCGTGGTAAAGGGAAACTTCAACTAGGAAATCTTCACCAGCGTTGGAGTCGCAAACAATTCGGGAAGTTTGTCCTTGGTGGAAATATTTTACATGATAGAAAGCGCGATGAAATTAATTACTTCTTCCATCCAGGTGATTTCAAGCCGCCTTTAGCTGTTTATTTTTCAGGTTTTCGTCCTGCCGAGGGATTCGAGGGATATTGGATGATGAAAAATTTAGGATGTCCTTTTCTTTTATTCTCAGATCCTCGTCTTGAGGGTGGAGCCTTTTACCTTGGAAGTCAAGAATTAGAGAATAAGATTAAGGAAACCATCCAATATTATTTGGATTATCTTGGTTTGACATCTAAAGATTTGATTTTATCAGGTTTATCAATGGGGACTTTTCCATCGCTCTATTACGGAGCCACTTTTGAACCTCGTGCAGTTATAGTCGGGAAGCCATTAGCTAATATTGGGACTATTGCAAGGAGAGGGCGTTTAGAGGCGCCAGGTGTATTTCATAGCGCTTTTGATGTTCTGAGACATCAGACAGGTGGAGTTAGTTCCCAACATATGGAAGATTTGGATCAAACTTTTTGGAATGCTTTTAAAAAGGCTGATTTCACCCAGACAACTTTTGGTCTTTCCTATATGAAGGATGAAGATATGGACAATAAAGCCTACAATCAGTTAGTAGAACATCTTTGTTATACCGGGGCTAAGATTTTATCTAAAGGTACAGATGGACGACATAATGATGATACAAATACCAATGTGGCTTGGTTTCTACATTTTTATCGTATGATTCTGGAATCAGATTTTGGAAGAGGAAGTCAATGATTATTAAACAAAGACAAGAAATTAATTGGGGGGAAGTAGGAGGAACGTATAGATATGGGTCAACTGTATCGTTTTCCCACGATAAAAGCGTTAGATTATATAATTCCCTATTGCCATCTGGCGAGATTCTCAAAACTTGGTTTTCCAGTGTGAACTATCAAGCAGTTAGAACTCAGCCCAGTCTTCCCTTACTTAAAAGAAAACAGGATTATCAATTATGCATGAATTTTGAATGCCATCCTACAAATGGAGTCTATACAAAGATTGTATTTTTTGATAGATACGGGGACGTGATTGAAGAGAAAATTGAAAAAATAAAAGTCTTTGATTTTACCTATCCTGATGATACCTATACCTACCAAGTCTCCCTTCTAAGTGCTGGTTTTGAGTCTTTAGATTTTTATTCTTTTTCTATTAAGGAGACGAATCGTGTTTAAAGGTATATATCAAGATTTTCAACTTCGGAAAGTTAAAAGGATTTTAAGAAAGATTAATGCCCTTAAAGGAAAGATGGAGTCTCTATCAGACCAAGAACTAGCGGCAAAAACAGTGGAGTTTCGCCAACGTCTTGATGATGGAGCTGCTCTCGACGACCTCTTGGTAGAAGCTTTTGCGGTTGTTCGTGAAGCAGACAGACGCGTATTGGGAATGTTTCCCTATGATGTCCAAGTTATGGGAGGAATTGTGATCCATCAGGGCAATATAGCTGAGATGAATACAGGTGAAGGAAAAACCTTGACAGCTACCATGCCTGTTTATCTCAATGCCCTGACAGGTAAAGGTACCATGCTGATTACCACCAATGACTATCTAGCTAAACGCGATGCCGAGGAGATGGGACAAGTTTACCGTTTCTTAGGTTTGACAATTGGGGTACCTTTAACAGATGATCCTCAAGATGAGTTAAGCGTGGAAGAGAAGAAAAAGATTTATGAATCTGATATCATTTATACGACTAACGGAGCTTTAGGGTTCGATTATTTGGGTGACAATCTTGCTTCTAATGAAAAGGGAAAATTTTTACGTCCCTTTGATTACGTCATTATTGACGAGATTGATGATATCTTGTTGGATAGTGCTCAGACACCTCTTATCATTGCCGGAGCCCCTCGGGTTCAGTCTAACCACTATGGTATTATTGATACGCTATTCACGACTTTGGTAGAAGGGGAGGACTATATCTTTAAAGAAGAGAAGGATGAGATTTGGCTCACTACCAAGGGTGCTAAAGCTGCTGAAAGCTTTTTAGGAATAGATCATTTTTACAAGGAAGAACATGCGGTTTTTGCTCGCCATTTAGTGTATGCGATTCGAGCCCATAAACTCTTTACCAAAGACAAGGACTATGTCATTCGTGGGGATGAAATGGTACTGGTGGATAAGGGGACAGGGCGTCTAATGGAGATGACTAAACTACAGGGAGGCCTTCATCAGGCAATTGAGGCAAAGGAACATGTCAAATTATCTCCAGAGACGCGGGCTATGGCCTCGATCACCTATCAGAGTCTTTTTAAAATGTTCAATAAGATATCTGGTATGACAGGGACAGGTAAGGTCGCTGAAAAAGAGTTTATTGAAACCTACAATATGTCTGTAGTACGCATTCCAACCAATCGTCCTAGACAACGGATTGATTATCCAGATAATCTATACGTTACTTTACCTGAAAAAGTGTATGCTTCTTTGGAGTACATCAAGGAATACCATGCTAAGGGAAATCCCTTACTCGTTTTTGTAGGTTCAGTTGAAATGTCTCAACTTTATTCGTCACTCTTGCTTCGTGAAGGGATTGCCCATAATGTCCTAAATGCTAATAATGCGGCGCGTGAGGCTCAGATTATCTCCGAGTCAGGTCAGATGGGGGCTGTGACAGTGGCCACCTCTATGGCAGGACGTGGTACGGATATCAAGCTTGGTAAAGGAGTCGCAGAGCTTGGGGGCTTGATTGTTATTGGGACTGAGCGGATGGAAAGTCAGCGGATCGACCTACAAATTCGTGGACGTTCTGGTCGTCAAGGAGATCCTGGTATGAGTAAGTTTTTTGTATCTTTAGAGGACGATGTTATTAAGAAATTTGGTCCATCTTGGGTTCATAAAAAGTACAAAGACTATCAGGTTCAAGATATGACTCAACCAGAAGTATTGAAAGGTCGTAAATACAGAAGGCTAGTCGAAAAGGCTCAGCATGCTAGTGATAGTGCTGGACGTTCGGCACGTCGTCAGACTCTAGAATATGCTGAAAGTATGAATATTCAACGGGATATGATTTACAAGGAGCGTAATCGTCTAATAGATGGTTCTCGTGACTTAGAGGATGTTGTTGATGAAATCATTGCTAGTTACATAGATCAAGTGACTTCTTCAGAATATGAAAGCCGAGAGTTACTCTTCCATTTTCTTGTGACCAATATTAGTTTTCATATTAAAGAGGTTCCAGATTATATAGATGTGACTGACAAGACTGCAGTTCGTAGTTTTATGAAGCAGGTGATTGATAAAGAACTTTCTGAAAAGAAAGAATTGCTTGAGCAACATGGCTTATATGAACAGTTTTTACGACTCTCTATGCTCAAGGCTATTGATGACAACTGGGTAGAGCAGGTAGACTATCTCCAACAGTTATCTATGGCTATCGGTGGGCAGTCTGCTAGTCAGAAAAACCCGATCGTAGAGTATTATCAAGAAGCCTATGCAGGCTTTGAAGCCATGAAAGAACAAATCCGTGCGGATATGGTGCGTAATCTCCTGATGGGCTTGGTTGAAGTCACTCCTAAGGGTGAGATTATGACTCATTTCCCATAAGAAGAGGAAAATATGACAATTTACAATATAAATTTAGGACTTGGCTGGGCTAGTAGTGGTGTTGAATACGCTCAAGCTTATCGTGCTGGTGTTTTTCGGAAATTAAATCTGTCCTCTAAGTTTATCTTTACAGATATGATTTTAGCCGATAATATTCAGCACTTAACAGCCAATATTGGTTTTGATGATGATCAAGTGATCTGGCTTTATAATCATTTTACAGACATCAAGATTGCACCTACTAGCGTGACAGTGGATGATGTCCTGGCTATTTTCGGCGGTGTGGAAAGCCGTAGAGAAAAGAATGGTAAGGTCTTGCGTGTCTTCTTTTCTGACCAAGATAAGTTTGTAACCTGTTATTTGGTTGATGAGGACAAGGACTTGGTTCAACATGCCGAGTATGTCTTTAAAGGAAAATTGATTCGTAAGGATTACTTTTCTTATACGCGTTATTGTAGCGAATACTTTGCTCCCAAGGACAATGTTGCAGTCCTATACCAAAGAACTTTCTATAATGAAGACGGAACTCCAGCCTATGATATCTTGATGAATCAAGGGAAGGAAGAAGTTTATCGTTTCAAGGATAAGATTTTATATGGGAAGCAAGCATTTATGCGTGCCTTTATGAAATCCTTGAATTTGGACAAGTTTGATTTGGTCATTCTTGATAGAGAGACAGGCATTGGACAGGTTGTTTTTGAGGAAGCACAGGTAGCGCATTTAGCTGTAGTTGTTCATGCGGAGCATTATAGTGAAAATGCTACAAACGAGGATTACATTCTTTGGAACAACTATTACGACTATCAGTTTACCAATGCAGATAAGGTTGATTTCTTTATCGTATCAACTGACAGACAGAATGAAGTGTTGCAAGAGCAATTTGCCAAATATACTCAGCATCGTCCAAAGATTGTTACCATTCCTGTAGGAAGTATTGATTCCTTGACTGAGTCAAGTCAGGGACGTAAGCCATTTTCATTGATTACGGCTTCACGTCTTGCTAAAGAAAAACACATTGACTGGTTGGTTAAGGCGGTCATTGAGGCTCGTAAGGAAATACCTGAATTAACCTTTGATATTTATGGTAGCGGTGGAGAAGATTCTCTGCTCAGAGAAATTATTGCAAATCATCAGGCTGAGGATTATATCCAGCTCAAGGGGCATGCGGAACTTTCGCAGATTTATAGCCAGTATGAGGTCTATTTGACGGCTTCTACCAGTGAAGGATTTGGTCTCACCTTGATGGAAGCAATTGGTTCAGGTCTACCCCTAATTGGTTTTGATGTACCTTATGGTAATCAGACTTTTATAGAGGATGAGCAAAATGGTTATTTGATTCCAAGTTCATCTGACCATGTAGAAGACCAAATCAAGCAAGCTTACGCAGCTAAGATTTGTCAATTGTATCAGGAAAATCGTTTGGAAGCTATGCGTGCCCATTCTTATCAAATTGCAGAAGGCTTCTTAACCGAAGAAATTTTAGAAAAGTGGAAGAAAACAGTAGAGGAGGTGCTCCATGATTGAACTTTATGATCGTTATAGTCAGGAAAGTCGAGATTTACATGAAAGTCTAGTAGCTACTGGTCTTTCTCAACTTGGAGTGGTCATCGATGCAGATGGTTTTCTGCCTGATGGTCTGGTTTCTCCTTTTACCTATTATCTAGGTTACGAGGATGGAAAACCTCTCTATTTCAACCAAGTCCCTGTTCCAACTTTTTGGGAAATTTCAGGCAATAATCAGTCTGCTCGTATTGAGGATATGACACAGGAGAGGGCTGTCATTCATTATGCAGATGGAATGCAGGCTCGCTTGGTTAAACAGGTAGACTGGAAAGACCTAGAAGGTCGAGTACGCCAGGTTGACCACTATAATCGCTTCGGAGCTTGTTTTGCTACAATGACCTATAGCGCAGATAGTGAGCCGATTATGACAGTTTACCAAGACGTCAATGGTCAGGAAGTCTTGCTGGAAAACCATGTGACGGGTGATATCTTATTGACTTTGCCTGGTCAGCCTATGCGTTACTTTGCAAATAAGGTTGAATTTATCACCTTCTTTTTGCAAGATTTGGAAATAGATACAAGCCAGCTTATCTTTAATACTCTAGCGACTCCTTTCTTGGTTTCCTTCCATCATCCAGATAAGTCTGGCTCAGATGTTTTGGTTTGGCAGGAACCTCTCTATGATGCCATTCCAGGCAATATGCAGTTAATTTTGGAAAGTGATAATGTGCGTACTAAGAAAATCATCATTCCCAATAAGGCGACTTATGAGCGCGCTTTAGAGTTGACTGACGAGAAATACCATGATCAGTTTGTGCACTTGGGTTACCATTATCAGTTCAAACGTGATAATTTCCTAAGACGAGATGCCTTAATCTTGACTAATTCCGATCAAATTGAGCAAGTAGAAGCAATCGTAGAAGCACTGCCTGATGTCACTTTCCGTATTGCAGCGGTGACAGAGATGTCTTCTAAGCTCTTAGATATGCTTCGCTATCCTAATGTGGTACTTTATCAGAACGCTAGTCCACAGAAGATTCAGGAGCTCTATCAATTGTCGGATATTTACTTGGATATCAACCACAGTAATGAGTTGTTGCAGGCGGTGCGTCAGGCCTTTGAGCACAATCTCTTGATTCTTGGATTTAACCAAACGGTACACAATAGACTCTATATCGCTCCTGATCATCTATTTGAAAGTAGTGAAGTTTCTGCTTTGGTTGAGACCATTAAACTGGCCCTTTCAGATGTTGAACAAATGCGTCAGGCACTTGGCAAACAAGGCCAACATGCAAATTATGTTGACTTGGTGAGATATCAGGAAACCATGCAAACTGTTTTAGGAGGCTAACATGTCAGAGGAAGATTTATTTTACAAAGACGTTGAAGGTCGCATGGAAGAGTTGAAACAAAAACCCATCAAGAAGGAAAAAGAAACCCGAGGGGAAAAGATTAGTAAAACTTTTTCACTCTTACTGGGTTTGATGATTCTGATTGGTTTGCTCTTTACTTTGCTGGGGATTTTGAGGTAGACCTATGATTGAAATACTGATTGTTTTAGCTATTGTCCTATCTCTTGCTTTGATTGTATTGGTAACCATACAACCCCGTCAAAATCAATTATTTTCCATGGATGCCACTAGTAATATTGGTAAACCAAGCTATTGGCAGAGCAATACCTTGGTAAAGGTTCTCACTTTATTGGTGAGTTTGGCCTTATTCGTTTTACTATTAACCTTTATGGTGATAACTTACAAATAAAAGAAAACTTCAGAGATTCACTTTTTGTGATTGGTCTGAAGTTTTCTTTTTTACTGTCCATATTTTTTGTAAAAATTAACTTTCACTTGGATGAAGGTTTTGGCTTCGCATAGGAGTTGAAGAAGGGTGGCACGGGTTTCAAATTCTTCTCTTGTCTTTGGAAGACTGCGGTTCCGGAAGACTTCTAGATAGCGTTCGATTTCATCTAGTAAATCAGAAGCAGGATTGGTCTGGCTAAGTTGCCCTGCAATTTTTGAAAAGAGTTGGGCCAAAATCAGACTTTCACTAGCAGCTAGGTGACAGGTGTTGATCTGCTGGGCCATGTTTCTCAGGATACGACTTTGTCGCTGTCTCATCTCAAAGTAGTGAATATGGTAATCGGTCTGGTGAAAGAGGTGGTCTGAGTGATCCAAATAGACCAGTTTGAGGGCTTCTTCCAAAAGGGTGTCTAATTCTTCCACCAGCTGTGCTCGGTTGCGTCCATCTCCTCTGGATAAATAATATTTGAAGCGTTGGAGGATATCTTTTAACTTTTCTTCCACCAGTGTGTGGTAGTGCTGGATTTCCTCTTCTCGTGAAGGCATGTAGAGGTTGACAAGCAAGGCAAATCCTGTACCGATAGCAAAGAGAAGGAATTCATTGACTAGGAGATCTGGAGAGGTTGATTTTTGCACCAAGAGATGGCTAACCAAAACGCTACTTGGTGTGATGCCAATTTCCCAGCCCATCTTGTAGGCTAGAGGCACATAAAGGGCTAGATAGAGACCAAGACTCCAGATATGAAATCCGCTCAAGTAAAAAGCCAGAACACCGATAGCTAGAGCTAGGAGCATGGAAAAGAGGCGATTTCGGGCCAGTTTTAAGGTACTTCTACGCGTATCGGATAGGCTCAAGAGGGCGATGATTCCAGCCGAGACAGCTGAGGAGAGATTGAGAAAATAAGCAAGAAGGCAGGCAAGACAGGTAGCTAAGATGAGCTTGGTCGTACGTTGGCTAATAGACATAAGAATTTCCTAATAAGTTAGAATAAAAGTGTAAAAGACAAGACCTGAGCAGGCTTGTCTTTATGAGTTATTTTTTACGGGCTGCTGCGTATTCGGCAACAGCAGTAAAGAGGACATCTGTAGAAGAGTTGAGGGCTGTTTCACATGAGTCTTGAATGACACCAATAACAAATCCAACTCCGACAACTTGCATGGCAATATCGTTAGAAATACCGAAAAGACTACAAGCAACTGGGATAAGGAGGAGTGAACCGCCAGCGATACCAGAAGCTCCACAGGCTGAGATAGCTGCTACCACACTGAGGACAAAGGCTGTCGCAAAGTCAACAGGGATTCCAAGAGTGTTAACTGCAGCAAGGGTCAAAATGTTAATGGTAATCGCTGCTCCAGCCATATTGATAGTAGAACCAAGTGGGATAGAAACAGAATAGGTATCTGGATCCAGTCCAAGGTCGTGGCAAAGTTTCATATTGACAGGGATATTGGCCGCAGAACTACGAGTGAAGAAGGCCGTCACACCACTGACACGCAAACATTTCCAAACGAGGGGATAAGGATTTCTTTTCATAAAGAGGAAGGCAATCAATGGATTGACTACCAGAGCCACAAAGAACATAGTTGTCACCAAGAGGGCAAGCAAGATTCCGTAGTTGGCTAGGCTTCCGATTCCCTTATCAGAAATAGTTTTGAAGACAAGACCAAGGATACCAAATGGAGCTAGGTTGATGATCCATTCGACAATCTTAGAAGTCACATCAGCCATAGTTTTGAGCAATTCTTTACTATTTTTGCTGGCTTCTCTCATGGCAATCCCGAAAACAACTGCCCAAGATAGGATACCAATATAGTTGGCTGTGACGAGGGCATTGACTGGATTATCGACTAGTTTGAGCAAGAGGTTGCTGAGGACTTGTCCAATCCCATCTGGTGGAGCAATATCGGTATTAGCACTATTTAGGGTAATTTCAACAGGTACGATGAAACTTGCTAGTACAGCGATAAGGGCAGCCGCAAAAGTTCCCACCAAGTAAAGGAAGATAACGGTTTTCATATTGCTATCTTGTCCCTTTTGATGTTGGGACAGAGCGTTAGCAACGAGGGCAAAGACCAGAATCGGTGCGATGGCTTTGAGGCCACCAACAAAGAGATCTCCTAGAAGGCCAATTCCTGAAATGTTAGGAAGTGTCAGTCCTAGGGTTCCTCCAATAAGCATACCAATCAAAATTCGTTTGATTAGGCTTGCCTTATTCCAAGCATGAATGAATTTTTTCATAACAATCTCCTTTGTTGTGTAATGTTTATGATTATAGTATAAATATGAACTAAAATCAAGAATTTTCTGTCTATTTTTGAAATTATTTTTGAATATTTATGGAGAATGACACTTTATGAAAGTATGGTATAATAAATGAAAGGAGTTTTCTATGCAAGAATTTATTCAAACCTATCTCAATAAGCTTGATATTACAGCGATTATCGAGAATATCTTAACCAAGATACTTTCTCTTTTATTCTTATTTTTACTCTTTTATATAGCTAAGAAATTGCTTCATACCATGGTGCAGAGAATTGTTAAACCTTCTCTAAAAATATCTCGCCATGATGTCGGGCGTCAGAAAACCATCTCACGTCTGTTAGAAAATGTGTTTAATTATACTCTTTATTTCTTTTTGCTTTACTGTATCTTGTCTATTTTAGGTTTGCCTGTTTCTAGTTTGCTGGCTGGTGCTGGAATTGCTGGGGTGGCCATTGGTATGGGAGCCCAGGGATTTCTGTCTGATGTTATCAATGGCTTTTTCATCCTCTTCGAGCGTCAACTGGATGTGGGTGATGATGTTGTTCTGACAAATGGTCCCATTACTGTATCGGGCAAGGTTGTCAGCGTCGGTATTCGAACAACTCAACTCAGAGGAGAAGACCAAGTTCTACACTTCGTTCCCAATCGGAATATCACTGTCGTCAGCAATTTCTCTCGGACAGACCAGGCCTGAAATTTTAGCAGATTTATGGTACAATAGAAAGAGTTTGGTAAAGGAGAGAAGATGTTTTTAGA
>MKYF01000008.1 GCA_001914195.1 Streptococcus mitis | reverse complement strand
ATTCGAACCCGTGTTACCGCCGTGAAAAGGCGGTGTCTTAACCCCTTGACCAACGGACCAGAGTTGTTATTTTCAACTCTTACTATTATACCGACTTTTTATTTTTTGTCAACACCTTTTTTAAAATTTTTTTATTAATTTTACAACAGCTTCAGTTCGAGCGGTATGTGGGAACATATCGACTGACTGGATATAATGAAGATCATAAACTTCTACTAAGCGCACTAAGTCACGAGCCAAGGTCGAAACATTGCAAGAAATATAAACCATTTTTTCTGGTACATAGGTAAGAATAGTATCTAATAGCTTGTCATCCAGACCTGTACGTGGAGGGTCCACAATCAATGCATCTGCTCGGTAGCCTTCCTTGTACCAACGAGGAATAATCTCTTCTGCTGTCCCAGCTTCATAATGAGTATTATCAAGTCCCATTCTTTTAGCATTTCGCTTGGCATCTTCAATGGCTTCTGGAATAATATCCATACCTCTTAGCGTTTTAACTTTCTTTGCGAAGGCAAATCCAATCGTTCCAACACCACAATAAGCATCTATCAAATGATCCTCTTTAGTAACATCCAGCGCTTTTACTGCCTCGCTATAGAGGACTTCTGTTTGTTCAGGATTTAGTTGATAGAAAGCTCGAGGGGATAGTGAAAATTCATAATCAAGAACACCTTCTTGAATACTCTCTTCTCCCCAGATAATCTCTGTCTTTTCACCATAAATCTCACTGGTTTTAGCTGTATTTGTATTCACAGCTACTGTCACAACTTCTGGGAAATCTTTAACTAAGTCTTTTACTAGTTGGGTTAAATTAAGCTGACGATTTGTAACAATAATAATCTGAACCTGTCCAGTCTTTCTTGCTCGTCGAACCATTATAGTTCTAACACCTAGAACTTTTCTCTCATCCGTGATTGGAATCTGGTGATAAGTAAGCAATTCTGCTAGACGATTAGCAATCACTTGGGTTTCCTTGT
The DNA here is from genome assembly GCA_001914195.1 of Streptococcus mitis. Lineage (GTDB taxonomy): Bacteria > Bacillota > Bacilli > Lactobacillales > Streptococcaceae > Streptococcus > Streptococcus mitis_F. The sequence goes on along the minus strand of MKYF01000008.1, from coordinate 35,303 downwards.
CTTGTACCAGGCAGTCTTTCAACTCTACTAAGTAATGAGAGTTTTGTGCATATAAGCCAGCCTTGACCTGATTTTTAAATTTTCGAGTCTGAAATTGTAACTTAGCACGGTAGTACTTTGGTTCCTGCATTCCAATAGTTGGACGAATTTCATAGTTTTCATATCCTGCAGGAGCAAATTTTTTCAGTGCTTGATGAAGTAAGTCCGTCTTGAACTCCAGTTGCTTATCATAATGCAGGTGCATGATTTGGCAGCCTCCGCATTCATTATAAATAGTACAAGCTGGCACAACTCGGAATTTAGACTTCTTGTTGACCTTTAGTAATTTTGCTTCAACAAAGTTGCGTTTAATAGAAGTAATCTGACAATAGATATCTTCGCCTTTGAGAGCACCGGGTACAAAGACTAAAGTTTTTTGATAAAAGCCGATTCCCTCACCATTAATTCCCATGCGCTTGATTTTTAATGGTATTTTTTGTTTTATTTTTAGATTCATAGGTCTATTATACCATGGAGTTTCTAAGATATTTAAGAATATGTTACAATAAAAGCATGAATTCAAAAACACCTCGTTTTAGTATACTAGATTTCCCTGAACAATTACGAAGCTATATCAAGGGAGCTAATCTCTCTGATAGTTCTTCTCATTCAAGTGCAACTGTCCTATATATAGATTCAGGTTACTATTTAAAAATTGATCAAAAAGGCAGATTAGCTCAAGAAGCTAAGATTGCAAGTTGGTTCGAAACTGAAGGATTGGGAACTCCAGTGATTACCTATTTATCAGCAAAAAAGGACTTCCTTCTGACCAAAGCAGCCATTGGCAGAAACGCTCTCGATTTTTTAAATCAACCCGAAAAACTCTGTCAAACCCTGGCTCAAGCATTAAACAAACTTCACAGTCTTAAACCACAATCTTTTCCGTCGGAAAATCATCTGAAGCGTTATAAAGAAAAAGCTTTAAAAAACTATCAGAAGGGGGCTTTTTATAACAAGACTCTTCTGCCTCAATTTCATATTCACAGTCGTGAAGAAGCTTACCAACTGATACAAGAGAAAGGTTACATTCTCAAAGCTGATGCTTTTATTCATGGAGATGCCTGCCTGCCAAACTTCATCTTGAATGATGCCTCGCATTTTTCTTGCTTTATTGACTTGGGATTGGCTGGTTTTAGTGACCGACATATCGACCTCTTTTGGACAATTTGGTCCCTTCATTACAACCTACAAGATGCTACGTATGCTGAATTATTTCTCGACTATTACGGTAGAGAATATGTAGATATGGATAAACTCCGACTTGTTGCAGCTTTCGAAGCATTTAGATGAAAGGAAATTATGAAAATCACAAAACTTGAAAAGAAAAAAAGACTCTATCTGATGGAGCTTGATAATGACGACAAATGCTACATTACTGAAGATACAATTGTTCGTTTTATGTTATCAAGGGATAAGGTTATAAGCCAAGAAGAATTGAAAGAGATACAGGACTTTGCTCAATTTTCTTATGGTAAGAATCTAGCCCTCTACCACCTATCCTTTAAAGCTCGCACTGAAAAAGAGGTTAGAGAATATCTGAAAAAATACGATATTAATGAAAACATCGTTTCTCAAGTTATTGCTAATCTTAAAGAAGATAAGTGGATTAATGACAGCCAGTACGCTTATGCTATCATCAATGCCAATCAACTTTCAGGTGATAAGGGGCCTTATGTACTGACTCAGAAATTAGCACAAAAAGGAATTTCAAAATCCACTATAGAAGAGATACTGAAAGAATTTGATTTTTCGGAAGTTGCTCAACGTGTAGCTAATAAACTATTGAAAAAATATGAAGGAAAACTTCCAGCTCGTGCCTTGCAAGATAAGATTCTCCAAAATTTGACCAACAAGGGCTTCTCTTACTCTGATGCTAAAAGTGCCTTTGATGAGTTGGATAGTCAAGTTGACCAAGAAACGACTCAGGAACTCATCTTCAAGGAACTTGATAAGCAATATGCTAAGTATGCCCGAAAGTATGAAGGATACGAACTTAAACAGCGTTTAACTCAAGTTTTAGCACGAAAGGGCTATGATTTTTCGGATATAGCAAGCGCTCTCAGAGAATATCTTTAATATTTTCATGTAAAATTCACAGATTTTAGGCAATTTTATGGTACAATAGTAAACGATAAACTTATAAATTGTAGAAAGTTGGTTAGTTATGAAGCTTCCAAAAGAAGGCGACTTTATTACAATTCAAAGTTATAAGCATGATGGGAGTCTCCACCGGACTTGGCGAGACACCATGGTACTAAAAACAACAGAAAACGCCATTATTGGTGTCAACGATCATACACTTGTTACCGAAAGTGATGGTCGTCGTTGGGTCACTCGAGAACCGGCTATTGTTTACTTTCACAAGAAATATTGGTTTAATATCATTGCCATGATTCGTGATAATGGAATTTCCTACTATTGCAACATGGCTAGCCCCTACTATCTGGATGAAGAAGCACTAAAGTATATTGATTACGATTTGGATGTTAAAATTTTTACAGACGGGGAAAAACGTCTTTTGGACGTTGAGGAATATGAGCGTCACAAACGCAAAATGAATTATTCTGATGATTTGGACTATATTTTAAAAGAACATGTCAAAATTCTTGTTGATTGGATTAACAATGGACGTGGTCCTTTCTCAGAAGCCTATGTAAACATTTGGTACAAGCGCTATGTAGAACTAAAGAATCGGTAAAGTTGTCAAACTGGGGTGAGAGCCCTGGTTTTTTATTTTAATACTCAATGAAAATCAAAGAGCAAACTAGGAAACTAGCCGCAGGTTGCTCAAAACACTGTTTTGAGGTTATAGATAACACTGACGAAGTCAGTCACATATATACGGCAAGGCGACGTAGACGCGGTTTGAAGAGATCTTCGAAGAGTATAAAAACCCAGCTTTGCAGCTGGGCTTATCCTTATATATCCAATTTTGTAACAGTAAATTTGATATGGGAATAGTCTTTTTCAACATCCTTATCCAGTAAGAAAGCTGCGGCATCCTTCTTAACCTGAACCAAGTCAATATTCTGCGCTTGGGCTGCATAGACGCATCCACAATAACATTGACGGTAGATGTCATACTCATCACACATCTCTACTGAACGTTTGTAGCCCTGATTTTTCTTGAAATCGCTGGGAAGATAGTGGGTGGTATAAATCTTTTGCACATCGATTCCGATGCTGTTGATGGTTTGAGAATTCTTATGAGGACTGATGGTCAAAGCTGAGCCAAAGTAGTCAAATCCCAAGTCCATAGCCACTTGTGCTGTTTTATCCAGACGGTAGTCAAAGCAAACCTTACAACGGTCGCCACCTTCGGGCTCTTCTTCCAAACCTCGAACCAGTTTACGATATTCGTTAGGTTCATAAGGAGCTTCTAGGTATTGAACGTTATTGCCAGTTCGCTCATTGAAATCACTGACAAATTTCTTGGTAACATAGGCACGCTTATGGTATTCTGCCTTGGGATGGATATTGGAATTGGCAAAATAGATGGTCACATCTGCATACTTGGTCAAATATTCTAGGGTATAGGTACTGCAAGGGGCACAGCAAACATGCATGAGAATAGTTGGGCGCTGCTCATTTTTCTCCCATACTTGTACCATCTTCTGCATGACACGGTCATAATTAATCTTCTGATTTGGGTTCATCTTGCTCAGAATTTCTTCTACATCGATCATGTTCTTCTCCTTTTTCTAGTCTTATTTTATCATATAAGTTAAGAGAGCTCAAATCAATTTAGAAGTGAATAGCATAAAAAGGAGGAATAGCCATTCCCTCCTTTTGTGTTTTTTATAAGTTGTTTTCTATAGAAAGCTTACATCATCCCGCCCATCATGCTTGGATCCATTGCTGGAGCTGGGGCTGCTGGTTCTGGTTTATTAGCTACGACTGCTTCTGTTGTCAAAATCAAGCTGGCTACAGATGCTGCATTTTGTAGGGCTGAACGGCTCACTTTAACTGGGTCGATAATCCCTTGATCAATCATGTTGACCCATTCGCCAGTTGCTGCGTTGAAACCTGTACCAAGTTCGGCATTTTTCAAACGATCAATAACGATAGATCCTTCAAATCCTGCATTGTGGGCGATCTGACGAACAGGTTCTTCCAAAGCACGAAGAACAATATTGCGACCCGTTGCTTCGTCTCCTATCAATTCCAAATCAGCCACGGCTGGGATAACATTTACAAGGGCTGTTCCACCACCTGCAACGATACCTTCTTCAACGGCTGCACGAGTAGCGTTGAGGGCATCTTCGATGCGGAGTTTCATTTCTTTCAACTCAGTCTCAGTTGCAGCTCCGACCTTAATAACCGCTACACCACCTGACAATTTCGCCAAGCGTTCTTGCAATTTTTCACGGTCAAATTCAGAAGTTGTGGTTTCGATTTGAGACTTGATAACCGCAACACGGTGAGAAATCGCTTCAGGATTTCCAGCACCTTCTACGATAACAGTGCTATCTTTGTCCACAGTTACTCTCGCTGCTTGACCAAGAGCTTCAATTGTCGCATCTTTCAACTCAAGACCAAGGTCTTCTGTGATAACTGTTCCGCCTGTCAAGATGGCAATGTCTTCAAGCATGGCTTTGCGACGGTCACCAAATCCAGGTGCCTTAACAGCTACTACGTTGAAAGTTCCACGAATCTTGTTCAAAACAAGAGTTGGAAGAGCTTCGCCATCCACATCATCCGCAATAATTAAGAGTGGACGATTGCTTTGGAGAATACTTTCTAGGAGTGGCAAGATTTCTTGGATATTTGAAATCTTCTTATCTGTAATCAAGATGTATGGATTTTCAAGGTCAGCTACCATTTTTTCGCTATCTGTTACCATGTACTGTGAAAGGTAACCACGGTCAAACTGCATACCTTCTACAACTTCAAGCTCTGTTTCCATACCACGTGACTCTTCGATAGTGATGACTCCGTCTTTGCCAACTTTTTCCATGGCTTCAGAAATGTATTCACCGACTTTTTCAGAACGAGAAGATACGGCAGCAACCTGAGCAATGGCTTCTTTGTTGGCAACAGGGATTGCATTATTTTTCAAGGCTTCAACTGCTGCAGCAACTGCTGTTTCAATCCCACGACGAATGCCGATTGGATTTGCGCCTGCTGTGACGTTTTTGATGCCTTCACGGACGATTGCTTGGGTCAAGACAGTTGCAGTTGTCGTTCCGTCACCTGCGATATCATTGGTTTTTGAAGCTACTTCTGATACCAATTTGGCACCCATATTTTCAAAATGGTCTTCCAATTCGATTTCTTTAGCAATGGTTACCCCGTCATTGGTAATCAAAGGTGAGCCAAATGATTTTTCCAACACAACATTACGACCTTTTGGTCCCAAAGTTACTTTAACAGTATCTGCAAGGATATCGACACCACGGACCATGGCTGAACGAGCATCAGATGAAAATTTAATTTCTTTTGACATACTTACTTTCTCCTTCTATTCTTCAATGATAGCCAAGATGTTCGCTTCGCCAACGATGATGTACTTTTCATTGCCGTCTTTGACATCAAGACCTGCGTGGGCTTCAACTAAGACACGGTCTCCAGCCTTAACACTTGGAGCAACCAAGTCACCGTTCAAGGTACGAACACCCTGTCCAGTAGCCACAACTTTGGCTGTTTTAGTTTTTTCTTGGGCTGAACCTGCGAGGACAAAACCTCCAACAGTTTGTTCTTTTTCTTCGATTTTCAAGACCACACGGTCTCCTAATGGTTTCAACATCTGTTTTCCTCCATGATGAACTACATATTATTAGCACTCTTTATATCTGAGTGCTAATTTATAGTTCTATTGTATCACTTGGTCAGAAATAGTCAAGAAAAAAGTCTGACTTTCTCAAGATAAAAAGCCTGAGACCAACTCAGACTTTTTAATGCTTAAAATGGTAGTTCTTCCTCTTCCAAAACCAAGTCCGCTAAGTCTTGGCCTGCGTTATTTTCACGCATGGCACGTTGGGCGCGACTTTCCAAGAGTTGGAATCCAGTAACAAGTACTTCGGTCACGTAGTTCATCTGACCATTTTTCTCAAAACGACGGGTACGTAATTCTCCATCCACTGAAATGAGACTACCTTTAGTTGCGTAGCTGGCCAAGCTTTCTGCTATTCTGCCCCATAAGACCATATTAACAAAATCAGCTTCACGTTCGCCATTTTGGTCTTTGTATCGACGATTCACAGCGATAGTTGCACGCGCTACTGACTTGTCATTGTTGGTTTTATGCAATTCTGGTGTAGACGTTAAACGTCCAATCAAGATAACTTTATTATACATATTTTCTTCCTCCTACTTATCTATTCGTAGGAAATCAAAAAAAGTTACAGAAATTTGTAAGTTTTCGAGGAAATTTTTTACTTTTTATGAACCATGAAACCTGTCGCTTGTTGATTGGCCATAATGGTCATATCTGTAATCTGCACACGACGAGGTTGACTGGTCACATAGACTACTGTGTCTGCAATATCCTGAGCTTGCAAAGCTTCTATTCCTTGGTAAACGGACGCAGCCCGCTCTTTGTCACCATGAAAACGCACTGTAGAAAAATCTGTTTCGACAATTCCAGGCTGAATGGTGGTCACCTTGATATCTGTTGAAATGGTATCAATTCGCAGTCCATCTGAAAAGGTCTTAACCGCTGCCTTGGTAGCTGAGTAAACAGCGGCACCAGCATAGGCGTAGATTCCTGCGGTTGAGCCCATATTGATGATATGTCCTTGATTGGCTTTTACCATTGCTGGCAAGAAACAGCGAGTGACTGCCATCAAACCTTTGACATTGGTATCCAGCATGGTCAGCATATCCAACTCTTCATAGTCTTGATAAGGTGCTAAACCTAGAGCCAGTCCGGCATTGTTGACCAGAATATCAATCTGACCTATCGTTTCTAGAATATCGGAGCAAACAGTCTTCACCATGGTCATATTCGTCACATCTAGTGGAAAGGCCCAGACAGTTTGATTTGGGAAGGCTTCTGCAAACTCCGACTTAAGGGCTTCTAGTCTGTCTGTCCGTCGCCCGGTTAGAACGACATTCTCACCCTGCTCCAGATAAGCACGCGCAATCGCTTCACCAATTCCTGATGTCGCTCCTGTAATCACTACATTTTTTGCCATCTTATTTCCTTCTAGCTGGTCTATCAGATACTGACAACTTCTTAAACAGTCCAGTGTTTAGCTGGATCAAATGGAGTTCCAACAACTTGGTCTTCTGATAATTCAATAATACCACGTTTTTGCGGAGCATTTGGCAGATGCAATTCACGAGGACTACACATCATGCCAAAACTCTTTTCGCCACGAAGCTCACCTGGGAAAATAAGATTGCCTTTGGGCATCATAGCTCCTGGAAGAGCTACAATGGTTTTCAACCCCACACGCGCATTGGGAGCCCCTGCTACGATTTGCACTGTCTTGTCACTTGCGACTGCAACTTGGCAGATGTTGAGGTGGTCACTATCTGGATGAGCTACCATCTCGACAATTTCACCAACAACAAACTTAGGTTCCTTGTCATTAACAATTTCTTCTGTAAAACCTTCTGCCTGTAACTCTTGGTTTAAACGTGCTACTTGCTCATCTGATAAAAAGACTTGACCGCGCTCTGCAATTTCAAACAAACTTGAAACTTCGAAAATATTCCAAGCCACTGTTTCTCCATTTTCTTTGAGGAAAACTCGGGCTACCTTGCCTTTGCGCTCCACGTCCAACTTGGCATCTCCGCTGTTTTTCACGATGACCATAAGGACATCACCGACATGTTCTTTATTATATGTAAAAATCATTGTTTCCTTTTTCTCCTATTTCAGTCCTAATAAAAAGTCGTTAATTTGTTGCTTGCTTTTACGGTCGCGATTAACAAAACGACCAATTTCCTTGTCCTTTTCTAGAACAACAAGGCTAGGGATTCCATATACATCCCAGAGTTTGGCCAAATCCATATACTGGTCTCTATCCACTCGAATAAAGGTAAACTCTGGATTAGTTTTCTCAATCTCTGGCAAGGCAGGATAGATATAGCGGCAATCACCACACCAGTCTGCTACAAAAAGAAAGACTTTCTTCCCATCTTTTTCTACTAAAGATGCTAATTCTTCTAAACTTGCTGGTTGTATCATAAGACTTCCTCCTCATAGACTAGGTCTTCATTTTCATAGACAAAGGTATAATGACGGCCATCCTCAAAAATGACGCCACCAACCAAGCTCTCTAGACTGCTTTCATAAACTTGAACATAGAGGGTCGCAATTTCTCCCATGTCTGAAAAATGGTCTCGCACAATCGCTGTCAACTCCTCCTGAGTCTTCATGAGCTTACGGTCATCTGCAACTTTTTTCGTAGCAAGGGCAAGGCTCCCAATACCAAGCAGAGCCAGACCTGCCATCCACATTTTTTTAGCTTTCATACCATTCATTTTAACACAAAAAAGGCTTTAGGACAAATGAGGAAGCAGCAGAAAAACAAGTAAAAAGCCTCTTCCTTTAAGGAAAAGGACTTCTTATACTCAATGAAAAGCAAAGAGCAAACTAGGAAGCTAGCCGCAGGTTGCTCAAAGCACTGCTTTGAGGTTGTGGATAAAGCTGACGTGGTTTGAAGAGATTTTCGAAGAGTATTATTCTTATTGCCAGGCGCCTGAGTTACCAACGTAGTAGCCATCAGGTGTGTAGGTATTGCGAAGCATCTTACCTGATGAAGCTAGATAATACCACTTGCCATTATCTTTGACCCAATCATTCGCTAGCATGGCACCAGAAGAACTTACATAATACCATTCTCCCTTATCATAAAGCCAAGTGCTTGCTTTCATGGCTCCTGAAGTTGATAAATAGTACCACTTGCCTTGATCGTAAAGCCAATCACTCGCAATCATGGCTCCTGATGATTTAAAGGCATACCAGTTGCTACCTTGATAAAGCCAAGTTTGATTGAACATGACTCCTTTATCATTCATAAAGTACCAAGCTCCCTTGTCCTTAACCCAATCCTTCTGCACTAATTGACCTTGTTTTTGATAGTACCAGTTTTGGTTTGATTTTAACCAGCTTTCTGCTTTTACAATCGGATAAAGTTCTTTGAAAGATCCTCCATCATATTTACGACTGATAGATTCTGATTGTGTAAGTTTTAACTCACCATTGTCATAGTCTGCCCAAGCAAAGACTTTTTGACCATTGATAGTCTCTGGTAAAGTGGCAATGTAAGTCTTTGTTTGATAATCCCATTTAGCATCGAGGTAGGTGTATTGATTATTTGATTCTTCAATACGATAGTAACCTCTCTTTCCACTATCATTATGAATATCATCCACAACTTTCGTTGACCAGGTCTTCACTTCGTTTCCGCTCTTGGCCTCTACCTTGATATCTCCTCTATAGCCGTATGGAACATAGAAATTCAGGTAACGCCCTTCTTCCCCGATCATAGACTTGTCCTTTTCTTGACCTAGGAAATTGACAGTCTGATCTTGACCATTGAGACTAACTGTCCACTCGATTTTCTCGGTTTTTGGCAAATCCAAGACTTTGATATCCACTTCATGACCATTGTTGAATCGAAAAATCTTGCCATCTTGATACTGTACTCCACACTTAACAACCCATTCTTCTTTAAGCTCAAATGCCTGCCCTGAATGTGGAAAAGCCAGTAAAGCTAGACCAGCTAGAGACAAACCAAATAATGTGATTTTTTTCATCGTAGATCCTCCTTAGGATTTTTTATGTTAATTATATCACTATGTTTTTGTTTTGCAAATCTTATCCTAAATATGCAAGTAAAAAAACCTCTGAGATTCTTCTCAAAGGTTCTGATTTTGCTAATTACTATTCTCAACCGCTGCAGTGACAAAGGCAGTGTAGAGTTCTTCTGGGCGGTTTGGACGACTTGAAAGTTCAGGGTGATATTGACAGGCTACAAAGAATTTATTTTCAGGAATTTCCACGATTTCGACCAAACGATTGTCTGGAGAAACACCTGAGAAGACAAAGCCTGCTGCCTCAAACTGCTCACGGAAGGCGTTGTTAAACTCATAACGGTGACGGTGACGACGTTGCACCACTTCTTGATTGTGATAAGCAGCTGCGGCCTTAGAGCCACGTTTCAACTTAGACGGATAAAGTCCCAAGCGAAGGGTTCCACCCATATCCTCCACATCAATCTGATCACGCATGATATCAATGATAGGGTATTTTGTTTCTGGTGCAAGCTCTGCAGAATTGGCACCTTCGAGTCCTAAAACGTGACGAGCAAATTCGATACAAGTCAACTGCATTCCCAAGCAGACTCCCAACATTGGAACATCATTTTCACGCGCATAGCGGATGGCTTGGATTTTCCCTTCAGTACCACGTTGGCCAAAACCACCTGGCACGATGATTCCGTCCGCATCAGACAAAAGCTCTGCCACATTCTCTGCCGACACATCATTGGCATTGATCCAATTGATCTTAACTTCTGCGTCGTTGGCATAACCAGAGTGTTTCAAGGCTTCAACCACAGAAATGTAGGCATCTTGCAACTCCACATACTTACCGACAAGGGAAATTTTAACTTGTTTCTTGAGGTTCATGACCTTGTCCACCATGGCTGACCATTCTGTCATATCTGCTACTGGTGCGTCTAATTTCAAATGGTCACAAACAATTTGGTCCATACCTTGAGCCTGCAAGTTCAGTGGAATTTGGTAAAGATGTTCGACATCTAACGATTCGATAACGGCTTCTGGTGCCACATCACAGAACTGGGCCAGTTTGTTTTTTATTCCTTGACCAGCTGGCTCTTCTGTACGAATAACCAACATATTTGGTTGGATTCCCAAACCTCGTAATTCCTTGACAGAGTGTTGGGTTGGTTTGGTCTTCATTTCACCAGCTGCCTTGAGATATGGAAGCAAGGTTGTATGGATATACATGACATTATCCGCACCCACATCTGCCTTCATCTGACGAAGGGCCTCTAGGAATGGCAAGGACTCAATATCCCCAACGGTTCCACCGACCTCTGTGATAATGACATCAGAGTCAGTCGTTAGAGCGGCACGCTTGATTTTTTCTTTCAAAGCATCTGTGATATGAGGAATGACTTGAACAGTTGCCCCAAGGTATTCTCCACGGCGTTCCTTACGAAGAACTTCACTGTAAATTTTACCAGTTGTCACATTGGAATATTTGTTAAGATTGATATCGATGAAACGTTCATAGTGACCCAAGTCCAAATCTGTCTCAGCTCCGTCATCTGTCACAAAAACTTCCCCGTGCTGGTAAGGGCTCATAGTTCCCGGATCGATATTTATATAAGGGTCAAACTTTTGAATGGTTACTTTGAGACCACGATTTTTCAAGAGACGTCCTAGACTCGCTGCAACAATCCCTTTCCCAATAGACGATACCACACCACCAGTTACAAAAATATATTTCGTAGACATAGATTCCTCTTTCTAAAATGCTCAAGGTCTTGTTAACTACGAGGGGACATAGAAAACAAGACCCTACTAATAAGAATAATCTGGGACGACTGCACCAGATTCACAACTAAAATACAAGAAGATAACTTCTTGAAAAAACAAAAATAGCTCCCTAAGAACTAGGGAGCCCCGACCTCTAAAAGAGGTGCCCGAACAATATGATACCTAAAAATAGGATAATTGTCAATAGCTAATTTTTATTCCTCGATGTTTTCAGTATCATCATCTGAAAATTCGTCGTCTTCTTCGTTAAGATCCACGTCTTCACCCAAGTCATCAGGAGCGATTTCGTTGATTTCTGCATCGTAAGCTTCCACTTCATTTTTCTCATCATCTGGATTTTCATCATCGTATGAAAGAGCTGGATCTGCTTCGTATGCGTCTTCGTCTTCTGGATCATCTGTATTGTAGTCAATGGCATCTGAATCACCATCCATGAAGGCATTGACACGTTTTTTCTTAGCTTTTGGTGCTACTTCATCGTCATCATTTTCTTCAAGAGCGATGATTTCTTCGTCGATTTCGTCCACACCATACCATGAACGAAGCCCCCATTTGTTATCTCCAAGTGAGATGAAGCTGCCATCAAAGTTCAACTCTGTGTAGAACAAAGGCAAGGCTTCGCGGATATCGCTGTTTGATGTTCCAAGGTAGTTTTGAATTTCGTTTACAAGATCGCTAAAATGCATCTCATGATCGCGACCACGAAGTTCCAAGATAGCACGCGCTACCTCAATCATAGATAGTTCACTTTTTTCTTGCCCAGCAAATACTTCTAATTCCAAAGCGTTTCTCCTCATTTATACTACTATCGCCAGAGCGAACAGACTCTGACCTCATTTTATCATTTACTCTTTATTTTACGATAATTTTGCAGAATAGTCAAAGGTTAAGGGGGAGAAAGTGACAGGACTTTTATTTCTTTGCTACCCAGCCGATGGCATCGCTTGGTGGATTTTCGGTATCAATCCAGATGAATTCAATGCCGATTTCTCCATTTTTAAACTTAATCAAACGAATACCGTTGATTTCCAGTTCATTGAGTCGCTGGCCTGTCAAGACTTCTCGTTCCTTCAACTGGAAAACGCCACGTAAAATCCAATTCCCAAGGATTTCTTGCTTATCAGTTGACTGAATTGCCTTTCCAGCTTCTTGATTTATATAGGCGTTAATAACATCACCAGAAGATAAAAAGCGTAGTTTAAAAGTTCTTTCTTCTTTAGATAGAGCTAATTTTTTAGTTCCAGGCTCAAAAGCCCCAAATCCAGGACCAAAGAAGTCTGGCCTTTCGTCATGAAAGTTCTTAGAGTCTGGCAGAGGAATGTAAACTTCACTAACTGGACGATAAACCAGCTGTTCAATCTCTTTGATGAGTTTTTTATTGCCAGTATTGTGGACAAAGTGAATCAAGTCCTCACGAATCGCCTTCATCTGAACTTTTTCTTCCTTGCTAGTCCACTTTTTCAAGAGGATTTCTTCTAAAGAGAAGGTCATAAAAGCTAGTTCTTCTGGAGCAAGACTGCCCTTAAATTTATCCTGAATCTTTAAAATCCGTGGCAGACGATCTTTCTTAGCTAATTTTGAACCACCATTAAAGGCATTGAAGCCAGAGCTTTCTTCTACATTTCCATGTTTATCTGTGATAGCCCAAGACACTGTTTCTAAGATATCGGTTTTATCCTTTTCAGCTGTCAGTAAATGAAGGTTTTCAAAGAGCAAAAAAGGATCTTCGATATAATGGACGTCCCAAGTATCTACAATAATGTCTTTATTATTAAAAGTCATGTGGAGCTGACTGTCAGCTGCTGTATACTTGTAGTGGTGTTGCCCATCTGTAAAACGGAAATTGGTTGGATTGTTTTTGGTAGTTGAGCCCTCAATGACCAGGTTGTCAATATCGACTGGTAAATAAGTCGTCTCCCCAACAAAAATCTTCGGATTTTCTCCCTTTGGTGTCGGCATCAGAACGTGATAAACAGCTTCAACATTGACCGAATCCGAGCTAAAACCTTTGATTTGTGCCTTAGAGGACTCAATTCTCTGGTTTCTTAAGATCGCAATCTTTCGTGCCAACTCTTCGTAGCGCTGATAGTTTTTCTTGTCTGCTGTTTCTTTATCTGCTGAAATATCTGCATGGAATTTGATATCACCCAACAATTCCGTCCAAGATTGAGAATCTTTTTTAAACTGAGCGATTTTTTGATCTCCCGAATTAATTCCAAAAGACTTGATACCCACTAGGTATTTATGATTTTCATCCACTACGACAGAAGCATCATAAGAGGTATTGGCAATATCTTCTCCAACCGCATTAAAAGCCTTCTGGAAAACAGTTTCCTGAAATTTAGAATTAACAATTGGAGCAACATAATTCTCTGTTTGTCCCTCATCTTCTGATTCTGCCTTTTGAGAGAAAGCTTGGCTCAAACTAGCGAAGTTGGTAATTAAAGTTTTGTATTTGTCTTTTTGTTCAGACTTTAGATGTTCCCACATAAGCACCCTCTTTTCTATTTTCAGTATATCAAAAGAAGATTAGTTTTTCACTAACCCTCTTATATATTCGTTAATTAATACTGTAAAATTCGAGATTTCCTCGTTTTTTTACCAATTTTAAATAATCTTCATCTGATAGAAGGGCTAGACCATCGTCATAAGACTTGATTTTTTCAAGAGCTTGATCATAGCTATCTACAAAGTCCTTGACATAGGACTGCCCTTCAAATTGTCCATTCATCTTGGTGTAGATAATGGCAATTTTTCCTGAACGTTCAAGTTGAGATTGCCCCTGACTTTCATTTAAAGCTTTGGCAACATTTTCCGCGATACGTTTAATCACGGGTACGACCACACTGTTTCCAGCCTGCTTGTATAGCTGACCGTTAGAAACCCCTTCTGGGATTTTAAAGGATTTAGGATATCCTTGAACATTAAAAGTTTCTTTGGGAGTCAACTTCCGAATCTCGCCACCGTCTGTCAAAATCAATGGAACATTGTGCCCACCTGTTCCCATGTTTGCTGTTAGAGTTGGGACAACACCGTTTTTATTTTCACGGACATATTGACGGCGCCACTGGTAGACCGTATCTTGGCTGGTGACTTCAAATTTCAACTGATCGTAGAAATTTTGCTTGCCTTCACGGTAGTAGTAGACTTCATCAAGCTTGTCGCCAAAGTTAATGACGTCCTGAAGAGAAGTCGTGAGCTTGATTTCCTCTGGAAATTCAAACAAGTCGTAGGCTTCTTTAGTATCAAAACCAACAATGTAGATCCGCTCACGGTTTTGTGGGATATTTCCGTAGTCTTTCCCATTAAGAACCTTCCACTTGATAAAGTAGTTGTTCTCGGTCAAGGCTTCACGAATAACCTTGAAGGTATTGCCGTGGTCATGACCGACCATATTCTTTACGTTTTCGATGAAAATAGCACGAGGTTTACGCCCCTCAATCATGCGAAACAACTCAAAGAAAAGATCGCCACGATCATCATCAAAACCCTTGCGATAACCCGCAATACTAAAGGCCTGACAAGGGAAACCTCCCATAATCACATCCACGCGCTCAGCCGGAATGTCCTCTGGCTGAACATCGTGAATATCACGACCATCCAAATAGGTATCTGGATGGTTTAACTGATAAGTCTGACGCGCATACTTATCAAACTCATTGGCATACACCACTCTGAACTCGTTGGTTTGTTCAAATCCCAACTCAATTCCCCCAACACCTGAGAAGAAAGCTGCAATGTTGTACTTCTCAGGTCGGTTCGAACTTACAGAATTTGTCATGTAGTAACCTGCTTTCTAAGGTGGTAATTCTGATACTTAATCATAAAATCACATATAATTACTAATCAAGAACAATAAATATGTTTATGAAAATAAGTAAACTGAGTTGCTATTTGTATCTATTTTCTTTTCTTTATGTAAGAGAAAAAGGAGTCTTTTAATCCGGAGAATATACTACTATGTTCTTGTTTAGAAACATTAAATATTTCTGTATCATATTTTACATTAAATGGATCTTCGCCAAAATGCTTCATATATACTTCTATAGCATATGTGTCCATCATTCCAGATATATAGTCTAAAACGTTTCTGGCTTTATCTTCTTCACTTTTCCATCTATACTCGACAGGCATTAACATTCCTTTTTCATTATACTCATCGTTCATAAACAATTCGAAAAGTTTCGTTAAAACCTTCGTTCCAACTTTTTCATAAAGCATGATATTATCTGAACTAGTCACACAATTAAAAATAGTTTTTTTCAGTGTTTCCGCTAATTTAGCATATTCTAAAAAACCTAACTCTTCCTTGTTTATTGTACCTGTTTGATTTTGAAATTTAGAATCTACTTTAACAATGCCGATATCCTCTATGAGTTTATTTACTATGGTTGAAATTAATTCTCTTCGAAAATAAAAATCATAGTCCTCAGTTAGACAAATCTCTGAAGGCCCTTTTTTTGCGAATCGTTTTGCGTCTTCAATCCAATCATAGAACTTTACTTTTACTTCATCTTCAAGAGTATCATTATTCTCTAATCTAAAATAAAATTCATCAATTGTGAAATAATTACTAGCTAATGCATCTTCTAAATCGTGAGCACAGTATGCAATTTCGTCTGCAAGATCAACTATTTGAACATCAATTGTTCTAAATGGTAAATCTTCATTATAACCCGACTCTTTAAGTTTACAAAGTAAATCATTGTAGTCATCTGTATATAAACACTTTTTCTTTTTCTTATCTTTCACCTTATCATAAGGAACAAAATATTTAATGATTGCTGCCAAAGTACGATAAGTCAAATTAAGACCATTATATTCGGGAGACTTCTTTTCAATCTTTCTTAAGACTCGAATACCCTGTGCATTTCCTTCAAAGCCAATATTAGAAGCAAGACTATTTAATACTCTTTCACCATGATGCCCAAAAGGAGGATTTCCGACATCGTGAATTAATGCCCCAGTTTCAACTACAACGCTCATTTTTGAAAAATTATCTTCAATTTGTTGTTTGGAAATTTCGTTTATATATTTATAGCTATCATTTTTTTGAACTGTTTTCTCAAGTTCATCAACAATTCCACGAGCTATCTGCGCAACCTCAAAACTATGGGTTAATCGATTTCTATGAAAAGCTTTACTGTTCACTTCAAATAGTTGCATCTTCCCTTGTTGACGCCTAAATGAGGTTGAATAGATGACTCTTGCGTAATCTCTTTTTAAAGGATCACGTTCTCGTATGTTCTCATTTTCCTCATGCTCTCGCACTTCTAACTTTGTAACTTTTTCCCAATGATTCTCTAGGAATGTAATTAATTCTGTCATAATATCACCTATGATTTTTCTAAACCAACTTCTTCATCTCATCAATACGTGCTACGGTCGCGTCGTACTTAGCTTGGTAGTCGGCTTGTTTGTCGCGTTCTTTTTGGACGACTTCTGGTTTAGCGTTGGCTACGAAGCGTTCGTTAGAGAGCTTCTTGCCGACCATGTCCAGTTCTTTTTGCCATTTAGCCAGTTCCTTGTCGAGACGAGCCAGTTCTTCTTCGACATTGAGGAGGTCAGCCAGTGGCAGGTAGATTTCTGCTCCTGTGATGACGCTTGACATGGCAAGTTCAGGCGCAGGGATGGTTGATGCGATTTCCAAGTGTTCTGGATTTGTGAAGCGTTTGATGTAGTTGACATTGCTGTTAAAGAAGGCTTCCAAGTCGCTATCGCTAGTCTTAACAAGAATGGTGATAGGCTTGCTTGGTGCTACGTTTACTTCCGCCCGCGCATTACGAACGGCACGGATTAAGTCTTTGAGGCTTTCCACACCAGTGTGAGCCGCAAGGTCTTCAAAGGCTGGGTTGACAGTTGGGTATTCTGCTGTAACAATAGAGCCTTCTGAGATTTGTCCAAAGATTTCCTCTGTCACGAATGGTATGATTGGGTGAAGGAGACGAAGGATCTTGTCCAAGGTATAAAGGAGAACAGAACGTGTGATGACTTTCTCTTCTTGGTTATCGCTATAAAGAACTTCCTTGGTCAATTCAACGTACCAGTCCGCAAATTCATCCCAGATGAAGTTGTAGAGGATGTGGCCAGCCACACCAAACTCAAATTTATCAAAGTTAGCAGTAGCTTTTCCAATAGTTTCGTTGAGGTTGTGGAGAATCCAACGGTCTGTGACATTTCCAGCTTCCTTGTTGACAACTTTTTCCACATTGGCAGTCGCTTGCTCAAGAGTCAAGCCTTCATTGTTCATGAGGATGTAGCGAGAGATATTCCAGATCTTGTTAATGAAGTTCCATGAAGCATCCATTTTCTCGTAAGAGAAGCGCACGTCTTGACCTGGTGCAGAACCGTTTGAAAGGAACCAACGAAGGGCATCCGCACCGTATTTCTCGATGACATCCATCGGGTCAATCCCATTACCGAGAGATTTAGACATCTTGCGTCCTTGCTCATCACGAATGAGACCATGAATCAAGGCATTTTTGAATGGCGACTTTCCAGTAAATTCCAAACCTTGGAAAATCATCCGAGATACCCAGAACGGGATAATATCATAACCAGTCACCAAAGTTGATGTTGGATAATAACGTTTAAAGTCTTCTGAGTCGACATCCGGCCAGCCCATGGTAGAGAATGGCCAAAGAGCCGAACTGAACCACGTATCCAAGACGTCTTCGTCCTGAGTCCAACCGTCACCTTCTGGAGCTTCTTCGCCGACATATATTTCACCCTCAGCATTGTACCATGCAGGGATTTGGTGACCCCACCAGAGCTGACGAGAGATTACCCAGTCGTGGACATTTTCCATCCATTGAAGGAAGGTATCGTTGAAACGAGGTGGGTAAAATTCTACCTTGTCCTCTGTGCCTTGGTTGGCAATGGCATTTTTGGCCAATTGGTCCATCTTAACGAACCATTGAGTAGACAAGCGTGGTTCAACTACGACACCAGTACGCTCTGAGTGACCAACACTGTGAACACGTTTTTCGATTTTAACGAGGGCACCGATTTCTTCCAGCTTAGCAACGACTGCCTTACGAGCTTCGAAACGGTCCATACCTGCAAATTCGAAGGCCAAATCGTTCATAGTTCCGTCGTCGTTCATGACGTTTACTTGTGGCAAGTTGTGACGTTGACCCACCAAGAAGTCGTTTGGATCGTGGGCAGGTGTGATTTTAACCACACCAGTACCAAACTCAGGATCTGCGTGTTCATCCCCAACGATTGGAATCAATTTATTAGCGATTGGAAGAATGACATTTTTACCAATCAAGTCCTTGTAGCGTGGGTCTTCTGGATTGACTGCAACCGCAACGTCCCCAAACATGGTCTCAGGACGAGTTGTCGCAACTTCAAGGGCGCGTGATCCGTCTTCTAGCATGTAGTTCATGTGGTAGAAGGCACCTTCGACGTCCTTGTGGATAACCTCGATATCAGAAAGAGCTGTGCGAGCTGCTGGGTCCCAGTTGATGATAAACTCACCACGGTAGATCCAGCCTTTCTTGTAAAGGTCCACGAAGACTTTGCGAACTGCTTTTGACAAACCTTCATCAAGAGTGAAACGCTCACGAGAGTAGTCTACAGAAAGCCCCATCTTGCCCCATTGTTCCTTGATGGTAGTGGCATATTCGTCTTTCCATTCCCAAACTTTCTCAAGGAATTTCTCACGACCGAGGTCATAACGACTAATGCCCTCACCACGCAAGCGCTCCTCAACCTTAGCCTGAGTGGCAATCCCAGCGTGATCCATCCCTGGAAGCCAAAGTGTATCAAAGCCTTGCATGCGTTTTTGACGGATGATGATATCTTGAAGAGTCGTATCCCAAGCGTGACCAAGGTGAAGCTTACCAGTTACATTTGGTGGTGGAATCACGATTGAATAAGGCTTGGCTTTTTGATCGCCTGAAGGCTTGAAAACATCAGCATCAAGCCATTTTTGGTAACGACCAGCCTCAACCTCGGCTGGATTGTATTTAGGTGAAAGTTCTTTAGACATGTGTTTGTCCTTTCTAGTTAATATCTTTAAATAAAATTAGTATGTAGGAGATAGGCCTTGATTCAGCACATCTGATTTTTTCAGTATCTTCTATTAGCAAAAAAGAAACTATATAAAAATTTTACATTAACTTTCTCTCATTATCTTCAGAATATGTTTATCAAAGTCCGATAGAATTTTTTGAGTTCGGTTAAATTTTTCATACTCTTGGATGGCTTTTGAGTCTGCTTGTTTCTTGGAAATACTTCCTTTTCCTTCTAAAATTTCGTACTCATTAAAAGATAGAAAACGATCAATACTATCTGCCAATCCTCGCATTGTAAAAGTATTACGGCGCTCAACCAAACCCTCAATATAATCAAAATAGGCTGTAACAGTTCGCTCTAGTTGTCGAATTTCTTTTTCTTGCAAATAATTTTTGGCTACCGTTACATCTGATTTGAGAACTCGTCCATCAGGTGCATTCTTCCAAGTAGTTAATCCCATTTTTTCTTTACTAGCATCGGCTTGCTGATAGATAATTTCTGCAGCCGTACTTCCAGTAATTGCATAATGAAATTTATTTTGCACCATGGCATAGAAATTTTTAGTAATATCTGAGTTTCGATCATAATCTATGGCACATTCAGCAAAGATATCCGTGATTTGTTGATAGATTCGGCGCTCGCTAGAACGAATAGAGCGAATTCGTTCTAAAAGCTCACGGAAATAATCTTGTCCGAAAACTGTCTGTCCTTGTTTCAAGCGTTCATCATCCAAAACAAAACCTTTGATGATAAATTCTTTCAAAGTCTTGGTTGCCCAAATTCTAAATTGAGTAGCCTTGCTGGAATTTACGCGATAGCCAACTGAAATGATAGCATCCAGATTGTAATATTCAAGTTCACGCCGAACAGTTCTATTTCCCTCTTGTTGAACCTGTGCAAATTTTGCACAAGTTGATACCTTATCCAACTCACCACTATCATAAATGTTTTTTAAGTGCTTTGTAATGACACTTCGTTCAACTCCAAAGAGCTCTGCAAGACTTTTTTGAGTCAACCAAAGATTTTCATCTTGTAAAAGGATATCTAGCTGAACGTCGCCATTTGGTGTAGTATACAGGATGAAATTAGAAATTTCATTCAAGACAATTTCACCTCCTCCCTTCAGTAAACAATTACTTCTCGTTTTTAAATTTTATACCGTTTTCTTTCAGCTTTTTAACGGTTACGGGACCAATTCCCTTCAAAGCGAGAACTTCTTTTTCAGTCCATTTTTTGAAATCTGAAGATGTACGAATCCCATTCTCAACAAAGATGCGAACAAGATCCATTCGGATTCCCTTCATTTTTTCCTCGCTCATAAAGGAGTACCAGTCTGTAACCTGGGATAGATTTCTTAACACACTGGAATGATTCGAAAATACTGGTTTACGACGGAATTTCTTGGCTTCTTTTGTTAAAAATTCTGTTAAGATAATATTTTCTTGTAAATAGTCAAGCAGAGGATACAAACTAGCTTGTAGCGATTCAACTGAATTTGGACAATAACATTCTTGTTCTTCAATGTCTATAACTTTGAATTGCCAATCTTCCTCTATAAAGAATTCAACAGCTTCATCATTGATTCCCACTAATTTTGCAAATAGCTGACTGGCTTCCTCAATTTTTCCTTGAGAAAAAGCAGAGATGATGGCATGAATAAGAATGGTATCGTCCCGTTTCCCTTTATTTAATTCTTCACGGTAGAAGCGCTCAACCTTTAGTTCCTGACCGGTAATATGATACAAGGAAAGCATACAGAAGACAAAATTAGGAGGAAAACGTTCTGGTCGCTTACTTAAGTATAAGTTAACCAATTCCAAAGCCTTAAAATAAATTTTTTCTGTCATATAATATTCAATCAGAAACATCAGAGCAGACAGGATAGGGCGTGCTTCAAAATAATTCCAACTATTGTATCCATTTATTTTCCATTTTTCTAAAACTAGAACTTCAAAATCCAATACTTTTTTAAAAGTTGACAAATCAAAACTTTCAACCTCGGATAAGAACAAGTGAAAATCAGCCGCAAAATAATCTGGATTGATCTTTAAAACTTGCTTTAACAGTTTATTTCACTTCTGTGTATTTGGAGTGTGCATAGCTTTTCTAAATAAAGCATGATCCTGATTCCAATCAAAAATCCTATTTTTCAGTTGGTAATTGATTAGCTGAACATCTGGATACTCTCCGTGTTCATCAGCATATTGCATCACTGCTGTATGCAGTTCATCGAAATTTTGAATAGTCCGACGTTCTACAAAAGTTGGATTTTTGGCCATGATTTCTGTCCAAGCAGCCTCTTCTTCAGAAATAACTTTGATATCCAACTTTTGCTGGCGTTTTAATTCTTTTTTTCTATTTTTCTTTTTAGCCATCTATTTTCTCCTCTAACTCATTCTTCAATAGATCAAACTCTACCTCTGCTGTATTGGATATTCTTACAGCCTCGGATACAGGATTTAACGGTAAATCTCAGCTTCTTTGTGATTCATTTGCTTTGAAGGTTGTACCCCAGGTGTGATTAAGGTAGAGTTTTCTAGTTACGTTTGGTGGTCGGAATCACTATTGAATAAGACTTAGCCTTTTGATCTCCTGAAGGCTTGAAAATATCTTCGTCAAGCTATTTTTGATAACGACCAGCCTAAACATAGAATGGAGTGTATTTAGGTGGAAGTGATTCATTTTAGTTCTTCTTTAAGTGTTTGTAAGTAGTCTTTTGACAATCTTTGATATCCTAGATTTTTTCTTTCGATATCTAATGTATAACGTGGGATGAAATATGAAGACTGACGGCCTTAGTTTTTTTATTAACTTTTTCTGTAATTTCCGACGTTTTTTTCTCAGTATCTCAACATCAGTTCGTTTATAAGAGTATCCATAAAGTCTTCTTTCTAATCTATCTATTGATTTGTAAATATCTATTGCTTTGTCGCTATGGACGTTTCGTTTAATAGTAACTCGTTCAACTGCTTTAACATAATCGTCTTCTAATGATTCAATGATTGATAAATAAAAAAATTCATATACAAACAAACCCAGTAGTGCAAATATATCAAAAAGTTCAGATTCTAAAAACGGAACATATAATAATAAAATTAAGATAGTATTTGTATAGGGAAAAGCATAAAAAATAAAGAATATCCACATCTGTTCTTTTTTATGTTTGGAAGGAACTGACTTAATCAAGTTTGTAAACCAGGTTTGTAACGATAAAAATATAATTGATATTACCGATATTATAAACGGTATTAAATATGAATTATCATTTAAATTATTAGTTTTATCAAATAAAATAATTGAAGAATAAATAGATAAAATAAATAATATCAACCAAATAATTCTTCTAAGCAATGTAGAAGGATTGAATTTTATTTCCTTTTTTGAGCGTTCCCAATCATATTTCAGGAGCAGTGCTATATACAAAGACAGCCTATCATAGTCAATTACATCATTATCCAATATATCCCAAATATGACCATCTTTCATATAATAGGGTTTAGAATATTTAATTTCCATGTTCTTTCCAAACGGATTAATCTGGCTTTTTAACTGTATAAGTGCAGAATCTTTCTTTTGATTATCCTTTAAATTTTCTAATATTATTTTAAGTTGCTTTCTCCATTCAGCTCTTTCCTTAGTAATATAATCAATCTGATTTCTTTTGCTATTATTTATAAAAACTAAAATCGCACTTAATATAGCTCCTAGGCCTGCTCCACTCAGTAGGGTGATAATCTGACCTACTTCCATTTACCAACACCTCTTCTTTTAAACAATAATATATCCCAACTGTTCGATTTTTTCGAACAGTTCAACTAAAAGTTTAAACCTCCTATTCGCTCCTCAGCAAGCCATATCTCAAATCATCACAGCGCTTGCCTTGGGCATCTTTGCGGTCTCGGATGCGAGCTTCCAGAGTAAAGCCAAGTTTCTCTGCGACTCGTTGACTTTGGGTATTGTAACCAAAGCAAGAGAGTTCAATCTTGTGAAGACCTAGTTCTCTAAAAGCTATGTCAATCAAGGCACGCGCTGCTTCTGGTACATAGCCTCTGCCCCAATAGTCTGGGTGCAAGGTATAGCCGAGCTCAAGAACATCATCTTCGTGACGGTGATTGAAGTCAACAGAACCAATGACTTTATCAGTTCCTTTGACGACAATCCCATAGCCAGCTGGAAGATTTCCCTTTTGATTGCGTTCTGGAAGAATATGCTCCAGATAATAAATCTCATCTTCCAAGGTCTTGACTGGAGGAAAGCCTGCTGGATAGGCGACCTCTGGGAGACTAGCGTAGGTATGGATATCCTCAGCATCTGCCACTGTACGAACTCGTAGGACGAGTCGTTCGGTTTCTAATTGTTCTGGTAATTCAGCTCTTGACATCCTTCTTCCTCGCTTTCTTTATGAAACTCCCCATAGGGTCAACACGGTTATCTAAATAGCGATAAACGCGCTGGTGACCGTCCCCCATAAAGTAAGTCGGTGAAAAACGGTCATTTTTAAAATGCCCTTTCTCATCCAAGAGATCTGGATCAGCAAGTCGCTCGATAATCTTGGCAAAGATATGACAGATTCCATCTTCTTCGATAATCCGATCTACTTGGCAATCCAAGACAACTGGACAGGCCTCTAAAATCGGAGACTGAGTCTGTTCAGAAATCTCGTAGTCTAGCCCCAGGTGTTTCAATTTCTCTCGGTGACTAATAAAACCAGCCTGCTCCATCTCGAGCATGAAGTTTTCATCAGGAATGTTCACGGTGAATTGTTGATAATACTTAATCTGATCTGCTGCATTTTCCTCAACACCAACTCCAATAACTAACCAATCTCCCAGACTATAAGAGGAACTGCAGGTCGTGATATTGTGCCCAAAGTTCTGGTCCTGATAGCCCAAGATGAAGATAGGAAAACCGTAGTAGAGTTTGCTTGTTTTAAAAGATTGTTTCATGACAACCTCCTTTGACTAGACTTGCAAAATAAAAATCGCCCCTGCCATCTACATGACAGGGACGAATGTGTTATCCGCGGTACCACCCAATTTCGGGCAGCGCCCGCAACTTTTATCTTCTTGTTTTTTCTTTATGACGGCCTTAGCTCGCTTTGGCGTACTCGAGTACAGCCTGCAACTCGCTGTCTAGTCCTAAACGGAAACAAAAAGACTATTCTCATATTTCAATTTTTCAGTCATCAGCAACCAGTTTTGACACATTTGTGGACTTCTCAGCACCGCCACTTTCTGTAAAATGTGGGATTCAAAACACCTCTAATGGCTCTATTGTAGCAAGATTTTGGCGGAAATGCAAGGAACAAGAAAGATTACTTGAACTTAATGCCGTTTTCTTTCAATTTCTTGATGGTAGCTGGGCCGATTCCTTTCAAGGAAAGGAGTTCTTTTTCAGTCCAATTTTTGAAATCTGAAGCAGACTTGATTCCTTCATCATAGAAAGTTTTAGCACGATCAAGTGGAAGTCCACCCAAGTTTGCTGCAAAATCTTCAACAGAACTAGCTACTTTTTGAGCTTGTTCTTTGGTAGCTTCGACTGCTTGTTCAACTTTTTTAGAAACAGCCTTACCAGCTTCGCTTGCTGACTGTTCTGCACGTTTCACGACTTTTTTTGTCTCTTCTACAACCTTAGTCACAGCATTTGAAAATGCACCTGAACGACGAAGGCTATTTCGTAATTGTTTTTTACGATTGAGTTTCTTTGACATGATAAAATCCTTTCAATAAAAAATCCCTGCTCTGACAAGGATTTAATATAAATATTCTATCAAGATTTTAGTAAAAAATCAAGAATCTATCTCGTTTAATAATTTCTCTCACCAAATAATCCCTCTGGCAAGTCATGGAATCCCTTGCCTGCTTTGAAGTTTTCAAACTTACCAAGCAAGAACTGATAAGCATCCAAGCGACTTTCGTAGCGGATCATGGCATCTTTGGCACGCTCGTCTTGGTCTTCTTCATAGACCTTTTGACTTTCCTTGTGCGCCATGTCATTGATCATAATCTGGGTATTGACCCAGACTTCAAATTCCTTCATAAATTCTTGTTCGTAACTCATTTTTTCTCCTTATTCTAATCCACGGAAATAGTCCGTGTCAATCTCACGGTAGGGCTGGATATCCTGAACATACTCCAGCACACCTTGGAATTCTCCCTCTTCATCGTGTACTGCGGCATAGGTGATGTGGACAAACTTGCCTCGCGACTCAGACTTGAACCACATTTCATACTTATCCTTAGTACCTTCACGAAGCCCCTTCATGATAGTCTTGACCTTGTCCAAGTACTTAGGTGGATGACAAAGTTCAACATTCCGTCCGACTTGGGACGGTGTCCGTTTGAAAATCATCTCATCAGCTGGCGTATTGTCATTGTAATATTGGAAAATATCGTCCTTATTGACAAAGGTAATCTCCATAGGGAGGTGATTGAGGATCAGATTGGCCTGCTCTACTGAAAGATAGCCATTGCCAAAAGCCTGTTGACTATGGCGATCCATCACCACTTCCTTTTCCTTAGGGGTAAAGGTAATGGTGAACTGTCCTTCAGGCGTATCGATAACTTGCTGGACTTGCCCCTCTGCGCTCTTTTCCTCAACAAAACTCTGTCTTTCTGGCACCCATTTTTCTGACGGACGGATGATGGCATAGCCGTAGGCATCACTCTCCTCCGCAATCTGAAGCCAATCATCTTGGGTAAAGGACTCAAGAAGAATCATGAGGAGGATGGACTCTTCCTTGAAAATCATACTTTCAAACTCTATCGCAAAAGCTTCAAAAGCTTCCTTTACAGTGGAAATCGATACTTCTGGTAGTGACTTGGCTGTCATTAGAGCTGTTTGAAAGAGTTCCCTGATCTGATCATCAACTCCCCACATAACTTTTGGAGGCGAATCGTGTCCATAGCGCTCCATGATAGGAAAGAAAAGTTCTTCTTTACGTTGGTAATGAATATCAAATTGACCTACAAGTCCCATCTGACGCACCAAACCCTTGTGCATCTCCGCAAGCATTTCTTCATCTTCAATAGACTCATATGTATCTAACAATCTCCGAATGCGAATCAAGGCCGCACGGAGGGCCAGATTTTCTTCCTTAAATACCCGAACTGGGTGGCCAGGGTGTTCGGTATCCTCTACTTCAACACCTTTGATAGCATTTTTAAAAAGATTCGCATGGACATCACAGAGTTCCATGACATCTTCAAAAGTGACGCCCGAGTCTGAGTTCATCAGCTCGTGCTCCATGAGGGAAATCTCTATGGCTGAGACACCCGCAAAGGTTGCATCAAAACGCTCCTGAACCGACTCAGGAGAGGCACCATTGTGCAATTCTAACAAAATATCCCGCAGGACATGAATTCGTTCATCTGCCATTAGTCTAACCCAATCACTTCATAGCCGTTTGCTTCCAGTGTGCGGACAATCTTGTCCATAGGAGTTCCTTCCAGCTTAGAACCCTGTTTGAGCGATACTTTACGACCAACTGTGTTGCGCATTAAGGGATTGGCAAGGGGTTTAAAACCAAGCTCGACTAAAATTTCCAAGACTTCTGGATGCTTGTCCACCACTTCTGCAACAGGAATTGACACATCGATGATATTGTCCATGACGACCTCCACTGAATGTTCTAAAATGATTTTACTGCTTATATTATACCATAAGGAGAGAGATTAAAAAACTAGCAGTGGAGTTCCTGCTAGTTCTCTACGACTTGGATTACCATCTAAATAAGTTTAAAGAGCCAATCCAATATTTTAAATAATAGCTTGTAAAACAGCAATTGGACTGCAAAAGAGATGATCATCCACAGGAATTTCATAATTCCAATAATCGGTTTGATAAAAAGAATAGCAAGAAGACCCAAAAAAAATTTCATTCTCTCTCCTCTGGCTTGATGAGCCACCGAGCCGTATCCATTAACTTGTCTGCAATAAAGAGTTTCCCAAAACCGACAACGGCATTATCATCTTTCTTTATCGTTTTCATTACTTTTACACCTTGCACGGTTAAAAAGTAATTCCCGTAGATTTTGGCCAAAGCTTTGATAGGTCCCATATTCTCTTCCCTCGCATAACTACACTTTTAAAATGTTGACGATACCAGCCTTGCTGACTATTGCTGTGAAATCATTATATCTTACTCTTTCCAATTCTTATAATATCATACAACTTGAATTTTATAAAGCTTTTTAATAATATTTAACTCTAGAAAGATTCCGCCAGCATGTTTTATTGCCTCTTCCCCAACAAAAAAGAGGGTTTCCCCTCTTTCTGCTTAATTTTTATCCAGATTGCGTAGCATCTCGTCAATCTTGTTTCCATATTCTATGGACTCGTCTTTGACGAAGGTTAAATCTGGGATTTTGTACAATTTCAAATTGCGACCAAGTTCACGTTTGATGGTACCAGTCGCTTTTTCAAGCCCGATTTGAGCTTTCTGGTTATCTGAAGCAAGGTTACTCAAAATGGTGTAGTAAACCTTGGCAACAGACAAGTCACCCAGCATCTGAACATCTGTGATGGTCACGCCTTGGACACGCGGATCACGGACTTTCTTTTGCAAAATCTCATTGACTTCACGCTTGATTTCCATGCCCACACGATCCGTACGGAAATGATTTGCCATGATATTCCTTTCTCTACTTTGAACCAAAAGCTAGGCCAGCAGACCTAGCTATTTTAAACTTCTTGATTTTCATTTCAAATTGAAAAGAAGTTCAATTTGAAGTCATCTGCTTCTTTCGCCGTGGTGAAAGTGATGGAACTGATTTATCAGTCCCATCACAGGGGATTTTTGAGACCCTAGGCTCAAAAATAAGCAATGAAACCATCGGTTTGCTTGCGTCCCTCACCACCTAAGAAAGGAGCAAAAAATCTTATCTCTTGATTTCTTCCATGACGTACGCCTCAATCACATCATCAGTCTTGATATCATTGTAGCCGTCAATCATCAATCCACCTTCACGACCGTTTGTAACTTCTTTGACGTCGTCTTTGTAGTGTTTCAAGCTTGCGAGTTCGCCATCATAGATAACGACACCGTCACGGATAACACGGACTTTAGAGTCACGGGTAACCTTACCGTTGATAACCATGAATCCACCGATAGTTCCGACTTTAGACACCTTGAAGGTTTCACGGATAACTGCTTCACCGATAACTTTTTCTTCGAATTCTGGATCAAGCATCCCTTTCATGGCTTCTTCCATCTCTTCTATAACCTTGTAGATAATGCTGTGGAGACGGATTTCCACATCGTCAGCTTCTGCTTGTTGACGAGCTTGTGGTGTAGGACGTACGTTGAAACCAACGATAAAGGCATTTGAAGCTTCAGCAAGGGTCACGTCTGATTCGTTGATAGCACCGACCGCAGAGTGAACGATGGTAACTTTAACACCTTCCACATCGATCTTCTGAAGTGAGGCAGAAAGGGCTTCAACAGAACCTTGTACATCGGCCTTGATGATAACGTTAACAGACTTGAGTTCACCAGCTTTAAGCGTATCAAAGAGGTTTTCAAGGCTGACACGTTGGGTAGCTTGACGTTGTTTCATGAGGGCACGTTTGGCACGCTCTTCACCAGCCGCACGCGCAGATTTTTCATCTTCGTAAACGGCAAAGTGGTCACCCGCCATTGGCGCTTCGTTCAAACCTGTGATTGACACTGGTGTTGATGGTCCAGCAACCTTAACACGACGACCAAGGTCATTGGTCATAGCACGGACACGACCGAAGGTATTTCCGACAACGATTGGGTCTTGAACATTCAAGGTACCTTGTTGAACAAGAAGGGTTGCGACCGCACCTTTTCCTTTATCCAAGCGCGCTTCGATAACTGTACCGATCGCACGCACTGTTGGGTCTGCTTTGAGTTCTTGGATTTCAGCCACAAGAAGGACTGTTTCCAACAATTCTTCGATATTTTGGTTGAATTTAGCTGAGATTTCAACAAATTCAGAATCTCCACCCCAAGCAGTTGACATAACCCCATGCTCTGCCAATTCACCGATAACGCGTTCTGGGTTGGCACCTGGTTTATCAATCTTATTAATAGCTACGATAATTGGAACGTTGGCTGCTTTTGAGTGGTTAATGGCTTCGATTGTCTGAGGCATAACCCCGTCATCTGCCGCTACAACCAAGATAGTAATATCGGTAACAGAAGCACCACGCGCACGCATAGATGTAAAGGCCGCGTGTCCTGGTGTATCAAGGAAGGTAATCTTCTTGCCATTTTCCACGATTTGGTAGGCACCGATATGCTGAGTGATACCACCCGCTTCACCTGTCGCAACACGAGAGTTACGAAGGGTATCCAATAGGGTTGTTTTACCGTGGTCAACGTGTCCCATGATAGTTACAACTGGTGGACGCTCAACCAATTCATCTTCATTAAGATAACCATCTTCAACAAAGAAACGTTCGATGTCGGCATTATCCACTTCAACTTTTTGTTTGGCTTCGATACCATAATCCACCATGAGGAGTTCAATTGTTTCCCCATCCAAGGATTGGTTTTGTGTGGCCATGACACCCATCATAAAGAGTTTCTTAACGATTTCAGCTGGTTCACGTTTGATACGTTTTGCGATTTCCGCAACGGTCATACCATCTGTATATTCAAATTCTGTTGGCAATTCATGGAATTTACGCTCCGTAACAGGTTTTGGAGTCTGATTGCGGTTGTTCTTGTTATTGCCTTTTTTGTTCTTTTTGTTGTTATTCCAGTTACTATTCTTTTGATTTCTCACTTGATTTTGACTACTTCGATTCTTTTGTTGTTTTCTAGGACCATCTTCTTCGTGATCATAATCGTCACGATTTTTGTCTGGTCGAGCTTGTTTTTTACGACGTGTATCCACTGCAGGTTCTGTTTTCTCAGGGACGACTTCAACCACTGCTTGAACTTGCTGTGCTTGCTGTTCTTGTTGCGCTTGTTCAGCTAACTTAGCCACTTCTTCAAAGATTTCCTCTGGCTCCTTGCGTTTGTTAGCTTGGGCCAAGGCTTCTTTGGCAGCCTGAGTCTGCTTGAAACGTTCCTCACTTGAACGGGCATATTCTGCATTTTGCTCTGCTTTTAGGGCTGCTGCACGGGCTTTAAAGTCAATACGTGGAGTCGCTTGATTTGAACGTTTGTCCTCTTGTTGACGGCGCTCGTTTCCACGATTTTGCTGACCTTGCTGTTTCTTAGCTTGGTCATTAAAGCGACGATTGTCGCGGTTGCCTTGACCTTGTTTTCCGCCATTACGGCCGTCGTTTTTCTGACGGTTTCCGTTTTGTTGTTGGTCACGGTTATTGCCCTTATTTTGCTTACGTCGCTCTGCCTGCTCTTTAGCACGGGCTTCACGCTCAGCCTTGAAATTACGGCTTTGCGGTTTAGCCACTACTTTTTCTGCTTTAGGAGAGACTGGCTCAGCCGCTTTTGCCTCTTCCTTAGCTACAGCTGGTTTAGCTGGCTCAGATTTTTCGGCTTTCTTTTCTGCACTTGCTTTTGGTGCTGCAGGTTTTGCTTCTACTTTCGGAGCAGCTGCAGGCTTAAAGCTGGCAGCGATTTTTGCAGCGACAGCTTCTTCCACACTTGATGAGTGGCTTTTCACATCCAAGCCCAACTCTTTTGCACGCGCTACAACTTCTTTACTTTCTTTTCCAAGTTCTTTTGCGATTTCGTACAATCTTTTCTTAGACAAATCATGTCCTCCTCTTCTATTCCATAAGAGACCTCATTTTCTTTGTAAATCCAGCATCTGTTACAGCCAAAACCTTTCTCGATTTTCCGACTGCTATGCTTAATTCCAGTGTTGAAAACACGGTTACAATTTCTACTTGATAATAATGACTTTTATCTTGAATCTTCTTGGTTAGATTAGGTCCAGCATCATGGGCTAGAAAGACCAACTTAGCCTTGCCATCTTGAATGGCCTTGACCACCAATTCTTCACCCGATATGATGCGCCCTGCTCGCTGAGCAAGTCCCAAGAGATTGCTTATCTTTTGCTTATTCAAGTCCTAACTCTCTTCTTTTCACTTTGTGATCCACATAAGCGATCAACTCGTCATAAAAGCTTTCATCCACTTCCATGCTAAAGCTGCGGTTAAAGACCTTCTTCTTTTTCGCCTCTAGGGCTTCTTTATTGTCTAGCTTGATATAAGCGCCGCGGCCGTTGGCCTTGCCTGTTGGATCGATAAAGACTTGCCCTTCTTTGTTTTTGACAATGCGGAGCAAATCACGCTTATCAATCACTTCGTTGGACACAACAGACTTGCGCAAAGGGATTTTTCTCGTTTTCATCTTTCCCTCCTCTAGCAGCTTTTATTCTTCTACAGTATCGTTTTCTGCTTCCAAATCTACTGAATCAGCTTCTTCCATGGCTTCAAATTCGCTAGCAGACTTGATATCGATACGGTAACCAGTCAAGTGAGCCGCCAAGCGAACGTTTTGTCCACGACGACCGATTGCAAGAGAAAGCTTGTTATCTGGAACAACCACCAAGGCACGTTTGCTGTCGTTTTCATCAAAGATAACTTGGTCAACCTCAGCAGGAGCAATGGCATTGTAGATAAATTCAGCTGGATCTGCTACCCACTCGATAACGTCGATATTTTCTTCGATTGGTACCATACGGTCGCTCTTAGCATCGTAGCGAGCTGGGTGGAATTTGCTAGTAATCTTCTTGATATTCGCTCCACCACGTCCAACGATTGTACCGATAGCGTCCACGTTTGGATTATGACTGCGAACAGCAACCTTAGTACGGTCACCAGCTTCACGAGCTACGCTCATGATTTCAACAGTTCCATCATAAACTTCTGGAATTTCTTGCTCCATCAAGCGTTTGATCATTTCTGGGTGGCTACGGCTAACAAAGACGTTTACACCACGAGGGTTGTCTTCAACCTTGTAGACATAAACTTCAATACGATCATGAGAAGCAAAAACTTCCCCAGGGATTTGGTCTTGTTTTGACAATTGGGCTTCGATGCTGCCAAGGTTGACATAGATAAAGCGGTTATCAAAGCGTTCTACTGTACCAGACATGATTTCTTGCTCATGTTCTTTGTAAGTATTGTAAGTGATGGCACGTGTTTGCTTGCGCATTTTTTCCATGATGGTTTGTTTGGCAGATTGGGCCGCTACACGACCAAACTCAGCAGGTGCTTCTTCAAACTTGATTTTATCACCAAGTTCATAGGCTGAATTAATGGCAAGAGCATCTTTCAAGCTGATTTCCAAACGGCTATCAAATACTTCATCAACAACTTCACGGACAGTATAGACTGTAAAGTCACCTGTTTTTTCGTTGAAGTCAATAGCTACGCTGTCTGATTGACCATAGCGTCTGCGATAAGCGGAACGAAGCGACTCTACTACTGCGTCGATGATATCTTCTTTTTTGATTCCCTTGTCTTCTTCCAAAATGCGGAAGGCCTCTAGCATTTCTTTACTCATGTTTTCTTCACTTTTGAATCCTCAAAAGCTATCCTTTCTTTTTCTATAATTTAACTGCTAAACGTGCTTTTGATACTAAACTGTATGGAATTTGGACAGTTTTCTTACGCGTCTTGTCCATATATTCCATAGTCAACTCGTCCTCTTCAAAGGCCAACAAGGTTCCTTCAAAGACCTTTTGCTTATCGATGGCTTGGTAGAGCCCGACATGGATGTATTTCCCAACCGCTCCAGCGACGGCATCCTTGGTTTTCAAAGGACGTTCCAAGCCCGGACTGGTGATTTCTAGGAAATATTGTTCTGGGAAGGGATCTGGCTTGATGGTGTCTAGGACAGGACTGATAATTTCTGTCAAGTCTGCCGTGTCGTTCAAGGTAATCCCTTCAGGTTTATCTACAAAAATACTGAGAATCATGTCACTGCCAATCTTTCCATACTCGATATCCACGAGTTCGAAAGGTGCTTGAATGACAGGTTCTACAACTTCTCTAACTAATTCTACGATTGTTGCGATTGCGTCCACCTCCTCATAAGCAAGAGGCGAAGATTTTTCCCCGCCTCACTTTTCATATTCTTACTGTTAGTATAGCACGTTTGCCAACTTATGTAAAGCAAAAGCACTTATACAGCCTGATTTCAGGCTATTTCTTAAAATTCTGCCTCAACTCGGTAGATAACTTGACCCTTGTTTGAGAATTTTTGCTCGTATTCTGTCATGACATTGCCTTCAAAATCACTGGCATGTAAGTCTAGACAGACACCATTGAGTTTCATGCCATATTGAGAAAAGCTCACTAGGCTGTACTCAAACAAGCCACGGTTATCCGTCTTGAAATGAATTTCTCCATTTTCAGGTAAGATACGCTTGAAGGTATCCAAGAAGGTTTTGTAGGTCAAACGACGCTTTTCATGGCGTTTTTTCGGCCAAGGATCTGAAAAATTCAGATACAAGCGATCAATCTCACCGTCTTCAAAGTAGTCAGTCAAATCAGAACCATCTACCCACAAGAGCTTGATGTTCGGCACTCCAACTTCAAGCACCTTGTCCAAAGCGTAGCTCAAAACAGACTTTTGAATATCAATTCCGATATAGTTGATGTCAGGGTTTTGCTTGGCCATACCTGAAACAAAGGCACCCTTTCCACTTCCAACTTCCACATGAATGGGATTATCATTTCCAAACAAGTCCCGCCATTTTCCCTTAGCTTCTAAGGGATTGAGGACCACATACTGGGGATTTGCCTCTAGTAATTCTGTTGCCCCTTTACGATTTCTAACTCTCATCTTCTCTTTCCATACTTGTCTCGGAAGTGACGTAAGCCATGGATCTCCCGATTGACATTTTCTAAATCTTGGTTCATATAATACTTGGAAATCTGGCTCAAATAAGACAATTGACCGTACCAATACAATTTATTTAATACCGTCTGATTGTACTTGTAACCGTAGTAGGTCAACCATTCCTTCCACTGATGTTCTGGAATATAATGGCAGAGCATATGGGCCACATCAAACATGCGATCGGTCAAGCGAACCGAATCCCAATCTACCAAATAAATCAAGCCACTATCTGTCTCAATCCAATTACTATGTCGTACATCTCCATGGACAATGGTCGCATAATCCTCTCTAAATCCTGGAATAGTCTGACGTAAATCAGCCATCACTTCACTGATAAAATGATTTTTACGCAAAGCATCTGGAGCCGTTTCTTGCCAAGACTGTAGTAAATCTACAGGTGTTTCCATGGCATAGCCCAACCGACTCAACTGTGTCATCAAAGGACGTGAGCGATGAAGGCGGGTTAAAATATTGACGATTTGTTTACGATTCATATCATAGGGGGTCAATATCTTGCCAGTCAACCATTCTTGAGCACACATATCACGCCCATCTGCCAAACGGCGACTCCATAATAATTGTGGAGCAATTTGTTCTCTAGCTAGACCAGGTAGGATTGGAGAGGTGTTCATTTTTACAAAGATGCGCTTCCCATCAGGATAGCTACCCATATAAGCCTTGCCACTTTTCCCAGGTATGGGAGTCAGTGTTAGCTCATTATCACCCAAATCCATTTCTTTCCTCCGTATAAAGTTTCCTTACTATTCTACTAGTTTTTGGCCTATTCGTCAACCGCTCCACACCCGATTCTCAAAGAAAAGCCTCTGGATTGACTTGGGTATCATTGTAGAAAGAAAAGGCAAGCTCTTTCTTCAATGTCATTAAGTTAGTGATCTAACTACTTGAATAGGAGGTGTGATTGAGATCATCAAAGTGATTCTCTATCGTATCTTCTATTTTTTTGCATGACA
>MKYF01000037.1 GCA_001914195.1 Streptococcus mitis | reverse complement strand
ACTGACATCCATAGTTAACTGATTATCAAGCATTATTTCACCTCATCTCTAGTATAACAAAAAAGCCATCAATTTGATGACTTTTTCAGTAGGCTCGATTGATGCAGCCTTTTCTTTTTATTTGAGATAGCGTTGAAGGAATTCTTTTGTACGGTCTTCTTTAGGATTGGTGAAGAGGTCTTCTGGTTTGCCTTTTTCAGCAATCACACCCTTATCCATAAAGATAACACGGTGAGAGACATCACGGGCGAATTCCATTTCATGGGTTACGACAATCATAGTCAAGCCTTCCTGAGCCAGATCTTGCATGATTTTGAGGACCTCTCCAACCATTTCTGGATCGAGAGCTGATGTTGGTTCATCAAAGAGAATAGCGTCAGGATTCATTGAAAGGGCACGAGCGATGGCCACACGTTGTTTTTGACCACCTGAGAGTTGTTTCGGTTTTGCTTGCCAGTAGCGTTCTCCCATGCCGACCTTTTCAAGGTTTTCTTTGGCGATCTTTTCAGCTTCTGTACGTTCGCGTTTAAGGACAGTCGTCTGAGCGACAATTGTGTTTTCAAGTACGTTAAGATTTTCAAAGAGGTTAAAGGATTGGAACACCATCCCTAGTTTTTCACGGTATTGCGTGAGGTCATAGCCTTTTTCGAGGACGTTTTGTCCATGATAAAGAATTTGTCCATCAGTTGGCGTTTCAAGTAGGTTAATGGAGCGTAGGAAGGTCGATTTCCCGCTTCCAGAGCTTCCGATGATAGAGATGACCTCTCCCTTGTGGACAGTGAGTGAAATGTCTTTTAGCACTTCGTTTTGGCCATAGGATTTTTTGAGGTGTTTAATTTCAAGGATTGCTTGTGTCATTATTTCAAATCCTCCGTTTGCATTTGGTTAGCACCTGTAGTATAGGTATCCATGTCCATGCGGCGTTCGATGAAGCGTAGGATACGTGTTACGGTGAAGGTGAGGACAAAGTAAATCACGGCGATGATTGTAAATGTCTGGAAGTATTGATAGGTTTGCGTTGCCACTGTATTTCCTGAGAAATAAAGTTCGACAACAGAGATAACGTTCAATACAGATGTATCTTTGATATTGATGACAAATTCATTACCAGTTGCTGGTAGGATGTTACGGACTACCTGAGGTAGGACAATCTTACGCATGGTTTGGTTATGAGTCATACCAAGAGCAGTCGCAGCTTCAAATTGTCCCTTATCAACTGCTAGGATACCACCACGGACGATTTCAGTCATGTAGGCACCGGTATTGATTGAAACGATGAAGATAGCAGCCAGTGTACGGTCAAGGTTGATCCCGAAAGCTTGGGCAGTTCCATAGTAGATAACCATTGATTGAACAATCATTGGCGTACCACGGAAAATTTCAATGTAGACGTTGAGAATCCAGCCGACTAGTTTTTGTAGGCCGTAGATAGCTTTATTTTCAGAGAGGGGAGCAGTACGGAAAACACCAATGGCAAGACCGATAATGAGACCTATGATGGTTCCGACGATAGAGATTAAAAGAGTGATACCAGCACCACGCAAGAGTTGTTGCCAGTTTTCAGAAAGAATTTTAGCGACTTGGCTAAAGAAACTACTGCTAGTCTCTTCAGTTGTTGTAGCTTCGGCAGGTTGTTCCTTGATCATACGATCCATCAAGGCAACTTGGTCATCTTTTGAAATAGTTTCAATGCTGGCATTGATTTGGCTAATACGATTGTCATCTTTACGAAGTCCGATGGCGATAGCTGTATCTTCTTCCCCAGTCTTGAAACCTGGTTCTACTTGGACCATCTTAAACTTAGAGTTAGCAGCTTCAGCAGTCAGAGCTTCTGGGCGTTCAGAAACATAAGCATCGATGACACCAGCCTCAAGAGCTTGGCGCATTTGAGCGAAGTCTCCCATAGCTGTTTCTTTTTTAGCACCTGTGATTTGTGCAATCAAGTCATAAAGGTAGACACCTTGTTGAGAAGTGATTTTGGCACCGTTAAAGTCCTCCAAAGATTTGGCATTTGCATAGGCAGAATCTTTTTTGACAAGCAAAACTGGTTCGCTAGTGTAGTAACTGCTTGAAAAGGCAATTTCTTGTTTGCGTTCGGCAGTTGGACTCATACCTGCGATAATCATGTCAATCTTACCAGAAGTAAGGGCAGGGACTAGACCTTCCCACTTTGTTTTAACAACTAAAGGTTCTTTACCTAAGTCCTTAGCGATTTTCTTGGCGATTTGAACATCGTATCCGTTAGCATACTGGTTAGTCCCATCGATTTTGACAGCCCCATTGCTATCATCATCCTGAGTCCAGTTAAAGGGAGCATATGCTGCTTCCATCCCGATGCGTAAATATTCATCGGCTTGGGCAACATTGACAAGTCCCAGCATCAGCAAGAGACTTGTGAAAATAGATAAGTATATTTTTCTCATGATTTCTCCTATTTCTAATCTATTAAAAAATAACTGTCTCCTATTTTATCGAAAAAAACTCTATTTTTCAATATAGGTAAGCCCTTACTTGAGAAAAAATGATATAATGATAGCAAAGATAAAAAGGGGGCTTAGTTGATGAAAAAAACTTTTTTCTTACTGGTGTTAGGCTTGTTTTGCTTTCTTCCACTCTCTGTTTTTGCCATTGATTTCAAGATAAACTCTTACCAAGGGGATTTGTATATTCATGCAGACAATACAGCAGAATTTAGACAAAAGATAGTTTATCAGTTTGAGGAGGACTTTAAGGGCCAAATCGTAGGACTTGGACGTGCTGGCAAGATGCCTAGTGGATTTGACATTGATCCTCATCCAAAGGTTCAGGCTGCGAAAAATGGTGCTGAACTAGCAGACGTTACTAGCGAAGTGATAGAAGGAGCAGATGGTTATACTGTTAAAGTTTATAATCCAGGTCAAGAAGGCGACACAGTTGAAGTTGACCTCGTTTGGAACTTAAAGAATTTGCTTTTCCTTTATGATGATATCGCTGAATTAAATTGGCAACCTTTAACAGATAGTTCAGGGACTATTGGAAAGTTTGAATTTCATGTAAGGGGAGACAAGGGGGCTGAAAAACTCTTTTTCCATACAGGCAAACTTTTTAGAGAGGGAACGGTTGAAAAGAGTAATCTTGATTATACTATTCGTTTGGACAATCTTCCAGCTAAGCGTGGAGTTGAATTGCATGCCTACTGGCCTCGAACCGATTTTGCTAATGCTACGGATCAGGGATTGAAAGGGAATCGTTTAGAAGAGTTTAATAAGATAGAAGACTCGATTGTTAAAGAAAAAGAGCAAAGTAAACAACTCGTTACGTGGGTGTTTCCTTCGATACTTTCCATCTCCTTGTTATTGAGTATTTGCTTTTATTTTATTTATAGAAGAAAGACCACTCCTTCGATCAAATATGCCAAAAATCATCGTCTTTATGAACCACCAATGGAATTAGAGCCTATGGTTTTATCAGAAGCAGTCTACTCGACCTCCTTGGAGGAAGTGAGTCCTCTAACTAAAGGAGCTGGAAAATTCACCTTTGACCAACTTATTCAAGCTACCTTGCTAGATGTGATAGACCGTGGGAATGTCTCTATCATTTCAGAAGGAGATGCAGTTGGCTTGAGGCTAGTAAAAGAAGATGGTTTGTCCAGTTTTGAGAAAGACTGTCTAAATCTGGTTTTTTCAGGCAAAAAAGAAGAAACTCTTTCCAATTTGTTTGCGGATTACAAGGTATCTGATAGTCTTTATCGTAGAGCAAAAGTCTCTGATGAAAAACGGATTCAAGCAAGAGGGCTTCAACTCAAATCTTCTTTTGAAGAAGTATTGAAAGAGATGCAAGAAGGGGTGAGAAATCGAGTTTCTTTCTGGGGGCTTCCGGATTATTATCGTCCCTTGAATGGTGGAGAAAAGGCCTTGCAAGTGGGGATGGGACTCTCTACTATCCTACCCCTATTTATCGGATTTGGTTTGTTCTTGTACAGTTTGGATGTTTATGGCTATCTTTTCCTCCCCTTGCCTATACTTGGCTTTCTAGGTTTGGTTTTGGCTGTTTTCTATTATTGGAAGCTTCGATTAGATAATCGTGATGGTGTCCTAAATGAAGCAGGGGCAGAAGTCTACTATCTCTGGACCAGTTTTGAAAATATGTTGCGTGAGATTGCACGATTGGATCAGGCTGAATTGGAAAGTATTGTGGTCTGGAATCGCCTCTTGGTCTATGCGACCTTATTTGGCTATGCGGACAAGGTTAGTCATTTGATGAAGGTTCATCAGATTCAAGTGGAAAATCCAGATATCAATCTCTATGTAGCATATGGCTGGCATAGTATGTTTTATCATTCAAGCGCGCAAATGAGCCATTATGCTAGTGTCGCAAATACAGCAAGTACCTACTCCGTATCTTCTGGAAGTGGAAGTTCTGGCGGTGGTTTCTCTGGAGGCGGAGGTGGTGGAAGTATCGGTGCCTTTTAAAGAGAGCTATCACTGGCTGAAAAAATATGCTATAATGGAAGATAGAAAAAGGAGTAATCTATGTATCTTATTGAAATTTTAAAATCTATCTTCTTCGGGATTGTTGAAGGAATTACGGAATGGTTGCCCATTTCCAGTACAGGCCACTTGATTTTAGCAGAGGAATTTATCCAATACCAAAATCAGAATGAATCTTTTATGTCCATGTTTAATGTCGT
Source organism: Streptococcus mitis (assembly GCA_001914195.1). Taxonomy (GTDB): domain Bacteria; phylum Bacillota; class Bacilli; order Lactobacillales; family Streptococcaceae; genus Streptococcus; species Streptococcus mitis_F. The sequence continues at coordinate 33,324 of MKYF01000037.1, read as the reverse complement.
GATTCAGCTTGGTGCTATTTTAGCGGTTATGGTCATTTACTTTAATAAACTAAATCCCTTTAAACCAAGTAAAGACAAGCAGGAAGTTCGTAAGACTTGGAGACTGTGGTTGAAGGTCTTGGTTGCCACTTTACCTTTGCTTGCCGTCTTTAAATTTGATGATTGGTTTGATACTCACTTCCATAATATGGTTTCAGTTGCTCTCATGTTGATTATTTATGGGATTGCCTTTATCTATTTGGAAAAGCGAAATAAAGCTCGTGCTATTGAACCAAGTGTAACAGAGTTGGACAAGCTTCCTTATACGACAGCCTTCTATATCGGTCTTTTCCAAGTTCTTGCCCTTTTACCAGGAACTAGCCGTTCTGGAGCAACGATTGTCGGTGGTTTGTTAAATGGAACTAGTCGTTCTGTTGTGACAGAATTTACCTTCTATCTTGGAATTCCTGTTATGTTCGGAGCTAGTGCATTAAAGATTTTCAAATTTGTAAAAGCAGGACAACTCTTGAGCTTTGGGCAATTGTTCTTGCTCTTGGTTGCGATGGGAGTAGCTTTTGCAGTCAGCATGGTGGCTATTCGTTTCTTGACCAGTTATGTGAAAAAACACGACTTTACCCTTTTCGGTAAATACCGCATCGTACTCGGTAGTGTTTTGCTACTTTACAGTTTTGTCCGTTTATTTGTATAAGAAAAACCTTGAAGGGGCAACTCTTCAAGGTTTTATACTCTTCGAAAATCAAATTCAAACCACGTCAGCTTCGCCTTGCCGTACTCAAGTACAGCCTGCGGCTAGCTTCCTAGTTTGCTCTTTGATTTTCATTGAGTATTAAAATCCTGTCACTGTAATTCCTAACAGGCGGACACCTCTTTCTTTCTCGCTTAACTCTTCATAGAGTTGCAGGGCTATTTGGCTTATCTGGCTAGCATCCTGTGTTTTTTGGGCCAGACTTTTTCGTTTAGTAAGAGTTGAAAAGTCCTCGTAGCGGATTTTCAAAATGACAATTTTTCCAGCTTTTTCTTGTTGATGTAGATTGAGAGCAACTCTTTCTGATAGAAGAGTCAGCTCTTTTTTGATATCTTCCTCGGCACGGAGAATCTTCCCGTAGGTTTTCTCCTTCCCGATTGATTTACGGATGCGATTGGATTTGACTGGGGAATTGTGGATGCCACGAGCCTTTCGATAAAGGTCATAACCCAGTCTACCAAAACGGTCTATCAGAGTCACTTCAGGAACTTCAAGTAGGTCAGCGCCAGTAAAAACTCCCATTTGATGCAGACGTTCCACCGTCTTTTTTCCTACTCCATGAAACTTGGAAATATCCATTTGTTTGAGAAAATCTTCAGCTTCTTCAGGTAAAATCACTGTCAGGCCATGTGGTTTTTGATAATCGCTAGCCATTTTAGCTAAGAATTTGTTGTAAGAAACGCCGGCAGAAGCAGTTAGATGGAGTTCTTGCCAGATATCCTCTTGAATGAGGCGAGCGATTTTGACAGCTGACTTGATACCGAGTTTATTTTCTGTTACATCCAAATAGGCTTCGTCAATACTCATAGGTTCAATCAAATCTGTATAGCGCTTAAAAATAGCTCGAATCTGGAGTCCCACAGATTTGTATTTCTCATAATTTCCTGAGATGAAGACGGCTTGGGGACAACGCTCATAGGCTTCCTTAGAGCTCATGGCTGAATGGACACCAAAAGCTCGCGCCTCATAGCTACAAGTAGAAACGACACCACGCCCACCTGTTTGCCGAGGGTCACTGCCTATAATGACAGGTTTTCCTCTGAGTTTAGGATTATCCCTGATTTCTACCGCAGCAAAAAAGGCATCCATGTCAATATGGATGATTTTTCTTGACAAATCATTTAACAAAGGAAAAATCAACATGCCTAGCCCCCTTTTTACTGCTTATTTTCTTTTATTATACCCTTTTTTCTGAAAAAAGGGAAAAAGGGTATATTTTTTTCAAAAATATAATACAGTTTGGAACAAAACATAGACTGTTTTAGAAAAGAAAGTGTAAAAATAGGGATTTTCCACTTGTTGAAAACGATTACTGTATGGTATACTTATCTCATGAATGTAACAGATGGTTGTTACTAGAAAGAAAAAAGAGGACATTAACATGGTTGTTAAGACAGTTGTTGAAGCACAAGATATTTTTGATAAAGCTTGGGAAGGCTTCAAAGGCGTAGATTGGAAAGAAAAAGCAAGTGTATCACGCTTCGTACAAGCTAACTACACACCTTACGATGGAGACGAAAGCTTCCTTGCAGGACCAACAGAACGTTCACTTCACATCAAAAAAATTGTAGAAGAAACTAAGGCACACTACGAAGAAACTCGTTTCCCAATGGACACTCGTCCAACATCTATTGCTGACATTCCAGCAGGATTTATCGATAAAGAAAACGAAGTTATCTTCGGTATCCAAAACGATGAACTCTTCAAATTGAACTTCATGCCAAAAGGTGGTATCCGTATGGCTGAAACTACTTTGAAAGAAAATGGATACGAACCAGATCCAGCTGTTCATGAAATCTTTACTAAATATGTAACAACAGTTAACGACGGTATCTTCCGTGCCTACACTTCAAACATTCGTCGCGCTCGTCACGCTCACACTGTAACTGGTCTTCCAGATGCATACTCACGCGGACGTATCATTGGTGTTTACGCACGTCTTGCTCTTTACGGTGCAGACTACTTGATGCAAGAAAAAGTAAACGACTGGAACGCAATCGAAGAAATCGATGAAGAAACAATCCGTCTTCGTGAAGAAATCAACCTTCAATACCAAGCATTGCAACAAGTTGTTCGCTTGGGTGACCTTTACGGAGTTGACGTTCGCAAACCAGCGATGAACGTTAAAGAAGCTATCCAATGGGTTAACATCGCCTTCATGTCTGTCTGCCGTGTTATCAACGGTGCTGCTACATCTCTAGGTCGTGTGCCAATCGTATTGGACATCTTTGCAGAACGTGACCTTGCTCGTGGTACATTTACTGAATCAGAAATCCAAGAATTCGTTGATGATTTCGTTATGAAGCTTCGTACAGTTAAATTTGCTCGTACAAAAGCTTATGATCAATTGTACTCAGGTGACCCAACTTTCATCACAACTTCTATGGCTGGTATGGGTAACGACGGTCGTCACCGTGTTACTAAGATGGACTACCGTTTCTTGAACACTCTTGACAACATCGGTAACTCTCCAGAACCAAACTTGACAGTTCTTTGGACTGATAAATTGCCATACAACTTCCGTCGCTACTGTATGCACATGAGCCACAAACACTCTTCTATCCAATACGAAGGTGTAACAACAATGGCTAAAGACGGATATGGTGAAATGAGCTGTATCTCATGCTGTGTGTCTCCACTTGACCCAGAAAATGAAGAACAACGCCACAACATCCAGTACTTCGGTGCGCGTGTAAACGTATTGAAAGCCCTTCTTACTGGTTTGAACGGTGGTTACGACGATGTTCACAAAGACTACAAAGTATTTGATATCGAACCAATCCGTGACGAAGTTCTTGAATTTGAATCAGTTAAAGCTAACTTTGAAAAATCTCTTGACTGGTTGACTGACACTTACGTAGATGCTTTGAACATCATCCACTACATGACTGATAAGTACAACTACGAAGCTGTTCAAATGGCCTTCTTGCCAACTAAACAACGTGCAAACATGGGATTCGGTATCTGTGGATTTGCTAACACTGTTGATACATTGTCAGCTATCAAATACGCTACAGTTAAACCAATCCGTGACGAAAATGGCTACATCTACGATTACGAAACAATCGGTGAATACCCACGTTGGGGTGAAGATGACCCACGTTCAAACGAATTGGCAGAATGGTTGATCGAAGCTTACACTACTCGTCTACGTAGCCATAAACTTTACAAAGACGCAGAAGCTACAGTATCACTTTTGACAATCACATCTAACGTTGCTTACTCTAAACAAACTGGTAACTCACCAGTCCACAAGGGTGTATACCTCAACGAAGATGGTTCTGTGAACTTGTCTAAACTTGAATTCTTCTCACCAGGTGCTAACCCATCTAACAAAGCTAAAGGTGGATGGTTGCAAAACTTGAACTCACTTTCTAGCCTTGACTTTAGTTATGCAGCTGATGGTATCTCATTGACTACACAAGTATCACCTCGCGCTCTTGGTAAGACTCGTGACGAACAAGTTGATAACTTGGTAACAATTCTTGATGGTTACTTCGAAAACGGTGGACAACACGTTAACTTGAACGTTATGGACTTGAACGATGTTTACGAAAAGATCATGTCAGGTGAAGACGTTATCGTACGTATCTCTGGATACTGTGTAAACACTAAATACCTCACTCCAGAACAAAAAACTGAATTGACACAACGTGTCTTCCACGAAGTTCTTTCAATGGATGATGCCTTGGATGCGTTGAGCTAATCAAGTTCTTGAATAATGAAATAAGGAACCCTCGGTCAGTTGACTGAGGGTTGTTTTTTGGGATCTTAAATTCCTTAAGTCAGGTACTGAAATGTCTGACCAGGATTCAAAGATACTTGTAGAGTTGTAGGAGATACTTGAAAATAAAAACACCACACTTTGTATGGAACAAGGTGTGGTTATATTTTATCTCTTAGACCAAGTTCTCTTCATAAAGAGAAGGAGGATTGGGTAAATCTCCAAGCGGCCTGCAATCATTGCAAAGGAGAGGAGAATTTTTGAGATAGGACTAAAGATTGAGAAGCTAGAAGTGGTTCCTAGAATAGGTCCGATATTATTGAAACAGCTAAAGACAGCACTGGTAACGACCAGGAAATCATTGCTATCTAGGCTGACAATAAAGATAAGTGCTAGCAAAATCATAGAATAGATGACAAAGTACTTGAGAATTTTATGCTGGGTATCCTTGTCAATCACCGTTTTATTAACATGGAGGGTCAAAACACGGTGGGGCGATAAGATTGACAAAATTTGGTTTTTAGCAATTTTTGAAAGGATGAGGCCTCGAATAACCTTGAGTCCACCTGCGGTTGAACCAGCAGAACCACCGATTCCCATGAGGAAGAGGAGGATAAATTGGGAGAAGAGGGGCCAGTTAGTAATGTCTCCATATCCAAAACCAGTCGTCGTAATGATATTGGAAACCTGGAAGAAGGCCATTTCAAAGCTCTTGGAAAATCCTGGATAGAGATAGAGGGTATTGAGGCTAATCAAGCCTGTAGAAAGCAGTACAATGACCAAGTAAGCTCGAAGTTCTTCATCTCCAAAGAAGGCCTTGACGCGACGGAGCATGAGGTAGTAGTAGAGGTTGAAATTTACCCCAAAAACCAGAACTCCGATACTGACCAGATAGGTAATCAGTGAGCTGCCATAGTGGGCAATTCCGTCGTTATAGACGGTAAAGCCTCCAGTTCCCGCTGTCCCCATAGCAATGACAAAACTATCGTAGAGAGGCATACCGGCTAGATAATAGATGATGACAAAGAGGGAGAAGAGAGCTAGATAAAGGAGATAGAGAATCTGGGCAGTATTTTTGAGTTTGGATACAACCTTACCGAAAACAGGGCCAGGAACCTCAGCCTTCATCACTTCTAGGTGGCTATTCTTGGCATTATCCATAATAGCAAGTGCAAAAACAAGCACTCCCATTCCTCCAATTAAGTGGGTAAAACTTCGCCAAAAGAGGAGGGAACGGCTGAGAACTGAAACGTCATTCAGAATAGTTGCTCCAGTAGTTGTAAAGCCAGAGCTGATCTCAAAAAAGGCATCGATAACGCTGGGAATTTGTCTAGCAAAGACAAAGGGGAGACCACCAAAGAAGGACCAAAGGATCCAACAGAGGGCAACAATCAAGACTCCCTCCTTGGCATAAATCCGTTGATTTTTGGGCTTTTGTAAAATTCCTGAACCACCTAGTAATACGAGAATCCCAATCGTTGTAAAGAGGGCTGTAAAGACTTGGCTCGATTCGTGGTAATAGACAGCTACAGCTACAGGAACCAAAAGAAGAACAGCTTCAATCAAAAGTAACTTTGAAAGGAGGTAACGAATCATACTTTTATTCATTTCTTACCTCGCGATCAAGTCATAAATCTTGGTGATGTTTGGCAACAAAGTTGTTACTAGGAGCTTATCTCCAACTTCCAACATATCCTCCCCAGTTGGGAAAATAGTCTTGCCCTTTCGAATGATAGCTGCAATAAGAACCCCTTTTTTCAATTTCAGTTGAGAAAGAGGTTTGGCAGTCATTTTATTGGCTTCCTTGATATGGAATTGTAGGGTTTCGATTTGGCCATTGGCTAGATGGTGCATGGCTTGAAGGTCTGAATACTGGGCATTAACCCGACCACGAATAAAGTGCATGATTGTATCTACAGCGATGCTTTTAGGTGTGATGATACTTGAAAAATCAGGCGCATTGATGATCTCGAGGAGACTGGTACGATTGACCTTGGTAATATTTTTCTGTACACCTACCCTGTCAAGGAACATCGAAGTAATCAGATTTTCCTCATCGACCCCTGTTAGAGTTGCAACGGCATCATAGTTCTGAGCACTTTCTTCCAGCAGGATATCTTTTGCGGTACCATCTCCTTGAACGATGTAGAGATTTGGAAATTTCTCGCTAAAGAAGCTGGCGATTTCGGGATTGATTTCAATGACTTTTGTATCGATACGACTGTCTTTGAGAATACCAAGTAGATAATAGGCAATTCTACCAGCTCCAACAATAAGAAGACTCTTCACGGCACGAGACTTGAAATAATTATGGAAGAGCATCATGTCAACACGGTTACCAGTGACAAAGATTCTATCTTTATCCTGTACAGTCATGTTACCGCTTGGAATGATAATTTTATGATCTCTTTCTATCGCACATACAATGACATTGCCAAATTTTTTCCGAAAACCAGAAATGGGCATTTGGCAAAGACCACTGGAGGATTTAACAGTGAATTCCATCAAGCTGACCCGTCCACCAAAGAAACGTTCGACAGAGAGGGCGTTGGGGAAGTCAATGATATTAGCAATAGCGCGGGCAGCCAAGAGCTCAGGATTAACGATAAGAGAAAAACCGAGAATATTCTTTTCCTTGAAATAAGAGTTAGAATATTCAGGGTTCCGCACCCGAACGATGGTCTCTTTAGCTCCCATTTTTTTGGCTAGAACGGCTGCAATCATGTTTACTTCATCGTATTCAGTCAGGGCGATAAAGATATCACAATCCTGGACACTGGCTTGCTCAAGGATGGTAAAATCGGCCCCGTTACCAAGGATACCCATGATATCAAAGCGATTGACAATATGATTGAGGACAGCTTCGTTTTGCTCAATCAGCAAAACATCATGCTTTTCTGCAACCAAGGAGCGACAGAGGGCAGAACCAACTTTTCCCCCTCCGACAAGGATAATTTTCATAATAAAACCTACTTTTTCATGATGTAACTATCATACCTTTTTTCAAGAAAAAATGCACCTACTAGCTAATCACCAGAGTTTTTAGTAGGAAATTTGCTATAAGGTAAAACTATACCCTAATCAATTGAAATAGCTATTAGCACCTTTCTCTGAAATATGGTATGATAAAGGATATACAAGGAGATAAAATGAATAATAATTTACTGGTATTACAATCAGACTTTGGTCTGGTTGATGGTGCGGTATCGGCTATGATTGGAGTGGCTTTAGAAGAGTCTTCAACCTTAAAAATCCATCACTTGACGCACGATATCACGCCTTATAATATTTTTGAGGGGAGCTATCGTCTCTTTCAGACGGTGGATTACTGGCCTGAGGGAACGACGTTTGTATCGGTGGTCGATCCAGGTGTCGGTTCGAAACGTAAGAGCGTGGTTGCTAAGACTGCAAAAAATCAATACATTGTCACGCCAGACAATGGGACGCTTTCTTTTATCAAGAAACACGTTGGCATTCTAGCTATTCGTGAGATTTCTGAAGTGGCCAATAGACGTCAAAATACAGAGCATTCTTATACCTTCCACGGTCGTGATGTCTATGCCTATACTGGTGCTAAATTAGCCAGTGGTCACATTAGTTTTGAGGAAGTGGGGCCAGAGCTCAGTGTGGATCAGATTGTAGAGTTTCCAGTCGTAGAGACAATCATAGAAGATCATCTGGTGAAGGGAGCTATTGATATTCTGGATGTGCGTTTTGGTTCGCTTTGGACCTCTATCACGCGAGAAGAATTTTACAAGCTGGAACCAGAATTTGGTGACCGTTTTGAAGTGACCATCTATCATGCAGATATGCTGGTTTATCAAAATCAGGTTGTCTATGGCAAATCATTTGCAGATGTGAGAATTGGGCAACCCATCCTTTACATCAACTCTCTCTATCGTTTAGGTTTAGCTATCAACCAAGGTTCTTTTGCCAAGGCCTATAATGTGGGTGTCGGTTCATCTTGGACCATTGAAATAAAGAAAATAGAAGGATAAAATAGGAGAATAAATAGTATGGAAATCAAATTTACAATCAAACAAGTTGTTGCTGTCGGAATTGGCGCTGCCCTCTTTGTCGTTATCGGGATGATCAACATTCCGACTCCTGTTCCAAATACAAGCATCCAGCTTCAGTATGCGGTACAAGCGCTACTTTCTATTATTTTTGGACCGATTATCGGTTTGCTTGTCGGGTTGATTGGTCATGTAATCAAGGACTCTCTTGCTGGTTACGGTCTGTGGTGGACTTGGATTATTGCTAGCGGGCTCTTTGGTCTAGCTGTGGGGCTATTTAGAAAGTACGTTCGCGTGATCAATGGTGTCTTTGACTGGAAAGATATTCTTATTTTTAACCTCATTCAACTACTTGCAAATGCTCTTGTTTGGGGTGTCTTGGCACCACTTGGAGATGTTGTGATTTATCAAGAAGCTGCAGAAAAAGTATTTGCCCAAGGGATTGTTGCGGGAATTGCTAATGGTGTATCTGTAGCTATTGCAGGAACTCTTCTCTTGCTTGCCTATGCAGGAACTCAAACTCGTGCAGGAAGTTTGAAAAAGGACTAAAATGATGGGGAAGGCTGGGCAACCAGTCTTTTTCGATGTTTATAGATTAGTTAGGTAAGCTAGCTAGGATAGGACTCTTTTTGGCGCTAAGATTTTAAGAGAAGAGACTGCAAGAAGGGATTGATTTATGATAAAATAGAAGTCTAAGAAGCGAATGAAGAGAGTAAGATGAAAGAAGCTATAATTGAGTGGAAGGATTTCTCTTTCCGGTATGAAACACAACAAGAACCGACCTTGCAAGGAGTGGACTTGACTATTTATAAAGGAGAGAAAGTCTTAATTGTTGGCCCATCTGGGTCAGGTAAGTCTACCTTGGGTCAGTGTTTGAATGGGATTATTCCCAATATTTACAAGGGGCAGATGTCTGGAGAATTTTTGATCAAGGGGCAAGCAGCCTTTGATATGAGCATCTACGATAAATCTCATCTGGTCAGCACGGTTTTGCAGGATACAGATGGGCAGTTTATCGGCTTGTCCGTAGCAGAGGATTTGGCTTTTGCTCTGGAAAATGATGTGACAGCTCTAGATGAGATGAAAAATCGTGTTCATAAATGGGCTGAAAAGCTGGACCTTATTTCTTTACTGAATCAGCGTCCTCAGGATTTGTCTGGTGGACAAAAGCAGCGAGTTAGTCTAGCTGGTGTCTTGATTGATGAGAGTCCGATTCTCTTGTTTGATGAGCCGCTCGCCAATCTGGATCCCAAGTCAGGTCAGGATATTATCGAATTGATTGACCAGATTCATAAGGAAGAGGGGACGACGACTTTTATTATCGAGCACCGTTTAGAGGACGTTCTGCATCGCCCTGTGGATCGGATTGTCTTGATAAACGATGGTCGTATCCTTTTTAATGGGGGTCCTGACCAGTTACTGGCGACTGATTTATTGACACAAAATGGAATTCGGGAACCCCTTTATCTAACCACTCTCCGTCAATTGGGTGTGGATTTAGTCAAGGAAGAACAATTAGCAGATCTGGATAACTTGTCTATCTCAAAAGGTCAGGTTCAGTTGCAGAATGAATTGGCAAAAGAAACCCCAGAATTGCAGTCACTCTTTAAATTAGAGGACGTGTCTTTTTCTTATGATGATAGACCGATTTTAAAATCCCTACATTTGGATATTAAAAAGGGCGAAAAGATTGCCATTGTTGGGAAAAATGGAGCAGGGAAGTCAACTCTAGCCAAGGCCATAAGTAGCTTTATTCAGACGGAAGGTCGCTATCTTTGGGAAGGTCAGGATATCAAAGGCGATTCTGTTGCAGAACGGGCGGAACGAGTAGGCTATGTGCTGCAAAATCCCAATCAAATGATTTCAACCAATATGATTTTTGATGAGGTGGCTCTAGGACTTCGTTTGCGAGGTGTGGATGAGAAGGAAATTGAAACGAGAGTCTATGAAACCTTGAAAATCTGTGGGCTTTACGAATTCCGTAATTGGCCCATTTCTGCCCTGTCATTTGGGCAGAAAAAGCGTGTCACCATTGCATCGATTTTGGTTTTAGGAGCTGAAATTATCCTCTTAGATGAACCGACTGCAGGTCAAGACCAGAAGAACTATACTGAGATTATGGAATTTCTCGAAGAACTGCATCAAAAAGGGCATACCATTGTCATGATTACCCATGATATGCAATTGATGCTGGATTATTCGGATCGGGCTCTTGTCATGGTGGATGGAGAATTGATTGCCGATATTGATCCAGCGAGTCTTTTGAGTAATCCTGAGCTGTTAATAAAAGCCAATCTAAAAGAAACTTCAATCTTCAACTTGGCTAAGAAACTCGACGTGGATCCACTTGCTTTAACGGCATTTTACAAGGAAAGGAGAGAAGGATGCAAGCTAAATTAATCGGTTACCAGCATAGAGATACTGTGATTCATCGCTTGTCAGGAGCTGGAAAACTTCTCTTTTTCATCCTTGTGTCGTTGGCGGCCATGATTAGCTATGATACCAGACTGCTTGTTCTGATTGCCATCTTTTCGGTCTTTCTCCTCTATTTGTCAGAAATCCGTTTTAAAGATGTTTCCTTTGTAGCCGTTTTTGCGACGGTATTTGCCGTTTTAAACGTCTTGATGGTCTATCTCTTTTCTCCCGAGTATGGGGTTGGACTTTACGGAGAGAGAAGTGTGATTTGGCAGGGAATCGGTGCCTACACTCTGACCAGTCAAGAACTCTTTTATCTGCTAAATTTGGCCATTAAGTACCTTTGCACCATTCCTCTGGCTATTATCTTTTTGATGACAACCCACCCTAGTCAGTTTGCTTCCAGTTTAAATCAAATTGGTGTGCCTTACAAGATTGCCTATTCAGTCAGCCTGACTTTGCGCTATATTCCAGATTTGCAGGAAGAATTCTTTACTATCAAGATGTCTCAGGAGGCGCGTGGGATGGAATTATCCAAGAAAGCTTCTCTTATGCAACGAATCAAAGGCAATCTGCGCATTGTTACTCCCTTGATTTTTAGCTCGCTAGAACGCATTGATACCATCGCGACCGCCATGGAGCTTCGACGCTTTGGGAAAGAGAAAAAACGCACTTGGTACAGTTATAAGGCCTTGAAAAAAGGAGATTATATTACCTTGCTTTTGGCAGCCTTGTTTTTAGTAGCTAGTTTACTACTTATCTTGCAAAATCACGGACGATTTTACAACCCTTGGAAATAGCTTGAAAAAATTGAAAAAATCAAGTCGTTTCTATTGACAATGATTCTGAAAGTGTTATACTAAGAAAGTAGTTTCGCTGATTTACTTCAAACCTGTTGTGAGGTAAGTTAACGATGCCTTAACCACGCTGTTTGCTGAGCTTGACTCCGGGCAGTGTGGCTATTTTTTTGCAATGGTGAAAGGAAGCAAGTCATGACAAATCACATTGTATTATTTGAACCTCAAATTCCACAAAATACAGGCAATATCGCGCGTACTTGCGCTGCGACCAATTCTCCCCTCCACATCATCAAGCCAATGGGCTTTCCTATTGACGACCGCAAGATGAAGCGAGCTGGATTGGATTATTGGGATAAGCTAGAGATTTATTTTTACGAGAGTTTGGAGGATTTCATGTCTCAGATGAAGGGCAAACTCTATCTAATCTCAAAATTTGCTGAGAAAGTGTATTCTGATGTGGATTTATCGACTGACGACGACCATTATTTTCTCTTTGGACGCGAAGACAAGGGCTTGCCGGAGGACTTTATGCGCGAACATCCTGAAAAGGCTCTCCGTATTCCTATGAATGATGAACATGTCCGCAGTCTCAATGTGTCTAATACCGTCTGCATGATTGTCTACGAAGCCCTTCGCCAGCAGAACTTTGCAGGTCTTGAGCTCGTTCATACCTATGAAGCAGATAAATTGAAATAAAATGAAAATGAAAATGAACAAAATGCTTGCGCTTGCAAGCGTTTTTTGTTATGATAAAAGAGTCTTCAGGGCAGGGTGTGATTCCCGACCGGCGGTAAATTTGACTAGCTATTTTAGCTTTCTCGTCGTTGCCTTGTCTCGATATACTTTAAGTATTATCTTCGACTGCGACGCCTAGATAAATCTAAAATATCTTAGTCAAATAAGTCCGCGAGCGCAAGCTGATGTGGTGAGATTCCACAACCGACAGTATAGTCTGGATGGGAGAAGACGAAAGAATAGCTTTGTCTGTTCTGATAGATTTATAGCTAGATTGTAACCGCTTGCTTTAGTTTGCTTTGATAGAGTGAGAGGGAACTTTTGGGATATAAAAAGTGAGAATAGATAGAGAAATCCTTTCTAACTTCTTCTGATTTTATAGAAAATTGGAGGAACCTGTTATGACAAACACACGTCGACTTTCGACCATTGCAATTCTATCAGCCATCTCATTTGTGCTGATGTACTTTGACTTTCCGCTTTTACCAGCGGCGTCCTTCCTCAAGATCGAATTTAGTATCTTGCCAGTCCTTGTGGGTCTGGTGGTCATGGATTTGCCTGCTGCTCTAGGAGTTCTCTTGCTTCGCTCACTCTTGAAATTGCTTCTTAACAGCCAGGGAGTGAATACTTACATTGGTTTGCCGATGAATATCGTAGCTTTGGGAGTTTTTGTCATCGTATTTGCTTTGATTTGGAAAAAGGAACGGACAACCCTTCGTTTCCTACTAGGCTCTCTAGCTGGAACTATTGGCTTGACCGTGGCTATGTTGGTTCTCAACTATGTTTACGCTGTTCCTTTGTACGCTAAGTTTGCTAACTTTGATATTGGAAAAATTTTGGGACTTTCCAACTACCTAATGACTATGGTGTTGCCTTTTAACTTGATTGAGGGTGTAATCTTTTCCGTTTCATTCTGGTTGTTGTATGTTCTCTTGAAACCAACCTTAAAACATTATGAGAGATAAACAAACATTTTTAATGAAGGGCAGTTTTGCCCTTTTACTTTTCGTTATTCTTGGCTATATGGTCAAATTTTACCCTGAAACGTTGGTCGGTTTTGACCAACCGCTTCAGACTGCTGTTCGAGGAGACTTGCCAGATTACTTGACTATTTTTTTCCGAGCCATTACACGTCTGATTGATATCCCAGTGATTATCACCTGGGTTGCTATCGCAGCCTTTATCTTTTATCGTAAGAGATGGAAGATAGAAAGTTTCTTCATGCTGGGAAATCTGTCTTTGGCAGGTCTTTTAATCGTGACCTTTAAAAATATCTACCAGCGGCCACGACCAGCTATTTTACACTTGGTTGAGGAGAAGGGATTTTCCTTTCCAAGCGGCCATTCTCTGGCTGTAACCTTGATGGTAGGCACTCTGATTGTTATCCTCAGTCAACGGATTAAAAATTCAGTCTGGAGAAAAATCGTGCAAATCGTCCTTGCCATCTACCTAGTCAGTGTGCTGGTATCAAGGATCTATCTGGGAGTTCACTATCCATCAGACGTTCTTGCCAGTCTCTGTGTGGGCTTGGGAGTCTTGTTTATCGAATTTCCCTTCTATGACAAGCTACGCTTCCAATGGCGATTTAAAGGCAAGCAGAAGTGAGTATCGAATTCCTTTGAGGAGAAAGAAATGAAAGTCAATATAGCAGATCTTCATCCGACTCAACTATACTTATCAGAAAAGAAACTAGCAGGCATCCAGACACTTTATCAGTCGGTAGAACTAAACAATGTTGATCCAATTAGTATTCTTGCATTTGGAAATTGCTTGTTGATTACAGATGGACATCACAGGGCTTATCAGGCTTTATTGGCAGGTCGGGATACGATTTCTGCTGAGTGGGATAGAGATGGTGGTGATGAACTATATCATCTCTATGCACAAGCCTGCGAAGAAAGAAAAATTTACTCTGTTCTAGATTTAAAAAATCATATCTTAGCTCAAGATGAGTATGAAGCAAAATGGTATAACTGGTGTGATGGTTTTAATCAAGCAGCAACTCTCTTGTTGAAAAGGAAAACAGATGAAACAGACCCTACAAATAGATAATTCACTGCGTCTTGTTCCTTATGATAAGGTCAATCATTGTGAAGAAGCTTTTGCTTGGTATCAGGATGTGAACTTGGTTCACCTCGTAGATGGTGTGAAGAGACCTTATAGTCAAGAAACTTTGGAAGCTATGTATTCCCATTTGGATCAGCATGGTGAACTTTTTTGGATTGAAGTCAAGGAGAAGGGAGAATGGTTTCCAATTGGGGATGTTACACTATCTCAGGATAATCTCCCCATTGTGATTGGGAATTCCGCTTACCAACATCGAGGACTTGGAAAAAAGATTCTAAGTGCTTTGATTGAATTGGCTCGAGTAAAAGGATGGAAAGAATTGAGAGTCAAGGAAATCTACACCTACAATCATGCTTCTAGGAGATGTTTCAAGTCGCTTGGATTTGTGGAAAATGGAGCAACAGAAAAAGGAATGAGTTTTATATTGAAATTAATCTAATCTAACTTGTTTTTTAACTAAAAATCTGATAAACTAAGTAGTAATCGAATAGAAATCTGCAAGACTAGTAACTCAAGGGAAGTATATCAGGGAGGAGAGCCGTGACTGCAAGCTCTCTATATGAAAGCTGGGTGAATTCACTTGCGCATGGATTTAGAAATGAAGGTCTGACTTGTCAGATGAAAACGGATGGTACCGCGTGTCAACGCTCCGAGTGGAGTTTTTGGCATGTGGTTTTCTTTTTATCTACGAGCGACTGATGGAGGAATTATGTCAACTATTGAAGAACAATTAAAAGCGCTTCGTGAAGAAACGCTAGCTAGCTTGAAGCAGATTACTGCTGAAAATGAAAAAGAGATGCAAGATTTGCGTGTCTCAGTCCTTGGTAAAAAGGGTTCGCTTACTGAAATCCTCAAAGGGATGAAAGATGTCTCTGCTGAGATGCGTCCGATTATTGGGAAACACGTCAATGAAGCGCGCGATGTCTTGACAGCTGCCTTTGAAGAAACAGCTAAGCTTTTGGAAGAAAAGAAAGTCGCGGCTCAACTGGCTAGCGAGAGTATCGATGTGACGCTTCCAGGTCGTCCAGTTGCGACTGGTCACCGTCACGTTTTGACACAAACCAGTGAAGAAATCGAAGATATTTTCATTGGGATGGGTTACCAAGTCGTGGATGGTTTTGAAGTGGAGCAAGACTACTATAACTTTGAACGTATGAACCTTCCAAAAGACCACCCAGCTCGTGATATGCAGGACACTTTCTACATCACAGAAGAAATCTTGCTCCGTACTCACACGTCTCCAGTTCAAGCTCGTGCTATGGATGCCCATGATTTCTCCAAAGGTCCTTTGAAAATGATCTCGCCAGGGCGTGTGTTCCGTCGTGACACAGACGATGCGACCCACAGTCACCAATTCCACCAAATTGAAGGCTTGGTTGTTGGGAAGAACATTTCTATGGCAGACCTTCAAGGAACCCTTCAGTTGATTGTGCAAAAAATGTTCGGTGAAGAGCGTCAAATCCGTCTGCGTCCATCTTACTTCCCATTCACAGAGCCATCTGTTGAGGTGGATGTTTCTTGCTTCAAGTGTGGTGGAGAAGGCTGTAACGTATGTAAGAAAACAGGTTGGATCGAAATTATGGGTGCCGGTATGGTTCACCCACGTGTCCTTGAAATGAGTGGTATCGATGCGACTGTTTACTCTGGATTTGCCTTTGGTCTTGGGCAAGAGCGTGTAGCTATGCTCCGTTATGGAATCAATGATATCCGTGGATTCTACCAAGGAGATGTCCGCTTCTCAGAACAGTTTAAATAATGATTAGAAAAGTAGAAATGGCAGATGTTGAGGTGTTGGCTAACATAGCCAAACAAACCTTTCGTGAAACATTTGCTCATGATAATACGGAAGAGCAGTTACAGGAATACTTTGAAGAGGCTTATAGTCTGAGAGTTTTGTCTACTGAGTTGGCAAATCCAGAATCCGAAACCTATTTCATTATGCATGAAGAGGAGATAGCTGGTTTTCTCAAAGTCAACTGGGGAAGTGCTCAGACTGAGAGAGAATTAGAGGATGCTTTTGAAATTCAACGCCTCTATGTGCTACAAAAATTCCAAGGATTTGGACTAGGTAAGCAACTGTTTGAATTCGCACTTGAACTTGCTACAAAAAATAGTTTTTCCTGGGCTTGGTTAGGTGTTTGGGAGCATAATACAAAAGCTCAAGCGTTTTATAATCGATATGGTTTTGAAAAATTTAGCCAACATCATTTTATGGTTGGTCAAAAAGTAGATACAGATTGGTTACTGAAAAAGAAATTAAGGTAAGAAGATGATTCTTCTATTGAAATGATAGGAAAGGAAAAGAACCAGAGTGGCAACTGTCATTCTGGAGAACTAAATTATGCTTGTATCTTATAAATGGTTAAAAGAATTGGTGGACATTGATGTGCCATCACAAGAGTTGGCTGAAAAAATGTCAACTACAGGGATCGAGGTAGAAGGTGTCGAATCACCTGCTGCTGGTCTCTCAAAAATTGTCGTCGGTGAGGTATTGTCTTGCGAAGACGTGCCAGAAACTCACCTCCATGTTTGTCAGGTTAACGTTGGCGAAGAAGAAGCCCGTCAAATCGTTTGTGGTGCCCCAAATGTGCGTGCTGGTATCAAGGTTATGGTGGCTCTTCCAGGAGCTCGCATCGCTGACAATTACAAGATCAAAAAAGGGAAAATCCGCGGTCTTGAGTCACTTGGAATGATCTGTTCCCTTGGTGAATTGGGAATTTCTGACTCAGTTGTGCCTAAGGAATTCGCAGATGGCATCCAAATCTTGCCAGAAAATGCCGTTCCAGGGGATGAAGTCTTCTCATACCTAGACTTGGATGATGAAATCATCGAACTGTCTATCACACCCAACCGTGCGGATGCCCTTTCTATGCGTGGAGTGGCTCATGAAGTGGCAGCTATCTATGATAAGGCAGTCAACTTTAAAGAATTTACTCTAACAGAAACTGACCAAGCTGCAGCAGATGCTCTTTCTGTGGGCATTGAGACAGACAAGGCGCCTTACTATGCCGCTCGTATCTTGGACAATGTGACCATCGCACCAAGTCCACAATGGTTGCAAAATCTTCTTATGAACGAAGGTATCCGTCCTATTAACAACGTGGTGGACGTGACAAACTACATCCTGCTCTACTTTGGTCAACCCATGCATGCTTTTGACTTGGATACCTTTGAAGGAAATGACATCCGTGTACGTGAAGCGCGTGCTGGTGAAAAATTGGTGACTTTAGATGGTGAAGAACGTGACTTGGACATGAATGACTTAGTTATCACTGTCGCAGACAAGCCAGTAGCCCTTGCAGGTGTCATGGGCGGTCAAGCAACAGAAATCTCTGAGAAATCTAGTCGTGTCGTCCTTGAAGCTGCTGTTTTCAATGGCAAATCTATCCGTAAGACCAGTGGTCGCCTGAACCTTCGTTCTGAGTCATCTTCTCGCTTTGAAAAAGGGATTAATGTGGCAACTGTTAACGAAGCTCTTGATGCGGCAGCTAGCATGATTGCAGAGCTTGCAGGTGCGACTGTGCGTAAGGGTATCGTTTCAGCGGGTGAACTTGATACTTCTGATGTGGAAGTTTCTTCAACTCTTGCTGATGTTAACCGTGTCCTTGGTACAGAACTTTCTTACGCGGATGTAGAAGACGTCTTCCGTCGTCTTGGCTTTGGTCTTTCTGGAAATGCAGACAGTTTTACAGTCAGCGTCCCACGCCGTCGCTGGGATATCACTATCGAGGCAGACCTCTTTGAAGAAATCGCTCGTATCTATGGATATGACCGCTTGCCAACCAGCCTTCCAAAAGACGATGGGACAGCTGGTGAATTGACTGCTACACAAAAACTCCGCCGTCAAGTTCGTACGATTGCTGAAGGAGCAGGTTTGACAGAAATCATCACCTATGCTCTAACAACTCCTGAAAAAGCAGTTGAGTTTACGGCTCAACCAAGCAACCTTACTGAACTCATGTGGCCAATGACAGTGGACCGTTCTGTCCTCCGTCAAAATATGATTTCTGGTATCCTTGATACGGTGGCTTACAACGTGGCTCGTAAGAATAAAAACTTGGCCCTTTACGAGATTGGAAAAGTCTTTGAACAAACAGGCAATCCAAAAGAAGAACTTCCAAATGAGATCAACAGCTTTGCCTTTGCCTTGACAGGCTTGGTTGCTGAAAAAGATTTCCAAACAGCAGCAGTTCCAGTTGATTTCTTCTATGCTAAAGGAATCCTTGAAGCATTATTTACTCGCTTGGGACTAGAAGTGACCTATACGGCAACATCTGAAATCGCTAGCCTTCACCCAGGACGTACAGCTATGATTTCACTCAGTGACCAAGTTCTTGGTTTCCTTGGCCAAGTGCATCCAGTCACTGCTAAGGCTTACGATATTCCAGAAACGTATGTAGCTGAGCTCAACCTTTCAGCTATCGAAACTGCGCTTCAACCTGCTAATCCATTTGTGGAAATCACCAAATTCCCAGCAGTCAGCCGTGACGTTGCCCTTCTCCTCAAGGCAGAAGTGACTCACCAAGAAGTTGTGGACGCTATCCAAGCTGCCGGTGTGAAACGTTTGACAGATATCAAACTCTTTGACGTCTTCTCAGGCGAAAAATTAGGACTTGGTATGAAGTCAATGGCTTATAGCTTGACCTTCCAAAATCCAGAAGATAGCTTGACTGACGAAGAAGTCGCACGCTACATGGAAAAAATCCAAGCGTCTCTTGAAGAAAAAGTCAATGCAGAAGTGCGTTAACTCATCAATCCATCCTCCGGGGTGGATTTTTGCTTTTCAAATAACAATTCAGGATCAAAAATAGACAGTTGAGGAGCAGAGAAGATAAATTAAGTTTGCTACTGTATAATGGATTTATCACTAAAAACGCTCCAGGCCATATTTTACACAGCAATAGTCTTCTAAAAATGAACAGAAACCATTGTAAAGGCTATCAAAAAGGAGTATAATGAGTGCAAGACATTTCGGAGGTGAAAGATGCTAGAAGTAAGAAGTCTAGAGAAAAGTTTTGGACCCAAGCAAGTTTTGTTTGGTATTGACTTTCAAGCGCGACCAGGTCGTATTTTGGGATTAGTCGGGAAAAACGGTGCTGGGAAGACAACAATTTTCCACAGTATTTTGAAGTTTTTAGAATATCAAGGAGAAATCAGTCTAGATGGTCAGGATATTCGTCAAGAGACCTACGCTCGGATTGGCTATCTGCCTGAAGAACGCAGTCTCATGCCTAAATTGACAGTCCTTGAACAAGTTCGTTACTTGGCGACTCTAAAAGGTATGGATGCCAAGGAGATCAAAGAAAAACTCCCTCAATGGATGAAGAGGTTGGAAGTGAAAGGGAAGCTGACAGATAAAATCAAGAGTCTGTCAAAAGGAAATCAGCAGAAGATTCAGCTCATCATTACTCTTATTCATGAACCAGACTTGATTATCTTGGATGAGCCTTTCAGTGGATTGGACCCAGTCAATACAGAATTGCTCAAGCAAGTTATTTTTCAGGAAAAAGAACGTGGGGCAACCATTATCTTTTCTGACCATGTCATGACCAACGTCGAGGAGCTTTGTGACGATATTCTCATGATCCGAGATGGCCGTGTGGTCTTGCATGGACCAGTTCAGGATGTTCGCAATCAATACGGGAAAACGCGTCTCTTTGTTTCAAGTGAACGAAGCAAGGAAGAATTGGAAAACCTTCCTCATGTTAAACAGGTGAGCTTGACCAAACAAGGCAGTTGGAAATTGATCTTGGAGGATGAGAGCGCTGGAAGGGAACTTTTCCCAATCTTGACTCAAGGGCAATATATCGCAACCTTTGATCAGCAAGCGCCAACAATCGATGAAATCTTTAAACTAGAATCAGGGGTGGAAGTATGAGAAATATGTGGGTTGTAATGAAGGAAACCTATCTTCGACATGTCAAATCGTGGAGTTTCTTCTTTATGGTGATTTCACCATTCTTGTTTATCGGTCTCTCTGGGGGAATTGGCTATCTTCAAGGCTCTTCTATGGCTCAGAGTGGCAAGATAGCAGTAGTCAGCACTGTTCCAGCTGTGACAGACAGTCTTAAATCTACCAATGGTCTCAATTTTGATTATCAGGATGAAGCAAGTGCTCAAGCTGCTATCAAGGATGAAAAATTAAAAGGCTATATGACCATTGACCAAGAGGATAGTGTCTTGAAGGCAGTTTATCACGGTGAAACTTCCCTTGAGATTGCTATTAAGCTAGGAGTAACGAGCAAGTTAAATGAGCTTCAAGATCAACTCAATCGTTCGGCAGCCAATTTGTCACAAGAACAGGAAAAACGCTTGGAACAAACAGTTAACTTTACGGAGAAAATTGATGAATCCAAGGAAAATAAAAAAATGATTCAAACAATCGCGGCTACAGCGGTTGGTGGCTTTCTCTATATGATTTTAATTACTTATGCTAGTGTCACTGCCCAGGAAGTGGCTAGTGAGAAAGGTACTAAAATCATGGAGGTGGTCTTCTCCAGCATTCGAGCCAGTCATTATTTCTATGCTCGTATGCTTGCCTTGTTGCTTGTGATTTTGACCCATATTGCCATTTACGTCGTGGGTGGACTTGCTGCCATTCTTCTCTTTAAAGACCTACCAATCTTGGCACAATCTGGTATTTTAAACCATATAGGAGAGGCTTTCTCGCTCAACACCTTATTGTTTGTCTTGGTTAGCCTCTTTATGTACGTTGTTTTAGCAGCCTTCCTAGGTTCTATGGTTTCTCGTCCTGAGGATGCAGGGAAAGCCTTGTCGCCTTTGATGATTTTGATTCTAGGTGGTTTTTTTGGAGTGACAGCTCTAGGTGCAGCTGGTGACAATCTCATCTTGAAGATTGGTTCATATATTCCCTTTATTTCGACTTTCTTCATGCCGTTTAGAGCTATTAATGGCTATGCAGGGGGAGTAGAAGCATGGATTTCACTTGCTATTACGATTGCTTTTGCAGTAACGGCAACAGTCTTTATCGGACGTATGTATGCTAGTCTCGTTCTGCAAACAGATGATTTAGGTCCTTGGAAAACCTTTAGACGTGCCTTATCTTATAAATAGAAGAGCCTCGCGAAAGCGAGGTTTTTTAGAGATAAAGAGAGTGGAATTTAGAAAAATATTTTTCATATCTATTGACTTTTAGGGGTGAAATTTGGTATTATAGTAGGCGGTATTGTTTACCCCATTTGAAAGGCCCCGGAACCTTCCAAATACTTTTCGATGGGAAGGAACACCCATCACCGTAAACAAAAATCGAACTATATATAGGAGAAATCATGAACAAAACAACATTTATGGCTAAACCAGGCCAAGTTGAACGTAAATGGTACGTAGTTGACGCAACTGATGTACCACTTGGACGTCTTTCTGCAGTAGTTGCTAGCGTACTTCGCGGAAAAAACAAACCAACATTTACACCACACACTGATACAGGTGACTTTGTGATTGTTATCAATGCTGAAAAAGTTAAATTGACTGGTAAAAAAGCAACTGATAAAATCTACTACACTCACTCAAACCACCCAGGTGGATTGAAACAAATCTCTGCAGGTGAACTTCGTTCTAAAAATGCAGTACGTTTGATCGAGAAATCAGTTAAAGGTATGCTTCCACACAATACTCTTGGACGCGCTCAAGGTATGAAGTTGAAAGTATTTGTTGGAGCTGAGCACACTCACGCTGCACAACAACCAGAAGTTCTTGATATTTCAGGACTTATCTAAGGAAAGGAACAATAAAGTATGTCACAAGCACAATATGCAGGTACTGGACGTCGTAAAAACGCTGTTGCACGCGTTCGCCTTGTTCCAGGAACTGGTAAAATCACTGTTAACAAAAAAGATGTTGAAGAGTACATCCCACACGCTGACCTTCGTCTTGTAATCAACCAACCATTCGCAGTTACTTCAACTGCAGGTTCATACGACGTTTTCGTTAACGTTGTAGGTGGTGGATACGCTGGTCAATCAGGAGCTATCCGTCACGGTATCGCTCGTGCCCTTCTTCAAGTAGACCCAGACTTCCGCGATTCATTGAAACGCGCAGGACTTCTTACACGTGACTCACGTAAAGTTGAACGTAAGAAACCAGGTCTTAAGAAAGCTCGTAAAGCTAGCCAGTTCTCAAAACGTTAAGAACCAGCTACAATACAGCATTTACAACACTTCATGGTTCACACTATGGGGTGTTTTTTTGATGATTTTTAGCAAAATTCACACCATTTTTCACACCAAATTCACACCATTACTTTTTAAGATTACGATAAGCAATCTCTCCAACAGCCATTGGGATTACATTTGAAGTGTTGACATAAGTCTTAGTTGTAATCGTATCACTATGAGTGAGTGCTTCAGAAATAGCTTCCATAGAGGTTCCAGCCTGTTTAGCAAGTGTGGCTCCTGTATGGCGTAATTTGTGTGGTGTAGCGTGTGTCAATTCCTTGTGACGGCGTTTAACTGACTTCATTTTGTTATTGAGATAGTCAGAGTGTAAGGGGCTATTCACATTTCCTTTCGTGTCGATATAAGTAAAGACATATTGTTCGTCAGATTGGATAATACCAAATTTTGCCAACTCAGTTTTCTGTTGTTTTTTCCAAGATTGGAGCAAGTCAACAAGTTCAACAGGGATTTGAAAGGTTGTTTTTTTGTTCCCCTTTGTAGATTTTGGATGTTTGTATTTATCTAAAGCTTGGACTAATTGGATTTCCTGTTTCTTAGTGTTGATGTGTTTCCATTGTAAAGCGTAACTTTCGGATTTTCTATCACCTAAGAAAAAGGTGGTATAGAATAATACATAATCTTTGAACGAGAGTTTATCGTTTTCTAAGTCTTCTTCAAAAGCTTTGAACCATGCTTGAAGTTCCGCCTGAGAAAGATATAAATCTTCATCATTTTTAGATTCCTGTAGCTTGATTTTCTTAGTGGCTTTGATGCGACTGATTGTTTTTGATAGTCGGTTCGTTTCGATATATTCCAATTCTTCAGCCCAGTCAAAGATAGAATTAACGTAGCTCCTGATAACTTTGAAATTTGCATATTCCTCGGCTTTTTGAGTTAAGAGATTTAAAACAACTTGTTTATTTTGGTTAAGAAATTCTATCGAATAATTACCAAGTAAAGGCAAAATGTGTTTTCTAAAAGCAATTTCTGTACCAACTATAGTTGCTTGAGAAGGTGGTTTAGCAGTAGAAGTAGTTTGACCTGCTTTGTAGGATTCCCACCAAACGTTCTGATAGAATTCTGAAAAGAGAATAGAACCTCTATTTTCCAATGAAGCAGAACCTCCACTAAGAAGTTTATCAATCTTGTTTTGAAGTTCTAGTTCGTATTTTTTTGCTTCACTCCTTGTCTTGAACCGTTTTTCAATCACTTTCTTATCAACACCTAGTGAAGATTTAACTTCCTCAGGAATGTAGATTCGTAAGCGATAAGTTCCATTTTTAGTTTTTGTAATTGACATAGTATTCTCCTTTTTAATTGAGCTAGAAAAATACCGTGATTTCATTATAACAAACCACGGTAGAAATGCTACTGATTTTGTAACCAGCGATTGATTACAGTTTTATCGAATCGAACTGTTTTTCCAATACGGATAACTGGCAATCCTTTTTTTATCCAAGAATCAAGTGTGTTATTAGAGATTCCAAGATAGTTACAGGTTTGTTGTTTATTCAAAAATGGACTGATAAAATTGCTGTTGTTCAATCGATTTTCGATTTCTTGTTGGATTAAGTCAGCGATTAGTAGTTGGATTTGATGAACCTGTTCGTCAGGTAGAATAACTTGCATGTTGTTACCTCGCTTGAGTTTTTAATGTTAGTATGAGATAATAGCAACAACAGAGATAGTTGTGCTATTTTTGTTTATTGTTGGGGTTATCAATGTTGGTTTGGTCGCTGGTATTGATAACCCTTTTATGTTTATTCCATTGCATATTCTTGATGACTGTCTTAACCAAAATATCTATCGTTTTATTTTTGGTGTATGATTTAGATTTGGCAAATTTAAAAGAATGGAATTTTCTATTTTGCCACGTATCTATAAAGTCATTAATCTGGGGTGTCGTATGTTGGGGTTGTGATAGGTTATAAGACTTATCTATTGTTATAAGATAATCTATTCTACGAACGAATTGTCCAGAATCCTCGTTATCATTTTCTTTGGAGATTTCAAAAAAAGGAATGGGTTTTTTTGTACTCGTAATGATGATAACTTTAGCGGAGCCAATCTTGTTGCGATACCGAGCAGATATGGGACTTATCATATACGGGTCGAGGAGTTTTAACCAGTCTGATGCAGTCATGCTACTACCTCGCATATCGTCTAGGAATAGAATTTCTTGCCCGTTGTAGTCATCGAAGGCATTGGTAGAAGCAGTTAAACTATAATCCCATCGCTGATTAAATTTCAAAGCCACCTTCTGAATTATATCTATCAACTCTTTTGCAAATCTAGTTTTTCCAGCACTGCTTGGGGCAGAAATGAAGAGGATAGTTTTTTTAAATTTGCCCTCTTTTAGCTCAGCTACAGTCTGATAGCTTTTTTGCTCTCCAGCGGTTTCGATGGCTTCATTTACTTTTTGCTTATGTCTAGCATAGACTGCATAATATTCATTTGTCAGCATGATATTTTCTTTCGTGATGTCTCCAGCTAGTATTTTTTCAACCAACCAGTCAACGCTGAGATTGGTTTCTTTAGCTTTCTTGGTGGCTCGTCCTTTGACCCACGTTGCCATACTACGGTGATAAATGCTTTTGTAATCCTCTCCTAAGAGTGTTGTAACCTCCTCTGGCTGATATTGATGCTTGGTTTCGTCTTTTGCATGAACTAGATAGGCAAGGCAATTATCATAGCCATAGCGACCAGATTTTAGTTTTTCAAGATATTGGGGTTCAACCCCGATAGCTAGAGCTATTCTGTTTAATGATGCTCCTTTTTCAAACTTAAAGAGAAAATGGATATGTTCGGCTTTCTTTTCGATTACATTTTTCATCGATTCTTGATTCCAAACGTTTACCTCGTCTTTATTATGTTTGATTCCGTAAGCTTCTTTAACAGTAATATCAGCCCTATTTAGTTTATCAGTGACTGTCTCAAGCAGTGGGCGGATATTACTTTCATCTCTAGCCTGCTTTAAAGCTGTTTTATCTTGCCAAGTTTTCCAGTGTTCATCTTCTAGTTGTTGGACTAGCATGATTGCGGTTAGGTTTGTTTCTTTTTTCATTTTGTTCATTATTAAGAACTCCTTATTTTAATTATTGCTCTAACTATTCCATAGATAAATCAAGAGATTGATTTTTCATAAATCGCTCAAACCCTTGATATTCCTAGGTTTTTGAATATGCACGGCACTCGACAAGCCCAGTGCCGTGCACGCGTAGAAGTAGTTAGATTTAAAAATCTTTCATCTTTTTTAAAGATGATTGACCTAGTGACTCGTCGACTTCGTCAGGAATCTTTCTTAGAAGAGGATAGGCTAGACTAATCCTTTTCTAAGAAAGATTGAAATGTCCTTTAGCCCTCAAACCAAGGTGTTTCATAGAAGTGTGGAACTTCCCACTTTTTGCCCGAACCTAGGATACGTGCTATACCTTGCCCCACACTATAGGAACGCTTGGGCATATCGGCGAAACCAGCCATGAGATATTTGCGTTCATCTGCAGAATCAGCAGCTCCCCCTAGCATGATAACAGCGTCGGAACAGTTGACACGAGCTAGAGAGGGCAAGAATCCCTCTTTTGTCGCAAATTGGCTGATAGCTATTATATGTATGCCAGCAGACCCTCCAGTGGCAGACAGTCGATTGATTGCAGTTATCCACCTAGAACTTATTTTTAGTGTTTTATCGACTTTATCTAGAGATTCCAATGAAGCGTTAAGATTTCCTAATTCATCAAAAAACAGAGCTATGTTTGTCATGCTTTTCATTTCAAGGTATTTTTCTTTACCTGCATCATTAATTTCTGAAAGTCTTTTATCCATAATAGAACACCAATATTCTGCACGTTCAACGATTTTAATAGGGTCAGATTGTCCGTTAAACTCTTTAACGTAACGGTCATATTTTGCTGAATTATATTCTACAATCCAACCTTGTAATAACATTAAACGAGCCATATAACGACCAGCAAGTACAGATTTCCCTGCTCTAGTGCGAGCAATGACACTCAAATGTGGTACAATATCCGAATGCCATATTAGAGCTTTTGATAGCTTTATTGCATGTTTATCGTCGTTTACAAATGGCTGTAATGAATATGCATTGTCTTCTACAATCAAGCGCTGTGAAGTAAGTGTATCTTCAAAATAGAAGATGATAAAACTGTCGCCTGCTGTGAGTTCTGAAGTGATAACTGCAAATCTCTGATACTTTCCTGCTAAGATTCCAGATACACGCTGTTCAAATTTTTCGCGGTCAGCACGTTCCCAGTTTGCGATATTTTCGATAGCGATATAACCATCAATTAAAGTTTCATTAACCCAGACAGAAATTTCGGGCATTTCATCTCCGTATCTAGTGGAGTTTAAAAGTTTTAGAACATCGGTTATTTGTTTATCGTTAAATAGTTTCTTGAGTTTTTTTGAGAGTTGTCTAGCGTTACTAGACATATTAGGGATAGTAATTGTGGAAACTTCTTCACGCTGAATCCATGCGATGATAAAAAGAATTACAAGTATACAATCTAGCACGAGAACAATAAAAAATGGTACGGTTATAAAAGTAGATATGGTTGGTATAGTATAGCGTACAAAATTTATTGCTCCAGTAAATACTACAGTAATCGCAAAAGCTACCAGAGAGACTTGATAGCTTTGCATTCTACTGTTTTTAGTAGCTTTAATTCTTCTACGTTTTCGTCTAAGCACTTCGCTGTACTAGTTCTACTGAATCTGCAGCATACCAACCAAGCCCATTTTGAAGAGCACCGCCACGAACGTTGTAGAATTTTAAAGTTTTACCAAAGTTAGTATCTACTCTATTTTTGGTTTTGATGGTATACTGTAAATCATTTTTTACATCTGTAATGTTATACTTGTATTTACCATCTTCGGTTTCTTCCGCAGGAGATACTGAATATACAATAAGTTCAGGGATTGTATCTGTTGTATATTCATTTCCCGTTTTATCGCTTACGAATGATTTTAGTTGTGTTGTTTGTTTTAAAACCTCGGACAAAGGTTTAATCCAAGTTGGTTTTGACATTATTGGTTCCTCCAATTTTCTAAAATTGTCTAAAAATTCTTTTTAGACGAGTTATCAGGATATATTCGTGAAAAATCTGAAAGATTAATTCACTTGTTAACATATATTCAATTTCTGAATTATGTTTAATAGATAAAGTTTTAAATGATATATCGTTTTTTGAATACCATAACTTTATTAATTCAATAGGGACTTTCTCAAAATACCAATCTTTAGTTTGAAATTGGTATGCAACTGTAGAAAGTTTTGTCATACGATACATAAATAGATATCGTAATTTATTTTGAAAGAATTTCTTCAATAGTATTCCTCCTTTCCAATATAATTATAGGTTGTCTCTCACGTCTGCCCTACAATTACATTATACATAAAAATCGATTATAAGCAATACGATATTAATTTATTTATAAATAAAACGTGTTACAAAGATTGTATTTATTAGTTACAAAAAAATCAATTTTGTTATAAGCTTTTTTGTAAATAATGATTATTACAATAGTTATAGAATTACATAAAGGAATTTATAGAAAAGGAAATATTATATCTAGCAAGACAAAAAGAATATAAAGAAGTAAAAATGTAATGAACATTTCATGATTTAAATAATATTATTGTAAATGAAAATCTCTACTATTAATTACATTGTAATATAAAACGATAGGATTGCAACATTTAAAATGTTGACAAATAAATAAAACGTGTTACAATATATATGTTATAAATTACATTATGAACGGATGTTAAGAAAGGAAGTTGAATAATGACAATAACAGAATTTATTGAGTTGCATCAAGCTATTTATAGATTAGATAGAAATACCTTTAATAAGATTAAAACAAAGGTTTCAAGAGAATTACAAAATATCCCATCTTGGTTTGAATTGCAAGAAACACAAACTGTAGGAAAAACAACAGCTTATATTTTAGATGAGGAAACTAAAAAGGCATTGACTATAGCAATGAGACCATATTTTCAGAAATTAGCCGGTATTCGAGCAGAGGACTTGAACCAACCCATTAAAGTTACAGAAACTGATATAGAAACAGGTTTTGTTAGAGATAGTAGAACATCTGATGAAGGATATCGTTATACAGTTCCGAAAGAAGATAAAATGTATGTTATGATAGCATCGCTTTTTAATGAACGTTTTGAACTAGATGAACATGCTTGGAATGAAGATTATACTACTCATCAAATTTTTATGTCTGATGAAGAAGCAAAGTTGTCGGATAGTGTGGCTATAGCTAGCTATAGATTAAAAGACCCTATCCAAAACTACGTGAAAATAAAAGATTAGATTTAAGAAAAGCACAGAGAAAAATATCTCTATGTTTTTTTTTATGATAAAATAATGGTGATATTTTATTTTCATTATGAAGGAGTTTGTACAGATGCCTAAAGGAAAAATTCAATCAGTAGAACCGATGGTAGCTGACTTGGTTAATGGTTGGCTAAAATCGTATAGTTTAAATTACAAGTTAGAGCAAGAATCGTTAAATACAGATATAGATAATGCACTAGATGAGTATTTATCAAAAAGTGGAGGAAAGGGAGGAAATCGTCCAGATGTTAAATTATTATTAGAAGATAAATATACAGATAAATGGCCAATTCTAATTGAATACAAAGGATATAAAGATAAATTAGAGAAATTAGATGATAGTGGTCAGATATATAATAAAAAAGCTAATAATGAACCACATTTTTCTAATATTAAATCCTATGCTGTTAATGGAGCTGTGCACTATGCAAATGCGTTGTTACATTATACAACTTACTCTGATATTATTTCTATTGGTGTTACTGGTTATAAAGATGAAGAAGGAGAAATTCAGACTCAGATTGGTGTATATTATGTTTCAAAAAAGAATTTTGGCATAGGACAAAAAGTAGGCGACTATTCAGACCTCTCTTTTTTAAAAGAAGAACATTTTGATAATTTTATCGAAAAAATCAAATCTTTAGAGTTAACGGTTGAAGAAGTTGAAAAACTAAGAAATCAAAGAGAAAAAGAAATCGATTTAAGTTTAACAAAGTTAAATAATGATATATATCAAAGTGAGAAGGGCTTAGGAGAAAACGATAGAGTTTATCTAGTGGCTGCATCTATAATCTCAACTTTAGGAGTACCTAAAAAGGTTAAACCATTAGGGAAAGATGAATTACGTTCTTCTGAGGAAGTGGGTAATACTGATGGAGATATAATTATTAGAAAAGTAAATTCTTTTTTAAATGAGAAAAATTTACCAAATGCAAAAGTTGAAATGATTATTCGGACCTTACAAAATACACTTACTACAGAAAATATAAATAAACCCGTTAATGGTGAGAGTCAGTTGAAACGTGTGTTTTGTAAAATTGTAGATGATTTAGGGATATACTATAAGATAGGGCTAAACACAGATTTCACGGGTAAACTATTCAATGAAATGTATTCATGGTTAGGATTTACTCAAGACAAGTTAAATGATGTTGTCCTGACTCCTTCTTATGTCTCTACCTTGTTAGTAAAGCTAGCTCGTATTGATAAAGATTCATATGTTTGGGATTTTGCTACAGGTTCTGCAGGCTTGTTAGTTGCAGCAATGAATGAAATGTTAAATGATGCTAAGGAAAAAATTATATCTCCGGATGAGCTGTACAAGAAACAAGCAGAAATAAAAGCAAATCAATTATTAGGTTTAGAGATTTTACCATCAGTGTATATGTTGGCTATTTTAAATATGATTATGATGGGAGATGGGTCTTCGAATATATTAAATAAAAATTCTCTGACACAATTTAATGGAAACTATGGTTTTGGTGATAATAATAATAAAAAATTTCCAGCTACAGCTTTTATTCTAAATCCTCCGTATTCCGCTGAGGGAAATGGCATGATTTTTGTTCAAAAAGCTTTATCTATGATGGACAAAGGATATGCTTCAGTAATTATTCAAGGAAGTGCAGGAAATGGAAAAGCTTCTGAAATTAATAAAGAGATTTTGAAAAGTAATACTTTGTTAGCAAGTATTAAAATGCCAACTGACCTATTTGTAGGAAAATCGAATGTTCAAACTTACATTTATGTTTTTAGGGTTGGTGAGTCTCATGATAATAAGGATGTTGTTAAATTCATTGATTTTACTAATGATGGTTATAGTCGAAGTAATCGTAGAAAGTCTAATAGTAATTTGAAGGATGTAGAACATGCACGTGAGAAATATCAAGAGGTAGTTGATTTAGTTAAGTATGGTAAAAATCAATTAAATTATCTTACTGATAATGAATATTATGAAGGTAATATTGATGTAAATAAAGGGAATGATTGGAATCAATCAACACCTCCAAATACTAGACCTAATTTAACTGATTTAGGCGCTACAGTTACAAATTTTTTTGCATGGGAATTTTTCAATGCGGTTTCATCAGTCGATTTTGAAAAAGACGATTATTCAAAAAAACTTATGGATAAACTGAGTAATCAAGAATGGTCAGAAATTCCTCTTGGCGAACTATTCAACATTCAGAGCACTAGTAGCTTTAATAAGAATGCTCTTACAGAGGGAGATGAATATGATTATGTAACAAGAACATCGAACAATCAAGGGATTTTACAAACAACTGGTTTTGTTAATGAAACAAATTTAAATGAATCTGGAGTCTGGAGTTTGGGGTTATTACAACTAGATTTTTATTATAGAAGAAGACAGTGGTACGCGGGACAGTTTGTTAGAAAAATAATACCTACTTTTGATACAACTGAAAATAACGCTCTATTCTTTACAACTGTTCTAAATAAAACTAAACCAATACTTAGTCAAGTATTGGTGAGGGATATTGACAAAACATTTAAGAAAACAAAAGTTGCGTTGCCTGTTAAAAATGGAGAAGTAGATTTTGAATTTATCGAGCTATTTGTTAATCAAATCAAAACAAAATTGGTAATGAATGTTGATAAAGTAATTACAGATTTTGGACTAGTGAGCAACAATGAAAATTAAATTTTATTGTTCTGTTGCAATATGAAAATATATAAATAATAATAATTTAAATGGTGTGAACTTTTTGGTAAGACCTAGCTCAATTCGTGTATTTTTAGTATAAAATTCACACCATTCAAATGAAAGTTATTCAAATTAGATGAAATTATTCTTTCTGAAAATGTGGGAAAACATTGATTTTAAGCGGATATTGAAACTTATTCAAATAAAAGTGTTTCCAACCAGGTCTTAAGAAAGCTCGTAAAGCATCACAATTCTCAAAACGTTAATCAATACGATTATATCAACGTTTCAAAGCACTTTGCAAAGATTTTGCAAAGTGCTTTTTTGTCGATTTTTGAGCTAGAATAGCTTTGTGATAACCTTCTGATAACCTCTTCAAAATTTTAAAAATCATAATTCTATTTTGCTTTATTGAGATAATCTGCAAATTTGTCAATAGAGTTTTTCTCACCAGTTTTTGTGGTGTGAGTATAGATATCTAATGTCATCTGACTGCTTGCATGACCGAGACGTTTTGATGTATTAGAAGGATCGATTCCAATTTCAGACATAAGTGTTGCATGTGTATGTCTAAACCCATGTGGGCTAATTGGTTTTAATTTATGCTTTTTAATAATTCGATTCAGTACATTATTAATGTAATCAGCATGCAAAGGTTCAATTTTGTCATTGCTTGATATGTAAGAGAACATATATTCGTTACTGATATTTAGTTTTGTAAGAGGCAACAGAGATTGTTCTTTCAGATAGAAATTTCTCCATTGCTTAATAATATCGATTGTCTCATCATCAAGATAGATTGTGCGAACTGAAGATTCATTCTTTGTGCTCTTTTCAATCGCTTTACCGTCAATTCTTCCTAGACTTTTATCTATGTTCAATAGATTGCTGTCAAAGTTAATATCAGCCCATTTTAAAGCGTATAACTCCCCTTTTCGTAGTCCACTAAATGCAAGCAGTCTAAATAAAGCAAAATGTTTAAATGGCTCGGTTTCTTTCACTATATCAAGGAAATGATGTAATTCCTCCAGTGACCAAAAATTATCTGATCTAGTTTTTTTGATTTTAGGCATGATAACATTCTTCATTGGATTTCGATCAATGTAGTTCATGTTGATTGCAAAATCAAAAATTTTTGAGGTATAGGATTTTATCTGTTTGATATTTTTGAAAGTCTGAGATTTTTGTGTAATAAAGTTTTGACAGTCTAAAGGACTGATTTGGTCAATAAATTTATCGCCAAATATTGGTAGAATATGTATTCGATAGATATTCTTAGTTTGGGAAGAAGTTGTTTCTTCAACGGTACCAACATAGGCATTAAACCATTCTTGATAAAGTTCTTTATAAGTGACTTTGGGGTTAGGTTTGTCGGTATTTACTGTGGGGGCAACGACACCAGCTTCTAAACGAGCTTCGTACAATTTTGCCTCTTTTTTGGTTTTGAACCCTCTCTTTAAGTGCCTTTTTTTCTTTCCATAAGCATCTAAGCCAATGTAAAAGCTGACATAGTATAGGATCAATGTCATTAAGTTAGTGATCTAACTACTTGAATAGGAGGTGTGATTGAGATCATCAAAGTGATTCTCTATCGTATCTTCTATTTTTTTGCATGACA
>MKYF01000025.1 GCA_001914195.1 Streptococcus mitis | reverse complement strand
TGTAACTGAAAAAGGCGAACCAGCAGTCCAACCAGAGCTACCGGAAGCGGTTGTGACTGACAAAGGTGAGACTGAGGTTCAACCAGAGTCGCCAGATACCGTGGTAAGTGATAAAGGTGAACCTGAACAGATAGCACCACTACCAGAATATACAGGAGTTCAGGCTGGAGCGATAGTAGAACCAGAGCAGGTAGAAGCACCGAAGGAATACACAGGAGTGCAAGCCGGAGCAATAGTAGAACCAGAACAAGTAGCCCCCCTACCAGAATATACAGGAGTACAAGCTGGAGCGATAGTAGAACCAGAGAAGGTAGAAGCACCGAAAGAATACACAGGAGTGCAAGCCGGAGCAATAGTAGAACCAGAAAAAGTAGAACCATCAAAAGAATATACAGGTGTACAAGCTGGGGCTATTGTTGAACCAGAGAAGGTAGAAGCACCGAAGGAATACACAGGAGTGCAAGCCGGAGCAGTAGTTGAACCAGAGCAAGTAGCACCCCTACCAGAATACACAGGTCCACAGGCAGGAGCAATAGTAGAACCAGAACAGGTAGATCCACTTCCTGAATACAAGGGGAATATTGAGCAACTAAAACCTGAAACTCCCGTTGAGAAGCTAAAAGAAACAGATCCAGAGAAAACACTTGAATTAAGAAATGTTTCTGATATTGAATTGTATAGTCATCAAACGAATGGAACTTACAAACAACATGTTTCTTTGGACAGTGTTCCAAGTAATCCAGATACTTATTTTGTAAAGGTAAAATCTTCTGCGTTTAAAGATGTTTACCTTCCGGTTGCATCGATATCCGAGGAGTTAAAAGATGGACGCACATTTTATAAAATTACAGCGAGAGTTGATAAACTTCAGCAGGAGATAGACCATAAATATGTTGAAAATTTCAGTTTCTATTTAGCTAAGAAGACTACAGAGGAAACGACAAACTTTACTTCCTTTAGTAATCTAGTTCATGCCATCAACCAAAATCTTGGTGGAACCTATTATTTATCAGCTAGCTTGAATGCTAACGAAATGGAACTGGAGTCTGATGCGAAGTCTTATATTAAGGGCAACTTTACTGGTAGGTTGATTGGTGAAAAAGATGGCAAAAATTATGCTATCTATAATTTGAAAAAACCTTTATTTAACAACTTAAGTAATGCTACAGTAGAAAAACTGAGCCTGAAAAATGTCTCTATTTCAGGAAAGAATGATATCGGTTCACTGGCAAATGAAGCTAAAAATGGGACAAAAATTAACCAGGTTCATGTCGACGGTGTCTTAGCTGGGGAACGTGGTATTGGTGGATTGCTTGCCAAGTCCGAACAATCAACCATCACTGACAGTAGTTTCAAGGGAAGGATTATTAATACCTATGAAACAACTGCTACCTACAATATTGGTGGCTTGGTTGGACATTTGACAGGTGAAAACGCGTCTATTGCTAAATCCAAAGCTACAATAGCCATTTCATCAAATGCAAATAGTTCAGATCAGACTGTCGGTGGTCTTGTGGGACTTGTGGACAATGATGCACATGTCCGTGATAGTTATGCTGAGGGAGATATTAATAATGTCAAACAGTTCGGAGAAGTCGCTGGTGTAGCAGGCTATTTATGGGATCGAACTTCTGGTAAGGAACAGCATGCTGGAAGCTTGACCAATGTTCTTAGCGATGTCAATGTAACAAACGGGAACGCCATCACCGCTTACCACTATAACAATATGAAGGTGACAGCTACATTCAGCAATAAAGCTAATAGAGTTATCAAAGTTGCCTTGGAAAACGATGAAGTCGTCAGCAAGGAATCCTTTGAAGAAAGAGGAAAGATGCTAGATGATTCTCAAATTGCAAGCAAGAAAGCAGAAATCAATCCTCTCACCCCACCAACAGTGGAGCCCCTTTCAACAAGTGGCAATAAAGAAAGTGATTTTTCTAAGGTAGCCAATTATCAAGCTAAGCGAGCCTTGGCTTATAAGAACATTGAAAAATTGTTACCTTTCTATAACAAGGCAACCATCGTCAAATATGGAAATCTGGTCAATGAGAACAGTCTTTTATATCAGAAAGAACTCTTGTCATCAGTCATGATGAAGGATAACCAAGTCATCACAGACATTGTTTCCAACAAACAGACTGTAAACAAACTCTTGCTGCACTACAAGGATCATTCATCTGAAAAACTCAATCTCAAGTATCAGTCTGATTTTGCCAAGCTAGCAGAATATATCCTAGGAGATACAGGTCTTCTCTATACTCCTAACCAATTCTTGTATGACCAAACCTCTATCATCAATCAAGTTTTACCTAAATTACAGCAGGTTGCCTACGATTCAGAAGCTATCAGAAACACACTTGGTATTTCTCCAGAAGTTAAGTTAACCGAGCTATATCTAGAAGACCAGTTTGCTAAAACGAAAGAGCATTTAGCAGATAACTTGAAAAAACTTCTATCTGCTGATGCAGGTTTAGTTACAGACAATAAAGTAATGACGGGTTATATTATAGATAAAATCAAGCGTAACAAGGAAGCTTTACTACTTGGTATGAGCTACCTAGAACGCTGGTATAACTTTAGTTATGATAAAGTGAGTGCAAAAGACCTTGTAATGTACCATCTAGATTTCTTTGGCAAAGGAAATGCTTCTCCGTTAGATACCTTAATAGAGTTAGGTAAATCAGGATTTAATAATCTTCTTGCCAAGAACAACGTTGATACCTATGCTATTAGTTTAGCTAGCCATTATGGAACGAAAGATTTATTTAACACGCTTGAAAATTATCGAAAAGTCTTTCTACCAAACACAAGCAACAATGACTGGTTTAAAACTCAGACCAAGGCTTACATCGTTGAAGAAAAATCTAATATTCCAGAAGTGAGGGCTAATCAGGAAAAAGTTGGCAGCAAGTATTCTATTGGTGTTTATGATCGAATCACTAGCGACAGCTGGAAATACCGTAATATGGTACTGCCTCTACTTACATTGCCAGAAAAATCAGTCTTTGTTATCTCGACTATCTCTAGTCTAGGATTTGGTGCTTATGATCGTTACCGCAATAGTGACTATAAGGCTGGTGATAAGCTCAATAAGTTTGTTGAAAAGAGTGCTCACGAAACAGCAGAGCGTCAACGAGATCACTATGATTATTGGTATCGTATTCTAGATAAGGAAGGGCGTGAGAAGCTTTACCGAAATATCTTGCTTTATGATGCCTATAAATTTGGAGATGACCATACCAATGGAAAAGCCCAAACAGTATCAGATTTTGATAGTCCAAATCCTGCAATGAAACATTTCTTTGGACCTGTTGGAAACAAAGTTGGTCATAATGGACACGGTGCTTATGCTACCGGTGACGCCGTTTATTATATGGGTTATCGTATGTTAGATAAGGATGGAGCTATCACTTATACTCATGAGATGACGCACGATTCAGATCAGGATATCTATCTTGGTGGCTATGGTCGAAGAAGTGGCTTGGGACCAGAGTTCTTCGCAAAAGGCTTATTGCAAGCACCAGACCATCCAGAAGATGCGACAATCACCATCAACTCCATCTTGAAACATTTAAAATCTGATAGTACAGAAAGTCGACGATTACAAGTACTTGATCCAACTACAAGATTTAATAATGCAGATGATTTGAAGCAATATGTCCACAACATGTTTGACGTTGTTTATATGTTGGAATATCTCGAGGGGAATTCAATTCTTAAATTAGATACTTATCAAAAACAACAACTTCTTAGAAAAGTTACAAATGAGTATCATCTAGATCCAGATGGAAATAAGGTCTACGCAACAAATGTTGTCAGAGATTTAACAGCAGAAGAAGCTGAAAAACTACATTCATTTAATGATTTGATTGATAATAATATTCTTTCGTCTAGGGAATATACTTTAGGTAAATACGAAAGAAATGGCTACTTCACTATTAAATTATTTGCGCCGATTTATGCAGCATTAAGTAGTGATATAGGAACACCTGGCGACTTGATGGGACGTCGTATGGCCTATGAACTATTGGCTGCAAAAGGCTTTAAAGATGGTATGGTGCCATATATTTCAAATCAATTTGAACCCGATGCTAGGGCAAATAATAAAACGATTACCTCATATGGTAAGACCAAAGGATTGGTAACAGATACATTAGTACTTCAGAAATTATTTAATGGACAATACAGGACTTGGAGTGATTTTAAAAAGGCTATGTATACAGAGCGTCAAACTAAGTTTGGACAATTAAATACAGTGTCATTTAAAGATCCATCAACCCCTTGGTATAATCGACAAACAAAAACTATTAAATCGATAAACGAGTTAGAAAATTTAATGAGAAAAGCTGTATTGGAAGATTTAGATACACCTCATTGGGATAACTATAATCCAGAAACAGACAGTGCAGTTCATAAGTTGAAGAGAGCAATCTTTAAAGCTTATCTTGACCAAACCGATGATTTTAGAAGTTCAATTTTTGAGAATAAAAAATAGTTTTTACTGTTAGGAAATAAAATTAAAGAAGGTGATTACGCTTGTCATTATTTAAAAAAGAACGATTTTCGATCCGAAAAATCTGTGGGATTGTTGGTTCGGTATTACTCGGAAGTATCTTGGTTGCCCCGTCAATCATTCATGCTTCTACCTATCATTATGTTGAAAAAAGCGCTCTTACAAAGGAAGAACAAAGCAAGATTCAAGCAGGAATTCCTACTGATAATGAGGTAACTTATGCTCTTATTTATCAGCAGGAAACTCTTCCTGCAACAAGTTCATCGACTTCTGTGCTTACAGCTTTAGGTCTATTAGCTATTGGGAGTTTAGTTCTTTTAGTTCATAAAAAGAAAAAAGTTGCTAGTCTGTTCTTAGTTACTACTATCGGACTGATTAGTCTTTCTAGTATGCAAGCTCTCGATATAAGCAATCCTTTGAAAGCTCCAAGTAATGAAGGAGTAGTTCAAATTGCTGGATATCGTTATATTGGATACTTACCCCTTAATGATAATGCAATTTCAGAAATTCAACATAAGAATGAGGGGACAAAAAATGTTCCAGTATCTGAAATTCAAAGTATCCCTAATGAAGCGCCTAAAGCTGAGAAACCTAAATACACTGAGCCTGTAAGTACAGTCCCAGACGAAGCGCCTAAAGCTGAGAAACCTAAATACACTGAGCCTGTAAGTACAGTCCCAGACGAGGCGCCTAAAGTAGAAAAACCTGACTATACGCAACCAATAGGTGCAAACCTTGTAGAATCAGTAGTTCATGAAAAACCAGAGTACACTGAACCTGTAGGTACTGTTCCAGACGAGGCTCCTAAAGCAGAGAAGCCTGACTATACGCAGCCAATAGGTACAAACCTTGTAGAGCCAGCAGTTCATGAGAAACACGAATATACAGGTCCAATTGGCGGTAATTTAGTTGAACCAGCAGTTCATGAAAAACCAGCATACACTGAACCTGTAGGCACAGTTCCAGACGAGGCGCCTAAATCAGAGAAGCCTGACTATACGGAGCCAATAGGTACAAACCTTGTAGAGCCAGCAGTTCAACCGGCATTACCAGAAGCTGTTGTAACTGACAAAGGGGAACCAGAAGTTCAACCAGCGTTGCCAGAAGCTGTTGTAACTGATAAAGGGGAACCAGAAGTTCAACCAGCGTTGCCGGAAGCTGTTGTGACTGACAAAGGGGAACCAGAAGTTCAACCAGCGTTACCAGAAGCTGTTGTGACTGACAAAGGGGAACCAGAAGTTCAACCAGCGTTACCAGAAGCTGTTGTGACTGAGAAAGGGGAACCCGCAGTTCAGCCAGCATTACCAGAAGCTGTTGTGACTGAAAAAGGAGAACCCGCAGTTCAGCCAGCATTACCAGAAGCTGTTGTGACTGAAAAAGGAGAACCGGAAGTTCAGCCAGTGTTACCCGAAGCAGTAGTCACAGAAAAGGGAGAACCCGCAGTTCAGCCAGCATTACCAGAAGCTGTTGTAACTGACAAAGGCGAACCAGAAGTACAACCGGCCTTACCAGAAGCTGTTGTGACCGACAAAGGGGAACCAGAAGTTCAACCAGCGTTACCAGAAGCTGTTGTGACTGATAAAGGGGAACCAGAAGTTCAACCAGTGTTACCCGAAGCAGTAGTCACAGAAAAGGGAGAACCAGAAGTTCAAGCTGAGTTGCCAGAATATACGTCAAAAGTTGCTCCAACTTTGACTTTAGATAAGGTTACAGAAGATGCGATGGATCGTTCAGCTAAATTGGATTACACTCTTGAAAATACAGGTAATGCTGAAATCAAGAGCATTATAGCTGAGATTAAAGATGGGAATACTGTTGTTAAGCGAGTTGATT
Organism: Streptococcus mitis; assembly: GCA_001914195.1. GTDB lineage: Bacteria > Bacillota > Bacilli > Lactobacillales > Streptococcaceae > Streptococcus > Streptococcus mitis_F. The sequence continues at coordinate 32,029 of MKYF01000025.1, read as the reverse complement.
TATCTAAAGAAAAATTGACAGACGCTATTCAAGGTTTGGATTTATTCAAAGATTATAAAATTGCAACAACAATGACTTACAACCGTGGTGAAGGTGATGAAACATCTAAATTAGATGAAAAACCTTTACGTTTAGAGTTGAAAAAAGTTGAAATTAAAAATATCGCATCTACTAATTTAGTGAAGGTAAATGATGATGGTACTGAAACACCTAGTGATTTCATGAGCGAAAAACCTTCTGATGAAGATGTGAAGAAAATGTACTTAAAAATCACTAGTCGTGATAATAAAGTAACACGTTTAGCAGTTGATAAAATTGAGGAAGTAACTGAAGAAGGTCAAAAACTTTATAAAATTACGGCTGAAGCTCAAGATTTGATTCAACACATTGATCCATCTAAGGCGCGCAATAAGTATGTTTATTATATAGAAAAACCCCATCCTAAAGAAGATAATGTCTACTATAACTTTAAAGATTTAGTAGAGGCTATGAATGTTAATAAAAATGGTACATTTAAAATCGGAGCAGATTTGAATGCAACGAATGTACCAACACCTAACAAACAATATGTTCCAGGTACGTTTAAGGGACATCTATCAAGTGTTGATGGTAAACAATATACAATTCATAACATTGCCCGTCCCTTATTTGACCGTGTTGAAAATGGTTCTGTGAAAAATATTAATTTAGGTAATGTGGATATCAATATGCCTTGGGCTGACGGAATAGCACCTGTTGCCAATATGGTGAAAAATGCAACTGTTGAAGATGTTAAGGTAACTGGTAGTGTAGTTGCTAATAACAATATTGCGGGTATCGTCAATAAAATCGATAGTGGTGGTCAGTTGACAAATGTAGCCTTCATCGGTAAACTCACGGGTGTTGGTGATAAAGGTCAATATATGGCTGGTATTGCCGGTGAGATTTGGAGAGGTAATGTTGCAAAAGCATATGTCGAGGCTGATATTGTTGCCAACAGAGCCCGTATAGGTGGTTTAGTTGCTAAAACAGATAATGGTAACGACTCTATGGGAATTGGTAAATATGGTTCAATTCGTAAATCAGTCACCAAAGGAACCATTAAGACTAAAGTTTTGTTTGAAACAGGTGGATTTATCAATAGCAATCTTCCTTTTGGTAAACTGGAAGATAATATTTCAATGATGAGAGTTGAAAATGGTGAAGAGTTCTTTGGTTCTTCAGATTTGGACTACGATGGTGGTTATTTCACAAATGGATGGTTAGAGCGTAACTTTGTTGTCAAAGGTGTCAGTTCAGGTAAGCATTCATACAAACGTTCTCGTGACAAAATTAAAGAAATTAATCAAGATGAAGCTAACAAGAGAATTGCAGCCTTTAATATTACTGCTGATAAATACGAAATCAACGAACCTGTGGTCAATCGCTTAAATCGTTTAACCAGAAGAGAAGATGAATATAAGTCAACCCAAGACTATAAAGTAGATCGAGATCTGGCTTATCGTAACATTGAAAAACTTCAACCGTTCTACAACAAAGAGTGGATTGTCAACCAAGGTAACAAACTTGCAGAAGATTCAAACTTAGCTAAGAAAGAAGTCCTTTCTGTTACGGGAATGAAGGATGGTCAATTCGTGACCGATTTATCGGATATCGATAAAATAATGATTCACTATGCAGATGGTACAAAAGAAGAAATGGGGGTCACACTCAAGGATTCTAAAGTCCAACAAGTGCGTGAATATAGCGTATCTGGTCTTGGTGATGTTGTCTATACACCGAATATGGTTGTTAAAAATCGAGACAAACTGATTGCAGATGTGAAAGAGAAGTTATCTTCAGTCACATACGATTCGCAAGATGTTCGTAAAATTATTGGAAATCCAGCTGATTTGTATCTAGAAGAAAGCTTTACTGACGTCAAAGACAATCTTGATAAATTTGTGAAAGCTTTAGTCGAAAATGAAGATCATCAATTGAATAGTGACGAAGCTGCGATGAAAGCACTTGTGAAGAAAATTGACGATAATAAAGCGAAAATTATGATGGCTCTATCTTACTTGAACCGTTACTATAACATTAAGTATACTGACAACAGTATGAGTATCAAAGACATTATGATATTTAAACCTGACTTCTACGGTAAAACACCAAGTGTATTAGATCGCTTGATTAACATCGGGTCTAGCGAGAAGAACTTAAAGGGTGACCGAACTCAGGATGCTTATCGTGAAATCATTGCAAGTAATACTGGTAAAGGTAGTCTTCGTAACTTCCTAGAATACAACATGCGTTTGTTTACAGAGGATAAAGACATTAATGATTGGTTTATCCACTCAGCTAAGAATGTTTATGTTTCAGAACCTAAAACTACAAATCCTGACTTTATTAATAAACGTCATAGAGTCTTTGATGGGCTAGATAACGGTGTTCATGGTCGTATGATTTTACCACTTCTAACGCTTAAAGATGCCCATATGTTCTTAATTTCAACATATAACACGATGGCGTACAGTTCATTTGAGAAATATGGAAAACATACAGAAGAAGCTCGAAACGAATTTAAGAAAGAAATTGATAAAGTTGCTAAGGGACAACAAACGTATCTTGATTTCTGGTCCAGATTAGCTCTACCTAATGTTCGTGATAGATTACTTAAGAGTCAAAATATGGTACCGACACCAGTTTGGGATAACCAAAACTACCATGGAGTCGACGGTGCCAACAGCATGGGGTACGGAAAGAACGGGGCAATTATCAGACCTATTAGAGAATTGTATGGTCCAACTGGCAAATTCCACGCAACAAATGGAGCCATGGGAGCTATGGCTAGTATTTACGATAGTGCAAACAATAATGACCAAGTTTACTTTATGGTAACTGATTTAATATCACAATTTGGTATTTCAGCCTTTACACATGAAACAACACACGTCAATGACCGAATGCTCTATTACGGAGGATACAGTCAACGTGTTGGTACAAATGCAGAAGCCTATGCACAAGGTATGCTGCAAACACCTGATAGTTCAACGACTAATGGTGAATACGGCGCACTTGGAATTAACATGGCTTACCATCGTCCAAATGATGGTAACCAATGGTACAACCCAGATCCTGACAAATTAAAGACACGTGATGACATTGACCGCTACATGAGAAACTACAATGAAGCTATGATGTTGCTTGATTATGTAGAAGCTGATGCTGTACTTCCTAAAATTAAGGGAGACAATAGTAAGTGGTTCAAGAAGATTGACAAAGAAATGCGCTCTAAGATTCAGTACAATGATCTTTTAGGTCCAAACCAATGGGATAGTGTCCGTGATTTGAAAGGTGAAGAAAAGGTAATGACTTTATCTAGCGTCAATGATTTAGTGGATAATAACTTCATGACGAAACATGGAAATCCAGGTAACGGACGTTATCGCCCTGAAGATTATGCTGTCAACTCAGCTTACGTAAATGTCAATATGATGGCTGGTATTTATGGTGGTAATACAAGCAAAGGTGCTCCTGGTTCATTATCATTTAAACACAATGCTTTTCGTATGTGGGGTTACTTTGGATATGCAAATGGATTCATTGGATATGTCTCTAGCAAATATCAAGATGAAGCTAATAGACAAAATAATAGCTTATTAGGAGATGATTTTATCATCAAGAAAGTATCTGGAGACAAGTTCAAGACACTTGAAGAGTGGAAGAGACATTGGTACGAGGAGGTTTTTGCTAAAGCTAAGAAAGGCTTTGAAGGTATCGATATTGATGGCGTCCATATCAGTAACTATGATGAGTTAAGGCCTTTATTTGATAAAGCAGTCGAAGAAGATTTGAAAAAAACAGATGACTTCTCTCATACTGTAGCTCTTAAATCTAAGGTATTCAAAGCCCTTCTTAAAAACACAGACGGTTTCTTTAACCAACTGTTTAAAAAAGACATTTAAATGTTTAGAATATAAAGGGAACAGTTTTTTGCTCCCTCTGAAAAGTCATCATTTGATGGCTTTCAAAAAGTACCTCAAAAAAGGTATTGCCAAGTTGCAATACCTTTTTTTGAGGCTCTTTTATCTTGTCCTTGTTTCAATTGACGATACCACATTATGTACTGTTTTGCTTCATTTTATTATAAAAGGACTTAGTCCTGTGCAGTACAGAACTAAATCCTTTCAATAATTATTTGTGCAACTTTTTGGGGTTAGTAAAGAGAAGCTCGTTTTTGTTCATTCTCTTTCTGTGTCAAGTCTCTTAATCTTTATTTTCGTATGGCAAGATCAAGTTCAAGATGATTCCCGTCATGGCTGATAGGGCAGTACCTGAAAGGGTAACTGGACCGAGTTTAAGGATAGCTCCTCCAAGTCCAAGGACCAACATAGCACTTGTGATGATTAGGTTACGCATTTGAGCAAAATCAACACGTTCTTTAATCAAGACTTTCAAACCGTTGCTGGCGATAACTCCATAGAGAAGGATTGACATACCACCAAGTACAGCGTTTGGAATGGTTGAAATCAAGGCAGTGAATTTACCAAGGAAGCTAAGGGCAATCGCGATAAAGGCAGCGTTACGGATAACTGAGACAGAAGCGATACGAGTCATACCGATAACCCCTGTATTTTCTCCGTAAGTTGTATTGGCTGGTCCACCAAGGAAGGCAGAAACTGAAGTTGCGATACCGTCACCAAGAAGAGTACGGTGAAGACCTGGTTCTTTCAAGAATTGACGGCCACAGATTTGACCCAAAACAGTATGGTCTCCGATATGTTCAGAAATTGTTACGATAGCGATTGGCAAGATAGCGATGGTTTCTGGACCAAAGTAAAGATTGTATTCTTTAAAGGCACCACCAGTGCTAAATGGCAAGTAGAAACCAGGAATTTCGAACCAGTTGGCTTTAAGAACTGGTGTAAAGTCAACCAAACCAAGAGTTAGTGCGAAGAGGTAACCACCGATAATGGCAAATAGGAATGGAATGATTCGTAGGAAGCCTTTTCCCTTTGTATTGATAAAGGCAGCAATCAAGAAAGTAACAACTGCTACAAGAGCATTTTTCCAGTTTCCATCAGCTACAAGACCAGCGTTGGTAACAGCTGAACCTGCAAGTCCAAGACCGATAACGATGATCATAGGTCCGATGATGATTGGTGGCAAGAGTTTATCAATCCATTTTGTACCTGCAAAACGAACACCAGCAGCCACAAGGACATAGACCAAACCAGTCAAGATAACCCCTGTTTGGGCAGCAGATACATCACCACCCATTTCTTTCATAGCAAGTGACATTGCTGTGATAAAGGCAAATGAAGAACCTAGATAAACTGGAACTTTAAAACCAGTTGAAATCATGTAGATGAGTGTCCCAACACCTGAAGCAAAAAGGGCAACAGATACAGGCATTCCCAAAATCAATGGTACCAAGATGGTCGCACCAAACATAGCGAAAACGTGTTGGAAACTAAGGAGAATTCCTTTGCCAGCCGAAGGACGTTGGTCAACGTCTAGTAACAAATCAACAGTTGATTCTTGTTTCATATAAACCTCACTTTTGGGCATCAAAAAAGAGCCCATTATTTTACAGCAATAGGCCCTCAGAGTAAGACTTCTCTAAAATCTAGACTTTAAAGAGTTTTAAATATTTCTGCGTCTTCGTCACCTCACGGGATGACATTAAAAACCTTTGCTTTTGATAGTATAGCAAAAATTACAAACTTTGTAAATATTTTTTTACTAAAAAGATTAAAGCGGGCGTTTATTGGGCATGCCAGCCTTACGTGGATATTTATTTGGCGTTTCTTTTTTCTTTTCTACCACTGTGATGTAGCGCGGATCTCCATTAGGTAGAGCGTAGCTGAGATTGTCTTCGACCTTACTAAAAAGGAGGTTGAGGGCATTCTTAGCTTCTAATAATTCCTCAGGGGCATTGCTGGCCTTGAGTGCCAATAGTTTTCCGCCAACTTGCAGGTAAGGAATTGTCAATTCAGATAAAACCTGCATGCGAGCAACCGCACGAGCTGTTACAAAATCATATTGAGCACGGAAGTTCTTGTCTTGGGCCAAGTCTTCTGCACGTCCATGGTAGAAATGAACACCGTCTAAATCCAGTTCTTGAGCCAAAAGTTGGAGGAAGTTGATGCGCTTATTGAGTGAATCAATGATAGTTACATCTAGCTGAGGATAGAGAATTTTCATCGGCAGACTAGGAAATCCTGCCCCAGCCCCGATATCAAGCAGTTTGATAGTTTCATTGGGAATCAAGCCTTGCAGAATAGGTGCAATCGAATCATAAAAATGTTTGAGATAAACTTCTTCTTTATCTGTAATAGCTGTCAAATTAATCTTTTCATTCCACTCGACCAAGAGCTCAAAATAACGATCAAATTGTTTTTTTTGCTGGTCCGAAAGTGGAAGATTTTGCTCGGCAAGCAGGTTGTAAAATGTTTCTGGTTTCATAGTTATTTCCTTCTTTAGTATCATCTTATTTTACCACAATCATTAAAAATTTGATATACTGGTACTAATCTAAAAGTAGAAAGGACTTATATAATGACTTGGATTATTCTTGGAGTTTTGGCTCTTGTTGTTATTTTTGTGATTGTTAGCTATAACGGTTTGGTTAAGAATCGTATGCAAACAAAGGAGGCTTGGAGTCAGATTGATGTTCAGTTGAAACGTCGAAATGATCTCTTGCCAAACTTGATTGAGACTGTAAAAGGTTATGCTAAATATGAAGGTTCTACCCTTGAAAAGGTGGCAGAACTACGTAACCAAGTGGCGGCAGCGACTTCACCAGCAGAAGCTATGAAAGCTAGTGATGCCCTCGCTCGTCAGGTTTCAGGTATTTTTGCAGTTGCAGAAAGCTATCCAGATTTGAAAGCTAGTGCCAACTTTGTTAAATTGCAAGAGGAGTTGACAAACACAGAAAATAAAATTTCTTACTCTCGTCAACTCTACAACAGTGTTGTCAGCAACTACAATGTAAAATTAGAAACTTTCCCAAGCAATATTATCGCTGGAATGTTTGGATTTAAAGCAGCAGATTTCCTTCAAACTCCAGAAGAGGAAAAGGTAGTACCTAAAGTTGATTTTAGCGGTTTAGGTGACTAAGATGTTGTTTGATCAAATTGCAAGCAATAAACGAAAAACGTGGATTTTGTTGCTGGTATTTTTCCTACTCTTAGCTCTTGTTGGCTATGCGGTTGGTTACCTCTTTATGCGGTCTGGGATTGGTGGTTTGGTTATCGCACTGATTATCGGCTTTATCTATGCCTTGTCCATGATTTTTCAATCGACAGAGATTGTCATGTCCATGAATGGAGCGCGTGAGGTTGATGAGCAAACGGCACCAGACCTCTACCATGTAGTAGAAGATATGGCTATGGTCGCTCAGATTCCTATGCCTCGTGTTTTCATCATTGATGATCCAGCCTTAAATGCCTTTGCGACAGGTTCTAACCCTCAAAATGCGGCTGTTGCTGCGACGTCAGGTCTCCTAGCTATCATGAATCGTGAAGAACTAGAAGCTGTTATGGGACATGAAGTCAGTCATATTCGTAATTACGATATCCGCATTTCGACTATTGCTGTTGCCCTGGCCAGTGCTATCACTATGCTTTCTAGTATGGCAGGTCGTATGATGTGGTGGGGTGGTGCAGGTCGCAGACGAAGTGACGATGACCGAGATGGAAATGGCTTAGAAATCATTATGCTCGTGGTTTCACTACTAGCTATTGTTCTGGCACCTCTCGCTGCAACCTTAGTGCAACTAGCTATTTCTCGTCAGAGGGAATTCCTAGCTGATGCTTCCAGTGTTGAGTTGACGCGCAATCCTCAAGGGATGATAAATGCTCTACGTAAGTTAGACAATAGTAAACCTATGAGTCGTCCTGTAGATGATGCCAGCAGTGCACTTTATATCAATGATCCCAAGAAAGGTGGAGGATTCCAAAAACTCTTTTATACCCACCCACCTATCTCAGAGCGGATTGAGCGTTTGAAACATATGTAATACTCTTCGAAAATCTCTTCAAACCGCGTCAACGTCGCCTTGCCGTGTATATGTTACTGACCTTCGTCAGTTCTATCTACAACCTCAAAGCAGTGCTTTGAGCAACCTACAGCTAGTTTCCTAGTTTGCTCTTTGATTTTCATTGAGTATTAGAATTTCTTTAGGAAACTTCGTTCAGAACACATGATATATCGAAGAAGAATCTAGAATCTATGCAAAATGTAAGATGGCAACTGATCTCGTTTTTCGCAAATTAGAGAATATTTTGGGTGAGCTCAGAGTGTGTGTTAGAGACAACTAGGCCAGCGTAGTAGAGCTAGGATTCATATTAATGAGCATGGATTTTACAAATCAGCTATTCAAAAACCACACAGTTGTTTTCAGCTTGATTGTGAGAAAAGCTGGAATCACTGTGTGCTTTTAATTAGAAGTTGGTTTTTGTCCAGCATCTTTTATAGTCTATTTCGAAAAACTTCGTACATGAGAATGGCTGCAGCAACACTGGCATTGAGGCTTTGAACATGTCCATTCATAGGAATGGTAATCATTTCATCAACCTGTTTTTTGATGTTACTAGAGATACCTTTTCCTTCATTTCCGATGATGAGGGCAATTTTCCCTTTTGTATTCCACTTATGGCAAGGAGTACCGTTCATATCCGTTCCAAAGGTCCAGAATCCTTCATCCTTAAGTTTATCTAAGGTTTGACTGAGATTGGTTACTCGAGCAATCGGTACGTGTTCAATAGCACCTGTGGCCGTTTTGGCAACGACAGGAGTAACACCGACAGCACGGTGTTTGGGAATGATGACACCTGAAACGTTGGTCGCATCGGCCGTTCTCAGGATGGAGCCTAGGTTGTGAGGGTCAGTTAAGCCATCCAGAATCAATAGAAGTGGATTTTCTTCTTGGCGTGTTTTTGCTAGGATGTGTTCTAATTCGCTATAGGCAAATTCAGATACTCGTAGAACAAAACCTTGGTGGACAGCACCTTCAGTCATCTCAGAGAGAGATTTTTTTGAAGACCAAGAAATGGACACCTTCTTTTCTGTAGCCAGTTCTTTGACTTTCTCAACATTCTTACCTCGGAGATCTTCTTGGAGGTAAAGTTTGTTTCCTGTGTTTGCAAGGAGGGCTTCGGTAACGGCGTGAACGCCATAGACAATATCATTTGTTTTCATGCCTCTATTATAACACAAAACCCCGTCTTGCAACGGGATTTTCTTTATTCTAGAATTAGTAAACCATCTTTAACTGCAAATGGGTCTTTTTCATTGATACGATCGTAAAACATGATTCCGTTAATGTGGTCAATTTCATGCTGAACAACGATGGAGTTGTAGCCTTTGAGTTTGATGCGGTGTTTTTCTCCATCTTTGTCAAAGTAGTCAACAGTGACGCGAGCATGACGCACCACATAGCCAGGCACGTTGCGGTCAACAGACAGACAACCTTCTCCTTCACCAAGAGCAGCGTCTTGAACAGAGTGAGAGACGATTTTTGGATTGTACATAATGGCTTGCAAATCGTAGGCTTCCTCTGGAGTTTCTCCTTCTTCAACAATATTTGGCACTAAAACAGCGATAATGCGTTTTGAGATATCCAATTGAGGAGCAGCAAGTCCAACTCCACCGCGGAGTCCCATCTTTTCAGCCATGACAGGATCTTGGGAATGTTTGAGGAATTGCATCATCTTTTCGCCAAGAATGATTTCCTGGTCAGACAAGGGGAAAGTAACTTCCTCAGCAACTGCGCGAAGAGTCGGATTCCCCTCGCGGATAATATCGTTCATATCAATTAAGTGAGCAGCTTTTGTAATACGTTCTATAGCAGACATTTTCTCTCCTTTCATTACCTCTACATGATATCACAAAATGACAAGGATTGAAAGCATTACGGCATCGAGCTTTTATAGAAAATGCCTTTTAGGTTCGATTCAATTGTGAAAGAAATACTTATCTGTGTTATAATAAAAAGAAAAGGCTTGCATTAGAAAGTAGGGAGAATGAAGATGCAAAGAAGACAAGATAGACATAAACGTGGACCAGTTTTTCGCTTTGTGAAAGGTTTGGTCAACTTTTTTAGACGTTATCGTAAGTGGAGTAACAAGGGATTTGTGGCGGTACTCTTGCTAGTAGTTGCTTTATCAATGGGCTTGGTTTTGTTGTTTGAAAGCTTCCAAGGCATGCCTATGACCAGTCAAAAACGAGATACTATTTCTCAAGAAGGAACTAAGAAAAAGTCTCAGGAGCAGGAAGAGGAAAAATCTGCTAGAATTATGGCCAACGGAGATTTGCTCTACCACGATGGACTTTTCTTTTCAGCTAAAAAAGAAGACGGTACCTATGATTTTCATGAGAATTTTGAGTATGTTACTCCCTGGCTTAAGCAAGCAGACTTAGCTATTGGTGACTTTGAAGGAACCATTAATAAGGATCATTATTTAGCAGGTTATCCTCTCTTTAATGCTCCTGCTGAAGTTATGGATGCCATTAAGGATGCAGGTTATCATGTTCTAGATTTGGCTCATAATCACATTTTGGATTCGCAAATTGAGGGAGTTATTTCAACGGCCGATATTATTGAGAAAGCTGGAATCACTCCAATCGGAGTTTATACGCATGAGCCACGTGATCAGGCTCCGCTGGTCATTAAGGAAGTGAATGGTATCAAGGTTGCACTTTTGGCTTATTCTTATGGATTTAATGGAATTGAGCAAAATATTTCTCAAGAGGATTATAATCACTATCTTTCAGATTTAGATGAAAATAAAATGAAGTCTGAAATTGAACGGGCGGAAAAGGAAGCAGATATCACCATTATCATGCCACAAATGGGTGTTGAGTATCGCATAGAACCGACTGAAGAGCAAAAGGCTCTTTATCACAAGATGATTGATTGGGGAGCAGATATTATCTTTGGAGGGCATCCACACGTAGTTGAACCGTCTGAAATTGTTGAAAAAGATGGGGACAAGAAACTCATTATCTATTCAATGGGGAACTTCATTTCCAATCAACGAATTGAGACCATGCAAGGGGTAGAAAATGCTAAGTGGACTGAACGTGGCGTTCTCATGGACGTGACCATTAAGAAGAAGGATGGAAAAACAACTATCGGAACAGCTAAAGCTCATCCTACTTGGGTCAATCGAACACCAAAGGGAACCTTTTCACCAGAAGGCTATCCTTTATATCATTATCAAACCTATATCTTGGAAGATTTCATAGAGGGTGGCAGTCATCGTGATCAATTAGATGAAGCGACTAAGGAACGAATTGATACAGCCTATAAAGAAATGAACGAACATGTGGGATTGAAGTGGGATTAGTTTGAATCCAGAGGAAAGTAAATGACGATTAAGGTAATTGCGACAGATATGGATGGGACCTTGCTGGATGCTAGAGGCCAGCTTGATCTCCCACGTTTGGAAAAGATTTTAGATCAGTTGGATCAAAGGGGTATTCGTTTTGTCATCGCGACTGGGAATGAAATTCACCGCATGAGGCAACTACTGGAGCACTTGGTGGATCGAGTGATTTTGGTTGTTGCAAACGGTGCTCGTATTTTTGAAAACAATGAATTGATTCAGGCTCAGACTTGGGATGACGCCATTGTCGATAAGGCTTTGGCTCATTTCAAGGGTCGAGCGTGTCAGGATCAGTTTGTTGTGACGGCTATGAAGGGTGGTTTCGTCAAGGAAGGTACGATTTTCACAGACCTTGAAAGTTTTATGACTCCAGAAATGATTGAAAAATTCTATCAACGGATGCAGTTTGTGGATGAATTAACCTCTGACCTCTTTGGTGGTGTGCTCAAGATGAGTATGGTTGTTGGTGAGGAACGTTTGAGTTCGGTTTTGGAAGAAATCAATGATCTCTTTGATGGCCGTGTTCGGGCTGTATCGAGTGGCTATGGTTGCATTGATATCCTTCAAGCTGGGATTCATAAAGCATGGGGCTTGGAAGAATTACTCAAGCATTGGGATTTGAAAGCCCAACAAATCATGGCTTTTGGTGACAGTGAAAATGATGTTGAAATGCTTGAAATGGCTGGAATTGCCTATGCGATGGAAAATGCTGATGAGAAAGCCAAAGCTGTGTCGACTGCTCTAGCGCCAGCCAATAGCCAAGGAGGAGTTTATCAAGTCTTGGAAAACTGGTTAGAAAAAGGAGAATGAAGTGGCAGTACAGTTATTAGAAAATTGGCTCCTAAAGGAACAAGAAAAAATCCAAACCAAGTATCGTCACTTAAATCAAGTTTCTGTTCTAGAACCAAACATTCTTTTTATTGGGGATTCCATTGTCGAATACTACCCTCTGCAGGAATTATTTGGGACTTCAAAAACGATTGTCAATCGAGGAATTCGTGGTTATCAGACAAGGTTGTTACGAGAGAACCTTGATGCTCATCTATATGGTGGGGCAGTAGATAAAATTTTCCTTCTGATTGGGACGAACGATATCGGAAAGGATGTACCTGTGAATGATGCTCTCAATAATCTCGAATCTATCATTCAATCCATTGCTCGCGATTATCCACTGACAGAGATAAAATTGCTTTCTATTTTGCCAGTCAATGAAGGAGAGGAGTACAAGCAGACAGTCTATATTCGCACAAATGAAAAGATACAGGAGTGGAATCAAGCCTATAAAGAACTTGCTTCTGCCTATATGCAGGTGGAATTTGTGCCAGTTTTTGATAGTTTGACAGACCGGGCAGGCCAACTCAAAAAAGATTATACAACTGATGGGTTGCACCTTAGTGTTACTGGTTATCAGGTTTTGACCAAAGCTTTGAAAGACTATCTTTTGTAGTTAGTTGATTTCCCTTTTGCATTTTCGTGTTAGATAAGGTATAATGGTTTTACTGTCTTTTGGGGTCGTTACGGATTCGACAGGCATTATGAGGCATATTTTGCGACTCGTGTGGCGACGTAAACGCTCAGTTAAATATAACTGCAAAAAATAACACTTCTTACGCTCTAGCTGCCTAAAAACCAGCAGACGTGACCCTATTTGGATTGCTCGTGTTCAATGACAGGTCTTATTATTAGCGAGATACGATCAAGTCTTGTCTAGCGGCTTGATAAGAGATTGATAGACTCGCAGTTTCTAGGCTTGAGTTATGTGTCGAGGGACTGTTAAAATAATACATAACCTATGGTTGTAGACAAATATGTTGGCAGGTGTTTGGACGTGGGTTCGACTCCCACCGGCTCCATTATTCCTTTGCATTCTTTTGCATTCCTTGGTAAAACGTTGTTAAATCAACGTTTTTTGTTTTTTTCTTTGGTATTCCTTTGCATTCTTTTGTAAAAAAGGGAGTCACAAACAGACCCTAAAGCAGACCCTGTTTTTAAAAAAGGGATACAAAAAAGGATACAACATTTTTGTAGTATCCTAAAAATCTATGTACTTCACAAAGCGTTCTTCGGCTCCATTATGCGTTTTTGTGATTTTAAAACTTGTTAGCTGATTTTTTACAATCCAGCGAAATCTTTGATTTCTTGTGCTGACATTGAAGAGTCGCAACGAACATTGATTTGTCCATCTGCAATGTGAACGAAGCCTGGTACAGTTGGGATGCCATAGCGTGAGCGGAATTCTTGCAACTCATTGAGTTGGCTTGGTTCTTCACTGTTGATGAAGTAGATGTGAGCTTTGGTTTCAGCTACGACACCTGCTAAAGTACCTGCAAATTTACGGCAGTAAGGGCAAGTTTTACGACCGATAAAGAAGGTTGCAGTTTCTTTTTTATCAAGAGCTTCTTGCGCACGCGCAACTGTAGTGACTTCAAGGTCTTTGATATTATCTAAAAATTGTTCCATGAGATTACCTCGCTTTCATTGATAAGTCTAGTATGCCATAAAGTTTCTAAAATTGCTTAGATTTGATACGAAAAAAAGATGAGATTGGTTTGTCTCATCTTTTATAGGATTTTATTTTACAAAAGCATTGATTTCTGCTTCGATGTTAGCAATTTTAGCTTGTGATTCTTCGTTGGTTTCACCTACAACTGCAATGTAGAACTTGATTTTTGGTTCTGTCCCTGAAGGGCGAACGGCAATCCATGAACCGTCAGCAAGTGTGTATTTCAACACATCACTTGGAGGAGTTGTCAAGTTTGTAACAGTACCGTCAGCAGCAGTAGCAGTTTGTGCCTTGAAGTCTTCTACGACAGTGATAGATGTTGCGTTCCATTCTTTTGGAGTATTGTTACGGAATTTAGCCATAATCGCTTTGATTTGTTCAGCACCATCGACACCTGAAAGGGTAACAGAGATAGTCTTTTCTGCGTAGTAGCCATATTCTTTATAGATTTCTTCGATACCATCAGCAAGTGTCAAATCGCGTGAACGGTAGTAGGCAGCAAGTTCAGCAACGACAAGAACGGCTTGGATAGCATCTTTATCACGTACGAATGGTTTGATCAAGTAACCGAAGCTTTCTTCAAATCCCATCATGTATGTGTGATTGTGTTTTTCTTCGAATTCTTGGATTTTTTCAGCGATAAATTTGAAACCTGTCAAAACGTTGAACATAGTTGCGCCGTAGCTTTCAGCAATCTTCGTTACCAAGTCAGTTGAAACGATAGATTTGCAGAGGGCTGCATTTTCAGGAAGAGTTCCAGCGTTTTTGTGGGCTTCTAAGATGTATTTAGCCATGATAGCACCGATTTGGTTACCTGAAAGGTTAAGGTAGCTACCATCTTTTTGAAGAACTTCAACACCAACACGGTCAGCGTCTGGGTCAGTTGCAACAAGAACATCTGCACCAACTTGACGACCAAGTTCTTCAGCGAGGGCAAAGGCTGCTTGGCTTTCTGGGTTCGGAGATTTTACAGTTGAGAAGTCTGGGTCAGCAGTTGCTTGCGCTTCAACGACTTGAACTGAGTCAAATCCTGCTTGGGCAAGAGCACGACGAGCCAACATTTCACCAGTACCATGAAGTGGTGTGTAGACAATCTTCATGTCTTTACCGAATTCTTCAATCAAGGCTGGGTTGATGTTAACATCCTTAACTTCTTTGAGGTATTCTACGTCAACAGCTTCGCCGATGACTTCAATCAAGCCAGAAGCTTTTTCAGCTTCCACATCAGCAACTTCTACCGCAAATGGATTTTCGATTGCACGGATATAAGTAGTCAAAGCGTCTGCGTCGTGTGGGGGCATTTGTCCACCGTCTTCACCGTAAACCTTGTAACCGTTAAATGGTGCAGGGTTGTGGCTGGCTGTGACCATGATACCCGCGAAACAGTTGAGGTGACGAACTGCAAATGATAGTTCTGGAGTTGGACGAAGGCTTTCAAATACATAAGATTTGATGCCGTGTTTAGCAAGAACTGCCGCAGATTCAAAGGCAAACTCTGGTGAGAAGTGACGGCTATCGTAGGCGATTGCGACACCACGTTCTTTTTCGTTTCCACCTTTTGACTCAATCAAACGAGCCAAACCTTCAGTAGCTTGGCGAACAACGTAGATGTTGATGCGGTTTGTACCAGCACCAATCAAGCCACGCATACCTGCAGTACCAAATTCAAGATTTGTATAGAAGGCATCTTCCTTAGTTTTTTCGTCCATATTTTCCAAATCTTGACGAAGGTAGTCAGGAAGCTCCGCAAAATCAACCCATTTCTGGTAATTTTCTTGGTAAGACATTAAAATTCTCCTTTTTGTAAATTGTTTTAACCGTTCACATTATAGCACTTTTTAGCGTTTTAGTAAAACGGTAGCATAATTTTCAGAAAAGTAGTGACATATGCCTGTTTATCAAGTCTTGAATGCCTTAGGGAAACATGCTATACTACTTGTATGATTATTTTACAAGCTAATAAAATTGAACGTTCTTTTGCAGGAGAAGTTCTTTTTGATAATATCAACCTGCAGGTTGATGAACGAGATCGGATAGCCCTTGTTGGGAAAAATGGAGCAGGTAAGTCTACTCTTTTGAAGATTTTGGTTGGAGAAGAGGAGCCAACTAGTGGAGAAATCAATAAGAAAAAAGATATTTCTCTGTCTTACCTAGCCCAAGATAGCCGTTTTGAGTCTGAAAATACCATCTACGATGAAATGCTTTATGTCTTTGATGACTTGCGTCGGACTGAGAAACAACTTCGTCAGATGGAGCTGGAGATGGGTGAAAAGTCTGGTGAGGACTTGAATAAGCTGATGTCAGATTACGACCGCTTATCTGAGAATTTTCGCCAAGCAGGTGGTTTCACCTATGAAGCTGATATTCGAGCGATTTTAAATGGATTCAAGTTTGACGAATCTATGTGGCAGATGAAAATTGCCGAGCTTTCTGGTGGTCAAAACACCCGTCTGGCTCTTGCTAAAATGCTTCTTGAAAAGCCAAAT
Organism: Streptococcus mitis; assembly: GCA_001914195.1. Taxonomy (GTDB): domain Bacteria; phylum Bacillota; class Bacilli; order Lactobacillales; family Streptococcaceae; genus Streptococcus; species Streptococcus mitis_F. The sequence continues at coordinate 15,686 of MKYF01000025.1, read as the reverse complement.
CTCTTGGTCTTGGACGAGCCAACCAACCACTTGGATATCGAAACTATTGCCTGGCTAGAGAATTACTTGGTGAACTATAGCGGTGCCCTCATTATCGTCAGCCACGACCGTTATTTCTTGGACAAGGTTGCGACGATTACGCTGGATTTGACCAAGCATTCCTTGGATCGCTATGTGGGGAATTACTCCCGTTTTGTCGAGCTGAAAGAACAAAAGCTAGCTACTGAGGCAAAAAACTATGAAAAGCAGCAGAAAGAGATCGCTGCTCTGGAAGATTTTGTCAATCGCAATCTAGTCCGTGCTTCTACGACCAAACGTGCCCAATCTCGACGCAAACAACTGGAAAAAATGGAGCGTTTGGACAAGCCTGAAGCTGGTAAGAAGTCAGCCAACATGACCTTCCAATCTGAAAAAACGTCAGGTAATGTTGTCCTGACTGTCGCAAATGCAGCTATTGGCTATGATGGGGAAATATTGTCAGAGCCTATCAACTTAGACCTTCGTAAGATGAATGCTGTCGCTATCGTCGGTCCAAATGGTATTGGGAAATCAACCTTTATCAAATCTATTGTGGATCAGATTCCTTTTATCGAGGGAGAGAAACGATTTGGTGCTAATGTTGAGGTGGGTTACTATGACCAAACCCAAAGTAAGCTGAAAGCAAGTAATACGGTGCTGGATGAACTCTGGAATGATTTTAAACTGACACCAGAAGTTGAAATCCGTAACCGTCTAGGTGCCTTTCTTTTTTCAGGAGATGATGTTAAAAAATCAGTTGGTATGCTGTCTGGAGGAGAGAAAGCTCGTTTGCTTTTGGCTAAATTGTCTATGGAAAACAACAACTTTTTGATTCTGGACGAGCCGACCAACCATCTGGATATTGATAGCAAGGAAGTGTTGGAAAATGCCTTGATTGATTTTGATGGGACCTTGCTCTTTGTCAGCCACGACCGTTACTTTATCAATCGTGTGGCAACTCATGTTTTAGAATTATCTGAAAATGGTTCGATTCTCTATCTTGGAGATTACGACTATTATGTCGATAAAAAGGCTGAAATGGAAGTCAGTCAGATAGAGGAAGATTCAACCAGCAATCAAGAAAAAGTAGCAAGTCCAGTCAATGATTATCAGGCACAGAAAGAAAGTCAAAAAGAAGTTCGCAAACTCATGCGACAAATCGAAAATCTAGAAGCTGAAATCGAAGAGTTAGAAAGTCAAAGCCAAGTCATTTCTGAACAAATGTTGGAAACAAACGATGCCGACAAACTGATGGAATTACAGGCTGAACTGGACAAAATCAGCCACCGTCAGGAAGAAGCCATGCTTGAGTGGGAAGAATTATCAGAGCAGGTGTAAAGATGGAACATCTTGGAAAAGTATTTCGTGAATTTCGGACAAGTGGTAATTATTCCTTAAAGGAGGCCGCAGGCGAGTCCTGTTCAACTTCTCAGTTATCTCGCTTTGAGCTTGGGGAGTCTGACCTAGCAGTCTCACGTTTCTTTGAGCTTTTGGATAACATTCATGTCACAATCGAAAATTTCATGGATAAGGCAAGGAATTTTCATAATCATGAACATGTTGCCATGATGGGACAAATTGTGCCTCTTTACTATTCAAATGATATTGCAGGTTTTCAAAAGCTTCAAATAGAACAACTTGAAAAGGCTAAGAGTTCGACGACTCCCCTTTATTTTGAGCTGAACTGGATTTTGCTACAAGGTCTGATTTGTCAAAGAGATTCTAGTTATGATATGAAGCAGGATGATTTGGATAAGGTAGCAGATTATCTCTTCAAAACAGAAGAATGGACCATGTATGAGTTGATTCTTTTCGGGAACCTCTATAGTTTCTACAATGTGGACTATGTCACTCGGATTGGTAGAGAAGTTATGGAGAGGGAAGAATTTTACCAAGAGATTGGTCGCCATAAGAGATTAGTTTTGATTTTGGCCCTCAATTGTTACCAGCATTGTTTAGAGCATTCTTCTTTTGATAATGCTAGCTATTTTGAAGCTTATACAGAGAAGATTATTGGTAAAAACATTAGTTTGTATGAACGGAATATTTTACATTACTTAAAAGGCTTTGCCTTGTACCAAAAAGGACAATTTACAGAAGGCTGTAAGCAGATGCAAGAGGCCATGCATATTTTTGATGTGTTAGGTCTTCCTGAGCAAGTAGCCTACTATCAGGAACATTACGAAAAATTTGTCAAAGATTAATTTTCCCAGATAAGGGAAAAAATAAAAAGCTCCTTTCGGTTTTGATACAATAGTTTCAAAATTTGAGAGGAGTTTTTATATGAATCGCTATGCACTACAGTTGATTAGCCGTGGAGCTGTTAACAAGATAGGGAATATGCTCTATGATTATGGAAATAGTGTCTGGTTGGCTTCCATGGGGACTATCGGACAGACAGTTTTAGGAATGTATCAGATCTCTGAACTCATTACATCCATACTAGTTAATCCCTTTGGTGGAGTCATTTCAGACCGTTTTTCTCGTCGTAAGATTTTAATGGTGGCAGACCTTGTTTGTGGGATTCTTTGTCTGGCTATTTCTTTCATAAGGGATGACAGCTGGATGATTGGAGCTTTGATTGTTGCTAATATTGTGCAGGCGATTGCCTTTGCTTTTTCTCGGCCTGCCAATAAAGCTATTATCACAGAATTGGTAGAGAAGGATGAACTGGTCCTCTACAATTCTCGTTTGGAATTGGTCTTGCAGGTTGTCAGTGTGAGTTCTCCTGTACTCTCTTTTCTGGTCTTACAATTTGCAAGTCTTCGCATTACCTTGGTATTAGATGCCCTTAGTTTTTTTCTCGCTTTTGGATTGGTAGCCCTGCTTCCCAAAAAAGAAGAGAAGACTATGGGGGAGAAGAAACTTACATTCAAAGTTATTTTTTCTGATATCAAGGAGGGAGTTCACTATATTGTGAAGCAAAAGGAAATCTTCTTTTTGTTAGTCATGGCTTCAAGTGTCAATTTTTTCTTCGCAGCCTTTAATTACCTCCTCCCCTTTTCAAATCAGCTCTATGGAGTTCAAGGTGCTTATGCCACTATTTTGACAATGGGGGCTATCGGTTCTATTGTTGGGGCGCTGTTAGCTAGTAAGATTAAAGCCAGTATGGAAATGCTTCTGTTTTTATTGGCTCTGACTGGACTTGGAGTGATGATAATGGGCTTCACTCTCCCATCCTATCTGACTTTTTCAGGAAATTTCGTTTGTGAATTGTTTATGACGATATTTAATATTCACTTTTTTACTCAAGTACAAACCAAGGTTGAAGGTGAATATCTGGGAAGGGTTCTCAGTTCGATTTATACCTTAGCTATACTATTTATGCCTATTGCAACAGGTTTAATGACCTGGCTTCCAAGTGTTCATCTTTATTCTTTCTTGATTATTGGACTTGGAGTTGTAGCCTTATCTTTCTTAGCTCTCGGATATGTTCGAACCCGTTTTGAAAAAGAGACATAAGTTTGCTTGGACTTCAAAAATAATTTCAAACTAAGTGTTTTTCCGCCCTTCTCGTTTGTGAGGAGGGCTTACTTTATGGTAAAATGGTCTTATGAATAAAAGAATGAATGAGTTGGTCGCCTTGCTCAATCGCTATGCGACTGAGTACTATACCAGCGATAATCCGTCGGTTTCAGACAGTGAGTATGACCGTCTTTACCGTGAGTTGGTCGAGTTGGAGTCTGCCTATCCAGATCAAGTGTTAGCAGACAGTCCGACCCATCGTGTTGGTGGCAAAGTCTTAGATGGTTTTGAAAAATACAGTCATCAGTATCCTCTTTATAGTTTGCAGGATGCTTTTTCACGTGAGGAGCTTGAAGCTTTTGATGCGCGTGTTCGTAAGGAAGTGGCCCATCCAACCTATATTTGTGAGCTGAAAATCGATGGCTTATCTATCTCGCTTACTTATGAAAAGGGGATTTTGGTTGCTGGGGCAACACGTGGTGATGGTTCTATTGGGGAAAATATCACAGAAAATCTTAAGCGTGTTAAGGACATTCCTTTGACCTTGCCAGAAGAACTAGATATCACAGTTCGTGGGGAATGTTATATGCCACGCGCTTCTTTTGACCAGGTCAACCAAGCACGACAAGAAAATGGAGAGCCTGAATTTGCCAATCCTCGTAATGCGGCAGCAGGCACCCTGCGACAGTTGGATACAGCAGTAGTTGCCAAGCGCAATCTTGCTACCTTCCTCTATCAAGAAGCCAGCCCTTCAACTCGTGACAGCCAAGAAAAAGTCTTAATGCACCTAGAACAACTAGGTTTTGTGGTTAATCCTAAGCGAATTCTGGCTGAAAGCATGGATGAGATTTGGAATTTTATCCAAGAAGTAGGAGAGAAACGGGAGAATCTGCCTTATGATATCGATGGGGTGGTAATCAAGGTCAATGACCTAGCAGGTCAAGAAGAACTTGGTTTTACTGTTAAGGCTCCAAAGTGGGCAGTGGCCTACAAGTTTCCTGCTGAGGAAAAAGAAGCACAACTCCTATCAGTTGACTGGACAGTTGGCCGTACGGGTGTTGTAACCCCAACTGCTAATCTGACCCCTGTTCAGCTAGCTGGTACAACTGTTAGCCGTGCAACCCTGCACAATGTTGATTATATTGCTGAAAAGGATATCCGCAAAGATGATACAGTTATCGTCTATAAGGCTGGGGACATCATCCCTGCTGTTTTACGTGTGGTAGAGTCCAAACGGGTTTCTGAAGAAAAACTAGATATCCCAACAAACTGTCCAAGTTGTAATTCTGTCTTGCTGCACTTTGAAGATGAAGTGGCTCTCCGTTGTATCAATCCGCGTTGTCCTGCCCAAATCATGGAAGGTTTGATCCACTTTGCTTCTCGAGATGCTATGAATATTACAGGCCTTGGTCCATCTATTGTTGAGAAACTCTTTGCTGCCAATTTGGTTAAGGACGTGGCAGATATTTATCGTTTGAAAGAGGAAGATTTTCTCCTTTTAGAGGGGGTTAAGGAAAAGTCCGCTTCTAAACTGTATCAAGCCATTCAAGCATCTAAGGAAAACTCTGCTGAAAAACTCTTGTTTGGACTAGGGATTCGCCATGTCGGAAGCAAGGCCAGTCAGCTGTTACTTCAACATTTTCACTCGATTGAAAATCTGTCTCAGGCAGATCCAGATGAAGTGGCTAGTATTGAAAGTTTGGGTGGTGTGATTGCCAAGAGTCTTCAGACTTATTTTGCGACAGAAGGCTCTGAAATTCTCCTAAGAGAATTGAAAGAAGCTGGGGTCAATCTGGACTATAAAGGTCAGACAGTAGTAGCGGATGCGGCCTTGTCAGGTTTGACCGTTGTATTGACTGGGAAATTGGAACGTCTCAAACGCTCAGAAGCTAAAAGCAAACTCGAAAGTCTGGGTGCCAAGGTGACAGGCAGTGTTTCTAAAAAGACCAATCTCGTCGTTGCAGGTACAGATGCTGGAAGTAAACTTCAAAAGGCACAAGAACTTGGTATCGAGGTTCGAGATGAAGCTTGGCTAGAAAGCTTGTAATAATCGTTTAAAATCAGAGCTCAGATAATATGACTATGTGTGTTAATCGGGACAAAATCGATCAAGAATTTATTAGTGAACTAGAAACAAATTAAGAAGTAAAAAGGAAAAATAAAAAATGTTTAATTACCCTATTCGCGTTCATTATCATCGCAAGAATGGAGAATACGACACTTGCTCTTTTGTAAAAAGTCAGGACCAGCGGATTGATTTGCTGACCTACAAAGAAGATTATTTTGGTGCTTTATTTAGTTTTGAACACCCAAGTTCTCATGCCTTAGAAAGCTTGAATTTTGTGGTTCATACTGGCCAAACCAGTAAAGAATATGCCATCCGTTTTAATCACTATCCTCTCTTAACGGAGGTCTGGATTTTGGAAGGGGATGATAGAATTTATTATTCTGAAAATCCTGCTATCGCCAGTCCTTTCTATAAAAATCAAAATCCTTTTGCCTTTGACAAGGCTATCAATAGTGCTAGTTTCGACCACCACTGGGGCTACCAAGGGGAATTGGGGTGCCGTGTAGAGGACAATCAGGCTCACTTTGCTCTTTGGGCTCCAACAGCGACAGAAGTGCAGGTTGTCGTTTATGAATCAGCTACTAATGATGCACCTGTTTGGAAGACTTTTGATATGGAGAGAGGCAATAGCTACTCTTATAACCATAAGGACAATACTATTGGTGTCTGGAGTTTGGATGTTGAGGAAGATTTGATTGGTAAGGCTTATCAGTATCAAGTCCAATTCCCTCACCACCAAACAGTGACACGCGATCCCTATACCATTGCTACCAGTCCTGATGGCAAACGTTCAGCTATCCTGAGCCATGAAGAAAAGCAAGTTGCAAACTTCGAGGTTAAGCATGGTTCTGAGGCTACTTGGCGCTTGGCAAATCCATGTAAGTCAGTCATCTGTGAAATGCATATTCGTGATTTGACCAAATCACCGACCTCAGGTGTGGATGAACATCTTCGAGGAACTTTCTTAGGTGCTGCACAGACTGGAACAGTTAACCAGTACGGCCAAGCAACTGCTTTTGATTACATCAAGAAGATAGGCTACAATTATGTTCAGTTGCAACCAATTGCAGACCGTCACAAAGAATATGATGCGGATGGGAATGTAACCTACAACTGGGGTTATGATCCACAAAACTATAACGCGCCAGAAACTAGTTTTTCAACTAATCCAGACGACCCAGCTCAGGTTATTCGTGATTTGAAGACCATGGTTCAAGCTTACCACGATGCGGGTATTGGTGTTATTATGGATGTGGTCTATAACCATACCTTCTCAGTTGTTGATGCACCTTTCCAAACAACTGTCCCTGATTACTATTATCGTATGAATCCAGACGGTACCTTCCAGAATGGAACGGGTGTTGGAAATGAAACAGCCAGTGAACACGAAATGTTCCGCAAGTATATGATTGATTCTCTTCTATACTGGGTGCAAGAATACAATATTGACGGCTTCCGTTTTGACTTGATGGGGATTCATGATGTCAAGACTATGCAGATGATTCGTCAGAGTTTGAATGAAATTGACCCTAACATTATCCTTTATGGAGAAGGTTGGGACATGGGAACAGGTCTTGCCCCTTATGATAAGGCTAAGAAGGACAACGCCTACGAAATGCCAAATATTGGTTTCTTTAATGACAATCAGCGTGATGCTGTCAAAGGTGGAGAAGTTTACGGTGCAATTAAATCAGGTTTTGTCAGCGGTGCTGCGACAGAGCCAATTCTTGCCAAAGCAATCCTAGGCAGTCGTGAATTAGGAACCTATACACATCCAAATCAAGTACTTAACTATGTGGAAGCCCATGACAATTACAATCTTCACGATTTATTGGCAACTCTTCATCCAGACCAAAGTTCAGAACAAATCATGCGCAAGGTTGAGACAGCCACAGCTATGAACCTACTCATGCAAGGGATGGCCTTTATGGAAATCGGTCAAGAATTTGGTCGTACTAAACTAGTTGCGACTGGTGAAAATGGTGAGTTGACCCATGATGATAGAGAGCGTGCTATGAATAGCTATAATGCTCCAGACAGTGTGAACCAAGTGAACTGGGACTTGATTAATGAGCGTCAAGATAGTATTGAGTTTATCCGTCAGATGATTCGATTGAAGACAGGAACCGGTGCCTTTTCTTACCCTACTTATGATGAAATTTACCATCATGTTTTTGTTCATTCAGCAAATGAACATAGTGGTTTGATTGTCTATGAGATTCAAGGGGAAGACCATTTACTGGTTGTATTTAATACTAAAGGGCAAGACTTCCAGTTTGAAAATGCTGGAAATCTAGAACTATTGGTGACCAATAGCCATTTAAGTGATAAAGACATGGTTGGTGGCGTTAGCACCAGCGTCTTTAAAGTCTTGTAGAAAAAATCAAAAGTTTTCAATTGTGTCGTATAATTTCTAGGATATCTTCTTGCTAAAAATTATAAAACTCAATGAAGAATAACATAGCATGAAAAAGGTTTAGTTCATCTAAGCCTTTTCTTCTTGTACTGACTGCTTAACAAAAGAGTTCAAATAGTTTGAAAAGTCAAGCTTGTGAAAATAATCTCAAAAATATTGCAAAAAGGGTTGTAATTTTCTGAAAATTTGGTAAAATATATCTAATCATTTTCAGGAGGACGAGAATTTGACAAGATATAAGAATTTAGTAAATGGAGAATGGAAATCATCTGAAAAAGAAATTACGATTTATTCACCAATCAATCAAGAAGAATTAGGGACAGTACCCGCTATGAGCCAAGCAGAAGTAGATGAGGCTATGCAAGCTGCGCGTGCAGCCCTGCCAGCATGGCGAGCTTTATCAGCAGTTGAACGTGCGGCTTATTTGCATAAAACAGCAGCTATTTTAGAACGCGATAAGGAAGAAATTGGTACTATCCTTGCCAAAGAAGTAGCAAAAGGGATTAAAGCAGCCATTGGAGAAGTAGTGCGTACAGCAGACTTGATTCGTTATGCTGCTGAGGAAGGTCTCCGTATCACTGGACAAGCAATGGAAGGTGGCGGTTTTGAAGCAGCAAGTAAAAACAAACTGGCTGTTGTTCGTCGTGAGCCGGTTGGAGTCGTGCTAGCTATTGCTCCCTTTAACTATCCAGTTAATCTTTCTGGTTCTAAGATTGCTCCGGCCTTGATTGCAGGGAATGTTGTTATGTTTAAGCCACCAACACAAGGTTCCATTTCTGGTCTCTTGTTGGCTAAAGCCTTTGAAGAAGCAGGGATTCCAGCAGGTGTTTTCAATACCATTACGGGTCGTGGTTCAGAAATTGGGGATTATATCATTGAGCACAAAGAAGTCAACTTCATCAACTTTACAGGATCAACCCCTATCGGAGAACGTATTGGTCGTTTAGCTGGTATGCGTCCTATCATGCTGGAGCTTGGTGGAAAAGATGCAGCTCTTGTACTAGAAGATGCAGATTTGGAACATGCTGCCAAGCAAATTGTTGCGGGTGCCTTTAGCTACTCAGGCCAACGTTGCACGGCCATTAAACGTGTCATTGTTCTCGAAAGTGTAGCAGATAAATTAGCTACTTTACTTCAAGAAGAAGTTTCTAAATTAACAGTTGGTGATCCATTTGACAATGCTGATATTACACCTGTTATTGACAATGCTTCAGCTGACTTCATCTGGGGCTTGATTGAGGATGCACAAGAAAAAGGGGCTCAGGCTCTGACACCAATCAAACGTGAGGACAATCTTCTCTGGCCAGTGCTTTTTGACCAAGTGACAAAAGATATGAAAGTAGCATGGGAAGAGCCATTTGGCCCTGTTTTACCAATTATTCGTGTGGCTAATGTAGAAGAAGCAATTGCCTTTGCCAACGAATCTGAATTCGGCCTTCAATCCTCAGTCTTTACAAATGATTTCAAAAAGGCTTTTGAAATTGCTGAAAAACTTGAAGTGGGTACAGTTCATATTAATAATAAAACCCAACGTGGTCCAGATAATTTCCCATTCCTTGGTGTCAAAGGTTCTGGAGCTGGAGTGCAAGGAATTAAATATAGCATTGAAGCGATGACAAATGTCAAATCCATTGTTTTTGATGTGAAATAAAATGTAAAATCAGGAAATTGTTTTCCTGATTTTGTTTTTTACTTTAAAACAACAATTTTATTAGTAAAATGACGAACTTTATGATAGTATTGTAAAAAAACAATTCGTTTTCATAATCTGTTTGAAAATTTCTTGATTTACAAGTGAACACATCAGTGAATTTGTTGAAGACTTTCAAAAGATTTTTTTGCAAATTCCGTAATTTACTTGAATCTTCCCTAAAAAGGTAGTATAATAAATCTATAGAAAACGCTTACAGAAAAGAGGAGGTATTATGGATAAAAGAGAAGCTTTGCGCACCTTTATGACAGGAGAAAATTTTCACCTTCAGCATTATCTAGGAGCACATAGGGAAGAACTAAATGGAGAATACGGTTATACATTTCGTGTGTGGGCTCCCAATGCTCAGACTGTCCACTTGGTGGGAGATTTCACGAATTGGGTAGAAAATCAAATTCCGATGGAACGAAATGAATTTGGAGTCTGGGAAGTCTTCACTACTCTTGCTCAAGAAGGCCAAATTTATAAGTATCATATCACACGCGCAAATGGTCATCAGTTGATGAAGATTGATCCTTTGGCTGTACGGTATGAGGCACGTCCAGGTACTGGAGCTATTTTAACAGAGATTCCAGAAAAGAAATGGAAGGATGGGCTTTGGTTAGCTCGCAGAAAACGTTGGACTTTCTTTGAACGTCCTGTCAATATCTACGAAGTTCACGCTGGATCGTGGAAGAGAAATCCAGATGGAAGTCCTTATAGTTTTGCTCAATTGAAAGATGAACTCATTCCTTACCTAGTTGAGATGAACTATACTCATATTGAATTTATGCCCTTGATGTCTCACCCTCTCGGTTTGAGTTGGGGCTATCAGCTTATGGGTTACTTCGCTTTAGAGCATGCCTATGGTCGCCCTGAAGAGTTTCAAGATTTTGTTGAGGAATGTCACTTAAACAATATTGGGGTTATTGTAGACTGGGTACCTGGTCACTTTACTATTAATGATGATGCCTTGGCCTATTATGATGGAACACCGACTTTTGAATACCAAGACCATAATAAGGCTCATAACTACGGTTGGGGAGCACTTAATTTTGACCTTGGAAAGAATGAAGTCCAGTCTTTCTTGATCTCTAGTATTAAGTTCTGGATTGATTTTTATCATTTAGATGGTATTCGCGTGGATGCGGTTAGCAACATGCTCTATCTTGACTACGATGATGCTCCATGGACTCCTAATAAAGATGGTGGCAATCTCAACTATGAAGGTTATTATTTCCTTCAACGCTTGAATGATGTGATTAAACTAGTTCATCCAGACGTTATGATGATAGCTGAGGAAAGTTCATCAGCTACTCAGATTACTGACACTAAGGATTCAGATGGTCTAGGATTTGACTACAAATGGAATATGGGTTGGATGAATGATATCCTCCGATTCTATGAAGAAGATCCGATTTATCGTAAATATGACTTTAACCTGGTGACTTTCAGCTTTATGTATGTTTTCAATGAAAACTATCTCCTACCATTCTCGCACGATGAAGTGGTTCACGGTAAGAAGAGTATGATGCACAAGATGTGGGGAGATCGCTATAATCAATTCGCAGGCTTACGCAATATCTACACTTACCAAATTTGTCACCCTGGTAAGAAATTGCTCTTCATGGGTAGCGAATACGGCCAATTCCTAGAATGGAAATCTGAAGAGCAGTTGGAATGGTCTAATCTAGAAGATCCAATGAATGCTAAGATGAAGTATTTCACTTCTCAGCTAAACCAGTTTTACAAAGATCATCGCTGTCTGTGGGAAATCGATACCAGCTATGATGGTATTGAAATCATTGATGCGGATAATCGAGACCAGAGTGTTCTTTCCTTCATCCGTAAGGGTAAGAAGGGCGACATGCTAGTCTGCGTCTTTAATATGGCACCTGTTGAACGAAAAGATTTTACAATCGGTCTGCCTGTTGCAGGGATTTATGAAGAAATCTGGAATACTGAGTTAGAAGAGTGGGGAGGCGTTTGGAAAGAACATAATCAAACTGTTCAAACGCAAGAAGGACTATGGAAAGATTATGAGCAGACCTTGACCTTTACCCTACCGGCTATGGGAGCAAGTGTTTGGAAAATCAAACGCCGCTTGAAATCTGCAAAAACCGTCACAAGTAAAAACCAAAAAGGAGTAGAAAATGAAGAATGAAATGTTAGCTTTGATTCTTGCCGGTGGGCAAGGAACTCGTCTCGGAAAACTCACTCAAAACCTTGCGAAACCAGCTGTACAATTTGGCGGACGCTACCGTATCATTGACTTCGCTCTTTCAAACTGTGCCAACTCAGGGATTCACAATGTTGGAGTCATCACCCAGTATCAACCACTTGCTCTTAACAATCATATTGGAAACGGTTCAAGTTGGGGATTAGACGGTATTAATTCTGGTGTCTCTATTCTTCAACCGTATTCTGCAAGTGAAGGAAATCGTTGGTTTGAGGGGACTAGCCACGCTATTTACCAAAATATTGATTATATCGACAGTGTCAACCCTGAGTATGTCTTAATTCTCTCTGGGGACCACATCTATAAAATGGACTATGATGATATGCTCCAGTCTCACAAGGATAACAATGCCAGTTTGACAGTAGCAGTTCTTGATGTTCCCCTGAAAGAAGCTAGCCGTTTTGGTATCATGAATACAGATGCCAATAACCGCATTGTGGAATTTGAAGAAAAACCAGCTCAACCTAAATCTACCAAAGCTTCTATGGGAATTTACATCTTTGATTGGCAACGTCTGCGCAATATGCTCGTTGCTGCTGAAAAGAGCAATGTCGATATGTCAGACTTTGGTAAAAATGTCATTCCAAATTACCTTGAGTCAGGTGAAAGTGTCTATGCCTATGAATTTAAAGGTTACTGGAAAGATGTTGGTACCATTGAGTCGCTTTGGGAAGCGAACATGGAGTACATTTCTCCAGAGAATGCCTTGGACAGCCGTAACCGTCAATGGAAGATTTACTCAAGAAACTTAATTTCACCACCAAACTTCCTTGGGGCAAATGCTCATGTGGAAGATTCCTTGGTTGTCGATGGCTGTTTTGTAGATGGAACTGTTAAACATTCTATCCTTTCAACAGGTGCGCAAGTTCGAGAAGGGGCAGAAGTTGTTGATTCAGTTATCATGAGTGGTGCAATTGTTGGTCAGGGAGCTAAAATCAAACGTGCCATTATTGGTGAAGGTGCAGTTATTTCTGACGGTGTCGAAATTGATGGAACAGAAGAAGTACAAGTTGTAGGATATAATGAAGTAGTGGGGGTAGCAACAGATGAAGATTGATAAATATTCTGCCATTTTAGGAAATACAGTTGGTTTTCATGATATGTCAACACTGACAGACCACCGTCCAGTAGCCAGTTTGCCATTTGGTGGTAAATATCGCTTGATTGACTTCCCGCTTTCAAGTCTTGCTAATGCTGGTGTCCGTAGTATCTTTGGTATTTTCCAACAAGATAATATCAGTTCTGTCTTTGACCATATCCGTTCAGGACGTGAGTGGGGCTTATCAACTCTTCTTAGCCACTACTATCTAGGTATTTACAATACCCGTGTGGAAAGTAGTACAGTTGGAAAAGAATACTACCAACAGCTTCTCACTTATTTGAAACGTTCTGGCTCCAACCAAACAGTGTCACTTAACTGTGATGTTTTGATTAATATTGATCTGAACCAAGTATTCCACCTACACAGTACAACAAAAGGTCCAATCACTGTAGTTTATAAAAAACTGCCTAAAAAAGATATTTCAGAAGTAAATGCAATCTTGGAAGTGGATGAAACAGACCATGTTCGTTCTCATAAACTCTTTGATAGCAAGTTACCAGATCAAATCTATAACATGTCTACAGATATCTTTGTCGTTGATACACCTTGGTTGATTGAACGCTTAGAAGAAGAAGCTAATAAAGAACATCCAGAGAAGTTGCGCTATGTTTTACGGGATTTGGCTGCAAAAGAAGGGGCTTTTGCCTACGAGTACACAGGTTATCTGGCAAATATTCACTCTGTAGAGTCTTATTATCAAGCTAACAAAGATATGCTTGAATCACAAAAATTCTACTCTCTCTTCTCACCGAATCAAAAAATTTATACAAAGGTCAAAAACGAAGAGCCAACTTACTATGCCAATACATCTAAGGTAAGTACTTCTCAGTTTGCTTCTGGTAGTATCATTGAAGGTCAAGTGGCTAATTCTGTTCTATCACGTAATATTCATGTCCATAAGGATAGCCTGGTTAAAGATAGCCTGCTCTTCCCTCGTGTTGTTATTGGAGAAGGAGCTCAGGTAGAATATGCTATCTTGGACAAGGGTGTTGAAGTTGAGCCTGGTGTTGTGATTCGAGGAACTGCAGAACATCCAGTTGTCGTTAAGAAAGGTAGCAAAGTAACAGAGGATATTCATTCATGAAAATTTTATTTGTAGCAGCAGAGGGTGCACCCTTTTCAAAAACAGGTGGTTTGGGAGACGTTATTGGCGCTCTTCCCAAATCACTGGTAAAAGCTGGGCACGAAGTTGCAGTGATTTTACCCTACTATGACATGGTAGAGGTTAAATTTGGAAATCAGATTGAAGATGTTCTTCATTTTGAGGTGAGCGTCGGTTGGCGCAGACAGTACTGTGGGATTAAGAAAACCGTCTTAAACGGTGTAACCTTCTACTTTATTGACAACCAATATTATTTCTTCCGTGGCCATGTTTACGGTGATTTTGACGATGGGGAACGCTTTGCATTTTTCCAACTGGCTGCCATTGAGGCTATGGAAAGGATTGACTTTATTCCTGACCTTCTCCATGTTCATGACTACCATACAGCCATGATTCCTTTCTTGTTAAAGGAAAAATACCGTTGGATTCAAGCTTATCAAGGAATTAAAACTGTTTTAACCATTCATAATTTGGAATTCCAAGGACAATTTTCAGAAGGAATGTTATGGGATTTGTTTGGAGTTGGCTTTGAACGTTATGCTGATGGTACCCTTCGCTGGAATAACTGTTTAAACTGGATGAAGACAGGTATTCTCTATGCGGATCGTGTTTCAACAGTTTCACCTAGCTATGCTCATGAAATTATGACCAGTCAATTCGGATGTAACTTGGATCAGATTCTTCGAATGGAATCTGGCAAGGTCTCTGGTATCGTGAACGGGATTGATGCTGACCTTTATAATCCTCAGACGGATGCTCTTTTAGATTATCATTTTAATCAGGAAGATTTGTCTGGAAAAGCTCAGAACAAGGCAAAATTGCAAGAAAGAGTTGGCTTGCCAGTTAGATCTGACGTTCCTCTAGTGGGAATTGTTTCTCGTTTGACACGTCAAAAAGGTTTTGATGTGGTGGTCGAAAGTCTTCACCATATCTTGCAAAATGATGTTCAGGTTGTTCTTTTGGGAACTGGAGATCCAGCCTTTGAAGGAGCTTTCTCATGGTTTGCTCAGATTTACCCAGACAAGCTATCAGCAAATATCACTTTTGATGTCAAACTTGCTCAAGAAATCTACGCCGCTTGTGACCTCTTCCTCATGCCAAGTCGTTTTGAACCATGTGGCTTGTCTCAAATGATGGCTATGCGTTATGGAACCTTGCCATTGGTCCATGAAGTTGGTGGCTTGCGAGATACCGTTCGCGCTTTCAATCCAATCGAAGGAAGCGGTACTGGCTTTAGCTTTGACAACCTATCTCCTTATTGGTTAAATTGGACTTTCCAAACAGCTTTGGACTTGTATAGAAACCATCCTGATGTTTGGAGAAATCTACAAAAACAAGCTATGGAGTGTGATTTCTCATGGGATACAGCTTGCAAGTCATATCTTGACTTGTACCATAGTTTAGTTAATTAATAGATAAAATCGTATGATGATTTCATACGATTTTTGGGCTGTTTAGAGAGGAGAACTGATGTCTCAAGTAAAAGGGGCTCTTTGTCAACTGTAGTGGGTTGAAGAAAAGCTAAGCTCGAGAAAGGACAAAATTCGTCCTTTCTTTTTTGATGTTCAGAGCGATAAAAATCCTTT
>MKYF01000015.1 GCA_001914195.1 Streptococcus mitis | reverse complement strand
GTTTTATCATGGGAAATACCTCCTTAATTATAGTTTATCACATAAAAAAGAAACCCAAATACAGAATTGTATTTGAATTTCTTAACTTAATGACATTGGAAATCTTGTTTCCTGTTTTTTTAATTCTCTTCTTGAACTTGAAAGCGAAGAATTGTTTTCAATTTGCTTGACTCCGTTCGATGAAGGTTATTGAGATAGATTTCTCGGTGGACTTCCGAAGTTCTTTTGAGCTTATGAAGTTGACAAAAATGCTCCATCTCTGCAAAAGTCTCATTTTCAGTATCAAAAGGTCCTACATGAAGCATGGCAAGACTTTGGCCTTCTTCTATTTTTTCAAAACGAATAGCCTCATAGATTGAATTTGGCTTCTTGATTTTAACCTCTTTCAGAGCTTCCTCAAATAGTTCTCGCGTAATGAAATAGGGTTGGCCAATCATAATGCTATAAGACAGCTCACTTTTAACTAGTTCACCTTGCTTCTCCTTTTTCCATAAACCTTCTAAAGGAAAGACAGTAAAATCTGTGTAAACCTCATCCAGAGGATCTTTTTTATACTTCATCTTTATCGCATAGGCCAAGGCATACAAGGCCCCTACTCGTTCTGAAAAATCTGCTTGATTGGGATCGCCTTTACCATCAATCACGATATAGGATTGACCTGGCACCTGCAAGATGCTGGGCCTAGCCTTAACTTGATAAAAAGATTTCGCTTCTTTTCTCCATTCGTATTTCATTTGGTTCTTCTCCTTTTTATCTCTAGTATAGCACCAAAATCCTGACATCTTTTGTCAAGGTTTGTAAAGTTTTTGAATTTTTTCTAATCTAGAAAGCAGTTTCTTCTTCAGATAACTCGGTTCGAGTATTTCTACTCCATCTAAATAAGACAGGAGGTAAGTATACAGACTTTCGTGCTCTGGTAAGACTGTCTTGACATAGTAGTAGCCATCTTTCCCAAAGCTAATCTCATCTTCTGAAAAATCTTCATAAACCCTGAAAGCAAGATTAGAGTTAAACTTTAAAAATACTTTGATTTGATTTGCCACTTGATCTGAATCATCAACGGAATTCAGCACATTTTTCTGCTTCACTGTTTCAGTTGTTAGGTGATAATTCCTAATTCTAGATAACTTGAAAAAACGCCAATCTTCCTTCAAACAACAGTAGGCATGAAGGTACCAATCTCTCTTTTTAAATACGAGTTTAAAAGGCTCAACTGTACGAACCGTTTTCTGACCACTCCCACCCAGATAAGTGATTACCAGTCGCCTTTTCTCTAGAATAGCTTGTTTGATATTATCAAATAATTCTTTTTGACCTTCTCGCTTTCTCCAGTCAGTCAAGTCTACCTCTATCCAAGGACTGGTAGAAACTTGAAAAATAGATTCCAATTTTTCAAGTAAAAAATCTTTCCTGTTATCGGTCAAGGCTTGAATTCCTTGCAAAGCTGATAGAAGTTCTAATTTTTCATCCTCAGAAACTAGAGTGCGATCCAGAACAAAGTCTTTCATTAAAAAGATTCCGCCTGCCTTTCCAGGTATCGAATACAGAGGAATCCCTGCCATGCTCAATCTCTCAATATCGCGATAAATCGTTCGGGCAGATACTTCAAATAATCTGGCTAATTCAGGAGCCGTTGTACTACCTTTTTCTAAAAGTAGATATAGAATACGAAATAGTCTTGATTCTGCCATAAAAACACCTCTCTTTTATTATACCAATTAAAGTGATTGAGTTGGAAAGTTTATTTAGAAAAATAGTGATCAAGACAAACTAGCTTTTTCTGCACAAGTTCATTAGTTTATTCTTGACAGCTCGACCTTTGTCCATTAAGATAATAATAAAGATACTAAAGAATGAGGAAAATCCAATGGCAAACCCAACTTTCGGAGAAAAAAAAGAAAATACAGACTATGTTGCTCGTTACGGTGTATATGCTGTTATCCCTGACGCTGAACAAAAACAAATTGTTCTTGTTCAAGCACCAAATGGCGCTTGGTTCTTACCAGGTGGTGAAATTGAAGCAGGTGAAAATCATCAAGAAGCCCTAAAACGTGAATTGATTGAAGAGCTTGGCTTCACAGCTGAAATTGGTGCCTATTACGGACAAGCTGACGAATATTTCTACTCTCGTCACCGTGATACCTACTACTACAATCCTGCCTACCTCTATGAAGCGACTTCCTTCAAAGAAGTACAAAATCCACTAGAAGACTTTAATCATATTGCCTGGTTCCCTATTGACGAGGCTATTGAGAACCTCAAACGTGGTAGCCATAAATGGGGCATTCAATCTTGGAAAAAACAACATAAGATTGACTAAATCAAGCTACTTTATTCAAAAAGTGCTATAATAGAATTAGAAAATCGGAGGAAATGTTATGAAGCTTATCAATACGACAAACTCACACTCGCAACTTGTAAAAAGCCAGCTAGAAAGTACTGATGCAACCCTTGTTGAGGTTTATTCTGCAGGGAATACTGATGTTATTTTTACCCAAGCTCCGCTTCACTATGAAATCCTCATCTCAAATAAACACCGTGCTATTCGCGAAACTGAAATTGAATCCATCCAAGAATTTTTCTTGAAACGTAAAATTGATAAGGATTCTATTGATGAAGCCAATATCAAGACACTCTACTCAGAAAAATTAATTGGGATTTCGATTCCAACCAAATAAAATTTTGGAGAGATTAGAAAGCTATTGAACCTTATAGACCAAACATAGGTTCTGACTTGCTTTTTAAATCGTCTCCAATTTTTTATCTTGAGATCTTATCATACAAGATTTTATAGACAAATAATAAAAAATATTTGGTTCTGCTTCTCACAAAACCAAATCTTTTTTATTATTTTAGAAACGAATCGTTTCACGTGTTTTCTCATACGAGGTAACAAAGCGGTTGGTTACACCAGGCTCTGCCACTTCCAACGCTTGAGAAATCTTGTCAAACGAAGCATGATAATCAAATTCTTTCTCAAAAATATCTAAAGCTTCGTTAAATGCTTCTTGAATACGTTCATCAAATGAGCGATAGCGGTTAGAATATTGCAATAGTTGTTCTGTCAAGGTTGCATACTGTACAATATTATAAGTTTCCGTCTCAAGATCTTCCATATCCTTCGTTGCAATTTCCAGAACACGGTTAACTGATTCTATATTGACTAAGTTTTGCTCTAATTCAGCCATTAGATCTTCCGTATTATTACTTGCTGTAAAGAATAACTTCAAGAAAGTTTGTGGAATACCAGGTAGGTTCCGTTTTTCCATATATCTCTTGATTGTATGGAGACGATTAACATATACATTTGCCTTTTGACGTGCATTGATATCATCTTTCTCAATTCGTGCAAGGCGCTCACTAACTGAAATCTGTTCATCTTCAATCTCTTTAAGATTTTCCTGTAAAGATTCAAGATTTTCTTCAAGAATTGAATATGCTTGAGTTGGTTCATCTTGATTTGAAGTTGCCTCAATAATAGCAGTCTCAAAGCTTTCTAATTCAGACTGTAAACGATGAACATGACTTGCATCCGATTCAGAAAGTAAATAACTTTTACTCAAACGCTCAATATCTTCTATCAATAAAGCATTATTTTCCTTCATGTGTTGAAGATAAGTAGGAAGTGTTGCTACTAAACCTTCTACTACTTTCTGTGCCGCAATTTCTCTTGTAAAGATATCATAAAGTGCATTAATCTCTTCTTGGATTTGAGTATTTTCATACTCTGCATTATCCAATTCTAGTTTCGCAATATTCTCATGATTTTTCTTGAGAGCTTCATAAAGCAGTTGGAAACGCGCTTCAATATCCGTTTCAGCAAAATGATAATTAGCATCTAAAAGCTTACGGTAACCATCTTCTAAATCTTCCAGTTGATCAGGTAGCTCTTTAGATAATGTTGCTACAATTGCTGGTATACGATCAACAATATGCGTTAAAGCCAAGATATGATTTTCAGCATTATCCAAAATCACAGCAGCTTCTACTGGGTCACCAGACGAATTTAAAGTTACAAACTGAGAAAACTCTGATTGGATATTTTCCAATTGTTTTTCGATTTCAGACAAACCTTGTCCATATTCTTCAGAATGATCAGCAACTCGGTGTTGCAACTCTTCAAACAAGTCCAAGGTATGAAGAACACGTCCACTATTTTTAGACTCTTGTTTCTCTAAATCTGCCAAGGCATTGCGAATTGCCGCAATATCTTCTTCAATCAAGGTAATTTGACTCTCGATTTGGTCAATTTGATGACTCGCTTTGAAAAAACGGAATGAGTTATTGTAGCCTTCTGCCTCGAAAAGATTATTTTCAATATCGGCAAAAGAATTAAGAGATAAATCAACCCATTTTTGATTCCATTCACGGAAAGTCACCTGACTTTGTCCAATCAAGTGCATATTTTTTACAGCTTCAACTTCATCGTTTACTGGAAGATTGTACAGCTCTTCTTTTTTCTCTTCTAAAATTGCTAGTTTACTTTCATTGCGCTTCCTTACATAGATTGCGATAGCATAAGCAATGACCAATAAAACTGCAACTGCAATTATCAAATAAATTACTAGTCTAGCAGACATATTAAACTCCTTTTTTACTTGAAACAATCGTAATGATTATATCATATTTTTTAGACCAAGGGAACTACTTCTCCCGATTTTTTAGACATCAAGTGTACTATAGACGGCATTTTCTTCGATAAACTCACGACGAGGCTCTACTCTATCCCCCATCAACATATCAAAGATTTTATCTGCTTCTGCAGCATCATCCACAGAAACTCTGGCCATCAAGCGATGTTCCGGATCCATGGTTGTTTCCCACAATTGGTGGTCATCCATTTCACCCAGACCTTTATAACGCTGAATGGTTGGTTTGGCACGTCCTTCACTGTGGCGGGCCAAGGCCTCTTGGAGTTTGATTTCTTGATCTGCACCTGGCTGGATGTATTCTTTAATCTCGCTTCCAACCTTGACACCATAGATTGGTGGTTGGGCGATATAAACATAACCAGCTTCTAGGATTGGTTTCATATAACGATAAATCAAGGTTAAAAGAAGGGTACGAATGTGGGCTCCATCGACATCGGCATCGGTCATCAAAACGAGTTTTTGGTAACGAGCTTTTGAAACATCGAATTCTGCCCCAAATCCTGTTCCCATCGCTGTGAAAAGACTACGAATTTCTTCGTTAGCTAGAATCTTATCCATACTTGCCTTTTCAACGTTCAAAATCTTACCGCGGATTGGAAGAATTGCCTGAAATTCACGGTTACGACCCGATTTGGCTGATCCACCAGCTGAGTCTCCTTCTACGATGAAGAGTTCTGTTTCAGCAGGATTGTTAGAAGAACAGTCTGCTAGTTTCCCTGGAAGGTTGGAAATTTCCAAACCAGATTTTTTACGAGTGACTTCACGCGCACGCTTGGCAGCCACACGAGCCTTAGCAGCTAAAATCCCTTTTTCCACGATACGTTTGGCAATCTGTGGATTTTCCATGAGGAAATCGGAGAAGGCATCACTGAAGAGGCGATTGGTAATCTTGACCACTTCGCTATTCCCCAGTTTGGTCTTGGTTTGTCCTTCAAACTGTGGATTTGGGTGTTTAACTGAGATAACTGCAGTTAAGCCTTCGCGGACATCTTCCCCTGTTAAGTTGTCTTCATTGTCTTTCAGTAACTTATTTTTACGAGCATAATCGTTGATAACACGAGTCAAGGCTGTACGGAAACCTTGTTCATGCGTTCCACCTTCATGGGTATGAATATTATTGGCGAAACTCATGACATTTTCATGGTAACCCGTTGTATACTGCATGGCTACTTCAACTGTGATATCATCCATCTCACCATCTGTGTAGATTGGTGTATCAAAGATAACATCCTTGTTTTCGTTGATATATTCAACGTAACTAGCAATCCCACCTTCATAGTGGTAATGCTTAGTTTGTTCTAACCCCTCACGCTTATCTGTGATGGAGATTTGAAGACCACGATTTAGAAAGGCCAACTCTTGAATCCGTTTATTTAATTTATCAAAATCAAAGGTTGTTGTTTCAGTGAAAATTTCTGGATCTGGTGTGAAGTGAACTGTTGTTCCTGTTTTATCCGTATCTCCAACCACCTCAAGATCTGCGACAACATGACCACGACGGTATTCTTGGTAATGAATCTTACCATTTTTGTGGACATGAACGTCTAATTGAGTTGAAAGGGCGTTAACAACTGAGGACCCTACTCCGTGAAGACCACCTGAGACCTTATATCCGCCACCGCCAAACTTTCCTCCAGCGTGAAGAACAGTAAAGACAGTCTCAACGGCAGGTCGACCTGTTTTTTCCTGAATATCGACGGGGATACCACGTCCATCATCGACAACAGTAATCGAATCATCTGGCTCAATAAAGACTTGAATATGGCTGGCAAATCCTGCCAAGGCCTCGTCAATTGAGTTATCAACAATTTCCCAGACTAGATGGTGAAGACCTTCTTTTGAGGTTGACCCGATATACATCCCTGGACGCATACGAACAGCCTCTAGGCCCTCTAAAACTTGAATTTGACTGGCATCATAATCCTGTGCCTGCAGATTTTTGATTTCTTCTGTCATCTTATTCCTTTTTCTTACATGTCTAATACTTGTCTTAAATTCACGATACTGGTAAACAAGTGGGTATCCAATCCTGCAGCTTGCCCTGCTTCGATATCAATCGGTCGATCACCAATGACAAGCCCTGAGCTAATTTGATACTTTTCTCTTAAATAAATCATAGACTCAGGATTTGGCTTTCTCTTAAAACCTGAGCTAGAGGTCACCACTTCTGTAAAGTAGACTGCTATAGAAGTTTTTTCTAAAATTTCCAAGACCTGATCATTTCGATGAGAGACCAAGAAATGACGCCCACCTTGATTTGAAATGTCCTCCAATAAGTCAGAAACTCCTTCAAATAAAATCGGGTGTTCAAGCTCTCTGGCTTCATTTTCCTTATACTTTTCTAAAAAATTCTCTAAGTTGGGAGCGAAAGTCTCAATCGCAAAATTAGTAGAAACCTTTAAAGCCTGATAGACACTGTCATGGTCTTGTGTGATGCCATACAGTGCCAATGTTTCAACAAATGCAGCTGTTGAAGTTTCATAATTATCCAGTAAAGTTCCACCTAAATCCCAGATGTAATCGTGATATTTCATAGCTTTCATTATACCATTTTTTCGTTAAAAAAGCGATGATTTCCCTGAGTTTTCCACATAAAAAAACGAGAGGTTAACTCCCATTTTATTGATTTTTACCAAAGACATCTCGATAGAGCATTCCAGTTCGTAAACTCTCTGCGTCTCCTCCTAATTGCTCTACCAACTCGTAGGCAAAGGCAAGGGCTGTTGAGGGGCCTCGACTGGTTGTCAAATGACCATCTACCACTACTGTTTCTTTGACATAGTGACCATCAAGAATTTGCTCTTGAACGCCATCATAGCAAGTAAACTTCTTGTTTTTCAATACTCCTGCTTGATTGAGGGCAATTGGCGCTGCACAAATGGCCGCCAGTTTCTTCCCTTCTTGCTCGAAATTTTGCAATTCTTGAATTAAGGCCTGATTGTCACGCAAATGTGCAGAACCAGGCATCCCTCCAGGAAGGACAATCATGTCATAGTCTGATAAATCACCCTCAAAGACACGATCTGCTCTTACTTGGATTGCGTGCGAGCCTGTCACTTGCTCTTCAAATCCTACCATATCACAAGTAATATTTGCACGACGCAAAACATCCACAACTGTCAAAGCTTCAATTTCTTCAAAGCCCTGAGCTAACATAACGGCTACTTTAACCATGATTTTCTCCTTATTTGATTCGTTTTAATACAACCTTTTTCCGCTTGAATCGGACTTTTCCACTCTTTTCTTCAGCTAGATTGGTTTGATAACTCATCGATAAAAGTAAGCCCACACCAATCAGATTACTGATAATAGCCGACCCCCCTTGAGAAATGAACGGCAAGGGAATCCCAGTCAAAGGAAGCAAGCCTGTCACGGCACCGATATTCTCAAAGATATGGAAGAGCAACATCATAATCAAACCTGTGGAAATATAGGTGTAGAACTGATTATTTGATTTAAGAGTAATCTTCAACATACGATAAATCAACATGAGATAAAGGGCAATAACAAGGACAGAGCCAATAAAGCCAAAATCTTCTGCAATGACCGTGAAAATCATATCTGACTCACGAACTGGAATAAGCAGATTAGAAGCATTAAATCCCTGACCAAATAAGCCACCACTCCCAATGGCAATCTGCCCTTGAGCCTGCTGATAGGTCGTTGTTTGAGCAAAATCAAAAGGATTAAGCCAAGCCAAAATACGGTTGATTTGGTAAGTCGGCATTCCCAATTGATGGAGAAAAGCCCGGCCGTCCTTGCTGATAAAAATAGCTAAGAAACCAGCAATTCCTGTTACAGCAGTCACAAATACTGGGATAATAATTTTCCAAGAAACTCCTGATAGCAAGACGATTCCTGAGAAAATGGCTACAAAAACCAAAGCCGTCCCTAAGTCACTCTGAAGTGCCAAAAGAACTAGGACTGGAATGGTAAAGAGAATCATCCAGAAAATCAACAAGAAGTCCAGCGGAACTGTGCGTCTCCATTCCTTATGTTTTTTGGTAAACTGGACAATCACACGAGCCAACATGAGGATATAGGATATCTTCATAAATTCTGACGGCTGGAACAAGGTAACACCATTTACCGATACCCAGTTTTTGGCACCCGTTGATGCAACTAAGCTTGGATTATAAAAGACAATCGGCAAAATCATAAGTCCCAAGCCTAAAATATATAGAAAGGGGGTCACTTTCCAAAGAAATTCTGTATTAAAGAGCATGACGATAAAACCAATCACAAGCCCCAAGGCAATCCAGGCGACCTGCTGCCCTAAAATGGGCAGAATATTATTTGGATAATCATGACTAACGGCTATATAGATAGCCACCACACCGATGACCAGTAGAAAAAATACTGGCAAGAGCAAACTATAATCGACTCTAGAGTCGAGAGAACGTTTCATATATACTAACCTTATACTTTCATACAATACTATTTATCAAAGTTCATTTAAAAATTTATCAATAGCCTTATCAACTTCGGATCGAGAGACGGTATTAACAGTCGCTTCTTTTGCTAGAGATGCTACTATCTGTTTGCCATATCGCTTTCCGACGATTCTTCTATCCAGAATGAGGGTTAAAGAACATTGGTGTTCGCGTCTCATACTTCTTCCCAAAGCCTGTTTTAAACGAATAATGGCCATTGGCAATTGATAATCATAAAAGGCATTTTTCCCTTCTTGAATTAGTTCCTGATTAATCTTTTTCGTCAAGGGCTCTTGGGGATTTTGGAAAGGAAGTCTTGGTACTACTTGAATCACAAAAGGATGACTTGAAAAATCAACTCCCTCCCAGAAACTTGCTGCACCAAGCAAAATTTGTTGTTCTCCTTTTTCAAAGCGTTTCTTTAGCTGATGAACATCCCCATTTTTATACTGGGCCAAGTGACTAACTGGAAGTAAATCCGATACTGCTAGAAGCATGTCTTTAGCGGTAAAGAGAACCAAAATCGGTTGCTGGAAAGCTTGAATTTCCACTAGTAAAGCAGCTACCTCTTTGGCGTAAACTTCTAAGGAGGTTTCTGTTACCAAGGGGAAATCTTTGACCAAGACCACTTCTTGATCCTGTTTTTTACCAGCTTCAACCTTGACAAATTTAGCTTCAGGATAGCCTAAAAGGTCTGCCAAAGAAACCCTCTGACTAATCTCAAGAGTAGCCGATACTCCCAAGACTTGGCAACTCTCAGGAAGTAAAGAAGATAGGAGAATACGTCCTGATTTCGTAGAAGAAATTTGAACTTTCTTTTGACTCGTTTCAATTGCTTCAAGCCAGTAATCTCGGTCAGCTGTAAAATAGCGAACCAGCTCCTCAAAGCCTTCTACCTCTAATTCTGAAAAATACTGATGGAGATTGGTCAGAGAATCCAAGATATTTTTCCTAGATTTTCCAGACTGAAATTGTTCTATCAAGTAGAGGCACTCAAAGCGAATACTTTCTAGTATTCGTTGCTGGACCTTATTTTGCTCCTCCAGTAAAGCCTTATCAAGCAAATCGACAATAGACTGGATATCGTAGGTCTCTTGAAGCAGATTTTCTAGAGCTAACAAAATCTTTTGAACTTCATCAATAATCAATAAACGGTCACTGACAAATTCAGGATTATCTTCAAGTCTGGTTACAAGATAGGCATGATTGGTCACTAAAAGCTTGCAGGTTTGTGCCCTTTCTTGACTACGTTTCCAAAAATCTTCCGTTATAAATAAGCTTTGAGATGATAAATTCCCGTCATGACGAAGATCTGTCAGAAAATGTTGATAACGGTAGAGTTGCCCAATTTCATCCAAATCTCCTGTCTCTGTCTCAGTCAGCCAGACCAAGAGTTGCATTTTAAAGCGTCTAAATAAGCGATTTTCATCATTTTCCTGCAAGGAACGATAAAAGGCATCCAACTTCAGATAATTGTGTGGTCCCTTTAAACTATGAATATCTATATGGAACACTTCCTTGAGACGTTTACCTTCTTCTTCCATGATTTGATTTTGAAGAATCTTTGTCGGAACGCTAAGAACAATCTGACGCTCTTTTACTTGGGACAAAGCGGGTAAGAGATAGCCATAAGTTTTTCCAATCCCAGTCGGCGCTTGAATTAATGATACAGGCTCATCTTTCAATAGCAAGCCAACCTCTTTAGCAAAATTTTCTTGCTCCTCCCTCACTTCAAGATTCAACAGAGAAATATTTTTAGAAAAATCTTGAGATAGTTTTCGTGGCTCATTGGGAGCTGCAAGTTTCTTGAAATATAGTCCTTGAACTTCGACCAAGTCTGGTGAACTCAGGATAGATTGACTTCGATAAATTTCTTCAATAACCAGGTAGGACTCATATAGGAGGGCGTCAGCCATTTCCAGCAAGCGTTCCAAGAGACCTTTAGGAAGCTGGGCCATCTTTTCCCGTAGAAATAAGAGTAATTCCGCAGTAGCTTGGGCATCTGAAAGGGCTGTATGAGCGTGTTTTAGAGGAATTCCTAATTCCCGGCACAAAATAGGCAAGCTATATTTTTCCAGTTTAGGGAAAAAGACTTGAGCCAATTCGACCGTGTCAACACGAGGATTTCTTAGTTCATAGCCTTCAAAAAATAAATTTTCCGCCAAGAGATTGGCATCAAACTGAACATTGTGGGCTACAAAAATCCCATCCTCCACCAAGTCAAAGATTTTTCTAGCAACTTGCGAAAAATCAGGTGCTTGCGCCAGACGTTTGTCAGTTAGCCCTGTCAGTTCTTTGATATGAGCATCTAAGGGTTCATGTGGATTGACATCCGTCGTATAGTGATCGACGATTTTTCCGTCCTCAATCACGACAATTCCCACTTGGATAATTTTAGCCTTACTACCTGTGCTAGTTGCCTCTAAATCCACCACAACATAGCGATTACCAATCGTTTTCATTATAAAAAATTATACCAAAAAAAGGGCCATTTGGCACCTGCAAACATAGGATAATTTTCAAACTCAAGAACACTACTTGTCTTAAAATTCCCAGTAAACAGAGCATCCTAGCCTACTGATTTTTTGAAAATATTGGACAATAAGAAAAATTGAGAGAAGAAATGTTTGCATCTTCCTTCTCTCAACGAATCATTTACTTTATTTAACCATATCAGGATCGTAGTCATAGAATCCTGTATCAAGGAAACGGTTTTTAGGGTGAAGTTTACGTACTTCTTCATCTAGCAAGAAGGCTTGGTCATGGCTAAAGTTACCCTCTTGAATCAAGCTACGTGCCTGGATAAAGAGTTTTGCAATCTCGACAAAGTTCTGACCAGGTGTATAGAGACCTTCTAATTTCCAGTGAGTAAAGCCATGCTCCACCAATTCTGTCAATTTTGTCATCAAATCAAGGTCGTTATTGGCAAAGATATGGGTCCCATGATTGTCTTCAAAGATAGAGTAATGACTCTCTGGGTCACTTGGCTCTGCCAAGAAGAGGTCACGTTTACGCGTCTTTTCATCATCGATATGCGTAAAGTTATAGTAGTTTTGCAAGAGCGGACGTTTAGAATGATGGATGACACTGGCACCGTAAACCAAAACTTCAGCAGGAATTTCCAAAATCTCTGGCATTTTGAAGAGTTCAGCCGATGGAATTTCACGCGCCAAAACAGCCTCAGATGCGCCAGCCTTTTGTCCCCAGAAGTTAATCTGACGACTGCTTGTTACCATGGTTGAAGCATCGTAGATGGTTTTAAAGGAATAACCATCGCGATTGACCACATAAAAGACACCTGCATCCCCAATTGTAATGTAGTCTGTCTTGATTTCTTCCAAAAAGTCTAAGAAAGGCTTGATACGGTCCATCATATCTTGGTGCATGAGGGCGTTAACCGCAACGATCAATTCCTTACCAGCATCATGAACCAGATTAGCGATTTCACGCAATTGGTCATAACTAAAGGTTGTTGGCAGACGAAGGCCAAAATCTTTCTCACCGACATAGATACGATCTACGCCAGCTTCGAGCAGTTGTTCAACTTGTTCAATACTTTCAGCAGTTGCTGTAATGATAATCTTTTCCATAAGAAAAATTATACCATATTTCTCCAAAATCAGCCAAGACTTATCAGAGTTTTACAAATAGGAATTATTTCAGGCTAATTTCTCAAAATGGGAATTAGTCTAATACTCTTCAAACCACTTCAGATTTATCTGCAACCTCAAAGCGGTGCTTTGAGCAACCTGAGGCTAGCTTCCTAGTTTGCTCTTTGTTTTTCATTGAGTATAAAACGGATTTTTATAAGAATAACTAGATGAAAGGCAAACCCAAAAGCATGAGAGAGCTTGCCAGTAACAATGATTTTGTATGCTATCCATAAATAGCAAACATCTCAAGCTCCATTAATCTTCAAAACACCATAGATAAAATCTAGTCCAAAATTTAAGCAATTGATGCTATAGAATTTATATATTGTTATAAATTTCTAGTCGTTTTGTTGTTATAGTAACAAAAACGAGTATCTCCATCTACGGAAATACTCGTTTTTTGATAGTTAGAAGTGTTTTTTTGCCCAGCTTCATTTCTTTTTATAAAATGTATCAAGCGAGAGACCAACTATCTCATCTTTTTTCTATTTCTGTCAATATGCGTGACAGGTAGTAATGATAGCCAAAAATAGCAAGAGCAAGCAAGAGGATAAGAACTCCTACTCCCAAGCTGATGGCAAGGACAGGGGCGAGAGACCGAACCAAGAACAAGCTCCCTATTACAAGGGCCATTAAGATTGCACTATAAACCAAAATCAAAACTATTGCTACTATACGATTTGAACGGTTCACCAAGTCCGTAATGCTACTCCAATTGGTTGACAGATTTTTAACGTCCTTAAAGTAATTGTGGCAAGAAAGGATGACACTGGCAAGGATCCAGACTACAAGAAGGTAAATCATCGAAAGGATGGGCAAGCCTAGATATAGAGAAAGTCCAAGTAAAGTCAGAACTGGTAAAAAGGACTGGACAGCAAATATAATCCAAAATTTCACTTTCACATAACGAGCAAAGTCAAAGGGTAAACTCTTAAGAAAATCAACATTTTCCCTCTCCAAGGACAAGGCAATTGAATGCAGGCTGGTGATATTGTTATTGACAACTGCTATAAAGATAGCTATAAAAAACAAGGGTAACCAGTATGAAGGATGAATGTCTGGAACTATCTGAGAATCTCGAATTTTGGAAATCAGACCGATCATCATGAGATAGGGAAGGAAAGCACTTGTAAAAAGCACTGTAATCACGCCAGTTCCCTGTCCCAAGAGGGTGAGGTGGTAGCGTAAAACCATACGGAAAAAGCCCTTTTTATTAGTAGTTGAAATTCTCTCCTTATTGCGACGTTCTTTCTTGACCTTCTCCTCACTGTTAAGCAGAATCACGTCATAAAAATGAGGAAAAACCTTCTTTTTGGTCAGGTAAAGCAAGAAAACAGTTAAAGCTATCCAAGCGAGCAGACCCAGTATGGCTTCTGTCGAAAAAGGCTCCACTGCTATTTTGTAAAAGATATGAAGAGGATAAAGGAGAAATGGAATGTCTCTAACTTTGTCAATAATACTTCCAAAAGTCGACTGTAGAAAGAGGACAAATATTAAAGGTATGAGAACCCCTATCCCAATCATCACATTCGAAAAAATAGACTGATACTTTCTGAAGACCGTAGTCTGAGCCAAGAAATGTACTGCCACTACCATCACTAAAGTAACAGAGACAAATAATAAGGTCAAGGACAGTAGCATCAAAGGCAAGCCCAGCCAAAGAGAAGGAGCTAGCCTAATATAGAGGACTAGAAAATAAGCTAGGATTGGTACAATTCCAGCTAGAGCTGGCAAGAGAACAGACAGTCCTTTAGCAATTATAATCTCTGATTCTTTAAAGGCATAGGGCCTATACGATGCCAAGTCCTTACTCTCATAAAAGACATTGTAAAATGCAGTGAAAGAAGTTGAAAAGGCAAGCACCAATAAAATAGCAACCATGCTACTAAAAAAACTTGGCATTTCCTCAAAAGGAAAACGAAAGGCTATATTTATAAACATTAATAGCATCAAGAGACTAGAAAAAATGTAAGAACTTAGGACTCTAGCGGAAACATTTACTTTTTTCCCAGGATTCTTAGCCTGCTTCTTTCGTAGGTTAGCCAGATTCGCTTCTTGAGATGAATAGAGGATATTGATATCAACTAATTTTTTAATGACCTTGAGACGCATCTAAAACCTCCTCTTTTCTACCAGCAAGGCTAAGGTAGATACTTTCCAAAGACTGGTCTGGGTGGTCTTTTCTCAAGTTCTCTACCTTACCACAATAAATCAAATGCCCCTTTTTCAAAATAGCAATCCGATCACAGACTTGCTCAGCTACCTCTAGCACATGGGTTGAAAACAAGACCGTCTTGCCTTTTTGTGCATGTTCCTTCATCATTTGCTTCAAATCAAAGGCAGCCTGGGGATCCAAACCAGTCAAGGGTTCGTCCAAGACCCAAATATCAGGATCAGATAAGAGTGCTCCGATGACAAAGACTTTCTGACGCATTCCGTGAGAAAGAGTTTCAATGACCTGATAGCGATTTTCAGCAAAATCAAAAACGTTCAATAGCCTAGCTAGACTAGCTTCCAAGTCAGAGCTGCTCAGATCATAGGATGAAGCGATCAATTCCCAAAATTCATTGGCCGTTAAGCGTAAAAATAAGTCAGGCGAGTCTGCTACATAACCAATCTTTCGTTTAATGGCCAAGCGATTTTCCGATAAATCCTGACCATCTACCAAAATACGACCACTGCTGGGCGAAATGATACTGACTAAGGATTTTATAGTAGTCGATTTTCCAGCCCCATTATGGCCAATCAAGCCCATAATCTCCCCATTTTCAATCTGCAAATTGAGATTGCTCAAGGCCTCTTTATCACCATACAACTTACTAACATTTTGAAATTCAATCATGGGACAACTCCTATCTTTATCTATATTACATACTATTATACTAGCACTTTGATACAAAAAAATCAACACTTTATTTTAAATAGTTAAAATATATTTTTTCTATCTTATGCAAACGTTGGCGCTAACCAATACTTTATGATAGAATAAAGAACAAGATTGACAAGTAAGAGGAAACATCATGCAAAATCAAACACTCATGCAATACTTTGAATGGTATCTGCCCCACGACGGTCAGCACTGGACGCGTCTGGCTGAAGATGCTCCACACCTAGCTGATCTCGGTATCAGCCATGTCTGGATGCCACCAGCTTTTAAGGCGACCAATGAAAAAGATGTCGGCTATGGTGTCTATGACTTATTCGACCTAGGCGAGTTTAACCAAAAAGGTACTGTCCGCACCAAGTATGGTTTTAAAGAAGACTATCTTCAAGCCATTCAAACTCTAAAAGCACAGGGAATTCAACCTATGGCCGATGTGGTGCTCAATCACAAGGCTGCTGCTGATCACATGGAAGCCTTTCAGGTTATCGAAGTGGATCCTGTAGATCGTACAGTTGAACTTGGGGAACCTTTCACCATCAATGGCTGGACTAGCTTTACCTTCGATGGTCGCCAAGATACCTACAATGACTTCCACTGGCACTGGTACCACTTCACAGGTACAGACTACGATGCAAAACGCCGTAAGTCTGGGATTTATCTGATTCAAGGGGACAACAAGGGTTGGGCAAATGAGGAATTGGTCGATAATGAAAACGGTAACTATGACTACCTCATGTATGCCGACCTAGACTTTAAACATCCTGAAGTTATCAAAAATATCTATGACTGGGCTGACTGGTTCATGGAAACGACTGGTATTGCTGGTTTCCGTTTGGATGCCGTTAAGCACATTGACTCTTTCTTCATGCGCAATTTTATCCGCGATATGAAGGAAAAATACGGTGAGGATTTCTATGTTTTTGGTGAATTTTGGAATCCCGATAAGGAAGCCAATCTAGACTATCTTGAAAAAACGGAAGAACGCTTTGACCTTGTCGATGTTCGTCTCCACCAGAATCTCTTTGATGCTAGCCGAGCAGGTTCCAACTATGACCTTCGTGGCATTTTCACAGATAGCCTGGTTGAACTCAAGCCTGACAAGGCTGTGACTTTTGTCGACAACCACGATACACAACGAGGTCAGGCTCTTGAGTCTACTGTTGAAGAATGGTTCAAACCAGCGGCCTATGCCCTCATTCTGTTACGCCAAAATGGACTTCCATGTGTCTTCTACGGAGACTACTATGGTATTTCAGGGCAGTATGCTCAACAAGATTTCAAAGAAGTCCTTGACCGCCTCCTAACCATCCGAAAAGATTTGGCATATGGAGAACAAAATGACTACTTTGATGATCCTAACTGTATCGGTTGGGTACGTTCAGGTGCTGAAAATCAATCCCCAATCGCAGTCCTGATTTCAAATGACCAAGAAAACAGCAAGTCAATGTTTGTCGGCCAAGAATGGGCTAACCAAACCTTTGTAGATTTACTTGAAAACCACCAAGGTCAAATTACAATTGATGAGGAAGGTTATGGACAATTCCCAGTCTCAGTTGCTTCGGTAAGTGTCTGGGCAGCCAATACAATCTAATTGCCAATGATTATCAAGCCTGGTCCAATCGGATTTGGCTTTTTTGCATTCACAAAAAGACCTACCCAAATGGATAGATCTTTATTGTCTTACAATTTACCTGCTACTGCATCCAACAGTTCTTGAATCTTAGCTTGGTTGCTTCCTCCTGCCATGGCCATGTCTGGTTTACCACCACCACGTCCATCGACAATTGGTGCCAATTCTTTGACAAGGTTTCCTGCATGAAGGTCTTTTGTCTTGCTTGCTACAAGGACATTGACTTTGTCACCGATAGCAGCAACTAGGACAAGAAGATCAGAGTAGTCTTTTTGTTTCCAGTTATCTGCAAAGGTACGAAGGGCACCGGCATCTGATACAGACACTTGACTAGCAATGTAACGGTGACCGTTGACTTCCTTCACATCCTTGAAGATGTCGCCTGCGGCTGCAGCTGCTGCTTTTTCTTTCAACTCAGCATTTTCTTTTTGCAATTGACGAAGTTGTTCTTGAAGTCCTTCTACTTTGTGAGGAACCTCCTTGACTTGAGGTGCTTTCAAGGTTGCTGCGACAGCTTTAAGAGCGTCCTCTTGTTCACGATAGGCTTCAAAGGCTTCCTTACCAGTCACTGCCAAGATACGGCGAGTTCCTGATCCAATCCCTTCTTCTTTGACAATCTTGAAGAGGCCAATTTCAGAAGTGTTGCCAACGTGGGTACCACCACAAAGCTCGATAGAGTAGTCACCGATAGTAACAACACGAACTTCCTTGCCGTATTTCTCACCAAAGAGGGCCATAGCTCCCATTTCTTTGGCAGTGTCAATATCCGTTTCAACTGTCTTCACTTCAAGAGCTTCCCAGATTTTCTCGTTGACTTGCTGCTCAATGGCACGCAATTCTTCAGCAGTTACTGCTTGGAAGTGGGTAAAGTCAAAGCGAAGGAATTCAACTTCGTTAAGAGATCCTGCTTGTGTCGCGTGGCTTCCAAGGATGTTGTGAAGGGCAGCGTGAAGCAAGTGAGTCGCAGTGTGGTTTTTCATAACACGGTGACGACGATTGGTATCGATTGCCAAGGTATATTCTTGGTTTAAGGCAAGCGGTGCAAGGACTTCAACAGTGTGAAGAGCTTGTCCGTTTGGTGCTTTTTGAACATTGGTCACAGTACCCACGACCT
This sequence comes from Streptococcus mitis, assembly GCA_001914195.1. GTDB lineage: Bacteria > Bacillota > Bacilli > Lactobacillales > Streptococcaceae > Streptococcus > Streptococcus mitis_F. The sequence goes on along the minus strand of MKYF01000015.1, from coordinate 24,805 downwards.
TACCTGACGCATCCAAGATTTGTCCGTGGTCAGCGACCTGTCCACCCATTTCAGCGTAGAATGGCGTTTCCGCAAAAATAAGAGAGGCAGTTCCTTCTGACACAGCTTCTACTTCTGCATTGTCAGCCACGATAGCCACCAATTTAGAAGGCAATTGGCTAGCATTGTAGTTGAAGACACTTTCTACAGTGATGTTTTGGAGGGTTTCATTTTGCATCCCCATTGAGCCACCCTTGACAGCTGACGCACGCGCGCGTTCTTGCTGTTCTTTCATGGCTACTTCAAATCCTTCACGGTCTACAGTCATGCCAGCTTCTTCAGCGATTTCTTCAGTCAATTCAACTGGGAATCCATAAGTGTCATAAAGTTTGAAGACATCTGAACCAGCAATGACAGATTGACCTTTTTCTTTCAAGTCTGCTACAATGCCTTGGGCAAAGTGTTGACCTGAGTGTAGGGTACGGGCAAATGACTCTTCCTCGCTCTTAACGATTTTTTCAATAAAGTCACGTTTTTCAAGCACTTCTGGGTAGTAGCTTTCCATGATTTTTCCAACAGTTGGAACAAGTTTGTAAAGGAAAGGCTCATTGATCCCCAATTTTTGACCATGCATTGAAGCACGACGGAGGAGACGACGAAGGACATAACCGCGGCCTTCATTTCCTGGAAGGGCACCATCACCGATGGCAAATGAAAGGGAACGGATGTGGTCAGCGATGACCTTGAAACTCATGTTGTCGCCATCTTGATCATAAACCTTACCAGACAATTTCTCCACTTCACGAATGATTGGCATGAAGAGGTCTGTTTCAAAGTTAGTCTTAGCACCTTGGATAACCGCTACCAAACGCTCCAAACCAGCGCCCGTATCAATGTTCTTATGTGGCAATTCCTTGTACTCGCTACGAGGAACAGCAGGGTCTGCGTTAAATTGTGACAATACGATGTTCCAGATTTCGATGTAACGGTCGTTTTCGATATCTTCTGCAAGCAGGCGAATGCCGATATTTTCTGGGTCAAAATCTTCTCCACGGTCAAAGAAAATCTCTGTATCTGGTCCAGAAGGTCCAGCACCGATTTCCCAGAAGTTATCCTCAATAGGAATCAAGTGGCTTGGGTCCACTCCCACTTCAATCCAGCGGTTGTAAGAATCTTTATCATCTGGATAGTAGGTCATGTAAAGTTTTTCAGCTGGGAAGTCAAACCATTCTGGGCTTGTCAAAAGCTCATAAGCCCAAGTAATCGCTTCGTCACGGAAGTAATCACCGATAGAGAAATTCCCCAACATTTCAAACATAGTATGGTGACGTGCAGTCTTCCCTACGTTCTCGATATCGTTGGTACGGATGGCTTTTTGGGCATTGGTAATTCGTGGATTTTCAGGGATGATGGTTCCGTCAAAGTATTTCTTAAGGGTTGCTACCCCAGAGTTGATCCACAAAAGTGTTGGGTCATTTACAGGAACCAAGCTCACTGATGGTTCTACAGAGTGACCTTTGGTCGCCCAGAAGTCAAGCCACATTTGGCGTACTTGTGCACTAGATAGTTGTTTCATATTGTCTCCTTATTTACTTGTTTAATGTGATTGGCTTTCCAGCATTTCCACATAGTCAATCGCGACACAGAGGGAAATGACTAGGTCTGCATAAGCGTCCTCAAGGACCGTTACATTATAGGTAGAGGTCAGATGGAAGAGTTCCTTCTTAATTTCTGCAATCAGCTGATCGCGATCATCCAGCAATTTGAAATCCAAATCCCAGATATTGCCCTCGATACGAAGACCTAGATTATCAAACTCATACTTATCTCGCCAGAAGGTCAACTTCTTACGAATGACAAAACTCGAGCCATCCCGAAGCTGAATTTCAAAACGAGGAAGCAAGGTCAAGATTTCTTTACTGATTTGACTGACTTGTTCACCATTAACATCATAGATGGTAAAAGTTTTGGGAATCTTAAAAAATGATCCCTCTACCTGATAGGCGATTTCTCCCCTGTCATCCTTGATAGCGAAGCGTTCGCCTCCAAGACGAAACTTTTGTTTGACAAGAAATGTTTTCATCAACACCTCCAAAAATCAAAAGACAAGCTCATATCACGAAGGGCGAAAAACCGCGGTACCACCTTCATTCAATGAACTTGTCATTCTCTTATTCTTATGCAATTGTATGATTGAGTAGCATGACTTCCTAGCTTAGATGGCTCGCAGCACCGCCATTTCTCTGGACTAAGACAACCGAAAATCAATTCTCAACTTTCTTATTATATCGTTTTTTTGAGCTTGCGTCAACTGGAAATCATCTCCGTTGAATCAGACCAATTCCCTACATCTCCGATTACTTTTTCAGGATATATTTTTTCTTACTGCCATTTTTCTTTTTATCCCAACTTTTATCCCAAGTTTTCGAATTGCTAAATATAGCTACGCAAATATTTGCAAATATAAAGTTTCCTATCACCAATTATATAGACTCAGTTGTTAGGTATTGTCGATCCAAACCATCCTTTAGATAAAATAGTATATATGTTTGCTGAACAGTCAAAAAGGTTGCCCAGAAACTTTTTTTGAAAAAAGTAGACACTTTCATTATTTGTTACCGCTCTCTGTAAGGTTAAGCTTAGTATACTACTGGGCAAGCAAATAAGCAACTAAAATAGAAAAAGATATGGCTGTAAAAACTGACTTATATTAAAAAACGAACCAGCTTGACTGATTCGTTTCGTGACTGCTAACTTCTACTTCCGATACATTTTAAACTGTAGGAAGAGGTCGCTATATTTTCCTGTCCATTTATGGTCAAATTTCTCATAAACTTCTAGGTGTTTCATGGTTTCAGCATCTGGATAGAAGGCCTTATCTTCTTTTTTCTCCTCTGGGAGCAATTCCTTAGCTGGTAGGTTTGGTGTTGAATAGCCGACATACTCTGCATTTTTGAGGGCATTTTCGGGTTTCAACATAAAGTTGATAAAGGCATAGGCTGCATCTTGGTTTTTGACTGTTTTGGGAATGACCATATTGTCAAACCAAAGGTTGCTGGCCTCAGTCGGTACTACATAGCGTAGATTTTCATTTTTTTCTAACATTTGGCTGGCTTCACCAGAGAAGGTCACACCGATAGCAGCGTTGTTCTGAATCATATAGCCCTTCATCTCATCCGCCACAATAGCCTTGATATTTGGAGTCAATTTGTAGAGCTTATCAACTGTCTCTTCCAACTGCTGGGTATCCTTGGAGTTGAGGCTGTAGCCAAGGGAATTGAGTCCGAGTCCCAGTACCTCACGCGCCCCATCAAAGAGCATGATAGAGTTCTTATACTCTGGTTTCCAGAGGTCATCCCAATGCTCAGGCGCCTCATCTACCATGGTTTCATTATAGACAATTCCCAAGGTTCCCCAGAAGTAAGGAATAGAGTATTTATTGCCTGGGTCAAAGGACTGGTTGAGGAACTCTGGTCCGATATTTTCAAGACCTTCAAGTTTTGAATAGTCAAGCGGTACCAAGAGGTCTTCGTCCTTCATCTTGTTGATCATGTATTCACTTGGGATAGCAATATCGTAGGTCGTTCCACCCTGCTTAATCTTTGTATACATGGCTTCGTTGGAGTCAAAGGTCTCGTACTGGACTTGGATTCCTGTTTCTTCTGTGAATTGCTCCAAGAGTTCTGGATCGATGTAGTCACCCCAGTTGTAGATAACCAGTTTTTGACTATCTCGGCTGTTGATTTTACTGTCTAAATGAGTCGCAATTCCCCACAAGACTAGGATAATGGCTACAATTCCTGCTAAAAATGAATAGAGTTTTTTCATGCTTGCTCCTCCTTCTCACGTGAGATAAAGTAATATCCAACAACTAGGATAATACTAAAGAGAAAGACAAGGGCAGACAGGGCATTGATTTCTAAGGAAATCCCCTTGCGAGCACGAGAGTAAATCTCGACTGACAGGGTTGAAAATCCATTTCCCGTTACGAAGAAGGTCACAGCAAAGTCATCTAGCGAATAGGTGAAGGCCATGAAATAACCAGCAATGATAGACGGAGTCAGGTAAGGAAGCATGATTTCCTTGAACATCTGAAATTGACTGGCACCAAGGTCATAGGCCGCATGAATCATGTCACCGTTCATTTCCTTGAGTCGAGGCAAGACCATCAAGACCACGATAGGAATGGAGAAGGCCACGTGACTAGATAGAACGGTCAAAAAGCCAAGTGAAAACTTGAGTTGGGTAAAGAGAATCAAGAAGCTAGCACCAATCATAACGTCAGGTGCAACCATGAGGATATTATTGAGTGAAAGAAAGGCTTCTTGGTATTTCTTACGAGACTGATAAATGTAAATAGCACCGAAAGTCCCGATAATGGTCGCTATCAAGGCTGACAGAAAGGCCAAGAAAAAGGTCTGAGTCACAATCAACATAAGACGACCATCGCCAAACATGGTTTTAAAATGGCTCAAGCTAAAGCCTGTAAAGCTGTTCATGTCGTTACCTGCATTAAAGGCATAACCAATCAAGTAAAAAATCGGCAGGTAGAGGACAAGAAAGACCAGTCCCAGATAAAGGTTGGCAAATTTTTTCATCGTTCTCTCCTTTCCTTGGTCATCCACATGGTGATGAACATGGTCAAGATGAGAATCACACCGATGGTTGAACCCATACCGTAGTTGTCATTGGTCAGGAAGTTCTGCTCAATAGCCGTTCCCAGCGTAATAACACGATTCCCTCCAATCAGACGGGTCAACATGAAGAGACTCAAACTAGGGATAAAGACAGACTGTACCCCACTTCGCACACCATTCATCGACAGAGGGAAGATGACATGGCGGAAGGTTTCCCACTTGGTCGCACCGAGGTCATAGCTGGCATTGATGAGGTTGTTATCCATATCGTCCAAGACATTAAAAATCGGCAAAATCATAAATGGAAGCTCGATGTAGCTTGCGACAAAGATAAAGGAGAAATCGGTAAAGAGCAACTGTTGTGAACCAATTCCGATAAATTCCAAGAATTGGTTAATAGAGCCATTCTGACCAAAAATTCCGATAAAGGCATAGGCTTTAAGGAGCAAATTGATCCAGGTAGGCAGGATAATCAGCATAAGCCAGAGTTGACGGTGCTTGAGACGGGTCAAAAAGAGGGCTGTCGGATAGCTGATAAGCAGGGTTACAAAGGTCACAATCCCTGCATAGAGTACAGAGTTGAAACTCATTTTTAGGTAGGTCAAGTTTTGTGACGCAAAGTAGGACTTATAGTTTTCTAAACTGAACTGGCCTTCGATGTTGAAAAAGGATTGACCGAAAATCAAGACCAAGGGTGCCAGGACAAAGAGGGCAATCCAAAGCATGTAGGGCACTACAAAGAGTTTAGAGCTTGTTTTCTTCATCTCTTTCCTCCTCGATTGCATTGATCAGACCTGCTTCTTGCTCTTCAATTTCCACGTATTCTTCGATACGAGCATCGAACTCTTCTTCGGTTTCATTGAGACGCATGATGTGGATGTCTTCTGGTTCAAAGTCCAGACCGATTTCCTCACCCACGATGGCCTTACGAGTTGAGTGGATCATCCATTCATTTCCAAGTTCGTCATAGGCGATAATTTCATAGTGCACCCCACGGAAGAGCTGGGTATCCACCTTAACTTGGAGCTTGCCTTCTTCAGGAAGGGTAATACGCAAGTCCTCTGGACGAATCACGACCTCAACAGGTTCATTTGGCTTCATCCCCCCATCAACCGCTTCGAAGCGTTTGCCGTTAAACTCAACCAAGTAGTCCTCAATCATGGTTCCTGGCAAGATATTTGACTCCCCGATAAAGGTGGCAACAAAGTGGTTGATTGGCTCATCGTAGATGTCCACAGGCGTTCCAGACTGGACAATCTCGCCATCATTCATAACGAAAATCCAGTCACTCATGGCCAGGGCTTCTTCCTGATCGTGAGTGACAAAGACAAAGGTAATGCCCAATCGTTGTTGCAGTTCACGCAGTTCGTACTGCATATCTGTTCTTAATTTCAAGTCCAGCGCTGACAAAGGCTCGTCCAACAAAACCACACGGGGTTGGTTAATGATAGCACGGGCAATGGCTACACGCTGACGTTGTCCTCCAGAGAGTTTACGGATGGAACGTTTTTCGTAACCTTCCAACTGAACCATCTTGAGAACTTCCGCTACGCGTTTCTCGATTTCTTTCTTGTCAATTTTACGCAAGCGAAGTGGAAAAGCAACATTTTCAAACACATTCATATGTGGGAACAAGGCATAAGATTGGAAAACGGTATGGACGTCTCGCTTGTTGGTTGGAATGTCGTTGATGCGGATACCATCCAGTAAAATATCTCCTGTCGTCGCATCCAGTAAACCTGCAATGATGTTAAGGATAGTTGATTTCCCTGAACCAGATGCTCCTAGAAGGGTATAAAATTTCCCCTCTTCCAACTCAAAGTTGATGTCTTTGAGAACCTTGGTGTTGCTGTCTTCAAAAACTTTTGAGACGTTTTTGAATTCAATAATTGGTTTTTTCAATTGTCATTCATTCCTTCTTTTTCATAGACTAACAGATCGGGGCTCTGTCAGGCCGCTACTACCTCGTGTAGGAGATTGAACTGCCTACATTCTTCTGCACTGACGATAGGCTTTCACCCCCTTTCCATGACATAGCAGCAGCTTTTTAGCTAAAGCTTCCTACTTGCTTTCACCTAAAATACGGACTTCTCTCTCAAGAGTAACGCCAGAGTGTTCCTTGACTTTTTCAATCACAGACTCAATCAAATCCTCGTAGTCTTTAGCCGTTCCGTCAGCAACATTAATCATAAAACCTGCGTGTTTTTCTGAGACTTCTACTCCACCAATACGATAGCCTTTCAAGCCAGCTTCTGAAATTAATTGACCTGCAAAATGCCCTACTGGACGTTTAAAGACCGAACCACAAGATGGATATTCTAAAGGTTGTTTGAGTTCACGTAGATGCGTCAAGCGGTCCATTTCTTGCTTGATAACCTGATGGCTTCCTGGAGCAAGGGCAAATTTAGCTGACAAGACAACTGCACCAGACTCTTGAATGGCTGAGTGGCGGTAACCAAAAGCCAAGTCCTTGACAGACAGGGTCTCGATTTCTCCGTCCTTAGTCAAAATCTTACAAGACTGTAAGATGTGGGCAATCTCGCCACCATAGGCACCCGCATTCATAAAGACAGCACCACCGACACTTCCAGGAATACCACAAGCAAACTCAAAGCCAGTCAAACTATGACGAAGGGCAATGCGTGTCGTTTCAATCAAGTTGGCACCAGCTTCTGCTTCAATGGTATAGCCATCAACGGAAACGTTATTAAGCTTGTCACACAAGATGACAAATCCACGAATCCCACCATCACGAACGATGATGTTGCTAGCATTTCCAAGAACCATCCAAGGGATATTTTCTTGATTGGCAAATTTAACAACGCGAGCCAACTCAAAACGATTTCGTGGAAAGACCAAATAATCGGCCTCTCCACCTACTTTTGTATAACTATAGCTATGCAAGGGTTCCTTGAAACGGATATCAATCCCTTCTAAGATTTCAAGCATTTTTTCTTTTACTGACATGACACTCTTCCTTTTACAAAATTCATTCCATTATACCATTTTTAAGACCATTTGACGACCCTAAAAAAATCTTGGGCTTATTTTAAACAAAAAAAGAGGTTTCCCCTCTTTTTATGATTTTTTGCAAAAGATTGCCTTTGTTCCATAGGCAAGCAGAACAAGTTCAAGTGCTAGGACAACTTCAACCAAGACAGGATTGGTCAACCAGCCAACTTGGGCAAGAGATGGTGCTAAGTCAAAGAAGGCATGTAGGCCATAGGCCGCTAGGAGATAAATCCATTTCTTCTGGCGAACAGCTTGGTAAACCCAAACAGTCAACAGCAATTGGAATCCTAGAGCCAAAATCCGTTCAAAACCAAGCAAATAAATCTGCCAGACTGATAGCGACTGAATAGTTTTCAACATATTTTCAGACAGCAATTTCAGGACCTGTGGATTCTGAGTTTGAACTGCCGAAAGAACAATGTAGAGATTGACGAGGCTAGTAACACCTAAGAAAATCAATTCCAAACCACCATGCCCCAATCCATAAGCAAGGGCATCTGATTTTTCCAAGTTTCTCTTTTTCTTCAACCATTTAAAGAAGATGAGACGAGCTGTTTCCTCAAAGAAAGCCGCCATAGCTAGGCCATAGACAATATAAACCAGGGGATGGTCTTGTAAAAGAGCAATACTTCCATCTTTTTGAGGATGAAGAACTATGATATGAACCAATTTTTCTAGAATCTGTGAAGAGACAAAGAAGGCAACAGCCCCCAAGCCCAAGACAGCTAGATTAATCTGGTATTTCTTTTTGGCATACCAAATACTTCCTATCAAGAAAGCCAGCAACAGCAACATGGTAATAATGATATGAATGGTCATTTTCTTCTCCTATTCCGCCTTTTCAATATCTTTTTTCATCTCGTCAACATTGAACTTAGCAAACAAGTATTGACGATCTTGGACTGGAAAACGTTGGTCCAACTGGTCAACAGCTCCCACCTCAATAATACCTTCCTTGATGACAAAGTCCATGACATGACCACCGAAGGTCAAATCATCTGAAATGAAGTGCAGATGGTAGCCCGCCACACTGACCCCATGGAAAATCTCTGGCGTCCAGAAACCAACGATAGTTCCCGCCACATTGTCACGACTATATTCCGGTTGATGGGTTGCAACCTCAGCAAACTTGGTATCTGGTGTCGACTTGGGAATCATGCGCACATGCATATGCGAAAATTCCCCCCGAATCTTGATAGAGCGGAAAAGATTTTCCCCGTCATAATAAGACTCAATTCGTTCTTCCAATTCCTTGTCCGTCATCTCAAAGCGCTGGCGGAAAATAACTTCTGCCTGATGTGGTACTACTGCTGCGTAAGGAATAAGGGCATCTGGTGATACTTCCACAATTTCTGGTTGGTCTCCTGAGCCTTTGGCCTGATAAGCCTTGCCATCCAAGACAATCAATTCTCCATCAATGGAATCCAAAGTTCCCAAACCAAGATCACCATGTTCTAGCAATTCTCCTACTGTCATGGTACCACCATAAAGGCCAGCCATCAAGGCTCCAAGGGTATTGTATTGAAATAATTTCACTGGTTCCTGCACGTTCTTATCCATTCACTTTCTTGTCTGTTATTCTATAAATGTTACTCCTAAGTATACCACATTTAGCTTTATATGTGAACGAGAGAAATACTCTAGACATTGCCAAGAAAGAAAAAAAAGGGTACAATGTAACAAAATCAAGGGAGGTCTGGAATGAAGAAACAAAGCAAGTACCAAGAGGTCGTTTCCTATCTAAAAAATGGTATCGAGTCTGGACGATTTCCGACGGGAAGCCGCCTGCCTTCTATCCGTCAACTGAGCCTTGACTTCCACTGTAGCAAGGATACTGTCCAACGAGCCCTGCTGGAATTACGACACGAACAATATCTCTATGCCAAGCCCCAGAGTGGCTACTATGTCCTAGAACAAGGGCAACACCAGGACCTAGAAATCGAGGTTACCGACGAACATGCCAGCGCCTATGACGATTTCCGACTCTGTGTCAATGAAACCTTGATTGGCCGAGAAAACTACCTCTTCAACTACTATGAAAATCAAGAAGGTTTAGAAGACTTAAGACAATCCATCCATAAACTCCTCTTTGACCAGGCCCTCTACTGCAAGGCTGACCAACTGGTACTGACTTCTGGCACCCAACAAGCCTTATTTATCCTCTCTCAAATTTCCTTTCCTAGCCAAGCCAAAGAAATCTTGGTGGAACAGCCGACCTACCATCGGATGAATCGTCTCTTGATTGCTCAGGGCTTGGACTATCAAACGATTGAACGAGGCATTGATGGGATTGACTTGGAGGAACTGGAAAGCCATTTCAAGACTGGAAAAATTAAGTTTTTCTATACTATTCCTCGTTTTCACTATCCTCTGGGGCATTCCTATTCTGAACAGGACAAACGAGCTATTCTTGACTTAGCTACCAAGTATGGTGTCTATATCGTAGAGGACGACTATCTGGGGGATTTGGACTCTAAAAAGGGCCAGACCTTCCACTATCTAGATACAGAGGAGCGGGTCATTTACATAAAGTCCTTCTCAACCAGCCTCTTTCCAGCCCTGCGGATAACAGCACTCATTCTCCCAAATGCTATCAAGGAAGCCTTTGTGGCCTACAAAAATATCCTAGACTACGACAGCAACCTCATCATGCAAAAGGCCCTGTCACTCTATATTGATAGTCAATTATTTGAAAAAAATCGTCTGGCTCGCTTATCCAATCAGGAAGACTACCAAAAACAAATCGAGGAAAGACTAGCTAACACTCCTTGTCACCTCCCTCATTATCCCCTTCACGATGGTTTATTACTAGATCTGCGACAGTATCCTAAAATTGCCAGTCTCAAACACAGCCAGATGGGCTTAGACTTCTTTGAAGAGGCCTATTTAAGCACCTGTCCTTATCAATTTGCCAAGGTGTCCTTAGACAATCTGGAAAAGGTTTTAAACTATTTAAAAGCAGAATTGGAATGACTTCCAACTCTGCTTTTTCTTATTCTTCAACTTCTGTTAGGCTTGCTGCTTTTTCAAGATAGCTTTGGTAGGTACCGTCATCCTTGAGTTTTTGGATGACCTTGTCCACCACTTCTTTCAAATCAGCACTATTTTTTCTAAGGGCAACCGCATTGGCTTCGCCGTCCTTCATCTTCAAGCTGACTGTTGCGACAGCTAGGTCTGCATTTTTAGCAGCATAGCTAAGTGCAACAGGCTCATCCATGTGAACAGCATCTACTTTTCCAGCCTGCAATTCATTGACAGCTTCCCCCATATTGGTTAGGGAAGTCAATTGAGCTTTCGGCAATTGTTCCTTGACCATAGACTCTGGAACAGTCCCTTTTTGGGCTGCAATATTAGCACTTTCTAGGCTAGTTAAATCCTTGTATTTTTCTACATCAGACTTACGAACCAAGAAGCTAATCTTGTTTTCATAGTAAGGAATTGAAAAGTCAAAGACTTCTTTTCTCTCGTCAGTAGCGCTAATTCCTGCAACAGCTAGGTCAGCCTTACCAGTTTGAAGGCTGGTCAAGACATTGTCAAAACTCATGCTTGAAATTTCCAACTTCACCCCAAGTTCATCAGCGATAGCTTGGGCCATATCAATGTCCGCACCAACTATCTGATTTTTCCCGTCAACCAAGGCTTGGAATTCAAAAGGTGCATAATCAGGACTAGTCGCCACAACTAATTTCCCCTTTTGCTTAATGGCATCAACAGTTGACTGAGAACCATTAGAACCTGACTGGCAAGCTACTAAGAAGAAACTTGCAAGAAAACTACATAAAACAAATATCCATTTTTTTGATTTCATAAATAAACAACCTCTCTGTTATTTTTGTATAATTATAACGCTACCCAAGGTGCTTGTCAAGTGTTTTTTGAATTTTTATCTCAAAAATATTTTTTTCATTCAAAAAAGGAGCTGTTAGTTGATTTCAAGCTCCTTTTTATACAGAATGAATCTATTTTATAGTTCGACAATTTTACCTGTTTCAAAGTAAACAACCCATTCACAGATATTCTTAGCATAATCTCCAATACGTTCTAAGAAGGCAATCACTTGGAAGTAATCACGACCTGTAACAATGGCATCTGGATTTTTCTTGATTTCTTCTGTAGCCAAGTCACGAATGCTATCAAAGTATTGGTTGATTTTTTCGTCCATGGCTGCTACTTCATAGGCCTGATCTACTGAACCATTCAGATAGAGGTCAAGGGCTGCTTCGACGAAGTTCTTGACATCGCGACCCATTCTCTTGATTTCTTCTTCAACAGCTGGGATACGTTGCTCCCCTTTCATACGGATTGCCGCTTTGGCAATAGAAACAGCATGGTCACCCATACGTTCCAAGTCAGACACGGCCTTCAAGACTGTCAAAACGGTACGCAAGTCCTGAGAAACGGGTTGTTGAAGAGCAATCATTTCAAATGATTTCTTCTCCAATTTTACTTCGTATTCGTTTACTTCTGCATCATCTTCAATGACTTCCTTGGCCAAATCACGGTCATGCGTAACAAAGGCACGCACTGTACGATTGATTTGGGATAGCACTTCTTGTCCCATAGCATAGAACTGGTTGTGCAATTTCTCTAAATCTTCTTCAAATTGAGAACGTAACATCATTTATCTCCTTATCCAAATTTTCCTGAAATATAATCTTCTGTTTCCTTGTGTTGTGGGTTGAGGAACATCTTCTTAGTATCGTTAAACTCAATCAAATCTCCATCTAGGAAAAATCCTGTCTTGTCAGAGATTCGAGAGGCTTGTTGCATAGAACGCGTAACCAAGAGCATGGTGTATTTATTTTTTAGCCCATACAAAGTTTCCTCAATCTTACCAGCAGAGATAGGGTCCAAGGCTGAAGTTGGTTCATCCAAGAGAATGATTTTAGGACTGGTTGCCAAGACACGGGCAACACAGACACGTTGCTGTTGTCCACCTGAAAGCCCGATAGCTGAATCATGCAGGCGGTCCTTGACCTCATCCCAGATAGAAGCTCGTTGTAGGGCTTTTTCTACCGCTTCATCCAGAATCTGCTTATCCTTCACCCCATTGATACGAAGCCCATAGACAACATTTTCGTAGATGGACATAGGGAAAGGATTTGGCTGTTGGAAGACCATACCGATTTCCTTCCGCAATTCAACTGTATCTGTACGTGGGCTGTAAATATTGTGGCCGTTGTAAACCACCGAACCAGTTGTGGTCACCTCTGGATTGAGATCCCCCATGCGGTTGATAGCCTTGAGAAGAGTCGACTTCCCTGATCCAGATGGACCAATCAAGGCTGTAATTTCCTTAGGTTGGAAAGAGAGGGAAACACTATTCAAGGCCTTTTTTTGATTGTAGTAAACGGATAGGTCTGACACCTGTAAAATCGCTTCTGTCATACTGTTTCCTTTCTATCCAAAGTGTCCTGTTACATAGTCATTGGTTGACTGTAGTTTGGCATTTTGGAAAATATTAGAGGTCTTATCGTACTCAATCAAGTCACCCAAGTAGAAAAATCCTGTGTAGTCACTAGCACGCGCAGCCTGCTGCATACTGTGGGTCACGATGATGATAGTGAAATCCTTCTTTAATTCCAGCATGGTTTCTTCCAGCTGGGCTGTCGCAATCGGATCCAAGGCTGACGCTGGCTCATCCATCAAGAGAATATCTGGCTTGACCGAAATGGCACGAGCGATACAGAGACGTTGCTGCTGACCACCTGATAGGGTCAAGGCTGACTTATGCAAATCGTCTTTGACCTGGTCCCAAAGGGCAGCCTGACGAAGAGAGGTTTCTACAATTTCATCCAAGACTTGCTTATCCTTAACACCTGCACGTTCATGGGCAAAAGTGATATTGCGGTAGATAGACTTGGCAAAAGGATTTGGTCGTTGGAAGACCATTCCGATATGCTTACGCATCTCATAAACATTGATTTCTGGACGGTTAACATCAATCCCTTGATAGAGGATTTGACCTGTGACCTTGGCAATATCAATCGTATCATTCATACGATTGAGACTGCGGAGGTAGGTTGATTTTCCTGATCCAGATGGGCCAATTAAGGCTGTAATCTTATTTTTTTCAAATTGCATATCGATGCCCTTGATGGATTCTTTTTTACCGTAGTAAACATGTAAATCCTTAGTAGAGAGGGCCACTTTCTCTTCAGGAAAGGTGATGATATGCTTTTCATCCCAATTATATTTTGACATGGCTTCTCCTTTAGGCAGCGGTTAATTTCTTATGTAGGTAGCTTCCGAGTTTACGGGCTCCAAAGTTAAAGATGAGGATAAAGATAAGGAGCACGGCGGCAGAACCTGCTGATACGATAGTTCCATCTGGAATGGTTCCTTCACTATTGACCTTCCAGATGTGGACAGCCAAAGTTTCTGCTTGACGGAAGATAGAGATTGGGCTTGTCACACTGAGAATATTCCAGTTAGACCAGTCTAGGGCTGGAGCGGATTGTCCTGCTGTATAGATAAGAGCAGCCGCCTCACCAAAGATACGACCAGAGGCCAAGACGACCCCAGTCACAATACCTGGAAGGGCTTCTGGAATGACCACATGGACCACAGTCTCCCAACGAGAAATCCCAAGAGCCAAACCAGCCTCACGTTGCGTATGGTGAACGTGTTTCAAACTGTCCTCAACATTACGCGTCATCTGAGGTAGGTTAAAAACTGTCAAGGCCAAGGCACCTGAAATGATTGAAAATCCATACTCAAACTGAACTACAAAGATTAAGTAACCAAAGAGACCAACAACCACTGATGGCAGTGAAGACAAGATTTCAATACAGGTTCTGACAAAGTTTGTCACAGGACCTTTTTTGGCATATTCAGCTAGGAAAATCCCAGCCCCCATAGATAAAGGCACAGAGATAATCAAGGTAATAACCAAGAGGAAGAAGGAATTATAAAGCTGAATTCCAATCCCTCCACCTGCTTGGTAAGATGATGATTTGCCAGTCAAGAAAGACCAAGAGATGTGGGGCAAACCACGAACCAAGATATAAAGAATCAAAGATGCCAAGATGGCAACGATAATTCCTGCAATAGAGTAGAGGACAGCTGTTGCAATTTTATCTAATTTCTTAGCGTGCATAGTTTTTCTTTCCTCTTTCTTTCGTAATCAATTTAATGACACTGTTAAAGGCCAAACTCATCAAGAGTAAGACTAAGGCCAGTGACCAGAGAACGTTATTGTCAACTGTTCCCATAACGGTATTTCCGATACCCATGGTCAAAACAGAGGTTAAGGTCGCAGCAGGTGTTGTTAATGAAGTTGGGACAACGGCTGAGTTTCCGACCACCATCTGAATGGCCAAGGCCTCACCAAAGGCACGCGCCATCCCAAAGACCACTGCTGTAAAAATACCTGAACGCGCTGCCTTCAAGGTCACGCGCCAGATGGTTTGCCAACGAGTAGCCCCCATAGCCAAACTAGCTTCGCGGTAGTGACGAGGCACCGCACGCAAGCTATCCGTTGTCATAAAGGTTACCGTCGGTAAAATCATGACAAAGAGAACGAAAATCCCTGACAAAATTCCAAAACCAGTTCCACCAAAGACACTACGTACAAAGGGAACTACGACCTGCAAACCGATAAATCCATACACGACTGAAGGGATCCCAACCAGCAATTCAATAGCTGGTTGCAAGATTCTAGCACCTTTTGGTGAGACTTCGGTCATAAAGACTGCCGCACCAATAGCAAAAGGAGTTGCGATAAGGGCTGATAGGATTGTGACAATAAAGGAACCCAAAATCATAGGAAGAGCACCAAATTGTTTACCTGAAGGATTCCAAGTTTGTCCAAAAAGGAAATCAAAGATATTAACCCCATTAACAACGAAGGTCGACAAACCTTTTTGGGCTACGAAAATCAAAATCATAGCCACAATGATGACAATCAAAGACAGGCAGGCAAAGGTCAAGCCCTTTCCTAATTTCTCTAGACGAGAGTTCTTTGAGGGAGAAAGTAATTTTTTAGCTAATTCTTCTTGATTCATTAGTGACTCCCTTCTAGTGCTGTCACCGTTCCGACAGCATCTTTTTCAACCTTCATTTCCTTGACAGAAATATAGCCCATTCCCTTAACGATTCCGCTTTGCGCTTCATCTGAGAGGACAAAGTTGAGGAATTCTGCAACCAATTCATTTGGTTGGCCTAGGGTGTACATGTGTTCATAAGACCACAAAGGCCAGTTATTGCTTGTAACATTTTCTGCAATCGGCTCATAGCCATTCAACTTCATACGTTTAACTGAGTCATCCACATAGGCAAAGGCTAGGTAAGAAATAGCTCCTGGTGTCTGGGAAACAATGTTTTTGACCATCCCGTTTGAATCCTGTTCTTGACTCTGCACGGCAGATTGACCATCCATGATAACACTATCAAAGGTTGCACGCGAACCTGAACTTGCCGCGCGGTTGATAATGGAAATGGCTAGGTCTTTCCCACCGACTTCTTTCCAGTTGGTCACTTGACCTGTGAAGATGCTACGGAGTTGTTCAGTTGTCAGATTTTCAACATCAACTTCCTTATTTACAATCACTGCCAAGCCCGCTACGGCTACCTTATGGTCCACTAGAGCGGATGCGTTGATACCGTCTTTTTCCTCGGCAAATACATCTGAATTTCCTACATCAACGGCTCCAGATTGAACCTGAGACAGACCTGTACCAGATCCTCCACCTTGGACGTTGACTGTTTTTCCAACGTGCATAGAGCCAAATTCATCTGCTGCTGCTTCGACCAAGGGCTGAAGAGCCGTTGAGCCAACAGCTGTCATGGATTCTCCACGATCAATCCAGCTAGCACATCCCGCCAAAGAACCTGCTAGCAAAAGAGCCGCAAGGGATAGAGCGAGTTTTTTCCTTTTTTTCACTGTTTTTCTCCTTGAAAATAATGGTGAATGCTGTGAATTTTTTCAACTATTTGTTTATGTTTTTCTTTTGAAAATTGGGAGCCAATTGACGTTGCTAGCTTGGTTTTACTAGTAATTTGCTCAGTTACCTTGCCCACCAATTTTGACTTAAAATGAAAGACAATTTGAAAAAAATCCATACTTCCACTATAACATAGACAAGCTACTTTGACTAGCATTTTCACTTGAATCTGAGGCCTTTTGGAAAATAATTTTTCAAAACATTTCCCGTCACCTTAGCAAAGCCCAACCCATTGCCTTGAACCAAAACTTGGTACCAACCATTTGGCAGACTTTCCGCCAGCTGAACGGTTTCTCCAGCCACATACTTTACAAACGCTTCTTGGGCAATTTCAACCGACTGCTTGACCTGACTCGGTTTCAAGGCTAGACCAAGAGCAAAACTGGGTTCAAAACGTTTCTTCTTAAAAGTACCCAAATGTAGACCATTGCGCGCAATCTTGAGTTTTCCTAAATCTGGCAAGAGTTCGGGCAAGAGATAGAGTTGGTCTCCAAAAGTCTGCAAAATTCCCCTTAGATTGATCTTCAAATGTTTTTGGGCAAATTCCTGCCACAAGACAACTTGTTCACGACTGAGATTGCTCTTACTTGCCTTACATTTTGGTGCTAAATTTTCACCTTTAAATTGCAAATGGGCTACAAATTGCCCCTCTCCCTTAAAATGATGAGGATACATCCGAGCCGTTTCTGGCAGGTCAATTCCATCTACCATTCCATTGATATGCTCTACTGGCAACAAATCAAAATCATACTCTTCCAGCAACCACTTGACAATCTCTTCGTTTTCCTCAGGTGCCCAGGTACAGGTTGAATAAACCAAGCGACCACCTTCAGCTAGCATGGTTACTGCATCTTCCAGAATTTCTCTTTGCAAGCTAGCACATTGACTCGGATAATCTAAGCTCCAATAGTCCATAGCATCTGGTTGCTTACGGAACATCCCTTCACCAGAGCAAGGGGCATCAAGAACGATTAGGTCAAAATAGCCTTTAAAAACCTTGGCCAAGCGGTCAGCAGATTCATTGGTCACCACAACATTTGTCGCTCCAAAGCGCTCCATGTTTTCTACTAAAATCTTAGCCCGTTTGCTTGAAATTTCATTAGAAACAAGAAGGCCCTCCCCTGCTAGATAGGCTGCTAGCTGAGTTGATTTTCCACCCGGTGCAGCAGCCAAATCCAAGACTTTCATACCAGGAACGGGCTGGGCTACCTGAGCAACCATCTGAGCAGCAGGTTCTTGCGAATAAACTAAACCAGTAGCATGCTCAGGCGATTTCCCTGAAACCTTCCCATAATGTCCCCAAGGAGTTTGAGGAATGGCATCAGGAAAGGAAACTGGCGCTTCTTTTAAAGGATTGACCCGAAAGGCCGAAACCGCTTCCTCCTCAAAAGAGGCAAGAAAATCTCTTGCCTCATCTCCTAGTATCTCTTCATATTTTTCAACAAATCCTTCTGGAAATTGCATTTAAGTTCTTTTCCTTTCGTAAATATAGGACTGAATTTCCTCCCGCATCTCAAGAGGCACCATCATGACCGGCTGTCTAGTTTGAAAATCAGGAGCTTCACCAGATAGGGTCACAACCCGATAGCCCAGATTTTCCCCTAAAATACTAGCTGCGGCATAATCCCATGGTTGCAGATAAGTGACATAGGTCAACAAACGCCCTGACAAAATCTTGGCAAAACTAATGGCCGCACTCCCATAGACACGAACACCGAGGACCGCTCGACTCAAATCAGCCAAGCCCCATTCATTGGTTTCCAGCATACCACTATTCCCTGCAATGAGAAAATCTCCAAGTGGTTTTGGTTTAAAGGGAGCTAGGTGCTTATCGTTTCGACAAACTGGAAAGGCTCCGCCACCGTGGTAACAATCCCCTTTGACCACATCATAAATCAGTCCAAACTGCCCCTGACCATTTTCAAAATAAGCCACCATAACAGCAAAATCTTCCTGCTGGGCGACAAAATTATTGGTACCATCAATGGGATCAATGACCCAAACCTTGCCCTCTTGAACCGAAGCTCGCAGACACCCTTCTTCAGCACAAATCTTATCCTCAGGATAACGGGATAGAATTTCACCAACCAAGAGTTCCTGAACTTCCTTGTCCAGTCTGGTTACCAAATCTGTTGGAGAGGACTTGGTTTCAACACACAAATCTTCCTGCATATGGTCAAGGATGTACTGGCCCGCCTTCTTAACAAGCTCTTTGGCAAATTCGAATTTACTTTCCAAGAGAAATCTTTCCTTCCCCTTTTTCCTTGGCAGCCTGAACTGCTCGGTAAAGCGAATAGCCACTCACCGTTTCAAATTCTCGTCCCAAACTTTTCTCTTCGCTCTTGCTTGGCACGACCGCTTTGAATCCCTTATAGGAGTCCAGTAACTTTTTAGCCTCTACCTTGCCTTCATAGGCGGCTTCAACATCATTAAAAAAAGAAAGCACTGAAGCAAGTTCTTCAGTGCTCCACGACAAATCTAGTGGGTAACTATACTGTTTGTTCATTAACTAATACCAGCTCTCATTCTTGCTTCTTTTAGTTCTTGCTTACGATAACTACGAGGGAGAAAAGCACGAATCTCATCTTCATTAAAACCGATTTGCATGCGTTTGGCATCGATAATAATTGGACGGCGCAAAAGACTAGGATACTGCTCAATCAAATGAAGTAATTCCGATACCGAGATACTCTCTACATCAATATTCAATTTTTGAAAAATTTTTGAACGAGTTGAAATGATGTCATCAGTACCATTTTCGGTCAAGGAAAGGATGTGTTGCAATTCTTTTCTTGTTAAGGGACTGGTCATAATATTGTGTTCCTCAAAGGGCACCTTATGTTTTTCTAGCCAGGCCTTTGCCTTACGACATGAAGTACAGCTCGGTGATAGAAATAGTGTAATCATGCTTTTCTCTTCTTATCTATACTTTGCTACCTCTATTATACAAAAAAATAAAGCGCTTGACTAGAGATTTTTAGAAAAAAAGCCTATTTTTTCAAGAAAAATAGACTGTTTGCGAACGATTAATACATTTCTGATTTAGTTAATTCACTCTTAACGATGGTTTCAAATCGTATACAATTTTATATATACAAATTAAAAGCATCTTTCGTTTCACTTCCTACGACTTTTCAGGTACAGAAAAACAAAGAAGCTTTCATAGAGGGCAAAAAAGAGGAGGAAGGCATGGAGGAAAAAGGTCTCTGGCAAAATCAGAATAACTGGATCCTTGGCTGGATCAAAAAGCCAGGTATCATCTCCCACAAAGAGAATTTGATGGAACATAGTAAAGAATTGGTCAAAACCAATCAACACTCCCCCTAGCCCAATCAGTAAAGGCAAAACCACTAGAGCCAAAAGCCCTTTACTAAATAGAGACAAGAAGCCCTTTTTTACAATCCCTTTGACAAAGACGTAAAAACTTGGCAGTGTCACTAGAGCAACTAGCTGCACCAAGTGAAAGAGATTCTTGACCACTGCGAAATGGTGCAGACCAGCTGCTGACGAACGAAAATCTGGCATCTGTAAGACCTGACTAAAAGGATTGGTCAGATAATTCATCAAGATATGAAAGTTGTACTGAATAGTTTCTGGTTTTAAATAGACCCTATCCGTTAAGTTCAGCCACTGAATTTCCAGCGGATAAACAATCCAAGCCAAATAAATGGTCAGAAGGATTGAGAGGGAGAAGAGAAAGAGCATAGAGCCCCAAAAGGTCAGTTTAGTTTTCATCAAAGTTCCACTCCGCAAGGCTAGAAACCACATGAGTCGGTGCGATTGGCAGATCTGCTACTTCTTCTGCCTTGGTAAAACCTGTCGTCACCAAGAGCGTTGGAATACCATTGTCAATCCCAGCACGGATATCAGTCAGGTAGTTATCTCCAACCATGATTAATTCTTCACGTTCCAAACCTAAGTGCTCAACCGCCTTGTCCATAATGATGGCATTTGGTTTCCCGATATAAACAGGATTCACTCGTGTTGCCACTTCAAGCAGCGTAATCAGTGAACCAGCACCTGGCAAAAGACCGCGTTCTGTTGGAATGTTAAGGTCAGGGTTGGTTCCGATAAAGTGAGCACCCTTTTGGATAGCCAGAGTTGCTGTCGCAAATTTTTCATAATCAACTTGCCAGTCCAGGCCTACTACCACATAGGCAGGATTTTTCTTGTCTTCGACATAACCAGCCGCCTTGATGGCTTCCTTGAGCCCTGCTTCTCCAATAACATATACCGTCTTTTCAAGCCCAAAGTCATTCATATAATCGATAGTTGCCAAAGTCGCTGTGTAGACGGTCGATAGGGGCGTATCGATATTAAAATTCTGAGCCAACATTTCTTGAACGCTCTCCGGAGTACGGGTTGTATTATTGGTCACAAAGAGATAGGGAATGTTCCGCTTTTGCAATTCATGGACAAAAGCCTCTCCTGCTGGAATTCTGTCTTTCCCCTTATAAATGGTTCCGTCTAAATCAATTAAATAGCCTTTATATTTCATCTATTTCTCCCTAATCCTTTTTTATTTCTTGCCAAGTGATGATTGCTTGGGCATTGGTAGCACCGTCGCTTGTAATTTCATGCTTACTTTCCAGTCCAGTCCGTTCAACAGCCGATGTAATAACCCCACCTGGTCGAACTTCCTTGACATACTTGAGATTGATTTTCTTGGGAATATATTGGGTCAAAAAGTCCGCTCCCATGATCTCAAAAATCCAGTCCAAGTATTTACTGTTATTGACATGGCCATTCATATCCAAGTCGTAAAAACGAACATGGTAATCCTTGCCGACTTGCTCTTCCAAAGGCTCATACTTTGGTCCGCGGATAAGTTTTTTATCAAAATCAGACTGGTAAGGAGCTACAATCTCAGGTTCGACAGCATGGACTTTTCGACTGTCGCGGTCCATGAGAACAAAGGTCGCCAACATGCGAATGATTTCCTGACCTGCTTCATCATAAATGGTAAAGCGACGGTAGCAAAAAAGTCGATTATAGCTCAAAGCTTCCGTTTCGATGGTAATTTCTTCCGCAAAACGAGGCAAACGAACCACCTCAATATCATAATCTGTGATAATCCAGACCAGATTATGCTCTTCCAAAATAGTCTTATCACTAACTCCCAGTTCAATAGACTGCATCCCTGAAACTTGCAGGGATAGCAAAATCACATCTGGAAGCTTGATATGACCGTTCATATCAGCCATATCAAAAGGAATTTTCATTTTCATTTGATAAGTTAAGCCCATGATCCTACTCCAAAATAAATCGTTCTGCTACGGTGTCTCCCAAAAAGAGACCTCTCTTTGTCATACGAACTCGGTCACCCTCTATTTGCATGAGACCTTGTTGAACCAAGTCCTTGACAATTTCTCCATAAAGTCCATCGAAAGACCGTCCAAATTTTTCCTCAAATCGCGCCATGGAGATTCCTGATTTCTTGCGGAGGCCCAAGAACATTTCCTCTTCCATTTGCTCTTTTTGACTCAGGTGCTCTTCTGTAATACGAGCATTGCCTTCCTCAACTGCACTGAGATAATGACGAATGGGACCATGATTTTTATAGCGCACTCCATTGACATAACCAGATGCCCCAGCACCGATGCCATAGTATTCAGCATTGTCCCAGTACATGAGATTATGGCGACTTTCAAAACCAGGCTTTGAGAAATTGGAAATCTCATAATGCTCAAAACCAGCTCGCTCCAGCGCTGCGATGATGTACTCAAACATCTCAGCTTCCAGTTCTTCCTTAGGCAGAGGTAATTTCCCTCGTCGCATACGATTCATAAAGACCGTATGATTTTCTAAAATCAAGCTATACAAACTCATATGGGGAATATCCAGCCCAATGGCCTTAGCCACATTTTCCTTGACCTGCTCCATTGTCTGACCAGGCAGTGCATAAATCAAGTCTATAGAGATATTGTCAAAACCAGCCAGTTTCAGGCGGTCAATATTTTCATAAATATCCTTCTCCAAATGACTACGCCCAATCTTTTTCAGCATCTTATC
The DNA here is from genome assembly GCA_001914195.1 of Streptococcus mitis. GTDB lineage: Bacteria > Bacillota > Bacilli > Lactobacillales > Streptococcaceae > Streptococcus > Streptococcus mitis_F. The sequence continues at coordinate 2,220 of MKYF01000015.1, read as the reverse complement.
ATCAAAGGTCTGCACACCTAGCGAAACACGATTGACAGCCGAGTTCTTCAAAACAGCAATCTTATCCGCGTCCAAGTCGCCTGGATTGGCCTCAATGGTCAACTCCTCTAAGACAGACAAGTCCAAGTTTTTAGTCAAGCCATCCAATAACACCTCCAGTTGCGGAGCTGACAAAGCTGTCGGTGTGCCACCACCGATGTAGAGGGTTGACAACTTTTGAATATCATAAGAACGAAACTCTTCTAACAGATGCTCTAAATAACTATCTACCGGCTGATTCTTGATAAAAACTTTTGAAAAGTCACAATAATAACAAATCTGAGTACAAAACGGGATGTGCACATAGGCTGACGTTGGTTTTTTCTGCATAGTAATTATTATACCATAAAAAGCGAACAATACTTAGAATTCCGTTTAACAAAATCCTAGCATTGTTCGCTTTCTTTATCTAATCATTCTTTGTATTTTATGGATAACACAACTATCAGAATCAATCTAGTTCGTTGTTAAAACACAAAAGAATGAATATTCATCTGACTAAATTTTTAGTCTTCTTTTTTCTTGCGAGCTACAAGTCCAAATCCACTCAATAGTCCAAGAAGTCCTAGAGATGCAAGAGCAGCATTTGATTCTGTTCCTGTATTTGGCAATACATTTTGAGAATCATTTGATTTAGCTCCATTATCAATAGTAGTCTGAGTATCTGCCTGATCTGCATTCGGAGTAACTGCATCTGGAATTGGAGTTGTTGGTGCAGGCATAGGCGCAGGTGTATCTTGACCAGAACCTCCATTAGTATCTGGTGTGACTGGCGTATCAGGTGTCACTGGTGCAACTGGATTTGTATCTGTTGGTGTTGCTGGTGTTACCTTAGCTGGAGTTTCTACTGGAACTTCTACAGCTGGTTTACCTGGTTCAGTAATCTTACCTGTACCTGGAACTTTACCGTCTGGTAATTCACTGTTTGGTACTTTACCTTTACCTTCTTTATCGATTGTAACGATAATTGGGTTTCCATCTTTACCTGGGATTTCTACCTTAGTTCCTGGTGGATATGTTGAGCCATCTGGTTTCTTCGGTGTTACTGTAACGTCACCTGTCTTAGGATCTTGATCCAACTCTATTGTTGGTGTCTTACGAGCTGGTGTTGTTACATCCACTGGTTGTGATGGTTTCTTATTCGGTTCTGTGACTGTTCCTTTTCCTGGCAAGTCTCCTTTTGGAAGCTTGTCATTTGGTACTTCACCTGAACCATTGTCACCAATTATAACTGTGATTGTTGTTCCATTTTCTCCTGGAATTTCTACCTTGCTACCTGATGGGTATGTTGAGCCATCTGGTTTCTTAGGCGTTACAATCGCATTTCCATTTGGTTGTTGAGTAATTTCAATCTTACCTGGTTTTTCAGTTACTGGTGTTTCTGGTGTAAATTTAGCTGGTGTTGTTACATTAGGAACTTCAACAGCTGGTTTACCTGGTTCGGTAATCTTACCTGTACCTGGTGTTTCTACATCTGGTAGATCACTGTTTGGTACTTTACCTTTACCGTCCTCACCGATTGTAACTGTGATTGGCTTGCCATCTTTACCTGGGATTTCTACTACTGTTCCTGGTGGGTAGGTTGAGCCATCTGGTTTCTTCGGTGTTATTACTGCATCACCATTTGGTTTGCGTGTGATATCGATTGTAGGAGTTTGAGTTGTTGGTGTCTTAGGATCTGTTCCATTTTTCTCTTCATCCTTGTCTGGAATACCATCGTTGTCATCATCTGGATCGGTCACATCTGGAATACCGTCGCCATCTGTATCACGTTGGATTGTAACTGGAACATCCACAACGACTTCTTCATCACCATTCTTAACTTTAACTGGGATTGTAACTTTACGTTCTTCTTCTTTTGGTCCCCAATCTGTTACGGTTGGTGTTCCAGTTAAGTTACCATCACCATCTACTGTTAAACCGTTGACTGGTGTTTCTGTAGTGATTGTTGAACCTGGTTTATTTGGTGTCACAACTTTTGTTGGCGGTACTGGTGCTTTCTCTTTCACTTTTCCTGGATCTGTGACTGTACCTGTTAATTTATCAGCTACTTTTGGATTTGCATCATCCTTGTCTGGAATACCATCGTTGTCATCATCTGGATCGGTCACATCTGGAATGCCGTCGCCATCTGTATCGCGTTGGATAGTTACAGGGATTTTTACAACAGTCTCTTCTGTT
>MKYF01000007.1 GCA_001914195.1 Streptococcus mitis | reverse complement strand
GTTTTATCATGGGAAATACCTCCTTAATTATAGTTTATCACATAAAAAAGAAACCCAAATACAGAATTGTATTTGAATTTCTTAACTTAATGACATTGGCTCTTTCTTCTGCTTACCTTTTCATAATTTTTATAAATAATATAAGAGTGGCAAACTGTTGTAAAACATGTGGACTAGAGTAGAAACCCATAAGTTTTGGCTCTTTTTATAAGCAAAGCCCAGCAACAAGCCCCCAAGTATATAAAAAATAAACGAAGGGACATTAGAAGGTCCATGCATGAAAGAAAAGAGAGAGGAAGTTAGCACAAGCCCTAACCAAGAATTGTCAAAAACCGCACCTTGAAGAAGTCCTCTGAAAATGAGTTCCTCCTGGATTGGTCCAAAAACTGAGGTAGTCAAAATCAAAGACAGAGAAATTCCTCTACTGAGTTCCGCCAAGTGTTGAACCCCTGAGCCAGAAGAAACAGCGAAGAAATGAATATAAACCAGCGTCTCAAGTACACTTAGAAGAAAGATTGCAGTGAAAAGCAAAAGTTGTTTCCTGCTTAACATCCCAAAAGAAATCATTTCAAACTTTCTAGCATAAACAACACTCAGCGAGGTTACTAGAAGACTTACAATAATCAATTCAGATTCATTTTGAAAAAAATCCCCATGGTTAATCGTATAAGGAACTGTAATGACGATTAGTAGTACTAAAAATCCAAAGCACAAGGCATGAAATTTATCAAAAAACTCCATAAAGCTATCCTCCTCACCAAACAGACTTCCTACGCGTCATCCTTTAGCTCTAACCTTTCCAAAACAAACCATTTGAGTAACCAAAATCCGACCACATAACCAGCCCCTAAGAAGATAGCCATTAAAGATAGCATGGGATTCAGAAAATAAAAGATCACAACAGATACAAAGGTTAGCACAAAAACATTAAAGGCAATGGTGTCAGAAGCCAAGACTAGAATATAGGGCGTCAACCAGTCTAAGGTTTTGGAATCTAGGAAAAATAAGTGTTTATACATGATAACCTCCTCTATAGCTGAAAAGCAAGCCTTTTATTTTTTACCCCAAGACCCTATGTAGAAAAGTGAGCAAAAATGGTAAGTTTGCAATGATATTATTAACAATATGAATCGAATAAGAAGGATAGATACTCTTCGTATAACGCGTTAGCCAGGCAAATAGACAGCCCACTGCCGTATAGACAAGAATATCTGCGAAACTTGGCAAGCTAGAAAAGTGGGGCAAGGCAAATAAGAATGACGGAAAGAGAAGATCCAGCCCCCATCTCGAATTCTTAAAGAAGGCATGTTGAAGCAATCCCCTACATACCAATTCTTCCATCAGAGGTCCTAGTACGATTAAGGTTAGGTAAACACCAAACTCCGCAAAATTGGTCTCACTATAGGCAATAAACAAATTCCAACCTTCGTTCGTCCCCTGAACGTGTTTAGCTGTCAGATAGTTAAAACAGATAAGCACAACAGCGGCTAACACCGTCAGGACGGAATAGCTCAACCACTTTTTTCTAGGGATACGAAAGAGATAAGCATGGCCCGACCTAACCAAAATCCAAATCATCAAGCAGATAAAGAGAAGGCTGATGATGTTTCGAATCCAGATAATATTTCCTACCCAAGACGAGAACTCCCAATAATTGCTCCAAAATTGGGTCGTCCAAGACAGTCCGAAAAACAGAAACAAATAAGAAAGAATTGCACTCGTTTTGAAAAGAATAGGGTGTTTTTTCATAGAATTCCTCCTACTATCTACAAGACAGGATGGCTCGCCTTGTCAGGCTCTATTACTGCAAGATTAGGAAGACAGCTTGTTCTTTTTAAGGCTAACCTGACTACTAGATAATAGATACATTAAGGCATTAAAGACAATGAAAATATGTCCATAGAATAAAATCAACCTCGCATCCAAACCAAGATAAAGTTTGACCATCAAAAAGATGAGCAAAAGAATTTGAAACCATACCGTTTTTCCAAAAATAAATTTAAAGCGGTTTCGAATGTCTACTTCCTTGATTTTCACCGCCACCCCTTTATTAGCAAGAAGGAAAATTCCTACTTCAAATAATCCACTGTAGAGAACAAGCCACCCAATCGATACATTAGAGATTTGTAAAAATGTCCCTAAAAGAATATTCAACATACTACTCAAGAAAATAACAAGAAATAATCTGTATTTCATATTAAATACCTCCATTCATTTATTTCACGAACTTTTTAATAGAGTCTTCTACTCAAATATCCTGATAAAAGAGGAAAGAAAGCTACTTTTTATAATACTTCAAACCCCAAATGAGTAGAAGCATGATAAGCAAGCAGAGAATAGAGCCAATATAGGCAATTAGTTGTTGGTAAGATTCTCCTGCTGTGATACCTCTATACAAACAAATGATAGACATAAAACCTGTCAAACCGATATACATAAGTTGATTGGTTCTAGGACTAACCAAATCATCATCTTCAAACTCTCTTATCCTCATCTCCCTAGTGAGGTAAACAGTAACCAAAATAGAGGCCAAGTTAATAACCACTAAAAGAAATTGGAAAACCAATGAAAAATTTAAAAACTGACGAGATAGAAATAGATAAGTAGAGACAAGCAAGGGCAACTGACCTAGGAACAATCTCGTAAGGAAGATGTTCCGTTTTTTAGCAAGAAAAGCTTTCATTTCTTTGCTCCTTTCTTTTTAGTTAAAGCAAAATAGATCACAACCGCAATCATATAGGCTATGGTATAAAATAGATGATACCAAATACTCTCCCTAAGCGGATAAAGAAGGGTAGACATGATCAGATATAGAACGAAAATAATCAGTATTTTTTTCTTCATAAAATTTCCTCCTAAATGTATGCTTTATCTTAGTTTAGCTACAACCTTTACACTGCTAGTATAGCACTCATTTTATCCTTGGAACACTCACATCATAAATGGTCATCAAAACATCTTGAATTGTAAAAAATTAAAAAAGCAAGCATGGAAAACATACTTGCCATTTACACCATATTGATACCAACTTAATTTGTAGATTTTTTATCCTGCTATCACATATCATTTTAACAGGCGAAACAATATTAAAGAAACTCCCCTGTAGATTAAACTAGCGATAAAAAATCTCTTTATCTAATTAGATCTATCTTTATTCTTCTTTGGAGATTTTAAAAATTTTTCCCTAATTAAAGAAGTAATAAAAGAAACAAACATACCAACAACAAAAACAATAAGAAAACTTTTGAAATCCATAATTACCTCCAAGTACAGCTCCTCTACATACAAGCTCAAGCCTTTAAGCAACCATAATAGCCAATTGTAACGTTGTTTTTGCATTCACGAGGAATACCTCTTTTTACTTTCGTCCTATTACAACCTTAATAAGGCTAGTATACTACTATTTTTTAAAATTTTCCATCCAAATCACAAACGGTCATCAAAACATCTTGAATTGTTAAAAATAAAAAAAGCAAGCATGAAAAACATACTTGCCCTGGGGAACTTGACAATGTGAAAATACAAAATAGAAAACTACTCACCCTCACTTCCGTATGTTCTCATATATTCTCATGATCGCAACAAGGATAGCAGCTGTTCCACTTGCCAAAGCGATAAGGGTAATGATAATGTTGAGAATTTCAGGCGTACTCCCTATTCTGTTGACAAGACGGAGTAGAGATATAACTGCCAACTGAATCAGGAGTATTGATTCTACTCTTATCAATGAAGTCAGTTGGTTTTCAACTGCATATAAAAAGACTGGTAACATAACACAGGCTATAGCAATCACAAACAGGTTGCTCCCTGTTCCTTCTCCCTTATTCACCACGGAAATCATGAGAAGATTCGATGCTATAATCAACGTAGAACAGATGATAAAAAAGGATTTCTTATTCATATAGGGTACCTCATATACTATGGCATTTTAATTGATGACTACAGGCGGTACTTCTTTCCACAGATCTTCTAATCATCAACTGACATCGAGTGAACTGTTAAAACCTGACGAAAGACTTGATTTTGACAGGTGGTATTTAGACTGGTATTAGGATGGCTTTCCACAATTTTCATAACAGTATAGAGACCAACTCCTCTCTCTTCCCCTTTAGAACTGGCTCCAAAGGAGAAAATCTCAGAAATATCTATGCCCTCTTCTTTGATGGAATTTTCAATGATAAAGGTCTCCTGTGCTCCATTTTTTAAAAAGGCGATTGAAACATGAGGTTGACTGGCCTCTGCACTGGCTTCAATAGCATTGTCACAAAGAATGGACACAATGGTTAGAAAATCAAGTAGACTCATCCCCTCGACCTGAATCTCCTCAGGAACTTCGACATTAAAGACAATCTTCTTATCTCTAGCTTTTAGAAATTTCCCTGCTAGAAGACTTTTGAGGGCACGGTCCCGAATATTTACCAATCTGCCAAGGTCATATTTGTTGTCCTGCAATTTCTGACTAGAATCCTTTAAGACCGAGTCGTAGACCTCTTTTATCTGCTCCATATCCTCCTCTTCAATGCCCAGACGTAAGCTGGTTAAGAGGTTAGTGTAGTCATGGCGAAAACTCCGGACTTCCTTGTAAAGTTCCTCTATATGCCGACTATAGCGTTCCATATCTCTGTAGCGCAAGGCCTGTTCTTGGTCCAATCTCTCATGGAGTTTGTCCTTCAAATAGGTATCTAGCTTCTTGATAATACCCATAAAAAAGAGTAGGTAAAAGACTAGGATGAGATGGCGAACAGTCGTTGATTGAATACCTTGTTCATATTCAAAGAAAGACAGACTTTGCATCACTAGATAGTAAGCCCCCATTATCCAGTTAATCGTAGTCAGGGACTTTTGAAAACCTTTATCGAGAGTCTCCCTTCTCAAACTAGTAAAATCATAGTCTAACCATTTCAAAAAGGCTAGAGAAATAAAGCAAATGAAAATTTTTATACATAACCAAATAAAAGAGCGGTCATCATACACATGCCCTTGCCCCAAAAATGGAATCACAAAATAGGAGACTACCCTGAAAAAAAGATTCACCAACATCATTGGGAAGAGACCATAAAAGAAGAGTAGTTTTTTAGGAAGCCCTCTTAACAATAAGAAAGATAAACCAATGCCGTACAAGGGTTCCATAAAATAAGTTAGGTAAGTATTTCCTACTATATAGCTAATCGTTACAAAAACAACTGCTAAAAGTAGCTTAAAAAGAAAGGACTTAAAAACTCTCTCCAGAGTTAGAACAATTCCATCCACCTTAAAAAATATAAACAATTCCAATCCAGATATCAAAAACACATATACTATCTTCCAAACTAATTCCATTCCAGCACCTCACTCAATGTAAGTTATTGATGGCCTCAGACACTTCTCTGACCTTATAACGCGCAATCATACAGCTTCCTCCATTGGGAAAGAAAAGGAGTTTCTCTTTCTTATCCAAACGAACTACATTGGCAGGATTAATGAGAAAAGAGCGATGGCACTGCAAGAGACGGGGCTCCTGCTTGAAAACCTCCTCTAAACTCGCTGTAAATTCCAACCTGTCTGTCTTGGTATAGAGAATAACACGATGGGCTCTGGGCGATGTTTCGAGATAGTAGACCTCTTTAAAAGGATACTGGAATTGAGCAAATTTTGATTTAAAGTAAAAGCAATCTTCCGCCAGACTTTTACTATCCTGACTATTGGCATAGAGGAGGGCTGTCTCGATCCGAGATTCAAACTCCTCTGCCGAAAGGGCCTTATCAATGTAGTCCAAAGCTGACACCTGGTAGCGAAAGGACAGGGGCATAAACTCCGAGTGAGTCGTCACAAAGACGATGAGAGCATAAGGATCCCTATCCCGAATCTTTCTAGCCACTTCCAGACCCTTCATCTCCTCATTTCGAATCTCAATATCCAAAAAGAATAGATGATGGGCCCCCTTCTCATGCACTTCAGCCAGCAGTTGCTCTGGTTTGCCAAAAACTTCAAAAGAGCTGGGAGTGATGTGATGTTCTTTCAAGAGTTTCTCAATGGTCGTTTCAATCCTAGTCTGTTGGGAAAAATCATCTTCTAAAACAAATATTCTCATCTTCTTACTCTCCTTGTTTCGATTTCTTCCTAAAAAGAGAATAGCAAAAATACTATGATACAAGCCAACCAAATCCTAAACAGGCCTTTAATGCTCCTGAAGGGTAGCTTGTTCCTCAAATAAGCATGATAATCTTACCACTATTTTATCATAAAATCTTAACAGTACCATTCAGGAAATTTCAAGGACAATTAAAGATTTTATGGTTGAAAAGGAGATAAAAGTGATAGACTGACAGTATCAAAACACAGTTGCTAGAAACAAGACTAGCACCCAGATTAGAGGAGGAATTCTCATGACAGATACAGACCCTATCAAAAGAGCTCAAACCTTGATTACTGACTTAAACAAAACCTACCAAGCATGCAAACAGGCAAGCGCTGACGACGTCCGCTTTCAGGAGCAATTAGACTCTATTCTTTGTTTTCTAGCCAAGGCTGAGACAGTGGATAATCGAGTCTTGATTGAACTGGAAAAATTCTACCAGACTTCCAGTCTTCTCATGGGACTCAGCGCCCTCAATCCAGATGCTCCAACTCGCGCCGCTTGGCGGGCCTATGACCGCTTCCACTTTGACCAAGTCAAGACCAAGTTGAGTCTCTACGGACCAACCATTATCCTGTAGAAAATAAAAGAAGCTGAGACAAACTGAACTCAACTTCTTTTTTAGTGTCATATAGGCAAGATTAATCCAGCATCTGACGTTTTACTTGATAAGGTAAGTACAAGACTAGTAAAACCAAACCTGCACCCAGCAAGGCTAGAAGGGCTAGTTTTTCTTGGAAGGTAATCAACCCAACAACTAATTCCACTACTAAGACCAAACTGGTCAATCCTCGGACTACCGCCTGCAAGCCTTTTTCCTTTTGCCCCTTGTCCAGTGGAAAGAGTTGAGTCAAATACTGGTAGTCAAAGGCATGATAGAGGGCCAGCAACTGGAAGAGCAAGAGGTAGTTAAACAGTACTACCACTGCTGTAGCAATCCAAGCTTGCTCGATAAAGACCTGCGCCAGCAAAGAAAGCAAGAGAAGACGAAGACTGAGGGCAAAGAGATCTCCATTTCGCAAATAAGAACGCAGATAGAGATTTTGCCAAATCTTCCCAGGCGCCTTCTGAACAGCCTTTAGGATAAAGTCCAGATAGGCACGACGCTTGACGCTGTTTGAAATTCCCTTGACCTGCGTAAAGAGGGCAAAGAAACGAAGCAAGACTTGCTTGCGCTTGCTTTCTTGGGAAATGACATAATCCCAGTCCAGTCCAGTTTCAGTGAAAAATTTACTGGCCTTTTGACGAAAGAGGAAATATTTTCCTACTCCCAATAAAAGCACATAGACCAGAAAAACAGGCAAGCCATAACCCATGGCTAAAAATAAGGGCGCAAATAACAGCAAGAAAAGGGTCTGTATAAAGAGCCAAAAGACTAGGGAAATGCCAGTTTGACGCTTGAGATGGAGTTTGATTTCCTCTTCTCCGACTAAGAGAAAGAGCTTGTCTGGAGCCTCCATATAGGTAGCAATTCCTCCCCAAAGCAAAAGTAAAACAGACGTAATTCCTACAAATAAAAGGATAGGCCAATGATTTTCAGGAAAATCTTGCAAGAGTTGACTGTACTGGTAGGCTAGAAATCCCAGCAGAACAAGCAGGAACAAGACAAAGTGGTCATTGAGAACATAGCGCAGATAACCAAGACACTCCTTACGAAAAGCCTGCTTTCTCTTTAAAAACAAGTCTTTCATAGCTCCTCCTCTTTGGTCAGAGCCAAGTAAATATCATTCAAACTAGCCTCAGGCATATCAAAGGCTTCGCGCAGTTGCAGGAGATTCCCCTTGGCACGCACCTCTCCCTTGTGAAGAATGACAAAGGCATCACACATCTTCTCAGCCGAATCCAGCACGTGAGTACTCATGAGAATGGACTTGCCTTTTTGCTTTTCCACTTCCAAAAGCTGAATCAAGTCCGCAATAGCTAGCGGATCAAGACCAAGGAAAGGCTCATCCACGATAAAGAGACTCGGATCCACCACAAAAGCACAGATAATCATGACCTTCTGCTTCATCCCTTTTGAAAAATGAACAGGGAACCAGTCCAATTTCTGGTCCAGACGGAACATTTTTAACAAAGGTTCTACTCGATCAAAAGCCACTTTTTGCTCAATACCATAAGCCATGGCAACCGTTTCGATATGCTCTCTGAGGGTCAATTCCTCATACAAGCTAGGTGTCTCGGGAATGTAGCCAATTTGCTTACGGTAGCTAGTCGCATCTTCTTGCAGGGTCAAGCCATTGATATTGATGGAGCCACTATAAGGTGTCAACAGACCGATAATCTCATTAATAGTCGTTGATTTCCCAGCACCATTGAGACCAATCAAACCGACCAACTGTCCACTTTCAACGGTAAAAGACACATCTTTCAAGACAGGGACATGAACATAACCACCTGTCAGGTTTTTAATTTCTAACATATTTTCTCCAAATCTGGTATAATGTAGCTATATTATATCAAAATTCAATACAGTAGAGGTAGATTTTATGTCGGATTGCATTTTTTGTAAAATCATCGCAGGGGAAATTCCTGCTTCAAAAGTATATGAAGATGAGCAGGTTCTTGCCTTTCTTGATATCTCTCAAGTGACACCAGGACACACCTTGGTCGTGCCAAAAGAACACTATCGTAATCTTTTGGAAATGGACGCTACTAGCGCCAGCCAACTCTTTGCCCAAGTGCCAAAAGTGGCTCAAAAAGTCATGAAAGCTACCAAGGCTGCTGGCATGAATATCATTGCCAACTGTGAAGAAATCGCAGGGCAAACAGTCTTTCATACCCACGTTCACCTCGTACCTCGCTACAGTGCGGACGATGACCTCAAGATTGATTTTATCGCCCACGAACCAGACTTTGACAAACTTGCTCAAGTCGCTGAAACCATCAAAAATACCTAAGGAGTTGCCATGAAATTATCCAATCTACTGCTATTTGCAGGAGCTGTAGCCGGAAGTTATCTGGTCACAAAAAATCGCCAAGTCATCACAGATGAAGTCTTGAATACCACTGACCGCGTTCAAGCTATCAAGGATGATGTAGATATTATCCAAAACAGCCTGCAAATCATCGACCAGCAAAAAGAACTCATCAAGGAATATCAAGAAGACCTGATTTACAAGTTTAAGGTCTTGGAAAAGGACATCCAGACTAGACTAGCTGTTATCAAAGAAACACAGGAAATCGAAGATAAGTAAAAGAGCCCAACGGCTCTTTTTTAAAAGGTAAACAAGTTATATCCCATCAACTATACATCATAAATTAGGCAACTCATACTCAATAAAAATCAAAGAGCAAACTAGAAAGCTAGGCGCAGGCCGCTCAAAACACCATTTTGAGGTTGTGGATAGAACTGACAAAGTCAGTAACATATATATGACAAGCCGACGCTGACGTGGTTTGAAGAGATTTTTGAAGAGTATTATTCACCGTTTCATAACTAAATCGAAGACTTTCCGCCGTAATGAAAACACCTGAAACTTTGAGACCTAAGTTCAAAGTTTAGGTATAGGATTTCGAAGAAGGTCGCTACCGTCCGTCATTACTTAAGGAAAGTTTTAAAAAATCTATAAACAAAAAAGAGCCACTCGGCTCTTTTTGCTTTATTCTCCTTCAAAGGCATCTTTAATATGGTCAAAGAAGCCCTTTTTCTTTGGATTGACTTTCAAATCGCCTGCAGCTGCGAATTCTTTCAAAGCTGCTTTTTGGCGGTCGTTCAAGCCTGTCGGTGTTACGACATTAACGGTAACGTATTGATCCCCAACTGCACCACCACGAAGGCTTGGTGCCCCCTTACCACGTAGGCGGAATTTCTTACCAGTCTGAGTACCCTCTGGGATAACCAATTCAACATCACCGTGAACAGTTGGGATATCTACTGTATCACCAAGAGCTGCTTGGACAAAGTTGAGGTTGAGATTGTAGAAGATAGTGGTTCCTTCACGTTCAAACTTGTCGCTAGCTTCCACAGAAACCACTACGTACAAGTCACCATAAGGTCCACCGTTAAAGCCTGCTTCACCTTGACCAGCTAGGCGAATTTGTTGACCTGTTTCCACACCAGCAGGGATTTTTACATGTACACTATGGGCTTGTTTTTCATGACCTGTTCCGTGACAAGTTGTACATGGATCTTTGATTTCTTTTCCGCGACCATGACAGACATCACAGGTTACTTGGCGCCGCATCATACCAAGCGGAGTTTGTGTATCAACGTTAATGACACCAGCGCCATGACAGCGTCCACAAGTGACTGGACTTGTTCCTGGCTTAGCACCAGAACCATTACATGTACTACAGCTTGCTTCACGATTGTATTTAACCTCTTTTTCAGCTCCAAAAATAGCTTCTTCAAAGGTCAAGTTCACACGGTATTGGAGGTCATCCCCCTGACGAGGAGCATTTGGATTGCGTGAAGCACCGCCTCCGCCGAAGAAACTTGAGAAAATATCCTCAAAACCACCAAAGCCACCTGCCCCGTTGAAACCGCCAGCTCCACCACCGAAGCCTCCAAATCCACCATTGGCACCCGCAGCACCATATTGGTCATAGGCAGCCCGTTTTTGGTCGTCACTTAAAGTCTCATAGGCTTCCTGAACTTCCTTGTACTTTTCCTCAGCACCAGGCTCCTTGTTGATATCTGGGTGGTATTTTTTCGAAAGCTTACGATAAGCCTTTTTGATTTCATCTGCCGAAGCGTTTTTTGACACCCCCAGACGATCATAAAATTCAGTATTGTTCATAATTCAAGATACAAAGGGCGTCAAACGGACACAGCCAAAATAGGAGTTTTGACAACGGACGCTTACGTCCTAGAAAAAACTATCTTTTTGGCACAGTCCGTAGCCCGTGTTCAATTCCCTGAACACCCTTGTTCCTTTCTATTGATATTTTGAATCAAACCTCGATTTAGGTCGGGTTCAATTCCTTTCTTTCTTATTGATGAGACAAAACCCAAACAAATGAGGTTCCGTCCCTTTTTATCGAAAAACAGAGGCTGGGTTGCAACCTCTGGATTTCTTCCTATCATTACGACGTTCGAGTTTTAAAAATCAAACTAGTAATGCTAAATCGAGCACGCCCTAGCCTCTTGGTGAAAAAGATAAATCTTTCTAGAAACTAAAGTTTCTGCGTCAGATTTCCTATTTTCACTGTGAGGTTTTAACGGGCTTTGCATATTATTTCTCAGTAAACTCTCCGTCTACGACGTCATCGCCTGCGTTTCCTGTGGCTTGTGCGCCTTCTGCTCCTGCTTGAGCTTGTTGAGCTGCTGCAGCTTGTTCGTAGAGTTTAACAGCAAGTCCTTGAGCTTTTTCGTTCAATGCTTCAAGTTTTGCTTTCATGTCGTCCAAGTTGTTGTCTTCTTGCGCTTTCTTAAGGTCATCAAGGGCAGATTGGGCAGCGTCACGTTCTGCGTCGAATCCTTTGCCTTCAGTTTCCTTGATTGTCTTTTCAGTCGCAAAGATTGCTTGGTCTACTTCATTACGAAGGTCAACTTCTTCTTTACGTTTCTTATCTGCTTCAGCGTTAGCTTCTGCATCTTTCATCATGCGGTCGATTTCTTCGTCAGTCAAACCTGAGTTAGATTGGATCACAATAGTTTGTTCTTTTTGAGTTCCAAGGTCTTTAGCTTTAACAGACACGATACCGTTCTTGTCGATATCAAATGTTACTTCGATTTGAGGAATTCCACGAGGTGCAGCTGGGATATCTGTCAATTGGAAACGTCCAAGAGTCTTGTTATCTGCTGCCATTGGGCGTTCACCTTGAAGAACGTGGATATCAACGGCTGGTTGGTTGTCTGCCGCAGTTGAGAAGACTTGTGATTTAGATGTTGGAATTGTTGTGTTACGATCGATGAGTTTTGTGAAGACACCACCCATTGTTTCGATACCAAGTGACAATGGTGTTACGTCAAGAAGGACAACGTCTTTGACATCACCAGTGATGACACCACCTTGGATGGCAGCACCCATAGCAACTACTTCGTCAGGGTTTACTGATTTGTTTGGCTCTTTACCAGTTTCAGCTTTAACAGCTTCTACAACGGCTGGGATACGAGTTGAACCACCAACAAGGATAACTTCGTCGATTTCTGACAAGCTCAAACCTGCATCTGAAAGGGCTTGACGAACTGGAACTTTTGTACGTTCTACAAGGTCACGAGTCAAATCGTCAAATTTAGCACGAGTCAAAGTCATTTCCAAGTGAAGAGGTCCAGCTTCACCAGCAGTGATAAATGGCAAGCTGATTTGTGTTGAAGTTACACCAGAAAGGTCTTTCTTCGCTTTTTCAGCTGCATCTTTCAAACGTTGCATTGCCATCTTGTCAGTAGACAAGTCAATACCGTTTTCTTTTTTAAATTCTGCTACCAAGTGGTCGATGATTTTTTGGTCAAAGTCATCACCACCAAGTTTGTTGTCCCCTGCAGTTGACAATACATCGAAGACGCCGTCACCCAATTCAAGGATAGAGACGTCGAATGTACCACCACCAAGGTCAAATACCAAGATTTTTTCTTCTTTGTCAGTCTTGTCCAAACCGTAAGCAAGAGCGGCTGCAGTTGGTTCGTTGACGATACGTTCTACTTCAAGACCAGCGATTTTACCAGCGTCTTTTGTTGCTTGACGTTGAGCATCGTTAAAGTAAGCTGGAACTGTGATAACTGCTTTAGTAACTTTTTCGCCAAGGTAGTCTTCAGCGTAGCCTTTCAAGTATTGAAGAATCATAGCTGAGATTTCTTGTGGAGTGTATTCTTTTCCGTTTGCAGAAACTTTTTCAGAAGTTCCCATTTTAGATTTGATAGAGATGACTGTATCTGGGTTTGTAACTGCTTGACGTTTTGCAGCATCACCAACGATGATTTCTCCGTTTTTGAATGATACTACAGATGGAGTTGTGCGGTTACCTTCTGGGTTTGCGATGATTTTGCTTTCAGTTCCTTCAAGAACTGCTACTGCTGAGTTTGTTGTACCTAAGTCAATACCGATAATTTTAGACATGTGTTTTTCTCCTTGTTAGTTAATTTTCTATTTTTGATATTTCCCTTAAGTGGTGGGGACGTGAGCAACTCCCTTCGGGATTTCATCACTTATTTTTGAGTCTATTGTCTCAAAAATCCCCTGTTTCAGTAGCAGAAGCTACTGAAACTTTCACCACGGCGGGAAATATCTTCCTTGCAAGCCTCCGGCTTGCCTCTTATCTTTCTTCATAGTTTATTGTCGTTTCGGACAATACTAAATCAGTCTTTCTTACTTACTGATATATCTTCTGTAAGCAAGAATAACAATTGACCAATTAAAATAGGTTGCAATATAAGTTCTAATACTTTTTGCAGCCAAATTACTGGTTGCGTTCCAAAATAAGAAACTTGTGCTCCTTCCGAAATAGGATAAGCAAAAAATATCCCTACTACCAGAAAGAAAACGACAATTCCAATAGCCCAATTTGTAGCCGCTATCTTTTTCATTCTCATCTTCCTGCTATATTGTTTCGACATATAAAATTTCTAATTATACACCACTACCATGGCTGGGCGTAGGATGCGGTCATGGAGTTTGTAGCCTTTTTGGAAGACTTGGGCGATGGTATCTGCTGGGTGTTCATCGTCTGCTGGGAGAGTTTGGATGGCCATATGGTAGTTATGGTCAAATTCACCGTCAGCTGCGATTTCTTCGATTCCTTCTTCTTTCAAAGCGTGAATCAAGCTTTCTTGCACCATTTCCAATCCTTTTTTGACATCGTCTGTCAAACCTTCAACTGCGAGTGCACGCTCAAGGTTATCCAAAGAAGGGAGAATCGCTTTTGCCAAGTCCTGGCTACGATAACGTTGTAAGTTTTGACGCTCTTCATTGGCACGGCGTTGGATATTTTGCATTTCCGCATGAGCGCGAAGGTATTTATTTTCGAACTCATCTGCACGTTCATTTGCCAAGTCCAACTCAGACTTCTCAGGAGTTGTTTCTTCTACCGTTTCCACAACTTCCTCTTCTTGAACTTCTTCTACTTCTTCATTTTTTATATCTTGGGCCATTTTCGCCTCCTTTAATGATTTCAATCTTAATGTACTTCGTAATGATTACTGCTGAGGTAGCGGTAAAAATCTGTCAACTTCATGGTCAAAACACGATTGACCACATTGACTTGGTTGATTAGCTGTTGGTAATCCAGATTGACTGGACCGATAATGGCTAGAATTCCAACTCCCCGATAAGGAATGAGGAACTTGCTACTAATCACCGCTAGATCAGCTAGACAGGACTCTTGACTGTCTGCAACACGGACGTTTTGCATCTGATCCTCATGTAACCCCTCACGAATCTCCAAGGCCACCTTTTGCGGATGGTCAAAGAACTGATAAGCCGCTAGATTAGCAAAATTTAAGAGATTGACCTTGCCCGCCACCACAATGTTTTCGTTGAACATTTCTTTAAAGATATGTTCAAAGAGATCAATCACATTATCCGTTGTTGTAAAGTAACGCTGGATAATCTGCGGAATCTCCGTCCGAATCTTGTAGTGAATATCCAGAACGGTGTGACCGAGGAAACGTTCCTGAATGATGCTCTTCAGTTTCAGCAAATCCTCCTGCAAAAAGTTCCTTGGAATCAGAAACTGACTAGTAACCGTTCGAGACTCGTCTAGGGTGAATACTGCCAAGGCTGTATGTTGCCCCAAAACAACGATATCAAAGGCTGTCAAACGTTGCCTGCTCGGCTCAACATCCAGTGCTACTACCGTACAGCCACTCAAGTCTGTTAGTAGATTAGCAGCCTCTTGCAGAATATCCTCTAGCTTGAAGAATTCCTGATCAAAGGCTTTGACAATCTCGTAAACCTCATTTTCAGCCAGTCGATCAAAATCCAGTGAGTGTTTCACATAGTACTGAAAACCAGCAATACTTGGCATCCGACCACTTGAAGTATGAGCCTTTTCAAGCAAACCTTGCTTTTCTAGAGCTGCCATATCATTACGAATGGTTGCACTGCTAGAGTTAATAGACTCTTGCAAGGTTTTGGATCCGACAGGTTCGTGCGTTTTGGTAAAGATGTCAATAATCAGATTTAAAATATCCTGCTGACGCTCTGTAACCATCTCATCACTCCTCTCTGTCTGATCGATTAGCACTCGATGCATTCAAGTGCTAACTCATGATTCTATTATACACCCTTAAAAAAGAATGTCAAGATAAAAACTTAAAAAATTAGCACTCTTTTATCAAGAGTGCTAAAAATCAGTCTGAAGACCTAGAACCCTACCTTCCATATACTCGGTATGCCCTTTTAAGTCTTAAATAACCAAGAATTAAATAAGAAATCAGAAAAGCATATAAAACAAAAATAATAAAGAAAGACATAGAAAGTTCCTCTCTAAACGAACTCATACAAACAACAAGACCACCTGAGAAAGCAACTGTACATGAACGAAGTCTATTTCGCATAACTTCCCATCTGAGCCCCTTACTCATATAGACTTGATCCTCTGGAAGTAAATTAGAAGACGATTTACGAAGAATCGAACAAGAACCTGCTCCTATCAATTCCCAACCTCTATTTCTAAAATCTTGCAGTTCATGCTTATACTTTTTAAGAAATCTAGAATCATAGATACAGTAGATGACATCGTCTGGTTGACATTGGTCAAAATAGAACAAACCAAAACGACTCGTTCTATACCTCCAACCTTTCAAGTGCATCTCATGCAAATACTCTTCTTCCTTATCCAAATCAACAACGGTGAAAATTCGAAATTGCTTTTTATTTATCATGACTTCCCCTCCAATTTTGAGCATACCTACCCTATCAAAAATCTGATAATTCCTTCTTTTTATGCCATAACTTCCAGCTAATATAGGCAACTATTAACAAAAGGATTAAAGACAAGAAAATATCTAGCCCGACCGCAAATAAACTCCATAGACCATACGCATTACTTTTATTGAGCAACTTAAGTAAGAATGGTATATGTATGGCTAGCAAAAGTAAAACAGGTACTAATCGCAGTCTTAAAATGCGATTAACCATAGCTAACTTCCCGGCCGCGTCATTATAAATTTCAAACTCTGCATCCGATTCAATTTCAGAATGTACTTTTCTAAAATAGGAAAAACTATTAAAGTCTGTAATATGCTCCCAGCCACAGTCTTTAAACAGTTGTAAATAGGAAGCTCTCTCTGATTTTTCCATTGGGTAAAAGTCCAACTGATAAGACACTTGCTCAGGGTGACACTTTTCAAAGTTATACTTAACTGCAAACAATAAGATAGAATAGCTTACTTTCCTAAGTTTCCAGCCCTTAGCATGCATTTTTCTAAGATATAAAGCCTCTCTATCATAATCCGCAATGGTAGCAATTCTATAAACAACCTTCTTTTCCATCATCTTCCCTCCAGACTGTTTCTATAGAGCCGTTCAATACGTTTCAATTCAATATCTAAGACTTTGCGTCCCAAGTCTGTCATCTGATAGATTTTACGCTTCTCCTCTTCACGGACAAAGGAAATCAAACCATCCTTTTCCATCTTTGACAAGGTTCCATACATAGTTCCAGGACTAATCGAAACTTGCGAATCCGTCATCTCCTTGACCTTTTGCGTAATACTATAACCATGACCTTCCTTTTGCAGGCAGAACAAGATATAAAAACCCGTTTCCGTCATCGGAAGATAAACTCGACGAATCTTATCCGTTAATTCCATTTGCACTCACCTCCAATTCAGTTCGATATATCGCACTTCGTTATATAAAATATATCACACCTCGATATAAAACACAAGAAAAAAAGATCATCCTCACGGACAATCTTCCTTCTATATTAGTATTAGTAAAGGTCTAAATAATTATCAATTTCCCATTGTGAAACGAAGGTTGCATAACTTGCCCATTCGATTCGTTTGGCTTCAAGGAAACTAGTATAGATATGTTCTCCAAGAGCTGCTCTGACAACTTCATCTTCTGTCAAAGCTTTCAAAGCGTTGTGAAGGGTTGATGGAAGGTCTGTAATACCAGCTTCCTTACGCTCTTCTGCTGTCATGATGTATATATTTTCTTCGATAGGAGCTGGTGCTTCGATTTTATTTTCAATACCATGCAAACCAACTTCCAAAAGAACAGCCATAGCGATGTAAGGGTTTGCCATTGGATCCACTGAACGCAACTCAAGACGAGTTCCCATACCACGTGAAGCAGGCACGCGTACAAGTGGCGAACGGTTACGACCAGCCCAAGCAATGTAAACAGGTGCTTCATAACCTGGAACCAAACGTTTGTATGAGTTAACTGTTGGGTTCATGATGGCAGTATAGTTGTAGGCATGCTTAATCAAACCGCCAAGGAAATGGTAGGCCGTTTCTGACAACTGCATTCCTTTTGGATCATTTGGATCAAAGAAGGCATTGTTTCCTTCTGCATCAAACAAGGACATATTACAGTGCATACCTGATCCAGCAATACCAAATTTTGGTTTTGCCATAAAGGTTGCGTAAAGACCATGTTTGCGAGCAATGGTCTTAACAACAAGTTTAAAGATTTGAATCTTATCACAAGCACGGAGAACTTCATCGTACTTAAAGTCAATCTCATGCTGTCCAACCGCAACCTCGTGGTGACTGGCTTCTACTTCAAATCCCATTTTGGTCAAGACATTGACAATCTCACGACGTGTGTTGTCCGCAAGGTCAGTAGGCGCCAAATCAAAGTAGCCACCCTTGTCATTCACTTCAAGTGTTGGGTCTCCATTTTCATCCAACTTAAATAGGAAGAATTCTGGCTCTGGTCCAAGGTTAAAGGATTTGAATCCCACTTCTTCCATGTGACGAAGAGCACGTTTCAAATTGCCACGAGGGTCACCTGCAAACGGTTCACCTTCCGTTGTATAGACATCACAGATCAAACCTGCAACACTTCCATTTTCATCTCCCCACGGGAAGACTGTCCATGTATCCAAGTCTGGGTACAAGTACATATCTGACTCATTGATACGTACAAAACCTTCAATAGAAGATCCATCAAACATAGCCTTATTTGACAAGACTTTATCTAACTGTTCATCTGTAGCAGGAATTTCGACGTTTTTCATGGTTCCCAAAATATCTGAGAACATGAGACGAATAAAGGTAACATTTTTTTCCTTGACTTCACGACGAATATCTGCAGCTGTGATTGGCATGAGTTTTCTCCTTAATGTATGACTACTTGCGGTTGCCTAACCGCGACCAAAAGGTGACCGTACTGAAGCAAAGCGACCCTGTTGGAGGAGTTCATTATGAAGTGCACGACGCACCTCAGTCTGACTCACCGCTTTCTTGGATTTCGCTTCACGTTCAGCATATTTTTTCTTAATGGCAGCGATATTATAACCTTCAGAGATATAATCTTTGATTTCAAGCAGACGATCCATGTCATTCAAGGAATACATGCGACGGTTCCCTTCGTTTCGATCAGGTTTGATCAACTCTTGATCTTCATAATAACGAATCTGACGCGCCGATAGATCGGTCAACTTCATAACACTGCCGATAGGAAAAACAGCCATATTTCGGCGAAATTCTTTTTCCTTCATTTACAATTTCCTTCTTTCTGTCTATTATAGTCTAAAAAAAGACAAACGTCAATTGATAATGTTATAAAATGTAACATTATTTTTCTTTTTTCTCTAAAAAGAGCCGAATACGATCAATATCGTAATTTACGAGAATTGCGACAAAAACTCCCATGAAAGTTTCTGATACACGCGCAAATACGTACAAAATTGTTTCGCCACTCGGAATCGATAGGGTAATGATTAACATAGCCGCTACACCACCAATAACCCCTGCTTTGTTATTCATGGCTACATTTGTCATAATGGTTAACATGGTGCAGATTGGAACAACTACCAAGGCCACCCAAAAGGCTTCGTGGAAAAAGGTATTTAATAAGAAGAAGACCAGAGCATAGAGGCCACCGATACTATTTCCTAGAATACGCGAAGTTCCGAAATGAACACTCTTATCAAAACTTTCTCTCAGACTAAAAACCGCTGTTAAAGCACCAATTTGAAGACCTTTCCAGCCAAAAAAGCCAAAAATCAAGAGAACTAGAAAAACAGCAATACCTGTTTTAAAGGTTCGCATACCAAGTTTAAACTGGGATTTATCGAATTTGTATTTTTTAAAATAACTCATAATCTCAACTTTCTATTTCCATTTTATCATAAATCGGTGATTTTTATGAGTAATAGTTGAGAGGAAGCGTTTTTATTTTAAGCAAAAGAAAAGAGGAACTTCCATCCCTCTCTTCTTTGATTTATTTATAAAATCTTATTTTTCTGTCAAGGCTGCAAGTCCTGGAAGAACTTTACCTTCAAGAAGTTCCATTGATGCTCCACCACCGCGTCACAAATACCTACACTAACACAAAAAGGTGACATAGCCACCTTTTTGTTAACGTTTCAGTTTTGTTCCTTTTTCTACAAAATCAAGATTTTGTAGAGACTAACGGGCTGAAATTATTTTTCTGTAAGTGCAGCCAAACCTGGCAATACTTTACCTTCGAGAAGTTCCATTGAAGCACCTCCGCCCGTACTAATCCATGAGAATTTGTCTGCACGGCCAAGGTTAATCGCTGCGGCAGCTGAGTCACCACCACCGATGATTGATTTAACTCCTGGTTGTTTCACGATAGCGTCCATCACACCAATTGTACCAGCTTGGAAGTCTGGGTTTTCAAATACACCCATAGGTCCGTTCCATACAACTGTTTTCGCACCAGTCAAAGCTTCGTCAAATTTAGCGATAGATTTTGGACCGATGTCAAGACCAAGGAAGCCTTCAGAAACTGCTTCACCTTCAGTGTCACGCACTTCAGTGTAACCAGCAAATGCGTTAGCTTCTTTTGAGTCAACTGGCAAGATCAATTTACCGTTTGCTTTTTCAAGAAGAGCTTTCGCAACATCCAATTTGTCTTCTTCTACAAGTGAGTTACCGATTTCGATACCTTGTGCTTTGTAGAATGTGTAAGTCATACCACCACCGATAAGGACTTTATCAGCTTTTTCAAGCAAGTTTTCGATAACACCGATCTTGTCTGAAACTTTTGAACCACCAAGGATCGCTACGAATGGACGTTCTGGAGTTTCAACTGCTTCTTGGATATAAGCAATTTCGTTTTCAAGAAGGAAACCAGCAACTGCTTTTTCAACGTTTGCTGAGATACCAACGTTAGATGCGTGTGCACGGTGAGCTGTACCGAATGCATCGTTTACGAAGATACCATCTCCAAGTGATGCCCAGTATTTACCAAGTTCCGGATCGTTTTTAGATTCTTTCTTGCCGTCAACATCTTCATAACGAGTGTTTTCAACCAAGAGAACTTGTCCATCTTCAAGAGCGTTGATAGCTGCTTCCAATTCAGCACCACGAGTGACACCTGGAAGGAAAGCAACGTCTTGACCCAATTTAGCTGCCAAGTCAGCAGCTACAGGAGCAAGTGATTTACCAGCTTTGTCTGCTTCTTCTTTTACACGGCCAAGGTGAGAGAAGAGGATAGCACGTCCACCTTGTTCAAGGATGTACTTGATAGTTGGAAGAGCTGCAGTGATACGGTTGTCGTTGGTAATCACGCCATCTTTTACAGGTACGTTGAAGTCAACACGAACGAGGACTTTTTTACCTTTCAAGTCAACGTCTTTAACAGTAAGTTTTGCCATGTTACAAAAACCCCTTTATTTATTTTATTCGAAACTATTATATCACACTTTGGAAATATAAGGAAAGATTTCACAAGATTTTTCGATATTTAATCTTCATCTTCTTTTTTCTGCTTCAATGTCAAGGCTAAACTAGCAAGACCAAGGCTTGCCAATCCTGCTATTAGGGCTTCATTGGCATCAGCAGTTCCTGTATTTGGCAATTGTTTGCTTGCTTCTTCTGATTGAACTTCTGTATTTTGGGCTGGTTTTTCTTGTGTAGGCGCTACTGCTGGTTCAGTTTTTACTTTTGTTCCAATTTCAACAATTTCTGGAATCGCCTCTTGGATGACTTCTGTTGAACGAAGACGACGCTGACCGTTTTCATCAACTTCAAAGACATGTCTCAACAGACCATCTCGTCCCTGTATGATGACTCGTTGTTCCCCAACTAGCATATCAGCATTTTCATGCTCTTGACGATCAAAGGCAACCTTTTCCTCTTGAACTTCCAATTTAGGAGCCTTTTGTTGATCAGAAGCCGGTTGATTAGTAGGTTTTGGAAGATCTGTGTTTTGTGGTGCTGGATTGGCAGGAATGAGACCAGTACCTACTTCTACGATTTCAGGGCTTGCTTCTTTCAAAACTTCTGTAGCGCGAAGCGTACGATTGCCTTGGCTATCTACTTCAATCAAGCGGCGAATTTGTCCCTCAACCCCTGCTTGGACAAGTTGACGTTGACCGACTGTAAGATTTGGATTTGGACGTTCTTGGTGTTCGAAGGCGATACTTGTCTCTTCGACTTCTAATTTCGGAGTATCCACAACCAAATTCTTGACACCTTCAGCTGGTTCCTTGCTTGAAATAACTTTTTCTACTGGTTTAGCAGGTTGTGGTTTTTCAGCAGATTCATAAACAAAGGCATAATGAGTAAAGTGTGGTGCTGTAAAGATGACATGACTATCCGTTTGTTCAAAAGCCAATTCTACTGCTGCTTTTCCTTCAGGTAAGAAGTAGACTTTCTTCACTTTCTTATCTTTTTCAATTGGAATTTTCACAATAGAAGCGTAAGAGAGATCAACGTCTTGACCTTTTTCATCTAGACCTTCTATTTCAAAGACATGAGCATCTTCTCCAGCAAAGTATTTCTTCTCTTCAGCACTTGCTTGAACACGCTCTACTTTCAAGCCCTTGATGACAGTCTTCTCTTTATTTGAGAAGTGTACTTCAACACCTGTTTTACTATCAGAAAAGACTGCTGGTTTGTCTTCTTTCAATAAAGCAACCAGATCTTTCAGACTCTGTTTCGCTGTTGCAAGCTCTTCTGGACTCAAATCTACTTTTTCAACCAAGGCCTTGTTTTTCTCAAGAAGCGGAGCTAGGGCAGAACCTGAAGGATGGTTTGGTTTGGCAGCCAAGAGTTCTTGAGCCTCACCTGTTAATCGATCAAGTTCTGTCTTTTCTTCCGTAAATTTCTCTTGACCATTCAGAGCTTTATGAGCTTCTGTCAATTTATTAAGTCGGTCATTAACCTGATCTTGGGTGCTAGTTTCATGGTCTTTCAAGACTTGTTCGGCCGCTTCAATTGCTTTCAAGAAGGCTTCTTTTACTTCTGGTGAAGCAAAGTTATAGACCACCTTGTTCTTAGCCGCTTCAACTTCTGCTAATTTTTGTTTAAGGTATTCATCGTTCAATGCTGCTTTTGGAGATACCAAAACATCAAAGTTGACTTCATGACCTTGGTAACGAAGCGTCAAGGTTTGACGACCGGTCTTTTGAGCATCGTAACCAGAAATTTCAACTCCCTCATCAGTAAAGGAATGTTCTTCCATGGTGTCATTGCTATAAGCCACTGCAAAGCGTCCTTCAGACAAGTCTAAGCTATCACCAACTAGGTAATCTTTTTTCGGTTCCTGACTTACTTCAATTCCCAAAATAGTTTTCGGACTTGCTTCATCTTGACTAGTAACAGTCACTGATAAATTAGCATGTACCGGTTGCCCCAAATATTGTAAAGTAAGATTTTGTTCTCCCTTATGATGCGTATCAAAACCTGATACTGATATACCCGCGTGAGTTAGGCGAATAAGTTCGTCCTCAGCTCCACCTTCATACTGAACTCGAAGAACACCACCTCTAAGGTCCAAATCCTCCCCTTCGGCGTAACTTGTTTTCTTAGGTCCTGTTTCTAGGCTGACTGACTTGATTCTTCTGTCATCTTTTGGAACGGAAACTGCTAGGATATTACTAATTTCCTTGCCTGGCAACTGGGTACGATAGTAAAGAAGACCAGATTGATTTGTCAAATCCAATGGTGCACTTGCTAGGTCTCCTCCAACTTCGCTCTTCAAGGTTGCAAGCGGAGTTTGAGAATTTGGATTATCATAAACGGTAATGGTTGCTCCAGCTGGTACATCCGCAAAGCCAACTTGTACCTTGTTATTGCCTAGAGAACGGGCTGCAGCCTTGGCCATCGGAATATTGACACTCTCAGTATCAAGCTTTTCATACATTTTCCAGTTATAGATACGAATAGCCTTCCATGGAGTTCCATTGTCAGAAGTGACAACATTCAAGCGCCAGTCTTGAGCTGTGATAGGTTTGTCAAGGGTAATATCTGTAACATGGGCTTTATTGCCACGGACTTCCTTAGCCAACTTCCATTGACCATCCGCATCTTTATAATAGAGGTCAAAGTCTTTGGTGTTCATCAAACCATCGTTTACAGATTCTCCACCAGCCCCAGCATGGTCCATCACCCATCTAACAACTGTACGTGGCTGGGTCAAACGAATATCCACACTACCACTTAATTGTCCAGAAGACCACTTGTCTGAAAGACTGGTAATGGTACCATTCAACATACCTTCAATACCTTCTCCACCTTCAGTCTTAGGGAAAGTACTATCAATAACTGTTGCACCTGGAACGATATTTTCAGCTAGCGGTTTTGGTAGGCTGGTATCTTTTACAGTCATGCCCCAATCAAAGGTTGTGGTTGCAGCTTCTGAACGAACTCCATTTTTACCGACTGCTACAACTTTCAGTTCTTGAGTTGTACCTTGAGCACTTGCTGAGCGGCTAACTTTTGGTAGATAAATAGTTGTAGAAGATGAGCCAGTTAGTAATTTCCAGCTGTCTCCATCTTTTTCGTAAACTTCATAGAAATCTGCATCCTTGTTTCCTTCAAACTGCACAACCGCTTCTGCTTCTTGGGCATTTTTAAGAACTTGTTTGGCTACAGCTACTGTGGTTGGTGCCTGAGGAGCATCTTGATTATTGCTGATGGTCAATTGCCCCAGGTTAAATTGATAACCTTTTAAGTCTTTATCATTTTCAAAATAGAGTTTAATACCGTAAATTGTTTTACCTGCCAAGGAACTCAAATCAAAATCATTGGTAGTCCAGTCATCTGAAACTGTCAATTCTTTACGGGCGGCTTCATCACCGTAGGTATAATCTTTCTTGGTTGCAAATTCTACATAAACCTTGGTCCCTTTGCCTCCTTTGTGGGCAACATGCAATTTGGTTGTATCTGTCACCTTCAAGCGAGTAGAGTACAAATTCACATCTTGCTTGGTCGCACCTGAAAGATCCCCTGCAAATTTGAGAGAAGTTCCACCATTATAAGCATCTTCAAAATCATAGCTTGCTTTCAACTTATCACCAGTTGATTTTTGCCACCAGCGCCATGTTGGAAGAACACCTGAAACTGAACGGTAATTCCACTCAGAATCCTTAGAAACCTTACCATCTACGAACCACTTTCTACCATGACCTGTATTAAAAGAAGTAGTAAAAGTATTACCTACTGCTGGCGTACGGTCCGCAACTAGGTTAGCAATCCCATACCAATCTTTATCACCTGGTTTTTGGCCAGTAGGATCACCTTGGTAACCTGTAAAGAAGATATCTTCATTCTTATGATAATCTTCACCAGTTTTTCCTAAACTTGTAATGGTATCTGGGGCGAACAAACCAAGAGAAAGGCGCAATTTCCCATTTTCATCTAAAATGTCATTCCATTTGACCTTGGTCTTGTAGGAACCACCCTGTTGCAATTCCAAACCTGCAAATACGTCATAAGGATTACGGCCAATCCAGTTGGCAGTTGTAATAGTGTAATCATTCTTAGCCTTATCCCAGTTAAAGTTAGCAAAGAAGTTATCTGCTGGAACCTTATCTCCCTCAGGTTGCATGAATTGGTAGTTGTATTCTCCCAAACCATCTTGGTGGTAACGTCCATAGTTATAAGTCATGGCATCGTACCAAGAATACTTGATTGGATGGTTTACCTTAGCAGCATACTCCTTGGTATAGAGCATAAACTGGCGCATCTTTTCTCCAAGAGGTTCAACCAAATCCCCAGTTGTTTCCTGGTTGATGAAATAGCCATCATAGCCATAATACTTGGCCATATCCACCAATTTACGGGCAATTGGGAAGCTACCATCTGGGTCTTGCTTCAAAGCTTCAGCAAATTTTTCTTGATCTGCAATACTATTAGACCAGTTGAAGAAGAGTGTACCATATACAGGAACCCCGTTACGGTGACCTGCATCAATAACGTCAGGAGTTGGTACGAGACCTTCCCAGAAGACCATTGAATCTAAATATTGCCAATAGTCAAAAGCATAGGCCTTGAACTCTTCTCCACCAACAGAAGCATGGTCTTTTGCTTTAGAATTGGTGTTGGATAGGGCTTGTACTTTTGCTTCCTTGCTAGCTTTTTCATTGACTAAATGACCTGTCCGACGTGAAGCGAGGGCGACAGACCCGCGGTTAATAGCATCATCTTCACGAGCTCCGGGTTCCCATTTTAACAATTCTTCCCAAGAATTAAATTTGATTTCCTTTGGTTTTAATGTTTTTTCCGTATTTTTTGGGACATCTGGCTGGACTTCTTTTTCAGTCTTATTAGCTTCTGCTGCTGGCTTAGACTCATCCCCTTGGTTAGTTGCTTCAGGTTTTGCTTCTATTTCCTTGTCAGACTTAGGTTTTGCTTCTGCAGATGGTGCTTCTGCAGCCACCCCACTTGCTTTTTCCTCTGGTTTAGCTGCGCTAGCTGCTTCTGCGGTTTCAGTAGTTGCAGCTTCATTGCTTGCTGGCGAAGCAGTTTCAGATGCTGTCGCTACTCCTTCTGCCTTTTCTAGCTTATTTTCTCTAGCATGTTCTCCTTCATGCTGCTTGTCAGCTTCATTAGTTGGATGCTCACTCTCTCCTGAAACAAGCGCTGTATTGGCTCCGTTATTTTCAGGAACTGCAGTTTCTTCTGCTAAGGCTGGACCAGCAAATAAAACAGCCCCAATCATCAGCGAGCAGGCTCCTACTGATAACTTACGAATACTGTAACGACAACGTCTTTCAAAAAATGGATTCTTCATTTTCTCCTCCTAATTGATTTTGTTGTGCAAAAGAAAGCGCTTAACTTTCTTTATAAAATTTTTATCCCAATCACAGGGACCAAGATAATTCCTCCCTCATTTTAAAATATTTCTTTTAAATGTCAATATACAAAAGGAAATACCTATATCTAGGTTAGAAATTGGTAAAATTAATATAATTAAGGCCCATTCTAACGAATTTTCTTTCTAAAATCTTAGCTTAACACTTGTTAGATTTACTTTTATCCTTTAAAATAGAATAGGAGAAATTCCGTTATTATTTTTCGGAGGAAAAAGAAATGTCCATTAATTGGCAGGAAATTTTATTTCACTTTTTAGGTGGTCTGGGACTATTCTTATATAGTATCAAGACCATGGGAGACGGTTTGCAACAAGCTGCTGGAGATCGCCTTCGTTTTTACATTGACAAGTACACTAGCAATCCCTTTTTAGGTGTTTTAGTCGGAATTGTCGTGACTGCCCTGATTCAGTCAAGTACAGGGGTTACAGTTATCACGGTTGGACTGGTCAGCGCTAGTCTTCTCACTCTTAGACAGGCTATCGGAATTATCATGGGAGCCAACATAGGAACCACTGTTACTTCCTTTATCATCGGTTTCAAGCTTGGCGAGTATGCTTTACCCCTGATTTTCCTTGGAACCATGTTCCTCTTCTTTACCAAAAATAGAACAGCAAACAATATCGGGCGCATCCTGTTTGGTGTAGGGGGAATCTTCTACGCCCTCAACCTCATCAGTGCCGGTATGAGCCCTCTTAAAGATTTACCACAATTTAAGGAATATATGGTAACCTTGGGACAAAATCCTGTATTAGGAGTTTTTGCCGGTGCGGTGATTACCGTCCTCATCCAAGCTTCTTCTGCAACAATCGGAATTTTACAAGGTCTCTATGCAGGTGGATTCCTTGACCTCAAAGGTTCGCTACCAGTTCTCTTCGGGGATAATATCGGAACAACCTTAACAGTTATCATCGCGGCAGCTGGAGCCAATGTCTCTGCGAAACGCGTTGCTGCAACCCACGTTACCTTTAACGTTTTAGGGACTATTCTTTGCTTAATCTTATTAGGTCCATTTACGTCTATGATTGAGTACTTCCAGGCACTCCTTCACCTCTCACCTGAGATGACCATCGCCTTCTCTCATGGTGCCTTTAACGTAAGTAACACCATTGTACAATTTCCATTCATCGGAGCCTTGGCCTACTTTGTAACCAAGCTCATCCCTGGTGAAGATGAAGTTGTCAAGTACGAGCCACTTTATCTTGATGAGCATTTGATTAAACAAGCACCATCAATCGCTCTCGGAAATGCCAAAAAAGAACTCCTTCACTTGGGAAATTATGCTTCTAAAGCCTTTGACCTTTCATACAACTACATCATTGACCTCAATGAAAAGGTTGCTGAAAAAGGCCACAAGACGGAAGAAGCCATCAATACCATTGATGAAAAATTGACTCGTTACCTGATTACTCTTTCAAGTGAAGCCCTTAGCCAGAAAGAAAGTGAAGTGCTCACAAACATCCTGGATTCATCCCGTGATTTGGAACGGATTGGGGATCACGCAGAAGCCCTAATCAATCTGACCGACTACCTTCAACGTAAAAACGTTGAGTTCTCTGAAGCTGCTTTGCAGGAATTGGCTGATATCTATCAAAAAACCACTGGCTTTATCAAGGATGCCCTTGATAGCGTGGAAAACAATGATATTGAAAAAGCTCAAAGTCTGATTGAACGCCATAAAGAAATCAACAATATGGAACGTGTTCTCAGAAAGACCCACATCAAACGCCTCAACAAGGGCGAGTGTTCAACACAAGCTGGGGTCAACTTTATCGATATTGTTTCCCACTATACTCGAGTGTCAGACCATGCTATGAATCTGGCTGAAAAGGTCATCGCTGAACAAATCTAATGCTCTTCGAAAATCAAATTCAAACCACGTCAACGTCGCCTTGCCGTACTCAAGTACAGCCTGCGGCTAGTTTCCTAGTTTGCTCTTTGATTTTCATTGAGAGCTATCCTAAATGGGATGGCTTTTTTCTTTTCCTAATCAAGAATCGCTTTTCTACCATATAGAAAAATGCTTTGATTCACAATGGAATCAAAGCATTTTAAAAAGTTCACCAAACATAAGGGCATAAGCTGCGGTTCCTCTGTACTTTGCTTCTTCTCTTTTGATAAAGCGAGCCAAGTTGAGCAACTCAGGTGCTGGATGTTTGGGATTTAGGAGCAATTCATGATTGACCAGACCTGAGAGACGAACTGCCAGCAATTGCTCATTTGTAGTAGGCAGTTTTTTAGCAGTCTCTAGGAGAGCAGCAACTAAATCTTCACTCAAATCATGGCGAGCATGATTGTAAAGATCTTTTATAAGGCTTTCTAGGTTTGGTTCTACCATCCCTACCACCTCCTTAAGTTTAATAATTTTTAATGAAGTCAACTGTTGAACGATCCAATTTCTTCACCAAAGCTTGTAAGAAAGCTTGCGCTTCTAGGAAGTCATCCATTGCGTAGAGGGTTTGGTGAGAATGGATATAACGAGCACAGACTCCGATTGTTGTAGATGGGACACCACCATTTTTCAGATGAGCTGCGCCAGCGTCTGTTCCGCCTTTACCACAGTAGTATTGGTACTTGATACCAGCTTCTTCAGCTGTTGTCAAAAGGAAGTCCTTCATTCCTGGGAGAAGCAAGTGACCTGGGTCGTAGAAACGAATCAAGGTTCCATCTCCAATCTTGCCTTGACCCCCATAAACATCACCAGCAGGTGAGCAGTCAACTGCTAGGAAAACTTCTGGGTCAAACTTAGTTGTGGAAGTATGAGCACCACGAAGACCAACTTCTTCTTGGACGTTAGAGCCAAGATAGAGTTCATTGCCAAGTTTTTGACCTGACAAAGCTTCCGCCAACTCGCTCACCATAAGAACTCCGTAGCGGTTGTCCCAGGCTTTTGAGATGATATTTTTTTCATTGGCTGTCAAGATTGCAGAACTATCTGGTACGATGGTGTCGCCAGGACGGATGCCAAAGCTTTCTGCCTCAGCCTTATCCGCAAAACCGCCATCAAAGACGATATCTGCAATAGCTGGCATGGTTGGTCCACCCTTTCCACGAGTCAAATGTGGCGGAACAGAGCCTGAAATCACTGGAATTTCATGACCATCACGAGTCAAGAGTTTGAAACGTTGGCTGCTGACTACCATAGGATTCCAACCACCGATTTCTACGACACGAAAGGTACCATCTGGCTTGATTTCGCTGACCATAAAACCAACTTCATCCATGTGAGAAGCGACCAAGACGCGCGGTGCATCCGCAGCTTCTGAATGTTTGATACCAAAAATACCACCCAAGCCATCTGTCACCACTTCATCCACATGCGGTGTCAATTTTTCACGAAGATAAGCACGGACAGGCGCTTCATGACCTGAGATCGCAGCAAGTTCTGTTACTTCTTTGATTTTTGAAAATAATGTTGTCATTTCAATTCCTTCTTTCTTTCATCCATTTTACCACTTTTTATAGGAGAAGGATAGCGGGAAGGTGGATTTCTAAATTAGTATCTTAGTCTTACTGTATCTTAGAAAAAGATTGTATTTTCTTGCATGTGAGGTGAAATCTAAGAACTATTCCA
Source organism: Streptococcus mitis (assembly GCA_001914195.1). GTDB lineage: Bacteria > Bacillota > Bacilli > Lactobacillales > Streptococcaceae > Streptococcus > Streptococcus mitis_F. The sequence continues at coordinate 42,898 of MKYF01000007.1, read as the reverse complement.
AAACCAACCAAACTATTAATTCCCAAACAAAAAAACAATTCAATGCTATATCCGTTCAATTTTTTCATGAAATTTGCAGAAAATAGTTGACTTCGCCTTCTTATTTCTTTAAAATAGTACAAAACTAGAAAAAGGAAAAAATCATGACCAAAACAATTCTTGTCACAGGTGGAGCTGGCTACATTGGCTCCCATACCGTTAAAGCTCTTTTAAATGCTGGCTATCAGGTACATGTTCTAGATAATCTCTCTACAGGAAATCGTTCAGCTGTAGATAGTCGTGCTAGCTTTAAACAACTAGATGTTTATGATTCTAGTGCCCTAAAAGCTTACTTAGAAGAAAATCAGATTGATGCTGTTCTTCATTGTGCAGGTGAAATTGTTGTGAGCGAAAGTATTGAAAATCCAAGTAAATACTTCACTGCCAATGTTGCTGGTATGAACCAAGTTCTCAAAGTCTTATCTGAAGTTGGCATTCAAAAAATCATGTTCTCTTCGACTGCTTCCCTCTATGGTAATAACTGTATTGACAAGCCGGCAGCTGAAGATACCCTGCTCGACCCTGTCAACCCTTATGCAGAAACAAAACTGATGGGTGAACGAATGATTTACTGGATGGCCAATCGCTACGATTGGAAATATGTCATTTTCCGTTACTTTAATGTTGCTGGGGCTGAAATGGATGCTTCAAACGGTCTGCGCGTGAAAAATCCAACTCATATCATTCCAAATATCAACAAGACCGCATTGGGACAAAATGATCGCCTGAAAATATTTGGAGATGACTACGATACACGTGATGGTTCATGTATTCGAGATTACATTCATGTCTTGGATCTTGCACAGGCTCATGTTAAAGGAATGAACTACCTATTTCAAGAAGACAGTTCTTCTCAAATCTTTAACTTAGGAACTGAAAAAGGCTATACCGTCAAAGAAATCTTTAAAACTGCTGAAGAATTACTGAATCAAAAAATACCACACGAAATTGTTGCTCGCCGTGCTGGTGACCCAGCTAGCGTCCTAGCAGACGCATCAAAAGCTAAAAAATATCTTGATTGGAAGGCTAGCTACTCCCTCGAAGATATTATTTTATCAGATTATCGTTGGCGTGTTAAAGAAGGCAAAAACATTTTGGAATAGGATAACAAAGGAGAAAGCCTTGGCGCTCTCTCCTTGTTTTATTCATTAAATTGTCAGAAAATTTATTGACAGATTAAAGAAATCGTGTTACAGTAATATCCGCGGGTATCTTTCGATACCAAATCTATTTGAAAGGATGGGGTATGAAACTTTCTCATTATTTAATTGGCTTACTTCTACTCCTAATCTTTCTCTCTATTAGCATTGGGACCAGTGATTTTTCATGGAAAAAGCTCTTTGCTTTCGACCAGCAGACCTGGCTTCTCTTTCAGGAGTCCCGTCTTCCAAGAACTATCAGCATTCTTCTGACCGCCTCTAGTATGAGTATGGCCGGACTGCTCATGCAGACCATCACTCAAAATCAGTTTGCTGCTCCGAGTACAGTTGGAACCACTGAAGCTGCCAAACTGGGAATGGTACTGAGCCTCTTTGTCTTTCCGTCTGCTAGTCTGACCCAAAAGATGCTCTTTGCTTTTGTTTCATCCATCGTATTTACCCTCTTCTTCCTAGCCTTTATGACCATTTTTACTATAAAGGAAAGATGGATGTTGCCTCTGATTGGGATCATCTATAGTGGAATTATCGGTTCTGTGACAGAAGTTATCGCCTACCGTTTCAATCTGGTTCAGAGTATGACCGCCTGGACCCAGGGCTCCTTCTCCATGATTCAGACCCATCAGTATGAGTGGCTCTTCTTAGGGCTCATTATCCTGATAGCCGTTTGGAAATTATCCCAAACTTTTACCATCATGAATCTAGGGAAAGAAACCAGCGAGAGTTTGGGGATTTCATACTCCCTGCTTGAAAAACTGGCCCTCTTTCTGGTGGCGCTAACGACTAGTGTTACCATGATTACTGTGGGTGGCTTGCCATTTCTCGGGGTCATCGTTCCCAATCTTGTTCGCAAGCACTATGGAGATAATCTAAGTCAAACCAAACTCATCGTCGCACTGGTCGGTGCCAATTTAGTTCTGGTTTGCGATATCCTATCCCGAGTTCTGATTCGACCCTATGAGCTGTCTGTCAGTCTTCTACTAGGAATCATTGGTAGCCTCGTCTTTATCCTACTTCTCTGGAGAGGGGGACGAAAAGATGCAGTCTAAAAGCAAACATACTAAGCTCTTCTGGATTATCATTATTCTTGCCATCGGAGCTTGTCTTCTCTACTTTTGGCCCATCACTCACTTGTCAGCCTTTGCTTGGAAGCTACGTTCCCAAAAAATCATCGTTTATCTCTTGGTAGCTATCGCGACTGGGATTTCGACCATTAGTTTTCAAACCCTGACGGAAAATCGTTTCCTGACTCCTAGTATTTTAGGAATCGAATCCTTCTACGTCCTACTACAAACCCTACTACTGGTTTTTGAAAGCAAGTTTCTTCAACTTGGCAAGTCCCCTATCTTAGAATTCCTAGTCTTACTTCTTGTCCAATCTCTCTTCTTTCTCGCCTTACAAGGCTACTTGAAGACACTGATGAAACAAGACCTGGTCTTCATCCTGCTAATCTGTCTAGCCCTTGGAAGTCTCTTTCGAAATATCAGTACCTTCCTCCAGGTCCTAATGGATCCAAATGAATACGATAAATTGCAGAACAGTCTCTTTGCTTCCTTTCAGCATCTCAATACTTCCATCCTAGCCATCGGCTCTCTGATTATCCTTGCTTTGACACTCTTTTTCTTTCGGAAAGCAGTCATTCTGGATGTCTTGCACCTACAAAGAGAAACTGCTCAGATATTGGGACTCGATGTTGAAAAAGAACAGAAAGAACTCCTCTGGGGCATCGTGCTTTTGACCTCAACGGCCACTGCCTTGGTAGGACCTATGGCCTTCTTCGGCTTTATGCTGGCTAACCTCACCTACCTGATTGTCAAAGACTATCGGCACAAGTTACTCTTTATCGTAGCCATTCTGGTTGGATTTATTAGCTTAACCTTGGGGCAAGCCTTGATTGAACGAGTCTTTGCACTAGAAATTCGCATCAGCATGATCATCGAGAGCGTGGGTGGCTTCTTATTCTTTATTTTACTCTACAGGAGGGCGCGTCAGTGAAACTGAAAAACATTGACAAATCCATTCAAAAACAGGATATTTTGCTAGGCATTTCGCTTGAAGTCAGTCCTCAGAAACTGACAGCCTTCATTGGTCCAAATGGTGCTGGAAAATCGACTCTCCTCTCCATCATGAGCAGACTGACCAAGAAAGATCAGGGAATTCTCAGTATCAAAGGCCGTGAAATCGAGAGTTGGAATTCGCAAGAACTGGCTCAAGAACTGACTATCCTAAAGCAGAAAATCAATTACCAAGCCAAATTGACGGTGGAAGAACTGGTCAGTTTTGGACGTTTTCCCTACAGCCGAGGTCGACTGAGACCAGAAGATTGGGAAAAAATCCGAGAAACTCTGGACTATCTGGAACTGACCAACTTAAAAGACCGCTACATCGATAGCCTGTCTGGAGGCCAGCTCCAGCGGGTCTTTATCGCTATGGTACTGGCCCAAGATACGGACTTTATCTTGCTGGACGAACCACTCAACAATCTCGATATCAAGCAAAGTGTTAGTATGATGCAGATTCTCAAGCGACTGGTGGAGGAACTCGGCAAGACCATTATCATCGTTCTCCACGATATTAACATGGCCAGCCAGTATGCGGATGAAATTATCGCCTTCAAGGACGGTCAAGTCTTTAGCAAGGGAAGAACCGATCAAATCATGCAGGCTGACCTGCTCAGTCAACTCTATGAGATTCCCATCACGCTAGCTGATATCAATGGCAAAAAGATCTGTATCTATAGCTAGTAACATAGAAGCTCAAGTTAGAGAACCTTCAGTCTCTTAGTCAATAAAACCTAGAGACTCCCTAAATCGTTATCACATTTTAAAAAGGAGAAATCATGAAAACATCCCTCAAACTTTACCTAACTGCCCTAGTAGCCAGCTTCTTGCTCCTACTTGGTGCATGTAGTACAAATTCAAGCACTAGTAAGACGGAGTCAAGTAGCTCTGCTCCAACAGAGGTAACCATTAAAAGTTCACTAGGTGTAGTCACACTTTCAAAAGTCCCTGAAAAGATTGTGACCTTTGACCTCGGTGCTGCGGATACTATTCGCGCTTTAGGTTTTGAAAAGAATATCGTCGGAATGCCTACAAAAACTGTTCCGACTTATCTTAAAGACCTAGCTGGAAAAGTTAAAAATGTTGGTTCTATGGTTGAGCCAGACCTAGAAGCCCTTGCTGCTCTTGAACCAGACCTAATTATCGCTTCACCACGTACCCAAAAATTCGTAGATAAGTTCAACGAAATCGCTCCGACTGTTCTCTTCCAAGCAGGCAAGGACGACTACTGGACTTCAACTAAGGCTAATATCGAATCCTTAGCAAGTGCCTTCGGCGAAACTGGTACACAGAAAGCCAAGGAAGAATTGGCTAAGCTAGACAAGAGCATCCAAGAAGTCGCTACTAAAAATGAAAGCTCTGACAAAAAAGCCCTTGCTATTCTCCTCAACGAAGGAAAAATGGCTGCCTTTGGTGCCCAATCTCGTTTCTCTTTCTTGTACCAAACCTTGAAATTCAAGCCAACTGATACTCAATTTGAAGATTCTCGCCACGGACAAGAAGTCAGCTTTGAAAGTGTCAAAGAAATCAATCCTGATATCCTCTTTGTTATCAACCGTACCCTTGCCATCGGTGGTGACAACTCAAGCAACGACGGGGTCCTAGAAAATGCCCTTATCGCTGAAACACCTGCCGCTAAAAATGGCAAGATCATCCAACTAACACCAGACCTCTGGTATCTAAGTGGAGGCGGACTAGAATCAACAAAACTCATGATTGAAGACGCACAAAAAGGCTTGAAATAAGCAACTTCAAACTCATACTCTTCGAAAATCAAATTCAAACCACGTCAACGTCGCCTTGCCGTACTCAAGTACAGCCTGCGGCTAGTTTCCTAGTTTGCTTTTTGATTTTCATTGAGTATCAACTAACATCTTTACATGATAAAACGCATCCTATCAAGCTCACTCAAACCTGATAGGATGCGTTTTTATCATTTTAAAGTCTGTTTACCTAGCCTCATTCCCCTTCTTGATTTCGTTTGAGGGAAAAGTGGTCTGGGACGGGGTCCTTACCTGTTTTCGACCAGGGATGGCAACGTAAAATCCGATCCAAGCCCATCAAGACACCCTTGAAGCCATGTTTTTCAATAGCCTGAATCATGTAGTTGGAACAAGTCGGCTCAAAGCGACAAGAGGGGGGAAAGGCTGGTGAGATAAAACGTTGGTAAAATCGCACAGGCACTATTAAAATTCGTTTCATTATTTCTTGGTTACAGCCATGGTGTGTAGTTGGCTGATTTCTTTTTTATTAAGACGACGGGATTCTCCTGGACGGAGTCCTGTCAAGTCTAGATGTCCGAAACGAGTCCGAGACAACTTGTCCACTTGGAGACCGACAGCTTCAAACATCTTTTTAACCTGATGGTTACGCCCTTCATGGATAGTCAACTGCACCACAGAGCGGTTTTTGACTGGATCCACTTTGAGAATCTCATAAACAGCTGGCTTGGTTTTCTTGCCATCAATATCAAGTCCACGGGTCAAGGGGCGGAGATTATCCTTATTGGCCACACCTTTAACACGCGCAACATAAACCTTGTCAATCTCATTACGAGGGTGAATCATTTCATCCGTAAAATCCCCATCATTGGTCAAAATCAAAACTCCTGATGTATCCCAGTCCAAACGACCTACAGGGTAGATGCGTTCCTTCACATTGGGCAAGAGGTCGACAACCGTCTTGCGGCCCTTGTCATCTGTCACACTGGAAATGACACCGCGTGGTTTGTTAAGTAGATAATAGACCTTTTCTTCGTTGTAGATAGGTTGGCCTTCCACTTCGACCTTGTCGCCTGACTTGATGGTCGTTGCTAGTTCACGCACTACTTGACCATTGACCGTCACCAAGCCTTGCTTGATCAGCTCTTCTGCTTTTCTCCTACTGGCCACACCTGCGTGGGCAATATACTTATTGATTCTCATCTTCTTCTATCCTTTCACCAAATAATTGGCTTTCTTGGGCTTGAATCTCAAGCTCATCAATCACTGGTAATTCTTCCAAATGATTTATCCCCATGTAATCTAGGAAATAATCTGTAGTCACATAGAGGTTAGGGCGACCCAACACTTCTTTTTTCCCGTCTTCTCGTATCAAGTCAAAGGCCTGCAACTTTGCCAATGCCCCACTCGAGTTGACCCCACGGATGGCATCAATCTCTATCCGTGTGATGGGCTGCTTGTAGGCAATGATGGACAAGGTTTCAAAGGCAGCCCGAGATAAACTCTGGTTGATAGGTGCCTTAGAGTATTCCTTCAAAATCTCTGCAAATTGAGGCTTGGTCACCAATCTATAAGCGCCCCCTGTCTCAATCAGAGCCAAACTGGAATCTAGGTCCTTTTCATACTTCTGGGCTAATTTTTCTAAACTCTGTTGGATGCCTGTCGGTGGCAGAGAGAGGAGTTCAGCTAACTGGCGGACCCTAATCCCATCTTCACCCGCTACAAACAAGAGCGCTTCTATTTCTGCTAAAGTACTCATCTTTCCTCTCTATCAAGTCTAGCTTTGGGCCACTTGACTTTCTTCCTTCTTTTCCATGAGATAAATATCTCCAAAACTCTCCTCTTGCACGAGGATCAGCTCCTGGGTTTTGATTAACTCTAGGGTGGCCAAAAAGAGGGTGATGACCTCTTGGAGATTCCGGGCTTCCTTAAACAAATCCTGCAAGCGCAACTGATCTCGTCCAGTCAAGGACTCTTTCACGATAACCATCATGTCCTCAATCTTATACTCATCCCGCAAGATAGTCGTGTGATTCTGTTCAAACTCCTCTTTTTTCTTTGCTAGGATATTTGAAAAAGCCAAAAAGAGGTCAATGGTCGTCTTGTCATGCACAAGCTCCGCATCTTCGTAAATCAACTCTGTCGGCGCTTTGGAATAGTGCTGGGCCCGTTCTTGGTGCTTGGCTTCCAAGTGTTCACCCAAGAGCTTGAACTTGCGGTATTCTTCGATTTGAGAGAGAAGGTCCTGCTCCAGGTCATCTTCCAAATCTGTCACTTCCACCACCTTTGGAAGAAGCTTGCGGCTCTTAATCAACATGAGCTGACTGGCCATAACCATGTACTCACCCGTCACTTCCAGACGCATGGCCTGCAGGGTTGAGACATAGGCTAGGTATTGTTCAATGACTTCTGTGATGGGCACATCGTAGATATCCATCTGGTACTTAGAAACCAGGTGCAAAAGCAAGTCCAGTGGGCCTTCAAAATCTTTTAATTTAATATCCATTATCTATATTTTTCTAAGGTCAGGACTGTTTTTAATCCTAATTTTTTTGCAATTTCGTACAAATCGACCTTGTTTTCAATTTGTCGTAGAATGAACTGTTCCCTCAAGGCTTGAGCGGATAAGGTTGAGAAACCTTTCTCCTTGACAAAGGACTCTAGCTGACGAAAGGCCCACTGACGAGAATAGGCTTTCCCTCCCCTTTCAAAGAGATAGGTCTGCCCCATCAAGGGTTCCAACTCTGACAGCAAGGTTGTGGGAATGGTGACAATCCTCTGTTGGGAAGCCTTCTTGATTCGCAACACCTGAAAGTCCAGATTGATATCCGCAACCTTTAGAGCTAAAATCTCACTCGGCAAGAGCCCCATTTCTAGGATTAAGAGCGCTAGCAAGCGACCCTCTGGATAATCACTTTCTTGCCAAAAAGAGTCTAGGTCTAGAATTTCTGGCTTTTCGGTCTTCTTTTCAGCTTGTTTAGCTAATTCCAAGCGATAAAAGCTATCCACTTCTCCTTTTTGATAGAGGAAGTAGAGAAATTGGTTACAGGCCGAAATCTTTCGCTTCTGGGCGCTGATTTTTAGATTGGCTAGCTGGGCTTGGTAAATCTTGAGACTGGTCTCAGAAATCCGCTCGCCTACAATGTCTAAAAATTGCTCCAGATCATACTTATAAGACTGCTTGGAATTGGCAGACAGACCCTGCTTTTCCTCTAAAAAGTCTGAAATCCTGTCTCTCATTTGCATCGAATCTCATATTCCTTACTAAAGTCATGCAAGAGGGCATTGACTGCCTTAAGTATAGACTTGCGCGTAATAATTCCTTGGAAAATACCAGACGCATCCACAACCGGCAAGAAGGACTCATCTACCAGCTTGTGCAAGACCTCCGTAATGGTAAAATCAGGCGAGACGACCGCTACGTTCGTTCTCGTCATATGAACAATATCCGTATCCGCCATGATTTCTTGACTCAAGTCATGCTCCATCTGATAAGCCATAATATCTCTGAGCCCAATCGTCCCAACAAACTGTTTTTCATCTGTCACAACAGGAACACGGGTATAGGTCATCTGACTGAGTAAGAGGGTCGCGTGATCTGCATTGTGGGTATCAATCAACACAGCTAGATTTTCAGCAGGGGTCAAAAAAGTTTCCTCTTGCCCCAACAAGAAAGTCTCAAACTCCTTGGCAATCATCGGCTAAACTCCTTGGACAAGCCCGGATACACCTCATGGTCTCGTGTCAAAAAGTCCACTTTAAAATAACTATCATCAATCTCCACACGAGCATAGAGACATTCTCTGATGGTCCCACGTGGTTGACTGATGGAACCTGGATTTAGAAAGAGGGTCTTGCCTTCCATCCAAGCGCTTGGCACATGCAAGTGACCATAAAGGCAGATATCAGCATTTTCTTCCTGAGCCCAGTAGTCCAACTTTTGAAAGTTGAAATTGATGTCAAACAAGTGACCATGGGTTTGGATAATCTTGGTCGAACCAAGCTCAGTCACCAAACGTTCTGGGTAGCCGGCGTAAAAGTCCATGTTCCCTTTAACAACGCGGATGCCCTCCCAAAGGGGAGAATCTGGACGCAGTTCAGAATCGCCGTTATGAAAAACGGCATCAACTTTGCCTACATAGCGATCACGGACTTCTTCCACAATCAAGCTATCGCCATGAGAATCGCTCATTACAATGATGGTTTGCTTTGCCATGATGGAAATACCTCCAAAAGTTTCTTAACGGCTAAGGCACGATGAGATTGACTATTTTTTTCTTCAAGGGTTAATTCAGCTGAGGACTTGCCTGTCTCTCCCACTAAAAAGAGAGGATCATAGCCAAATCCATTTTCACCCTTAGGTTCAAAGTTAATGTAGCCAGGCCAGTCTGCTTCAACAACCAAACTTTCCTTGTTGGGACTGGCTACGACTAGGGTTGTATGGAATTGAGCCGAACGGTCCTTGAGTTCAAAGACCATGGCCAATTCGTGCAAGAGTTTGGCATTGTTTTCACGATCAGTAGCTCCCACTCCTGCGAAACGAGCTGACCAGACACCTGGCAAGCCACCAAGGACATCAACTTTAAGTCCAGAATCATCTGCCAGAACCATCTTGCCTGTTAATTGAGAAATAGTTTCTGCCTTGAGACGGGCATTTTCTTCGAAGGTCATGCCTGTTTCTGCTACTTCAGGCAAGTCAGGATAGTCATTAAGATTTTCCACATCGTAGCCTAATTTGTCAAAGATAGCTCGGAACTCTTTGGTCTTGCCCTCGTTACGAGTCGCAATCAATAAGGTTTCTCTGACCTTGTTTGTCTCAAAGAAAGCTTCTACATCAACACCTTCTTTAGGCAATTCTACATGCAGGAGTTGGCCATTTTCAACCAAGAGCAAAGCCCCCTGACGTTGGATGACTTCCACATTTCGTCCCATTTCTTGGTTGAGGATATCTACCACAAAAGACAATAAACGGTAGAGAGAACCATAGCGTAAAACAGTAACAGAAACAGGAAAACCTCGTTCCTCATCTCGAAATCTTTGGGCAAACTCCAATAGAGGAAAATCCAAGTCATCATCCGTCAACGTCCGGACGCCACCAAAAATACCATAGGACCCGACATACCAGTCCTGGTCATCCTTGTATTCATAAATTTTATTTGTCATAATTCTACATGCTCCACATGAATCTCTTTTTCAAGCCATTCTTCACCAATTTGTGCAAAACTTTGGCTGCTGGCTGTTGTGTAAAAACGATGATGGAGTGATCCAGCATCGCGACCACGATTGATTTCAAAATAATTAAGTAAGACTGAGATATCTCGTACGCACTCTGCTCCACTATCGATGAGCTGAACCTTGGGTCCCATGACATTTTGAATAATAGGTCTGAGCAGTGGATAATGGGTACAACCCAAAATCAGGCTATCCACCTTTCCAACCAAGGGACGCAGGGTTTCATAGACCACTTTCTTGGTGACACTGGTTGACAGGGCACCCGACTCCACCAAGGGAGCAAACTTGGGACAGGCCAAGCTCTCCACCTGTAAGTCCGGATCCAGATCGTTGATTTTCTGACGATAGATGTCAGATTGTACTGTCATGGGTGTTCCAATCACTCCGATTTTCCCACCTTGACTGGACTTGATAGCTGCCGAAGCTCCTGGTAAAATCACACCCAAGACAGGAATGTCTAGTCGAGCCTTAATTTCTTCCCAGACGACCGCAGTCGCAGTATTACAAGCAATGACAATCATTTTGACATCCTTGGTCAAAAGAAAGTTGACCAACTGCCAAGTATATTCACGAATTTGCTCAGCAGGACGGGGACCATAGGGCGCCCGTGCCGAATCTCCAATATAGACGATTTCTTCATGGGGAAGCTGGCGCATAAGCTCGCGCACAACGGTCAAGCCCCCGACACCCGAATCCAAAAAACCAATTGGTCGATTATCCATACAGTCTTCTTTCTAGTCTTTTTTCTGATTGATAGTTCATTATGCTTACTTGTCTTTAAGAACTAAAGGACAACCTCATCAACAACCACTATCTCTCTTAATCATAATCAAATATCAATAGAATGCAAGGAAAAAGTCTCATCCCTAAACCATAGCCAACATAGTGAGAAGTCTGGAACTTTCATCCCAGACTTTTCCTTATTTATTTTTTCTTTTTATTGTTAGCAAGGGCTGCTTTTTGTTGGCGGATGATTTGGTGGTAAACTTGTTGTACCTTAGCTTCGCTTGGTTTTTGACCATTTGCACTCAAAAGAGTACGAACTGCTTCAGCATTCAAACGTGGGTTGTCAGCGAATTCTTTTTCAATTTGCTTACGAACCAAGTACATTCCTCCAAGAGCTCCTCCTAGAAAAGCTAGCACAATCAATACAATTGCTAAAAGTAAATCCATCATTTTTCTCCTGTTTCTTTTTGAGTCCCTTTCATTATACCATAAACTAGCCACCCTGACCAGTTTGTTCTACACTTTCAAGGATGGAATAGACAGCAAAAAGAACCCTGCTTTTCTGCGAAAGAGGGCTCCTTACTGAGTTTATACTCAATGAAAATCAAAGAGCAAACTAGGAAGCTAGCCGCAGGTTACTCAAAACACTGTTTTGAGGTTACAGATAGAGCTGACACGGTTTGAAGAGATCTTCGAAGAGTATTAATTTCATATTTCTACCTATCCATTTGTACTAATAAAAGACTGAGACACTAGATCTCAGCCTTTTTCTTTATCCTAAAACCAATTCATCACTGACTAGACTTTGGCCACTATTTTTCTGGAAGAGATGCATGAGGTCTTCAACTGTCAGATGCTTTTTCTCCTCTCCCTTGACATCCACCACTATCTTACCCTGATAGAGCATAATGAGACGATTTCCGTACTCAATAGCATGGTTCATATCGTGGGTAATCATCAAAGTCGTCAACTGATGGTGTTCCACAATCTTTTGCGTCAAATCCATCACCATTTGACTCGTTTTAGGGTCAAGGGCCGCAGTATGTTCATCCAAAAGCAAAAGTTTGGGTTTCACCAGAGCCGCCATGACTAGGGTCAAGGCCTGTCTTTGTCCTCCTGAGAGATATTGAGTATCTACTTTTAAGCGGTTTTCAAGGCCGATATTCAACTCTTTCAAGGCCTCTTGGAACTGGATTCTATCCTTCTCCTTCACGCCCCAACCAAGCCCTCTTTTTTGTCCACGTCTCAAGGCAATAGCCATATTTTCCTCAATCGTCAAACGAGAAGCTGTTCCCATCTTAGGATCTTGAAAAACACGGGCAATATCCTTGGCTCTCTTTCGTACACTCAGATTTTTAATGGATTTGCCTGCCAATAAAAGGTCCCCTTCGTCCACCGATAGATTGCCAGCCAAGATATTCATCAAAGTGGATTTCCCTGCCCCATTTCCACCAATCACAGAGATAAAATCTCCCTCTTCAACTTCTAAATCTAATCCTTTGAGGACATGGTTCTCATTGACTGTCCCTGCTTCAAATGTTTTGTGAATATTTTCAAGTGTTAACAAACTTGCCATAACTTTCTCCTCCTATTCATTTCTCAATTTCAGACCACGAATCTTTAATCTCTTTTGTAATTCTGGCGCAAATAAAACCAAGGCAAGCAAGATTGCATTAAAGAGACGAACCAGATTTTGATCTAGATTTGGAATTTCATAGATATTTAAAATAATCAAACGGTATACAATAGCACCGATTCCGATGGATAATAAGCGACCTCCAATGGTCAAGTCGTGAATCAAGACTTCCGCAATAATCACTGCACTCAAACCAACAACGATGGTTCCTGTCCCAGAAGTTACATCCGAAAATCCATCATTTTGGGCAAACAAGGAACCACATAGGGCAATCAAGCCGTTTGAAATCATGTAACCAACAATCTTCATGGTGTCTACATTGACCCCATTGGCCTCACTCATCGGAATATTGTCCCCAGTCGAACGCAAGACCAAGCCAATCTCTGTTTTCATCAAAAGAGTCAAGACCAAACAAACAAGTAAGAGACAGGCTAAACTGAATGAGAAAACAGCTTCTTCAGTTGTCAGACCCAAGCTAGCCAACTGTTTAAAGACAGTTGAAGAATCTCCCAAGGAAAGATTGGGCACACTTCCCATGATTTTAATATTGATCGAATAAAGTCCTGTCAAGGTTACAATCCCTGTCAAGAGAGCTGGAATTTTCATCTTGGTGTGAAGCATTCCTGATACAAGACCTGCTACCATACCTGCCAGCAAAGCAAGTAAAGTCGCAATCCAAGGATTTGTCCCTGCCTGTATCTGAGATACGACGACAGCCGCCCCCAGAGGAAAGGCTCCTTCAGCAGTCATATCCGCAATATCCAAAATACGGAAAGTCAAGTAGACCCCAATCGCCATAATCGACCACAACAAACCTTCTGATAAACTAGATAATACAAAATTCATCTCAAACCTCCTTATTCCTTGCCTTCTAACTTACTAATATCAATTCCCAATGCGTCTGCCATTTCTTGATTGGTATGCAATTCCAGTTTTTCAGGCAACTCAACTGCTATATTTTCTGGATTCTCACCTTTTAAAACACGAACCAGCATTCGTGCTGTCTGACGTCCCAATTCTTCATAATTTGTTCCGTAGTTATACAAGCCACCAACCGCAACCATTTCTGTTGAACCACCAAATACCGGAACCTTGTGTTTAATAGAAACCTGCTTAACTGTTTCCATGGTTGACGAAATGATATTATCCGTTGGTACAAAAACCATATCCACCTCTGCCATCAAGCTTTCTGCAGCAGCCTTGACGTTGTTACTGTCCAAGATTGTTTTTTCAACAACGGCAAAGCCTTTTTCTTCCAGAAGGCGCTTAGCTTCATCCTTTTGGACAACTGAATTTGGCTCGCTCTGAGTATAGAGGATTCCAATCGTTTTAGCCTTTGGTAACACTTTCTTTATCAAATTGATTTGGGTTGAAATGGCATCTGATGACTGGTCACTTGTCCCAGTCACATTGCCCCCAGGGTGTTCTCTTGACTCAACCAACTTGGCACTGACAGGATCTGTTACCGCTGAAAAAATAACAGGTGTCGTTTGTGTTGTATTGGCCAAGCTCTGAGCAGAAGGCGTTGCGATAGCTAGAACGACATCACTAGATTCTGCTAGTTGCTGGGAAATCGTTTTTAGATTTCTTTGCTCTCCCTGTGCATTTTGCAAATCAATCTCGATATTTTTCCCTTCAATATAGCCTTGCTTGGCCAACTCATCCACAAAACCTTCTCTGGTAGCGTCTAGAGACTGGTGGGTAATAAACTGCGAAATACCGATACGAAAAACATCTTTTTTCTTATCTGACTTCAACTGATGCAAACTGATCAGAGAAGTCAAGAGAATCCCCACTACCAAGAGAGGGGCTAGTAATTTTCGAACAACTTTCATAATGAAACTCCTTCTCAGAAAAGATAATACTCAATAAAAATCAAAGAGCAAACTAGGAAACTAGCCGCAGGCTGTACTTGAGTACGGCAAGGCGACGTTAACGTGGTTTGAATTTGATTTTCGAAGAGTATAAAACAAAAAACCGCCTAGATACTATCTAAACGGATGATTGAAATAATCTAACAAGTTACAACTTAGCTAGTCCATTTAGATATTCATCTATATGGACCACAATCAAAAATCTTAGCCACATAGATACAAACAAATTGCTTGAACTGTTTGCATCCATGGTGACATGTCTACAAACACTATCTAAAGTAGCTAAAGTAAAAGTTTTGATTCATCGTTACAGCTTGTCTTTTATTCATTTCTTTTTCTGCTTTCTTTTTTGATGTTTCCTATCTTACCACCTTTTTCATCACCTGTCAAGAATATTTCAGAATATTTTAAAATTTTTCGAAAATTCTTTCAGTACACTTTCAATTCTTTTAGGATAATTTCAAAGATTTGCCCATTAGACAAAATAGAACGATTTGAAGACTTTTATGGTATTTAGTTGTATTAGAGTCTTTTAAAAGTGTTTTGATGGCTTGTATTTCTTCTTTGGTTGATTTCATATCACTATTATATAATGCGTTTTGATTTTAGTATAGTATTAAACTGACTCTTGGCAGTCGGACAAAAAATCGACAGTTATTTTATACTGTTTAAAACCAATAGTCAATACGACAATCTCTTTACTTTTCGGTTATCAACTCTGTAGATTGCTAACATATCCAAAATAAGCCAAGTATCCCGAGGATAGGCAGCAGAAATGAATTATTTATACTCTGGATACCACTTCAAATCACGAACTGCTTTGGCCATATCTGTTTCCTTAGCGTGTGCAAGACCTTGCTCTTGTGCTTTTTTAGCGACTGCTTCTGCTACTTTAATAGAAACATCTGCTACATACTTGAATGGTGGTAAGACAGGAGCTCCTGGTTGGCCTGGATTGACAATACCACTCAATGAATGCGCCGCTGCTCCAATCATTTCATCAGTCAAAAGACTTGCTTCAGAAGCCAGCATACCTAGACCAAGACCTGGGTAAATCAGGGCATTATTGGCTTGACCAATCACATAGTCTACACCTTTATAAGAAACCGTATCGGCAGGAATTCCTGTTGCGACAAAAGCTTTGCCATCTGACCATTCAATCAAATCTTTGGCACCAGCTTCTGCCAATTTAGTTGGATTTGACAAAGGGAAGATCATTGGACGTTCTGTGTTTTCACACATAGCTTCTACTATTTCTTTAGTGAAGGTATTAGGCTGAGTTGAAGTTCCTACAAGAATGGTTGGCTTCACAGTCTTCACTACTTCAAGCAGATCAGTCAACTTATCTGCGTTACTAAAGTCAGCACGTTTCTTAGCAAATGGTTTTTGCTCTGGTGTCAAGTCATCCATGTCATCAAAGAGAAGACCTTGTTTATCAACCATAAAGAAACGTTTATAGGCTTCTTCTTCAGAAAGATCTTCACTTACCATTTCACGAAGAACACGAGAGGCAATTCCTGCACCCGCAGTACCACCACCATAGCAGAGATAAACTTGATCTGTTAATTTTTCACAACTAATATCCAGCGAACCAAAGATACCACCCAAGGTAACGATTCCTGTACCTTGAATATCATCATTAAAGGTCGGAATTTGTTTCCGGTATTTTTCAAGAATATTGGCAGCATTCAAGCGACCAAAATCTTCCCAGTGAAGGTAAAGTTTAGGAAAGAGACGTTCTGCTGTTTGAACAAATTGGTCAATGAAGTCGTAGTAACGATCTCCGCGGACCCGTTCGTGACGATTTCCTAAGTAATTAGGATTGGTACGAAGTTCTTCACGGTTAGTCCCTGCATCAATGACTAAAGGAAGAACCATCGAAGGATCGATTCCAGCAGCAGCCGTATAGACCATCAATTTCCCAACAGAAATATCGACACCATTTGTTCCCCAGTCGCCAATTCCAAGGATTCCTTCTGCATCTGTTACAACAATGAGACGAATCTCGCGACCCCCGGCAGCGTTTTTCAAAGTAGCTTCAATATTTTCAGGATGATTGATATCAAGATATCCCGCATATTGGGGATCTACAAAAAGATCACTATAGCCTTCAATCGTATCTGCAATGGTTGGATCATATACAATTGGATTGAATTCTTCCAAATGTTGAGAAAAGAGGTAATAAAAAAGAGTCCTGTTGGTATTAAAAATTTCCATTAGGAAAAGACGTTTTTCCAAATCATTGGCTTTTGTTTGCATTTGTGCATAAGTTTGCGCTGCTTGTTCTTCAATCGTTTGAACATACGGTGGCAGTAAACCAATAAGGCCTAGTTCCTTTCGCTCCTCTAAGGTAAAAGCAGTACCTTTATTGAGGAAAGGATTGTTTAAAATATCATGTGCAGTCATAGTGCAACCTCCTTTTTACTTATATTATACCACATGAAACGAATTGTTCGTAAAACGTTGTTGTTTAAATAATACAATTGTATACGCATATGTTATAATGAGTCTACGAGAACAATTTCTAATAGGCTCTTTTATACTTAAAACACTATTATTGATACTACTTTAAGTTGTTATATTTTATAAATTTCTGAACTCATCAAACTCTCGATGATCACTCTTTACTAAAAGTTTCGAGTAAAATAAACCAATCATACAAATTGACAATCCTAATTAAAATAAATATCATATAAGTTCGCTATGTAGTACTTTGTATTTTTTAATGTGTTTTTTTGTCATATAAAACTTGTATTCTATTTATATGACAACTAAAAACTATTTACAACAATATATTTCCCAAAAAGTGAAATATTTTCGAACACAGAATAAAATGAGCCAGGAAGAACTTTCGGAACAAGCAGGACTCGGGCTTAAATATATCAATCAACTTGAAAACCAAAATGTGAATCTGACCATTCACAGTCTTGAAAAAGTGATTGACGCCCTAGAAATGACCCCAGAGGAATTTTTCAATTTTGATAGCCTTGAATCAACCTCTGATAAGAGTGACAATCTTTCACTCAAAAGAATCAACATGAAGATTAAACAGCTCCCTATTGATAAACGAGAAAAGATGTTGGTCATTTTTGAGAGTATCTTAGATAATCTTTGAGATCCCTGACTCACTTACATTTTAACTGGTGAATACTCGTATAGTCAAATTGTAGGATACGGATAAAAATTATTTATCTGCTGTTTTCCACTTATTTTCCTTCTCCAACTAATGAAAGTGAGCCCATATGAATTTAAAAGATCTACAATATTTTTATGACCTCTGCCAGCTTCAATCCTATACGGAAGTAGCAAAACAACATAAAGTCAGCCAACCATCTATTTCTTATGCTATCAAGCGCTTAGAGGAATCCTTTAACTGCAAATTGATTCACCATGACCCCTCGCATCGTTCCTTCAAGCTAACTCCTCAAGGACAAATCCTTCTAAAGCATACAGAACTGATTTTACCTGAGGTCATTTCTACTCACAAAGAAATTAATCGCTCCTTGGCACAATACTCTACTGTAGGATTCCCTCCTATTATCATTCAGTATCTCTTTGCTGCCTTAAACGAAAAAGATAAATTCGATTTTTTAAAAAAGGTACGCCCTATCCGCGGTGGCTCCGTGGAGTTATTAAACCTTCTCATCAAAGGAGACCTTGATGCAAGCCTACTCGGTTTGATTGAACCTCTCAACTATCCTTCAATAGAGTCACACGAGCTATTTCGTAAAGAACTGTATGTCGTTTTATCTAAGAACCATCCTTTTGCCACTGCTCCTTCCCTCGCTTTTGAAGAATTAGCAGATCAATCCTTTATACTCTTAGATGAACACTTTGTTCACCTGAAAGCTTTTGAAACGCTTAATCAAAAGTATCAAAACAAGGCAGAAATATTCTTTAAGACTGATGACATTGCCATCCTTAAAGAACTTTTAAAGAAAGGGATCGGCCTTAGTTTACTGGCTAATATCGCACTTTCTGATGAAGATGATGATTTAATAAAAATTCCTCTTATACCGAAGGATAAGATAACTTTTACAGTTTATTACGCTTACCTTAAATCAGCTACACCGTCATCAGAAGTAGAAGCCTTATTTAATCTCCTTAAATCATATGAATAGAAAAAACTCTAACTATCAATGAACTGATAGCTAGAGTTTTTTACATTGTAGATATTATACTCAATGAAAATCAAAAAGCAAACTAGGAAGCTAGCCGCAGGCTGCTCAAAACAGTATTTTGAGGTTGTAGATAAGACTGACGAAGTCAATCACACATATACGGTAAGGCGACGCTGACGTGGTTTGAAGAGATTTTCGAAGAGTATTAGACTATAGTAGATTGAAACTAGAGTAATTCGCCGCGACTTCTAAACCTTTTCTAGAAATGAATTTGACTTTCCTAATAAAGTTGTTCAGATTTTATTTCATCTCACTATAATTCAATGATTTTCTAAGAATTCTATTTCTTTCGAAAATTCTTTCAAAGTTTTTCAAATCAGTCCAACAAAAAAGGTTTATAATTTCCATAAAAGTTGACATGGAAATTATAAAACCAATATTAGCGTATATCTTGTTTATAACGTGTTAATTCTGCTTGGTTAGCCCACACATAGTGACCTGGACGGATTTCAACCATAGACGGCTTATCAGTCTCATAGTCGTGTTGACTTGGGTCGTAAACCTTCAAGACCTTCTTACGTTCCAAGATTGGATCTGGAATTGGTACCGCTGAAAGCAAGGCTTGAGTATATGGGTGAATTGGATTGTTAAACAATTCTTCTGTTTCTGCAACCTCTACAATAACACCCTTGTAAATAACTGCGATACGATCTGAAATAAAACGAACGACCGACAAGTCATGGGCGATGAAGAGATAGGTCAAACCAAGTTCTTTTTGGAATTTTTTGAGCAAGTTCAAGACTTGGGCACGCACAGAAACGTCCAAGGCTGAAATTGGCTCATCCGCAATAACAAAGTCTGGTTGCATGACCAAGGCGCGAGCAATACCGATACGTTGACGTTGACCACCTGAGAATTCATGAGGGTAACGAGTCAAATGCTCAGCAAGAAGTCCCACTTCACGGATAATATTTTTAACTTTCTCTTTACGTTCTTCTTCATCTTTGAACAGATGATGATTGTAAAGACCTTCAGAAATAATATAATCAACAGTCGCACGTTCATTCAAACTTGCGGCAGGGTCTTGAAAAATCATCTGGATACGACGAATCAATTCTGCAGCTTGTTCACGCGATTTCTTACCATTAATCTTTTGACCTTCAAAAATGATATCTCCATTACTCGTATCATTGAGACCGATTATCGCACGACCAATAGTTGTTTTCCCACTACCTGACTCACCTACAAGCGAGAAAGTTTCTCCCTTGTTGATAAAGAAGTTAGCATTTTTAACCGCGACAAACTTCTTACTTCCTTCACCGAAGGAAATTTCTAAATCTTTGATTTCTACTAATTTTTCAGACATTTCCTTCCTCCTAGTCAGCCAGATGGGCAAATCCCATTTTTTCACGAATCTTATCATGGAGATTTGCAATCACAGCTGGTTTTTCTACTTTTGGAGCATCCTCATGAAGTAGCCAAGTTTTAGCCCAATGTGTCTCTGATACTGAAAATTGAGGAGCTTTTTGTTCGAAGTCAATCTGCATTGCATAGTCAGAACGCAAGGCAAAGGCATCCCCTTTCAGGTCAGTATAAAGTGACGGAGGTGTTCCTGGGATTGAGTAAAGATCCCCTTTATCATCAGCAAGCTGAGGCAAGCTAGACAAGAGACTCCATGTATATGGATGGCGAGGGTCATAGAAGACTTCCTCAACAGTTCCATACTCAACGATTTCTCCTGCATACATAACCGCTACCTTATCCGCAATACTTGCCACCACACCAAGGTCGTGGGTAATAAAGATTGTTGTGAAATGATACTCGTTTTGTAAAGATTTGAGCAAATCAATAATCTGTGCTTGGATGGTCACATCCAAGGCAGTCGTTGGCTCATCACAAATCAAGACATCAGGTCGGCAGGCAAGGGCAATCGCAATAACGATACGTTGACGCATTCCTCCAGAATATTGGAATGGGTATTCATCAAAACGTCTATCTGCATCTGGAATCCCAACCTTATTCATGTAGTCAATGGCCAATTCTTTCGCTTCTTTAGCTGTTTTTCCTTGGTGTTTTACAATAACTTCTGTAATCTGACTACCAATTGTTTTAATTGGGTCCAAACTAGTCATTGGATCTTGGAAGATAGTCGCAATCTTAGCACCACGAATTTGTTCCCAATCCTTGTGAGAAGACAAGGCTGTCAAATCTTGACCACGGTAGTCAATGCTTCCTTGAGCAATGCGACCATTTTCTTCAAGCATACCTGTGAAAGTCTTTGTCAAAACAGATTTCCCTGATCCTGACTCACCTACCAAGGCTAATACTTCTCCTTCAACTAGTTCAAGAGAAACGCCGCGAATGGCTGTCAATACTTTGTCACGAACGTCAAATTCCACGACAATATCGCGAGCAGTCAAAATTACATTTTTTTCTTTTGTCATTTCTACTCCTATCTATGTGTACGTGGATCACTAGCATCCGCTAAGTTTTGACCAACTACGAAAAGGGACAAGGATACCAAGACAAGAGTTGTCAATGGAATCCAGAACAAGTAAGCATTGGTTGTTACGTTTTGTGAATAATCTGAAATCAAACGACCCAAACTTGGCACTGTAATCGGTAATCCAAGACCGAAGAAAGACAAGAAGGCTTCGTATGAGATAAAGCTTGGAAGCATTTGGGTCATGGTTGTCACAATAACAGATACCAATTGTGGCATGATGTTTTTGGCAACAATCTTCAAGGTTGGTGTTCCCAAAGTACGTGACGCCAAGTTGTATTCCAAATCACGGTAACGCAAGATTTGCACACGGATCATGAAGGCAATTCCAATCCATGTCGTCACACTCATAGCAAAAATCAGATTCCAGAATCCAGCTCCGATTGAGTAAGTCAAGACAATGACAATCAAAAGAGATGGGATGTTTGAGATGACATTATAAACTTCCATCATGACACGGTCAACTGATTTTGAAATACCCCAAATACCACCGACAAAAACACCGATAACCAAGTTAATCACTGTCGCAATCACAGAAATGAGGATAGAGTTACGAGCTCCAAACCAGACACCGTCAAAGAGTGATTTACCGTTACTGTCTGTACCGAACCAATGCTCAGCATTTGGCTTGATATAACGAGCACTAAAGTCGTTTACCTTGCTGACATCATTGAAATCAAACTTAGAAAACATTGGGTAGATGAAACTCATCAAAATGATAGCTACCAAGATTCCCAACATGACTACAGTTGATTTTTTCTTCATAAATTGTCTAAACACTGAACCCCAGTATGAATAAGCTGGCGCATCAATGGCTTCAGAGGCAAAATCGTCACGTTTTACAAACTGAAATTTTTCTTTATCGATTGTAGACATTATTTGCCTCCTTTCTCAGTCAATTTAATACGTGGGTCAATAATGGTCATCCAAATATCTCCTAAAAGAAGTGAGAAGATAGAAATACATGTAAAGATGAAGACAAGACCAACGACCATAGAGTTATTAGATGCTTTTACAGAGTCAATCAACATTTTACCCATACCTGGGAAGGCGAAGACTGTTTCAGTAAGAGTTGCACCACCGATAACCCCGATAACGGCACCAGGAATTCCTGAAACAAGCGGAACCATGGCATTTTTAAAGATGTGTTTGTTTGAAATTTCTTTTTCAGATAAACCTTTTGCACGAGCAAAACGAACAAAGTCCTGTGACTGTAAGTCAATCATGTAACGACGAATCCAAATAGCTGTACCAGGAGCCCCCAATAAACCAAGAATAACTGCTGGTAAAACATATGAACGCCAATCTCCAGCACCCAAGATAGGGAATGAATCTGGCAAGCCAATTGAAGAACCAGCCAAACGAACGATATAAACCAAGGCAATTGTTGGAAGAGCCATCAAGAAGGTCAAAGCCCCTGTTGAGAAACTATCAATCCAAGTGTTCTTGAAGCGAGCCATAGCTGAACCAAGTGGCACAGCAATCGCATAAGAAATCACCAAACCAATCAATCCAACGACAGCAGAGCTGGCAATCATAGAAGGATATTGGTAGTTACTTTCAGTTGCAGTATATGGATCATCTTTTCCGTAGTTGGCTACTTCACGAGAATCAGCCTGACTAGGTGATTTGTAGGTTCTTGAGTAAATATTTACAGAAGAAGTTTTCTTACCTGTTGGGAACTGAACTTGAGCTGTTTTTGTTTGCCCTTGTCCCTGAGTAATAACCTGTAAAACAGGACTATTAGCATAGGTTGGATAAGAGTCACCTAAATTAATGTTCACAAAGTTTTGATGAACAAATGGGAACTGACTGTTGAAGTACAAGAGATATTTGTGTTTGGTACCTGAACCAACCAATGACCATCCGATCGCTGGATCGTTTTCGAAACGAAGGTAACGTTTCAAGTCTGGATTTTCAGGGTCTTGAATTTTATTAGTATGGTCAATGTCAATCAAGTTAGCATAGAAGTGAAAAACACGTTCAAAAATTGGGATTTCACGAGTAGCGTAGAATTGGCCACTTTCAGTAAATTCTCCCAAGGTCCAACCATGACCGATTTGTTTGATGTATTTTTCATAGATAGCCTTGTTGGTATCATTAGCTTCAACTGTTACAGAGGCATCCATCTGGCTAGCTTTTTCTTGCAACTCTTTGGTATCGTAGTACTCGATATAGCCCATACGCTCATAAACAGTATTCTCATAGTTATCACGTTTATCAGCAGTTGTCGCAATCTTGTTATAGTTGGTATCCTGTTTGAAAATCAATTTTCGAGGAACCATTGTATAGATAATCGTGTAGGTCAAGGTTGTTACTAAGAAGATAGAAACCAAGGACCGCAAAACACGCATAAAAATATATTTTTTCATATCATTTCCTTTAAAAATCCCAAAAGAACCTTCTCCTCATGGAGAGAAAGTTCTATTGAAAATTATTTACTTCACATGACTTGCCAATTCTTTTTGAGCTTTCTCGTTTGACTCAGTCTTTTCTTTCAACCATTTTTCACGAGCTTTTTCATACTCTTCTTTGGTAATTGCTTTTTCGCCAACTTCAGTGTACTTCAAGTATCCTGAATTTTCACCTTTAAGGCCGGCTACAGAATATGAAGAGCTAAATGGTAGAACTTTTGAAACATATGAAACGGCTGTTTCTTTAGGAGAAGCCATTACTGGAATTGTCAAAGCATTGTCAGTCAACCAAGCTTGTGCTACTGCGTATTTTTCATAACGTTTTTGAACATCTTGGTTTTCGCTGTTTGCGTCATCAAGTAATTTTCCATAGTCAGCTAAGCCAAGTTTGCTTACTACTGATGCATCTGTGTTTTGGTCAATACCAAGGTAAAGGCGAGTGCTTCCTCCCTTAAGGACGAATTGATCCAAGAAAGTAGAAGGATCTTGATAGTCAGGGTTCCATCCTAGCAAGGTATGAATATCCCAGTCTTGTTCTTTAGCTGTTGGAGCGCTAAATGAAATTGGTAAAGCTTCTGCTTGAGTCATTTGTTGTAAATCTACAACAACATTATCTGAACCCAATACTTTTTCAATTGATTGTTTCAATGATTGAACACGGTTTACAACCGCTGTTGATTCTTGGATAACCAAGGCATCCAAGTGGATTGGGAATTCAACACCTTCAGCTTGTAGGCTTGATTTTGCTTTAGCAAAGACTTCTTTCGCTTTTTCTTCATTGTAAAGTCCATTTTGAGAATCTGCTAGAGACACGTTTGACCAAGTAGAAGAATTTGTCTTAGCCAAGCTATCTTGTACCAATTCACCAAATGTTTTCTTACCAACTTGAAGATTATAAGGTGCAAACGTATTACGGATGGCTACTGCAGCTCCATCAGTACCATTTGTTTGAGCTGAATAAGAATTGCGATCGACAGCAAAGTTCAAGGCTTGACGGAATTCCTTGTTTAGCAATGCTTTCTGAGTAGATGTCTTTTGGGCATCACTTGTTTTGGCAGTGTGGTTATAGGTTGTACGGCCATAATTCAAACTGACAGTTGCAACACCCGCTCCTGGTTCATTAAAGTAAATGTTATCTTTAAAGTCAGCTGCATATTTTTCATATGTAGAACTTGTAGGGAAGATACGAGCCTTGCTATATTGACCATCAGCAAAACCTTTGGCAATGACATCTTGGTCCTTACCATCCCAGAAAGTGAGCTTAACGTTCTCAATTTTTACATTTTCTTTGTCCCAGTAAGTGTCATTTTTAGCCATCTCGATAGATGATTTAGGAGTTACAGCCTTCAAGACAAATGGACCGTTATAAAGAATAGAGTTGGCATCTGTTGGGGCACCAAAACCTTCCCCTTTTGAAGTTAAGAATTCTTCATTAACCGGCATCAAAACACCACTAGTTGTCTTGTCATTCCAGAAAGTTTCTGGCTGGTTCAAGGTATATTCTAGTGTTTGATCATCGAGTGCCTTTACTCCGACGGTTGAAAAATCGCTTGTTTCACCCTTAATATATGCTTCTAATCCCTTAATAGAAGAGCTAACGATTGAAAGTCCTTTTGATTTCCCATCTACCGCATGCTTCAAACCAGTGACAAAGTCTTTAGCAGTGACAGGAGCATATTCTTCTCCTTCTGCAGTTACCCATTTAGCATCCTTACGGATTTTATAGGTATAAGTCAAACCATCTTTTGAAACTGTCCATGATTCAGCAATAGAAGGAACCAGATTACCATATTTATCGTTAGCCAACAAACCATCTACAGCATTTGTTGTGACGAATGATGTTGAATCGATATTGCTGACGATATAATCCAAGGTTTCTGGATCTGTTTGATAAACATATTGGTAATCTTTTGCTAATTTAGCATTATTTGAACTAGTGTTTGAACACGCAGCTAGAACTCCTGACGCTAATAAGGTAGCTCCCGCTACAGCAAGCACTCGACTTTTTTTCATTTATTTACTCCTCTTATAAAGTATAGGTTATTATTGATTATACCATATATTTTAAGATATTTCAATAAAAGTAAACGAATTTTCAGAATATTTAGGCTTATTAACACAAAAAATCTGAAAAAGCTATTGACTGAAAATCATTTTCAAGGTATAATAATAAACGTTAAGGCGGTATAGCCAAGTGGTAAGGCACGGCTCTGCAAAAGCTTGATCGTCGGTTCAAATCCGTCTACCGCCTTTCAATACCGAATTTATCGGAATTTATCAAGACAGAAAGCCCAATTTAAAGGGCTTTTTTCTTTTTCCTCGAATAAATACGTATAACTTTAAAAAATTGTTGGGGCAAGTTTGGGGCTGAGTTTTTCGAGGATACTATTCCCTTTTAAAACAACTGAAAAAAGCTTTGTCACTCATGATGACAAAAGCCTCTAATTTACTCTGTTTCTTCTTCTATTTCGACTTCTGTGATTTGGACTTTTACCTTGGTAACACGTCCATTTTTCACTTTATCATTGGTTAGGATAAGCTGTTTGTTTTGGCTGACTAATTCATAACTGAGTTTCTCAGTCGTTGGAATGGTCCCAACTCCTGTCAAATAGTAACCAGCGATGGTATCAACGTCATCACTTGCTAGTTCGACATCAAAGTAGTCATTAAAATCATTGAGATTCATGGTACCTTGAACAATATAAGTATCTTCTCCGATTTGATGAACTTCGATTTCGGCCTTATCTGTTTCATCATCGATTTCCCCAACGATTTCCTCTAAGAGGTCTTCAAGTGTCACCAAACCAGCCATACCACCGTATTCATCCAGCAAGATTGCCATTTGTCTTTGGGTATTGCGCAATTCTTTTAACAAGTCATCCACAAAAATAGTTTCAGGAACAAAAAGTGGATCTTGTAAGATTTTCTTCCAAACAATATTGTCAAAACCGTCCACAAAGCCCGCCTTAAGGAGACTCTTAGTGTGAATAATCCCAATCACGTTATCCTTGTCGCCATCATAGACAGGGATACGAGAATAATTTTGTTTTAAAATACTTTGGATGATGGTTTGACTCTCATCCTGAATATCGACCATGAAGGCATCCGTCCGAGGAACCATGACTTCTCTGGCCATTAATTCGTCCAGTGAAAAAATCCCCTGTAACATTTCAATTTCGTCAGCATCTAGTGTTTCTTCACTATTGGTCAGCATGTACTCAATTTCATCACGGGTCATTTTTTCATCAGCATCGTCAAAGGTCATAGGAGTCAAGCGGCTCAAGAGATTGGTAGATGCAGACAAGAGCCAAACAAAGGGACTAACTAGTTTCCCCAATCCAATAATAACTGGCGCTGTACGAATAGCCAAGGCATCCTTTAGATTAAGAGCGATTCTCTTAGGATACAATTCCCCAAAAACGATGGAAATATAAGTCAAAAATGCTAAAGATAGAAAACTTGCAACGGCATAAGCTGTTTCGCCATTTCCAAGCCAAGAAGCAATCTCTCGTCCCAGAGTTTCTGCCAAACTTGCCCCAGATAAGATCGTAATCAGGGTAATCCCTACTTGAATGGTTGATAAAAAGTGATTAGGATTTTCTAGTACCTTCAACAGACGGATATAGCGTCTATCTCCTTCTTCTGCCTTTTGTTCAACCCGCGCACGATTAAGTGAAACCATGGCCATTTCTGTGGCTGAAAAAAAGGCATTTAACACCGTCAAGATAAACAATAAAACAAATTGTAGCAACAAATTCTGACTACTTGGGTCTTCCATAGTTCTTCTCCTAAAATAGTATCTTATCCTTTATTATATCACAGAAATTAGCTCAGTACATATTATTTTTTCTCAGTGTCTATTCTAGTTCTACTTAAATTGTCCAAAAAAGAACTCCTACATCTTCAAGTGACATAGGAGTTTATTTTGTATTTTACTGAGTAACAGTCACTTCTCCAGTTCGGTAATCCAGTTGAAGTCCTTTTTGAACATTGGGAACTAGAACATTAAATTCCAATTCTCCGTCTGAAGACTTGGCTTCAATCTGTGAAGCTGAAGGAACTAAATCCTCATTCGAAGCGTAGTAAAGAGTTACACGGTAACGGACACGCTTGTTTTTATCCAAGGCCTTACGTACCATGCTTTCATAGTAGTTTTGACCAGTCGAATCCTCGGCTTGCGCCTGATTTGCCCAGGCTGTTTGAACAGCAATGTTTTTAGGATTGCTTGTCGAGGCATCAAAACCATCCAAGCCACCGATTAAGGCATAGCCTAACAAGTGACCTCTATCGACCGCATGGGTATAAGAACCCTTTAGATTCTTGACCTGATGCCAGCCTGGAGGAGTCCATGAAGTCGAACCATTCCCAGTTTCTTCACGATTCTTGTACTGGCGAGTAGCCTTAGACAAGAGGGCATTTGCTACGGTTGGCACTGTTTCCTTGCCCACTGTCTTTGTTTTATTATCAGCGTAGGGCTTACTTGAAACCTTGGCATCTAGATTTGTTTTATTACCATTGACGATAAAAGCACCTAAGCCATTCCACTCCAGGCTCCCTTTTATTTGACTCTTGACCGCGTCTGTTAAGACACTTTCTGCCAATTCTTGACTAGGAGCTTCAGACGCTTGTTTTTTCTGACTAACCTTGGTTTTGGGACTATTAGCTGTCGACTGCAGCTGCTTGATATAATAGCTCCCTGCAGATAAGAGTAATAACACTAGCAGTCCGATCAGTATCTGTCTTGTTTTTTTGTTCATATTTCTCCTTATCTTTAGAAAAAGGCTGGTTCTCCAGCCTAATTTCCTGTAAATTTATGAATCAATTCCTGCCATTTTGCTGGAGACAGGATAGCCCATGGATCTTGACCCTTTCCCAAGATTCCATAACCTACCATTAAGCCGATTCCTAGGGCTAAAACACCTAAAATCAGTACTATGATGACTAAAAGTAAACGCTTGACTACGTAGCTTGATTTCTTATTCATCTTCATCATTTGCCTCAATCCGCTGAATCTTAGCACCTAGCTGCGCCAACTTCTCATGGAAACGGTAGTAACCTCTATCCAAGTGAACCAATTTACCGACAACAGTTTCTCCTTGTGCTACCAAACCTGTCAAAATCAAGGCTGCGCTGGCACGAAGGTCAGTTGAAAGGACTTCCGCTCCCTGCAAAGGTTGCCCACCAACAATACGAGCTGTATCACGGATAATCTCCGAGTGCAAGCCCATGCGACGCATTTCTTCTAAGTGTTGGAAACGATTTTCGAAAACTGTCTCCACCATAGTTGATTCCCCTTTTGCAACGGTCATCAAGGCTGTAAATTGAGCCTGCATATCTGTTGGAAATCCTGGGTGGGGCAAGGTTTTCACATGAACAGCTTTTAGATTTTCTAGTTGAGAGCGAACTCGAATTCCTTCAGTTTCCTCTGTCACTTCAACACCCATTTCAAGCAATTTGGCAATCAAGGGACGGTTGTGCTCCCAAACAGCATCTTTAATCAAGACATCACCACCAGTCATAGCAGCAGCTACCATAAAGGTTCCTGCTTCGATACGGTCTTGGACTACATTGTGAGTCGTACCATGAAGTTTATCAACACCGGTGATGGTAATGGTCTCTGTACCAGCACCTTTAACCTTTGCTCCCATTTCATTGAGGAGAATGGCGAGGTCAACAATCTCAGGCTCACGCGCAGCATTTTCAATAACTGTCACACCATCAGCCAAAGTCGCTGCCATCATCAAGTTCTGCGTAGCACCAACACTTGGGAAGTCCATATAGATATGAGCACCCTTCAAGCGGTCAGCCTTGGCTTCGATATAACCAGCCGTCTGGCTAATCTTAGCCCCCATGGCTTCCAGACCTTTCAAATGAAGATCAATAGGACGGCTACCAATGGTACAACCACCTGGCATGGATACCTTAGCATGACCTACACGAGCAAGAATTGGCCCCAAGACAACGATGGATGCTCGCATCTTGCTGACATACTTGTAAGGGGCTTCCTCAGTGATATCGCCAGTCGCATCCACTTCGATAAGATGAGCTTCTTCATCAAAGTCCACCTTGGCATTCAAACCACGAACCACCTGATTCATAGTGAAAACATCTGACAAAATAGGAACATTCTGCAAGACAGTCTTACCTTCACTTGCTAGAATAGTCGCCGCTAACAAGGGCAAGACTGCATTCTTTGCTCCTTCGATCGTAACACTTCCTACCAGACGATTATCGCCACCTTGAACCACAATTTTTTCCATACTTATTTCCTTTACTCTTGATTTTGTAATAGACTTACTTTTTGAATAAACCTATTAACTAATTTGTTAATAATCCAAGCCAAAATCAGACTTATCATCAATACAAAAAATGTAAATAAGACATCATTTACTCTGGATGACACAAATATTTTTTCTAGAATAGAGATTACTAATCCATGTATCATATATAATTCAAACGATATACTACCTAGTAAAATCAAATACATATTTGAAAAATTTATTTTTTTCAGAAAAACAATAATAAAGTAGATTGTAAAAATAATATTATCTAAATTAGCCGCCAGTGCATAACTATAGCTATCTTCTAAATGTATATACCTCAACAAAATATCGTATTGATGTGAAATAAAGAGTAACACAGTTACTAAAACAAGTATGATAAAATAATGTCTATCTAAAACTCCATCAATTTTCTCTTTATTTTTAGCCCATATTAAGCCAATAATGAAGGGAAAAACACTATTATACCACCAAAAACCGTAACCTAATTTTATAGCTAAACAGATATAACCAATTATGAATACTGTATTGATAACAATAGAAATAAACTTATTTTTGAAAAACTTAAATGATATATAAAAAAATATATACATTAAAATTATAATATCGACAAACCAACCATTATAAATAATTGTACTTCCTTTTTTAAATAAATTAGCAAAAAAATCTAAATCCATTAATTGACCGTTTAAAAATCTATAAAACATATAAATCAAAGATATAGAAAAAAATGGAACTAGAATTTTAGAAAGTCTCTTAACTAAAAAATTATCTAGGTAGTTTTTCTTATTTTCGTTCTGAAAATACAATCCATAGGCTGATAAAAAGAAGAAAATAGAAACGATATAAGTTCCCATATAGGAAAAATTAGAAAATTCATCACCAGATGTAACCCATTGTGACAAATGATGAAATATTATTCCTATAGCTAGAAATCCTCTAAGCCCTGATGTAGATTCAACACTTAGATATTCCTTATTTTGAGGTAACAAATAAATTAATAGCGTTATTAATAACAAGACTATAATATCCATGAATTCTATTTCTCCCTATAAGTTTAATAATATCTTGAAAGTAATTTCTTAAACACGCAAATTATAATAATCCTCTAAGCGCTTCTTGCCACAACTGATATAGGCTGATAAAGAAAGAACTCATGATATAGCCCATTACAATGCTGAAAAAGGCTACTAGTAAACGAACTTTTCCTGTGTTCTCAGTTGTTACTTTTAAAACCTTTTCCCATCTAACAAGATTCTTTAAAAGGTAAAAACTCACATAAATAAAGAACATATGACTGCTTAGGGTGAATAATAATTGAACCATTTGACTATTATACCATCTTCTCTGTTTGTACGCTAGTTTGGAAACTTAACTTAAAACTAGGGATTGTTTTTCAAGTAATCAATTGCATCTTGTAGGGTTTTAACAGGCACGATTTTCATATCTGTCTTGATTGTTTTAGCTGCTTCTAGGGCTGTTTGGTAGTTGTTTTTCGCATCCGGATGTGCTTTTTGTTCTTCTTCGCTAACAGGGTTATCCGGGGCAAAGAAAATCGCAGCACCTTCTCTAGCCGAAGCCACAACTTTTTTATCAATACCTCCAATATCCCCCACATTCCCATCACGGTCAATGGTACCTGTACCGGCAACAATACGGCCATTACGAAGGCCAGGGTCAGCTATTTGGGTATAGATGGCCAGACTAAACATGAGACCTGCACTTGGACCGCCAATACCGGCTGTTGAAAAGCGAATTGGGACATCACTGGTTACTTCTGTACGGTCAATCAAGCCAATTCCAATTCCATTTTTGCCATTTTCCAAGGTGATAATCTTACCTTCTGCAGACTTGGTTTGCCCATCCTCTTCATAGGTGACCTTGACGGAGTCTCCTAGTTTTTGAGAATTGACGTAATCAATCAAGTCTTTGGAACTGTCAAAGGTTTGATCATTGACTGCTGTGACCGTATCAGAGATATTGAGAATCCCTTTAAAGGTCGAATTATCCGTCACCGTCAGAACATAAACCCCAAGGTATTTAAGTTCAATATCCTTACCAGCTGTTTTTAGCCCTTGATACTTGGCCATGTTTTGTGATGTTTGCATGTAGAATTGATTGATCCGCATAAATTCAACATCGGAAGAACCACCTGTAGTCTCTTGGGCACTACGAATATCTGTAAAAGGCGTCAACCATGCATAAATCATATGAGCTAAAGTGGCATGTTGGACACCAACCGTAACGAATTGATAGGCACCAGCTTCCTTATCTTCTGTGTCATTGACTTTAAGGACTTGGCGAATATCTTCCGAACCACCTGGAACTTCTATATAGTAGGGCAAGGGCACTACAAATGCCAAGAAAGTCACAATTAAGGCCGCAATGACATATAAGGGCCATCTAATCTTTTTTTTCATTTTTTATTTCCTCCAAAATACTCTCAGGAACATAGCAGGTAATATCCTGACCAAACTTCAAAAGTTCTCTAACACCGGATGAACTGAGATAGAGATGTTCAGGTCGACTATGTAAATATATGGTCTCTATATCAGGAGACAGCTGATGGTTGTAGTAATCAAAACTGGCTTCATATTGCAAATCCGCTGCATTCCTCAAACCACGCACTAGACAAGTAGCCCCCAGTCTTTTTGCGACATCAACCACCAATTCATCATGAGAAGACACAACTTCAACATTTTCCAAATGTTTCAAAGCCGTTTCTAGCCCTCGTTTACGATTTTCGATAGGGAGAAATCCTTGTTTGTGAGGATTAAAAAAAATACCGACATAGAGCTTATCAAAGAGTTTGCTAGCCCGTTCAATGATATCCAGATGCCCATTTGTCATCGGATCAAATGAGCCTGTGAATAAGCCAATCTTATCTGACATAGACTGTCACCTTACTAATTCCATAAATTTTTTCCTTCCAGATGCCCAGGCAGGCAATTTCTTCTGGAAGTTCAACGGCCTTATCCGTCTCACACACGACCATGACATCTTCAGAAAAAAGCGCTCTCTCAGCCATTTTTTCAATATCTGCTACGATTTGTTCCTTGGCATAAGGAGGGTCTAAGAAAATGAGGTCGAAGTTCCCAGATACCTGTTCCAATGCCCTTTCTGCATCCATTTTGAGAAGTTGAAATTTTCCAACTTCCTTGGTCATCTGAATATTTTCAGCCACGATAGCCTGAGCCTTACGGTCTCGTTCCACCAAAACAGCGCTGGACATGCCACGCGATACTGCCTCGATAGATAAACCACCACTACCTGCATAAAGGTCCAAGACGCGTCCCCCTTCAAAGTAGGGACCAATCATATTAAAAATAGCTCCCCTAACCTTATCCGAAGTAGGTCTTGTCGTCTTGCCTTCTAGTGTCTTGAGGGGACGTCCCCCATAGATTCCTGATACGATTTTCATACCGTTTATTATACCAAATTATAGGCAAAAAGAGAAAGAAAACCGAACCTTGCGGTTCGATTCTCTATAAAATATTTTCGTAAGTATCGCGAACTTCTTGAGGCCAAACACTTGTTTGCACTTCTCCGATGTGTTTCTTGCGAAGTAGGAACATAGCCATCCGAGATTGTCCAATTCCCCCACCGATTGTCAATGGGAATAGGCCATTCAACAAAGCCTTGTGCCATTCCAATTCTAAACGGTCCTCATCACCAGTGATTTCTACCTGACGGCGAAGGGTTTCTTCATCTACACGAATCCCCATAGAAGACAACTCAAAGGCTCCACCTAAAGACTCATTCCAGACAAGAATATCACCATTTAGACCCTTGTAGCCATTTTCAGATTCGCTTGTCCAGTCATCATAGTCTGGTGCACGTCCATCGTGCGGTTTACCGTCTGGTAATTCCCCACCGATACCAATCAAAAAGACGGCTCCAAATTCTTTACAAATAGCATTTTCACGCTCTTTTGGTGTCAGATCTGGGTAGCGTTCTACCAACTCTTCTGTATGGATAAAGGTGATTTGTTTTGGCAAGATTGACTCGATGTCATAGCGAGCTTCAACAGCTAGCTCAGTCAGGCGAATAGCCTTGTAAATCTTCTCAACTGTTTCTTTTAGATAAGCGATGTTACGCTTACCATTTGGGATAACCTTCTCCCAGTCCCACTGGTCAACATAAACAGAGTGAGTCGCATCCAGCGAATCTTCGTCTGGACGAAGGGCCTTCATGTGGACGAAAAGACCTTCACCCTCACCGAAACCAAAACGAGCCAAGGTATGGCGTTTCCATTTGGCAAGGGAGTGCACCACTTCATAAGTAGCATCAGGGATTTGGAGAACCTTGACCGATACGGCATTCTCCACACCTGATAAGTTGTCCTGCATCCCGTCACCGACCCTGCTCAAGATAGGACCTTGAACTTCGACAACTTCTAACTTATCTTTCAAATACTGGGTAAAAGTGTTTTTGACAAAGGAAATTTCTTCTTGTTGATGGATAAAACTTTTCTTCATAAACTACTCCTCAAAAATTAGTTAAAAGCATTATACACCTATTTCCAAGAAAAGAAAAGAGAAAATTTAAAAAAATCAGTGTCACTCAAAACACTGATTTCATAGACCTTCTAGTCATTGCGACCGAAGATACGTAAAATACTTAGGAAGAGATTGATAAAATCAAGATAGATACTGAGAGCCATTGACACAACCCAGCCTGTCGCTACACGACCTTGTGATTGTTCATAAGCGAGACGAATTCTTTGGTTGTCCCAAGCAATCAGCCCAGAGAAGACCAAGACCATGGCTACGCTAATCATATAATCAAAGAAGCCACTAGCCAAGAAAATATTAACTACCATAGCAATCAGTAAACCAATGAGAGCTGCCATCATTGCTCGACCAAGGCCACTCAAATCTTTCTTGGTGAACATGCCAACTGCCGCCATGACAAAAAAGAGAAGGGCACTCGATACAAAGGCAGATAAAACGGTACCTGGAGTATAGAAGGCCACCACAAAACTGAGGGTAAAGCCGTTTAATACTGAGTAAAGTAAAAATACTGGAAGAGCCGCTGGACTATTCTTTGAAGCCATACTGCTGGCAACGAAAACCAAGGCCAACTCCGCAAAGGTTGCAATGGTCAACCAGAGACGCCCCTGCATCAAAAAGTAAACCAACTGAGACTGAAAGACCGTCAACATGAGGCCAGATACCAAGGCTGATAGCCCAATCCCCAGACCAACAAAGGCATAAACCTTAGCGTAAAATTGATTGAGACCTGCGCGGTCATGAATAATAGTGTGATTCATCTTTTCTCCTTTTCTATGAACATCTTTCCTTGATTATAACAAAGAAAGTTAAAATTAGCTTAAATGGAAAATTAAAATACCTGCTGCAACGGCAACATTCAGACTCTCAGCCTGCCCCTTCATGCTAATATGGACCAATTGATCTGCACTTTCAGCCATGAGGGGACTAATTCCTTGCCCCTCATTTCCCATGACTAGTACAAAATTTTCTATAGGAGGCAGTTCTCTGTAATCAACAGAATCTTTAGATAGGGTTGTTGCCAGCACTGGGATACCTGCCTTTTTAGCTTCCTCGAGAAGCCTTTGACTAGACATTCGATAAATGGGCAGATGAAAATGACTGCCTTGCATGGAACGTAAGGTCTTGAGACTGTAGATGTCTGCCGACTTATCTGAAACAATTACTCCAGTAAAACCTGCTGCATCCGCAGTCCGAATGATAGTTCCCACATTACCAGGATCTTGAACATCCTCTAAAAATAGAAACTGGCCTTCCTTAAACTCGAACTGTCCGCCTTCTTCTTTTTGAACCACCGCAACAATTCCCTGTGGAGTCTGAGAATCCGCCAAATCTAGTAAAATATCCTCTGACACCCAGACAGTTTGCGGAAACGAGGCTAACTGGTCTCGATAACTTTCTAGGGCAAAGATTTTCTCAATCGTCACTCCAGCTTGAACAGCTTCTTCAAACAAGTGCCAGCCTTCAATCAAATAGGCAGACTTGCGGTATTTTTTTTGGTGTAATTTCTTGGCATTTTTTACCACAGAATTGGCTTTTGAGGTTATAATAGTCATAGAAATATTATAACACAATCAAAGGGGTTTGGTATGCAAAAGGTTAGAATGATTGCCCAAGGTAGGGTGCAAGGAGTCGGCTTTCGTTGGGGTGTTTACAGCTTGGCACTTGAAATTGGTGGCATCACAGGTCGGGTATGGAATAACGACGATGGCACAGTGGAAATCTTAGCCCAAGCAGACTCATCTGCTACCATGGCGAAATTTATCCAAGAAATCCGCAAAGGACCCACACCTTTTTCAAAAGTCAGCTACTTAGATGTCAAACTAAGTAACTTTCCTCCCTACCCTGACTTTAAAATCGCAAATTAAGTCTCTAGAACTATTGTATATTTTGTAAAAAAACAGTAGAATAGAAAGGTATAATTTTTAAAGAAGGAATAAAAACAGTGAAATCTATTAAACGTTTTGCACTCTCGGCTATGGGAGTGGCTATGTTGCTAGTCTTGACTGGCTGTGTTAGCGTCGATAAAGCCACAGGAAAGCCAATAGGATTTATTTGGAATACTATCGGAGCGCCTATGGCTGAAGCTATCAAGTACTTCGCTACTGATCAAGGTCTAGGCTTTGGTGTCGCTATCATCATCGTAACCATTATCGTGCGCTTGATTATCTTGCCACTTGGTATCTACCAATCATGGAAGGCAACGCTTCACTCTGAAAAGATGAACGCCCTCAAGCACGTCCTTGAGCCACACCAAACACGTCTCAAGGAAGCGACTACTCAAGAAGAAAAACTCGAAGCCCAACAAGCTCTCTTTGCCGCTCAAAAAGAACACGGTATCAGCATGTTTGGTGGTGTAGGATGTTTCCCTATCCTCCTTCAAATGCCTTTCTTCTCTGCAATTTACTTTGCTGCCCAATATACTGAAGGTGTTGCTCAAGCAAGTTACCTAGGAATTCCTCTAGGCTCTCCAAGTATGATTTTAGCTGCCTGCGCTGGTGTCCTTTACTATCTTCAATCACTCCTTTCACTTCACGGAGTAGAAGATGAAACGCAAAGAGATCAAATCAAGAAAATGGCTTACGTGAGCCCAGTCATGATTGCCGGCTTCTCCCTCATCTCACCAGCTAGTGTCACTCTTTATTGGGTTGTCGGTGGTTTCATGATGATTCTCCAACAGTTTATCGTCAACTATATCGTTCGTCCAAAACTTCGCAAAAAAGTCCGTGAAGAACTGGCGAAGAATCCACCAAAAGCAAGTGCTTTCTCTAAACCAAGTGGACGAAAAGACGTTACCCCTGAACAACCAACTGCTATCACAAGCAAGAAAAAACACAAAAATCGCAACGCTGGAAAACAACGTTCGAGATAAGAAAAAAGTAGTTAAGAATTTTTCTATCAGAAATTTCTTAACTACTTTTTCTAATGTCTTTAATTTAGTTCCTGTAGATAACTTTGGTAACTAGTATTTCTTAATTGTAATTCCTCATGTTTACCTTTATCTACAATTCTTCCATTATCGTCAAAAACAAACACTATATCAGCTTCACGAATCGTTGATAATCGATGAGCAATTGTTAGTCGTGTTTTTCCTTCAGTCAATGAATTCACAGCCTTCGTAATAATTCGCTCAGTTTCTACATCCAAGCTTGCAGTAATTTCATCAAATAAATAGATATCGCTCGGAAGCATTAATGAACGTGCTATATTAAATCGCTGCTTCTGACCTTCAGATAATCCTTGACCAGAATCAGATATATGACTCTCTAAACCTTTAGGCAATTGATTCATCAAGCTAAGAAGGTCTAATTCTTTTAGAACAAAATACATCCTCTCGTCCGATACCTTACTATTTTTCCCATAAGTCAAATTTTCTCTTAGAGTTCCATGAAACAAAGTATTATCTTGAGAAGTATAACTAATCAAATCACGAACATTCTCCGAAGACAAATCCCTTAATCTTTTTCCCCCAATCAATATCTCTCCTGCATCGTATTGATAAAATTTCATCAATAAAGAAAAAAGAGTTGTCTTACCTGAACCGCTTGGACCTATAATCGCAACATGTTGCCCAGATGAAATGTGAAAGCTTAAATTATCTATTACACGTTTTTCTTGTTCTGAATAACTGAAAGAAACAGCATCAAAGGAAATAGAGAAGTCATTCACTTCTGTATAAGAGAAATTATTATCTTCTGAAGCTAAATTAAATAACTCTACTACACGTGTTCCTACCCCTTTTACTTCAGCAAAATCATCTAAAGACTGGATTAATTCTGAAGTCGGTTCCAGTAACTGCATGACATAAATAATGAAAGTAGTCAGTGTCACTATCGTCATTATTCCTTTCTGAACTTGCCATCCAGCTATTAAGATAATAATCAAAATGAAAAACATGATTACACTATTTAACAAGGCACTTTGAAAAGAGGAAATTGCTAATATTTTTCTAAAATTCTTGAAAAGTTCAGAAAAAACTTTAGACATAATCTTTATTTCTTGCTTTTCACCATTCATTGACTTTATTAATCTGAACTTAGAAAATTTATGACCTAAATCTCCTGCTAATTTTCCTAATAAATTTTGATGATCCAAAAAACACATTTCTAGTTTAGCATTTATAGGAAGCGTTACAAATAATAGGCACAATATTAGTACTAGACTAACTAACGTTAAATAGAAATTAATTGAAACTAAAAAATAAGCAGTCCCCACAATAATGAATAGATTCATAATGACCTGTGGAAAAGTTACCGAAATTAATTTTAATACCACCGACATATCATTTGTTAATCGGTTTGATAAATCTCCTGCTTGATATCTTTCAACATCTGTTATTGATAAAGATAAAATTTTCCTATGAAGACTTTCCTGCATCTTTTTCATAGCCTGATTTCCACTCATTCCTAGTAAATAAGAAGATATCGCCTGTAAAGTATAAACAGATAAAAAGAATAATAGCATCCCTATTAGCATTAGCGGATTTGATAAAATAAATGTCAAAAATGACATATCCATCATTTTCCCTATAAACTGAGGAATCAATAATCCCATTCCTGCGCTAATAAAACTTAGGAACAAACCTATAAAGAACCTTGGTTTGTCTAAACAATGAAATAAATATTGATAAAACTGTTTTTGCTTTATCATTTTAAAATTCTACCTTTCTAAATTTCTTTACGCTAAAATAAAATAGAATAAGTGAGTAGAATGTTGTTATTGAAATAATTCCAATATAGGCTAAGTGAAAATTCCCCTCCTCGGCTAATAAACGAAAACCATTTGGGAAAATCAAACCAATTTTACCAAATAGAGGTAAAATACCTGTAAAAATGAGTATAATAATGCCACTTACAATACTTGCAATATTACTGAAAAACAGCGATATCATAGTTAGTAGAAATATATAAAAAACATGATGTAAAATCGTTCCAAAAATAGAGAATATGGCCAACCAACTATCCTGACCTAAAAATTCTCCTGAAGCGAAGGGAAGATGGATAACTCTTAAATAATAAACACCAAACATTAGCAAAGAAAAAATCAAAACAAATAAAGCAAATAAAGAGAGTATACTGAGTATTTTTGATAATAAAATCTTTTTCCTCTCTATATCCTTATATAAGAAAAGTCGGTGTAATTCTATATCACTTCTCACTACAGATAAAATTAGTAAAAATAAGGATAAGGTTGGTAGAGTTGAATTGAAAGAAAGATTAAAAATACCATCATACATTTCTAAAAAACTTAATTTTGCGCCAGTTTCTATTGAAGTTACATTCATAAAACTTGTTTCCATAAATGTAGAAGCTAAATATAGAATAGGAATTAGACTAAAAAGTAAAAATAGCTTACTTTCTTTTCTATTCCATGTTGTGCTTAATACAGCCAAAAAAATATCTTTCATTTCACTACCTTTCCATAAAAATATCCTTTAACTGATTTTCTTTCATACTAATCGAAGAAATCATCTGTTTTTCACCCAAAAATTGCAAGACTTTATTTAATTCTTCTCTACTACATTGCGCAGAAAGGACTAAATACTGATCCTCTAAATAAACAGTATCTGACAGATAGGATTTCAGGATTGAACTGTTTACATCATCTATCAACTCAATCAATACATCTCTTCCAGATGGTTTAGAAAATTCATCAGCTAAACAACCAGATTCTATGTATACATAACGATCACACAGAGATTCTAATTCACTCAATTGATGACTCGATATCAACATCGATATCTTTCTCTGACTAGCCCATTCTTTCAAAATAACAATCAATTTTTGAACACCTATTGGATCCAATCCTACAAAGGGTTCATCTAAAATTAAAAAATTAGGTTCTGCAACAAGAGCTATTGCTAAAGCTGTTCTTTGCTTCATTCCAAAAGAAAAATTCTTCGGTTTTCTTTTCCTTACTTCCCATAGCTCTACTAATCTTAATGTCGATTCAATATTTGTGAAAAGTTCTTTCTTGTTATGCAATCTCAAATAAAATTTTAGATTATCTTCAACTGTCATTTCAGGATAAAATACAGGATCAATCATAATTCCTACATCCTGAAGTAAACAATCTTTTGAACTCAGTTCAACTTCATTATAATAAATTTCACCTTCCGTCGGCTTCAGGGATTTGGCGATTAATTTCATGAGGGTGGATTTTCCTGCCCCATTCTTACCTATCAACCCCACAATTTCTCCCTTATTTATTTCCAAATTAACATTTCTCAATGAATAGAAATCATTTCCTGCAAATTTTTTAGATAAATTATGAATTGTTAACATTTTTCACTCCCTTTTTATTTTTCTGACTCTTTATATAGTAAGTAACAATTGATATAGAAAGATATAAAATTACCACAAAAATAATCTGAGACATCTCCAGAGGAGATTGAGCTATCTGCACTGTCATTTCATCTGATACAACGATATTTCTTTCCACAAATACTTTCCAAATAGACATTTTTTCAGACAAAATAGCAAAAATCATATAAGCCACACTTGAAATGATAGGCAAACTGATACTTTTATAAATTAAATCCTTTTTATTTTTACTATTATATAATACGTAACCATGAATAATAATCGGGAATAAGTACAAAATTAAAGCAAGTATCATAACTGATAAATTTGGTAAATAAAATAATAAAAATAGTGTAGATACTGTATAATACAAACAAAGCAACAATATTGAAATCATATTTTCTCCTTATTGAAATAATGCAGCTAGTAAGTTTATAAACCAATGCGCTGCAATAGAATAATGCAATCCAAAACGCATAGTCACAAGTCCTAGTATAAAACCAATTGGACTCCGAATCAATAAATTATCTATAATGTCATAATTCAAATGTAGTAAAATTCCAAATAGTAAAGAGCATATTAGTAATGTCTGAGGTTTAGAAAAATTATTTCGCAAAATACGATATAAACAATAGCGAAACAGGAACTCTTCACAACTAGCAATAACCATTTGATACCAAAATTCTTCGCCTTTAATAAAAAATAGATTTATAAGAAATAGTAAGGCTGTTAAAAAAATAAATTTATACCACGAAAATTTAATCTCACAACTAGTATACAAATTATATTTTTGGGCTATATAATTTGGGAGTATGATAAAACAAGCTGGCATTAAAACAACTAAAAGATAGAAATAAACACTGACTAGTTGTTCTTTCTCTACAAAAACTAAGCCAGTCATAGCAATACTATATAAAACAATAGATAACATCAAAATTCCTAAAGCTACTATCGCAGTAGATAATTTTGTCGTTTTATCATTCATTCTCTAAAACTCCATTTTTTTAAATTTTTTATACGATAAAATATAGAAAACTGTAATATAGACCATGCTCAACAAACACATAGCAGCTAAACTTGTAAAAGCACTTGCATTTGATAGCGATATATACGCATTGGGAAATAGATAACCCATCCATCCCATCTTAGAAGAAAGTATTGAAGCTAAAACAAAGAAAATTGAGATAACTATTGTTACTGCTCTATTCGTTTTTAGCGAGCTATAAGACATAATTAAAATAGATACTAAATTAGAAAAGAATATACTGAAAATGCTTAAGATTTCTCTACTTAACAAGTCATCACCTGAGAATAGCATATTTGATTTATTTAAAAATAAAAAGAAAATTATCAATGATGTACATAAAGTAACCAAGGTATATAGGCAGTATAAAACCATTAAAGAAAATAATTTAGCTTGAAAAATTCTATTTTTCGGTAAATCTTTGTATAGAAACATTATTCCAGAATTAAATTCATCTCGAAAAGTAGAATAAATCATATAAGAAAAAATTAATGTTGGTAAAACAAGTTTAAATTGTGATTGAAATACAATGCTAACAAAAAAACTAAAACTTGCATTATCTCCTGCTACGTAAAAAACTTCCATATCTGGACTATTTGTCAGTAGAGGAACTACTAATGGAAGTAGAGAAAAAGCAAATAAAAATTTTGTTTCTGATCTTAACCATATTGTCCTAAAAATTGTAAATAAATTTATGCTCATTTTATTATCTCCTTTAGTTATCAATCAGAAGAGACTTTATAATCTCCTCTGATTGATAACTAATCTAATTAGACTAGTTATTCTATTTATTAAATTGTCACGCGACGATTGACCTTGTAGCTAATGCTAACAATACCGAAATTCCATGTATGACGTTTGAACAACTTTTTAAATGCTTTCATAACTTCCTCCTTTATCTTGATACAAATAGTTTAGCTTATTTCAGATATCTATATTAAATCTTGCTCTGACATGTTCATTTTTTCTGCTGAAATGCTTAGAATAGAAAATTTGCTTTCAGTCAAAATTAGATTGTCACACGACGATTAACTTTGTAGCTAATGCTAACAATACCGAAATTCCATGTATGACGTTTGAACAACTTTTTAAATACTTTCATAATTTCCTCCTTTATCTTGATACAAATAGTTTAGCTTATTTCAGATGTCTATATTAAAAATTTCTCTGAAATGTTCATTTTTTCTGCTGAAATGCTTAGAATAGAAAATCTGATTCCAGTCAAAATTAGATTGTCACACGACGATTAACTTTGTAGCTAATGCTAACAATACCGAAATTCCATGTATGACGTTTA
>MKYF01000035.1 GCA_001914195.1 Streptococcus mitis | reverse complement strand
AATAAGGACTGACATCCATAGTTAACTGATTATCAAGCATCATCTCACCTCATCTCTAGTATAACAAAAAAGCCATCAATTTGATGACTTTTTCAGTAGGCTCCTTTAACCAAGATGGGGTTCTTCAAGAATTTGTTGGCAAGCAAGTTTTAGAGGCAAAAACTGCTACCAATACCAACAAACATCATGGGGAACAATATGATAGTCCAGCAGAGAAACGAGTCTATTATTTTGAAGATTAACGTAGTTATCATACTTTAAAAACGGGTTGGATTTCTGACGAAGGACATTGGTATTATTTACAGAAGGATAGCGGCTTCGATGCTCATATCGACAGTTTAACGGTTGGGGAGCTAGTGCGTGGCTGGACCAATGATAACTCAACTTGGTACTATCTAGATCCAGAAACTGGTATCATGCAAACTGGTTGGAAGCAAATTGGCAATAAGTGGTACTACCTCCGTTCATCAGGAGCTATGGTCACTGGCTGGTATCAGGAAGGCTCAACTTGGTACTATTTAGATGATCTAAATGGTGATATGAAAACTGGCTGGCAATACCTTGGTAATAAGTGGTACTACCTCCGTTCATCAGGAGCCATGGCAACTGGTTGGTTTCAGGTCAATGGCAAATGGTACTACGCTTATAGCTCAGGTGCTTTGGCAGTGAATACGACCGTAGATGGCTATTCTGTCAACTATAATGGCGAATGGGTTCAATAATGAAAGAAGCGATTGTGAAGGAAACAATCGCTTTTTTTGTGAAAATATAATAAAATAGATAGGAGAGAATAAATACTTGTAGGAAAAAATAATACTCTTCGAAAATCAAATTCAAACCACGTCAGCGTCGCCTTGCCGTACTCAAGTACAGCCCGCGGCTAGCTTCCTAGTTTGCTTTTTGATTTTCATTGAGTATGAGACGGCTTTTTCGTCTAGCAAAAGGAAAAAATGACAAAAAAAGTTGGTGTCGGTCAGGCACATAGTAAGATTATTTTAATAGGGGAGCATGCGGTCGTTTACGGTTATCCTGCCATTTCCTTGCCCCTTTTGGAGGTGGAGGTGACTTGTAAGGTAGTTCCTGCAGCGAGTCCTTGGCGCCTTTATGAGGAGGATACCTTGTCCATGGCGGTGTATGCTT
Source organism: Streptococcus mitis (assembly GCA_001914195.1). Taxonomy (GTDB): domain Bacteria; phylum Bacillota; class Bacilli; order Lactobacillales; family Streptococcaceae; genus Streptococcus; species Streptococcus mitis_F. The sequence continues at coordinate 46,168 of MKYF01000035.1, read as the reverse complement.
CACTTGAACATCTAAATATCAAGGATGCTTGTATTCGCTGTGAGATTGACTCGGCTATTCCTGAAAAACGAGGAATGGGTTCATCAGCAGCTATCAGCATAGCGGCCATTCGTGCGGTATTTGACTACTATCAGGCAGAACTGCCTCATGATGTACTAGAAGTTTTGGTCAATCGGGCTGAGATGATTGCCCATATGAATCCAAGTGGTTTGGATGCTAAGACCTGTCTCAGTGACCAGCCTATTCGCTTTATTAAGAATGTAGGATTTACAGAGCTTGAGATGGATTTATCTGCCTATTTGGTGATTGCCGATACGGGCGTTTATGGTCACACTCGTGAAGCCATCCAGGTGGTTCAAAACAAGGGCAAGGATGCCCTACCGTTTTTACATGCCTTGGGGGAATTGACCCATCGGGCAGAAGATGCAATTACACGAAGAGATACTGAAGGACTGGGACAAATCCTCAGTCAAGCGCATTTACATTTAAGAGAAATTGGTGTCAGTAGCCCTGAATCAGACTCTTTGGTTGAAACGGCTCTGAACCATGGTGCTTTAGGTGCCAAGATGAGTGGTGGTGGGTTAGGAGGCTGTATCATAGCCTTGGCAACCAATTTGACTCATGCACAAGAACTAGCAGAAAGATTAGAAGAGAAAGGAGCTGTTCAGACATGGATCGAGAGCCTGTAACAGTACGTTCTTACGCAAATATTGCTATTATCAAATATTGGGGAAAGAAAAAAGAAAAAGAGATGGTGCCTGCTACTAGCAGTATTTCTCTGACTTTGGAAAACATGTACACAGAGACGACCTTGTCATCTCTACCGACGGATGAGACTGCTGATGCCTTTTATATCAATGGTCAGCTACAGAATGAGGCGGAGCATGCCAAGATGAGCAAGATTATTGACCGTTACCGTCCAGAAGGTGAGGGTTTTGTCCGTATAGATACTCAAAACAATATGCCTACCGCAGCGGGTCTGTCCTCAAGTTCTAGTGGTTTGTCTGCCTTGGTCAAGGCTTGTAATGCTTATTTTCAGCTTGGATTGACTCGGAGCCAGTTGGCACAGGAGGCTAAGTTTGCATCAGGCTCTTCCTCTAGGAGTTTTTATGGACCACTAGGTGCTTGGGATAAGGATAGTGGGGAAATTTACCCTGTAGAGACAGACTTGAAACTAGCCATGATTATGTTGGTCTTGGAGGACAAGAAAAAACCAATCTCTAGTCGTGACGGGATGAAACTCTGTGTGGAAACCTCGACGACCTTTGATGACTGGGTCCGTCAGTCTGAGAAGGATTATCAGGATATGCTGGTTTATCTCAAGGAAAATGACTTTGCCAAGGTTGGGGAGTTAACGGAGAAAAATGCCCTTGCTATGCACGCTACGACCAAAACTGCGTCACCAGCCTTTTCTTATCTGACCGATGCATCTTATGAAGCCATGGACTTTGTTCGCCAGCTACGTGAGCAAGGAGAAGCTTGCTACTTTACTATGGATGCTGGTCCCAATGTCAAAGTCCTCTGTCAAGAGAAAGACTTGGAGCATTTATCAGAAATCTTCGGTCAACGTTATCGCTTGATTGTGTCAAAAACAAAGGATTTGAGTCAAGATGATTGCTGTTAAAACTTGCGGAAAACTCTATTGGGCAGGCGAATATGCTATTTTAGAGCCAGGGCAGTTGGCCTTGATAAAGGCCATTCCCATCTATATGAAGGGCGAGATTGCTTTTTCTGATAGTTACCGTATCTACTCAGATCTGTTTGATTTCGCAGTGGATTTGACGCCAAATCCTGCCTACAGCTTGATTCAAGAAACGATTGTTTTAGTGGAAGATTTCCTGATTTATCGAGGTCAAACTTTAAAACCTTTTTCTCTAGAAATTCGTGGAAAAATGGAACGAGAAGGGAAAAAGTTTGGTTTAGGTTCTAGTGGCAGCGTCGTTGTCTTGGTTGTCAAGGCTTTACTGGCTCTGTATAATCTTTCAGTGGATCAGGAGCTCTTGTTCAAGCTGGCTAGCGCGGTCTTGCTCAAGCGCGGAGACAATGGTTCTATGGGGGACCTTGCCTGTATTGTGGCAGAGGATTTGGTTCTCTACCAGTCATTTGATCGCCGGAGGGTGGCTGCTTGGTTGGAAGAAGAAAACTTGGCGACTGTTTTAGAGCGTGATTGGGGATTTTTAATCTCACAAGTAAAACCAACTTTAGAATGTGATTTTCTAGTGGGATGGACCAAGGAAGTGGCTGTATCGAGTCACATGGTCCAGCAAATCAAGCAAAATATCAATCAGAATTTTTTAAGCTCCTCAAAAGAAACGGTGGCTGCTTTAGTAGAAGCCTTGGAGCAGGGGAAATCAGAAAAAATTATCGAGCAAGTAGAAGTAGCCAGCCAGCTTTTAGAAGGCTTGAGCACAGATATTTACACGCCTTCGCTTAGACAGTTGAAAGAAGCTAGTCAAGATTTGAAAGCTGTTGCTAAGAGTAGTGGCGCTGGTGGTGGTGATTGTGGTATTGCCTTGAGTTTTGATGAGCAATCAACTGAAACCCTAAAAAACCGTTGGGCCGATCTGGGGATTGAGCTCTTATACCAAGAAAGGATAGGACATGACTACAAATCGTAAGGATGAGCACATCCGCTATGCCCTTGAGCAGAAAAGTTCCTATAATAGCTTTGATGAGGTGGAGTTGATTCATTCTTCCTTGCCTCTTTACGATCTGGATGAAATCAATCTGTCTACAGAATTTGCTGGTCGAAAGTGGGACTTTCCTTTCTATATCAATGCCATGACGGGTGGAAGCGATAAGGGAAGAGAAATCAATCAAAAGCTGGCTCAGGTGGCGGAAGTCTGTGGTATTTTATTTGTAACGGGTTCTTATAGTGCAGCCCTCAAAGATCCAACAGATGACTCTTTTTCTGTCAAATCTAGCCATCCCAATCTCCTTCTTGGAACCAATATTGGATTAGACAAGCCTGTCGAGTTAGGTCTTCAGACTGTAGAAGAAATGAATCCTCTTCTCCTACAAGTACATGTCAATGTCATGCAGGAATTACTCATGCCCGAGGGAGAAAGAACGTTCAGAAGCTGGCAATCGAATCTAGCAGACTACAGCAAACAAATCCCTGTCCCTATTGTTCTCAAGGAAGTTGGTTTTGGAATGGATGTGAAGACTATCGAGAGAGCCTATGAACTAGGAGTTCGGACCGTCGACCTATCAGGTCGTGGTGGTACCAGCTTTGCTTATATCGAAAATCGTCGCAGTGGCCAGCGTGATTACCTCAATCAATGGGGCCAGTCTACCATGCAGGCCCTTCTCAATGCCCAAGACTGGAAAGGCAGGGTCGAACTCTTGGTTAGTGGAGGGGTTCGAAATCCTCTGGATATGATTAAGTGCCTGGTCTTTGGTGCCAAGGCTGTAGGTCTGTCTCGAACAGTTCTGGAATTGGTTGAAACCTATTCAGTTGAAGAAGTGATCGGCATTATCCAAGGCTGGAAAGCAGATCTACGCTTGATCATGTGTGCCCTTAATTGTGCCACCATAGCAGATCTGCAAAAAGTAGACTATCTTCTTTATGGAAAATTAAAAGAAGCAAATGATCAGATGAAAAAGGCGTAACCACCGCCTTTTTTCCATCTTCAGACCGAGGTGACTTTTTTGAATTGTGATAAAATAGAAGGGAGAGGATGAGCCTATGAGAAAATTTAAAATCTTTTTATTTATCGAAGTCTGTCTGTTGACGGGAGCTCTGATGTTGATGGTATCAGAGCATTTTTCGCGTTTTCTGCTGATTCTATTCCTCTTTTTGCTTTTGATTCGCTATTACACTGGTAAGGAGGGAAATAATCTTCTTTTAGTAGTGGCAGCCATTCTCTTCTTTTTCATCGTCATGCTCAATCCTTTTGTGATTCTAGCTATTTTTGTTGCGGTTATTTATAGCCTCTTTCTTCTTTATCCGATGATGAACCAGGAAAAAGAGCAGACAAATTTGGTTTTTGAAGAGGTGGTGACGGTTAAGAAGGAGAAAAATCGTTGGTTTGGAAATCTTCATCATTTTTCAAGCTACCAGACTTGCCAGTTTGATGATATCAATCTTTTTCGCCTCATGGGCAAGGACACCATTCATCTGGAGAGGGTCATCCTAACCAATCATGACAATGTCATTATCCTCAGAAAGATGGTAGGAACGACCAAAATCATCGTACCTGTAGATGTAGAAGTCAGTCTCAGCCTTAACTGTCTCTATGGTGATTTGACTTTCTTCAACCAGCCCAAGCGAGCCCTCCGCAATGAACACTATCATCAAGAAACAAGAGACTATCTCAAGAGTAATAAGAGTGTCAAGATTTTCTTGACCACTATGATTGGGGATGTTGAGGTGATTAGAGGATGAAAAAACAAGCCTATGTAATCATTGCTCTCACCTCTATCCTGTTTGTCTTATTTTTTTCCCACAGCTTGCTGGAAATCCTTGACTTTGACTGGTCTATTTTCTTGCACGATGTCGAAAAAACAGAAAAGTTTGTCTTTTTGTTGTTGGTCTTCAGCATGTCCATGACCTTTCTCTTAGCCCTGTTTTGGCGAGGTGTTGAAGAGCTTTCTCTGAGAAAAATGCAGGCTAATCTCAAGCGTTTGTTGGCAGGGCAAGAAGTGGTTCAGGTTTCAGATCCAGATTTGAATGCCAGTTTCAAGTCCTTGTCAGGTAAACTTAACCTTCTGACAGAGGCTCTTCAAAAGGCTGAAAATCAGAGTCTTGCTCAGGAAGAGGAAATCATCGAGAAGGAACGGAAGCGGATTGCTCGGGATTTGCACGATACAGTCAGTCAAGAGTTATTTGCGGCTCACATGATTTTGTCAGGTGTCAGTCAGCAGGTTTTGAAATTGGATAGAGAAAAGATGCAGACCCAGTTGCAGAGTGTCACAGCTATTTTAGAAACTGCCCAGAAGGATTTGCGGGTCTTGCTCTTGCATTTGCGACCAGTTGAACTGGAACAAAAGAGCTTGATAGAAGGGATTCAAATTATTCTAAAAGAGCTTAAGGACAAGAGTGATCTTAAGGTTGCTTTCAAGCAAAATGTGACGAAATTGCCTAAGAAAATCGAGGAGCATATCTTCCGTATCCTGCAAGAGTTAATCAGCAATACCCTCCGCCATGCCCAGGCATCTTGTTTGGATGTCTATCTCTATCAGACGGATTTTGAATTGCAACTGAAGGTGGTGGACAATGGGATTGGTTTCCAGTTAGGGAGTTTAGATGACTTGAGTTATGGACTACGCAATGTCAAGGAGCGGGTTGAAGATATGGCAGGGACGGTTCAGTTATTGACAGCTCCCAAGCAAGGGCTGGCGGTTGATATCCGTATTCCCCTGCTCGATAAGGAATGATAAAGGAGTAAAGATGAAAATTTTACTAGTAGATGACCATGAAATGGTCCGCTTGGGCTTGAAAAGCTACTTTGACCTCCAAGACGATGTAGAAGTTGTGGGTGAGGCCTCCAACGGATCTCAGGGGATTGACTTGGCCTTGGAATTACGTCCAGATGTCATTGTCATGGATATTGTCATGCCTGAAATGAATGGGATTGACGCGACCTTAGCCATCCTCAAAGAATGGCCTGAAGCCAAGATTTTGATTGTGACTTCTTACTTGGACAATGAAAAAATCATGCCTGTCTTAAATGCCGGGGCTCGAGGCTATATGCTCAAGACTTCTAGTGCAGATGAATTGCTGCACGCTGTTCGTAAGGTGGCTGCTGGGGAGCTGGCCATTGAGCAAGAGGTAAGCAAGAAGGTCGAATACCACCGCAATCACATAGAACTACATGAGGATTTGACTGCACGTGAGCGAGATGTTCTCCAACTCATCGCCAAGGGCTACGAAAATCAGCGCATCGCAGATGAACTATTTATCTCTCTCAAGACGGTCAAGACCCATGTGTCCAATATCCTAGCCAAGCTGGAAGTCAGTGATCGTACCCAGGCAGCGGTCTATGCCTTTCAGCATCACTTGGTAGGGCATGAGGATTTTTAATAGTTATGTAAAAATAATATTGGAGAAGTGGTTGACCTTAGCATCAAAGAAGCGAGCAAGTACTTCCAGCATCATTGAAAAGCGCATTCGTTACTTGAAAAAAGTCGCCCATTTATGTTATAATAGACTGTATTTAAAAAATTTTAAGGAGAAATGACAGAATGTCTGTATCATTTGAAAACAAAGAAACAAACCGTGGTGTCTTGACTTTTACTATTTCTCAAGACCAAATCAAACCAGAATTGGACCGTGTCTTCAACTCAGTGAAGAAATCTCTTAATGTTCCAGGTTTCCGTAAAGGTCACCTTCCTCGTCCTATCTTCGACAAAAAATTTGGTGAAGAGTCACTTTATCAAGACGTTATGAACGCTCTTTTGCCAAACGCTTATGAAGAAGCTGTAAAAGAAGCTGGTCTTGAAGTGGTTGCTCAACCAAAAATTGACGTAACTTCAATGGAAAAAGGTCAAGACTGGGTTATCACTGCTGAAGTCGTTACAAAACCTGAAGTAAAATTGGGTGACTACAAAAACCTTGAAGTATCAGTTGATCTAGAAAAAGAAGTAACTGATGCTGACGTTGAAGAGCGTATCGAACGCGAACGCAACAACTTGGCTGAATTGGTTATCAAGGAAGCTGCTGCTGAAAATGGCGACACTGTTGTCATCGACTTCGTTGGTTCTATCGACGGTGTTGAATTTGATGGCGGAAAAGGTGAAAACTTCTCACTTGGACTTGGTTCAGGTCAATTCATCCCTGGTTTTGAAGACCAATTGGTAGGTCACTCAGCTGGCGAAACTGTTGATGTTATCGTAACATTCCCAGAAGACTACCAAGCAGAAGACCTTGCAGGTAAAGAAGCTAAATTCGTAACAACTATCCACGAAGTAAAAGCTAAAGAAGTTCCAGCTCTTGACGATGAGCTTGCAAAAGACATCGACGAAGAAGTTGAAACACTTGCTGAATTGAAAGAAAAATACCGCAAGGAATTGGCTGCTGCTAAAGAAGAAGCTTACAAAGATGCAGTTGAAGGTGCAGCAATTGATAAAGCTGTAGAAAACGCTGAAATCGTAGAACTTCCAGAAGAAATGATTCACGAAGAAGTTCACCGTTCAGTAAATGAATTCCTTGGAAACTTGCAACGTCAAGGTATCAACCCTGACATGTACTTCCAAATCACTGGAACTACTCAAGAAGATCTTCACAAACAATACGAGGGAGAAGCTGAGTCACGTACTAAGACTAACCTTGTTATCGAAGCAGTTGCCAAAGCTGAAGGATTCGACGCTTCAGAAGAAGAAATCCAAAAAGAAATCGAGCAATTGGCTACAGACTACAACATGGAAGTTGCACAAGTACAAAGCTTGCTTTCAGCTGATATGTTAAAACACGACATCACAATCAAAAAAGCTGTTGAATTGATTACAAGCACAGCAACAGTTAAATAATCTTAATAAACAAAAATCCCACCTGACTAGGTGGGATTTCTGATGCGCTATTTTCCAAAAATCTCTTTGAGGTCTGCGTCAGTAATCCCAATCATGGCGGGGATGCTATCCCAATTTTCTTCGGTTAGGATGTAGGATTGTTCAGATGCACTTGATGTGGTAGTTTCTGAGACAGTTTGTTGCTTTTCTTCAACATTCTCCAATAAATCACTGAAGCGTTCAATCAGATAGGTTTTTCGGGCAGTTCCGATGTGCTGGGTAGCATAGTCAAAGGCCTGTAATTCGCCTAGTAAGATAAGCTTGCTTTTGGCGCGTGTAATGGCTGTATAGATGAGATTGCGCTCTAGCATACGCCTACTAGCACTGGTGATAGGTAGGATAACAACAGGAAACTCACTTCCCTGAGACTTATGGATACTCATGGCATAGGCCAGGCGAATCTTGTACCATTCATTACGTGGGTAAGAGACCTCATTGCCATCAAAATCAATGACAATCTCGTCTTGTTTAGACTCGGTGTATTTACCAGGAATCAGGTCTGTGATAGCTCCCAAATCTCCATTAAAGACATTGATTTCAGCATCGTTGACCAAATGAATGACTTTGTCTCCCTTGCGATAGTGGCACTGGGGAGCTTCAAAACTGAGTTGATCTTTTTGTGTTGGATTGAGCAGGTCTTGCATGAGCTGATTGATAGCATCAATCCCTGCCGTCCCTCGGTACATGGGAGCCAGAACTTGGATATCACGGGCAGGAATGCCACTTCTGAGGGCAGCGCCTAAGATTTTCTCAATCGTAGCAGGAATATGTCCGCTAGCAATTTCAAAGTAGGAACGGTCAGCTTTTTTCTGGGTGAAATCGGCTGGCAAGATGCCCTGTCGAATCTGACTAGCTAGGGTGACGATGGTTGATTCTTCGCTTTGCCGGTAAATTTTTTCCAAGCGAGTCTGAGGAATCAAAGAAATATGAAGGAGATCCGCTAGAACTTGTCCAGGGCTGACAGACGGGAGCTGATCGCTATCTCCGACGATGAGGATTTTACTGTTAGTAGAGATGTTGGAGAAGAGTTGATTGGCCAGCCAAGTATCCACCATGGAGAATTCATCTACGATGATAAAGTCGGCATCCAGATAATCTTCCAGATGACTGGTATCATCGTCACCTGTCATTCCCAAGTGGCGGTGTATGGTCGCGCTAGGCAAGCCTGTCAATTCATTCATGCGCCGAGCTGCTCGTCCAGTTGGAGCAGCAAGAAGAATCGGCAGATTGCTTTTTTTCCTGAGGTCAAGTCCTTCTAAGAGGGCATAAACAGCGATGATACCATTGATAACAGTTGTCTTACCAGTACCAGGTCCACCTGTCAGAATAAAGACCTTGTTCTGGATAGCATCACAGATAGCTTGTTTTTGAATGATATCATACTCAATTCCAAGCTCTTCCTCGACAGTAGCGATATGTTTTTGAATGGTTTCTAAATCCTGGCTCTTCTGTTTTCCTTTTTCAAGGATACGGACCAAGTGACTGCGGATGCCTTCCTCAGCGAAAAAGAGGCTATTATCAAAGATTTTGGTATCAATCTGCTGAACCTTGTCTTCTTCAATCAGGTAGGAGAGTTCTTGGGCCACTTGGCTGGGATCCAGTTCCACGGGGCGAGAAGATTCAAGGAGATTAAGGGTTTGTTCCAGCAAATCCCGTGCTTCAACATAGGTGTCCCCTGTTTCCATACAGGCCTGAAAAAGACTATGAATTAGTCCTGCACGGAAGCGTTCAGGAGCCTGACTTTCGATTCCTAGTTCTTCCGCTAATTGGTCAGCAATAGTAAATCCCAAACCCTTGATATCCTCAACCAATTGGTAGGGATAATTTTCAACCACATCAAGGGTTTCTTCCTTGTAAAAGTCTTGAATCTGGAAGGCTAGTTTATTGGGAATGCCGTAGTTGGCTAGTTTGGCCAAAACCATCTCTGTTCCGTAGTTGAGGCGGAGAGTTGAGACGAAAGCCTCGCGATTTTTGGCAGATAGTCCTGCGATGCCTTCTAGCTTTTCTGGGTGTTGCAAAATTTCGTCAATGGTATTGTCGCCATAGGTATCGACAATTTTCTGAGCTGTCTTGAGACCAATCCCCTTGAAATGGCTACTTGAAAAGTATTTGACAAGTCCCTTGCTAGTTGGTTTTGCACGTTCATAACGGCTGATTTGCAGTTGTTCCCCATACTTGGAGTGCTGGACAATTTGCCCCCAAAAAGTGTAGTCTTCTCCCTCAATCACGTCAGCCATGGTACCAGTGACAATGATTTCAAAATCATCAAAATCTTCTGCGTCCGTATCGTCGATTTCTAGGAGGAGGATGCGATAAAAATTGCTGGGATTTTCAAAAATAATCCGTTCAATGGTTCCAGAAAAATAAACTTCCATAAAATTCCTTTGTATAAATAGGTAAATAGGTGAGAGCTGGGGTTGTTTCTATCTTAGTTAGACTGGGTAGTGAATAATCATCTTATCACGATAGAAGAAGAGGCTGAGATTCTTGATTCTCGGCCTCTTAGGTCTCTTAAAATGTTCCGATACGGGTGATTGGCCAGAAGCGGAATTTAGCTTCCCCTGTGATATCTTTTGCTTTAAAAGTACCTACATGGCGGCTGTCGCTCGAAACCAAGCGGTCATCTCCGAGGAGAAGGTATTCTCCTTCTGGAACAGTAAAGCTAAAGTTGGTGTTGTAGTTGACATCAACTGTGAAGGCTTGGGCTTTTTGAGCGATACTTCTAAAGAAAGTTCCTTTATTTCCTTCAAATCCCTTGCCTGAGTAGGTGCTTTGGAGTTTGTCATCCTTGAAACGTTTGATGTAGTCAGCTAGGTAAGGCTCATCTGTCTCTTTGTCATTGATGTAAAGTTTATCATTTTCGTAACGGATAGTATCGCCAGGCATTCCGATGACACGTTTGACAATGTCCTTATTACCGTCTTCCTCATGAGCCACCACGATATCAAAACGGTCAATAGGGAGGTGCTTAACGACAAAGAGAATTTCGCCATCCGCTAGGGTAGGATCCATGGAATGTCCTTCTACGCGGACATTACTCCAAAAAAAGATACGGCTCAAAGCTAGTAATGACAGAATCAGGAGGAACAATCCCCACTCTTTTAGGAAACTTTTAAATGAATTCATAATTTACCTTTCTAAGCGTTTTTTCGCTTTTTCAGTATTTTTAAAGTGCAATTTGGCGCAGAAATTGAGTCCCTGCATACCATAGGCTTGTAAAATCTGGCTAGCCACCTTGTCAGAAGCCGTTCCAGCTCCACTTGGAAGTTGATAGCCCAGCTCTCGTCCCAGATTTTCAAGATTTTCCAGAAAGAGATCACGCGCAATGACAGAAGAAACTGCGACAGCCAAGTATTTGCCCTCAGCCTTTTCTTCTAAGCTGATAGGATTGCTGAAACGATTGGCCTCTTGTGCCAAGTACTTGTCATAATTTTTAGCACTAGTAAAGGCATCAATCACAATTTTCTCAGGCTGAGCACCTTTTTGAAGGAGGAGATAGATAGCCTGATTATGGAGGGCAACCTTAACCGAAACAGCGTTGTAGCGGTCTCCGATGACCTCGTTGTACTTGCTGGGTGAGAGAAGCAGTGCCTGGTGCTGGATTTTTTCTTTGAGGATAGGGGCAATCTGACGGATCTTTTGGTCGGTCAGAGTTTTAGAATCTCCCACACCGAGTTTTCGCAAGAAGTCATGCTGGTCAGGTGTGACAAAGGAAGCCACAACTGCAAGCCCACCAAAGTAGGAACCATTCCCTACCTCATCTGTCCCAATCAAAGGGAGATTTTGTCCCATGGTTTCCTCTACAACTTGATAGCCAAAAAAACTGGCGTATTTCTCAGCCCCTTCACCCTGAAGCAAGACCTTTCCAGAAGTATAGATAGAAACCGTTGCTTGAGGTAGTCGCAAAAAGTAGCGTATATAGGGATTCTTGCTGGGAGCCAGGCTGGTTTGATAGTGTTCAAGAAAAGCCTGAATCTCCTTTTCGCTTGGTGTGAGTGTTATACTTGCCATAGTTTCTATTGTACCACAAAAGCAGGCAAATTTGTAAAAACTGACAAAATTAGCGAATTTTGGTATAATATCGTGAGGTGAATTTTATGGCAAATCTAAATCGATTCAAATTTACATTCGGGAAAAAATCATTAACCTTGACAAGCGAACATGATAATCTCTTTATGGAGGAAATCGCTAAGGTTGCGACAGAAAAATACCAAGCAATTAAAGAACAAATGCCTAGCGCAGATGATGAAACAATCGCTCTTTTGTTGGCAGTCAACTGTTTATCAACTCAGCTCAGCCGTGAGATTGAATTTGACGACAAGGAGCAAGAATTAGAAGAACTCCGTCACAAGCTTGTGACTTGTAAGCAAGAACAGAGCAAGATTGAGGACTCCTTATGATTTCACTCCTTCTTCTATTGGTCTTGGCTTGGGGATTTTATATCGGCTATCGGAGAGGCCTGCTCTTACAGGTTTATTACCTGATTTCAGCCCTGGCATCGGCTTTTGTGGCTGGCCAGTTTTATAAGGTGCTGGGAGAGCAATTTCATTTGTTGCTCCCTTATGCAAATCCGCAGGAAGGTCAGGGAACTTTCTTTTTCCCATCGGATCAACTCTTTCAGTTGGATAAGGTCTTTTATGCAGGGATCGGCTACTTGCTTGTATTTGGGATTGTCTATAGCATCGGTCGTTTGCTTGGTCTCTTGTTACACTTACTTCCTAGTAAAAAACTGGGTGGCAAGTTGTTCCAAGTTTCAGCAGGTATCTTGTCCATGTTGGTGACCTTATTTGTCTTGCAGATGGCCTTGACAATCTTGGCGACCATTCCTATGGCAGCTATACAAAACCCTCTTGAAAAGAGCATCGTCGCAAAACACATCATCCAGAGCATACCAGTAACAACCAGTTGGCTCAAACAAATCTGGGTGACAAATTTAATCGGATAAAAAGGGCAGGAGTTTTCCTAGCCCTTTGTTTACAGATTTGACTCGAATCTATCTGAATGTAAAAAGCTACCACACCTAGACATTCAAAGACAAGGAAATAAAGATGAACAAGAAAATATTAGAAACATTAGAGTTCAATAAGGTCAAGGCCTTGTTTGAACCCCATTTGTTGACTGAACAGGGCTTGGAGCAATTGAGACAGCTAGCTCCGACTGCTAAAGCGGATAAAATCAAACAGGCTTTTGCTGAGATGAAGGAAATGCAGGCTCTTTTCGTTGAGCAACCGCATTTCACTATTCTCGCAACCAAGGAAATTGCAGGAGTCTGCAAGCGGTTGGAGATGGGTGCGGATCTCAATATCGAGGAGTTCCTACTCTTGAAGCGAGTACTTCTTGCCAGCCGAGAACTGCAAAGTTTTTATGCCAATCTGGAAAATGTTAGCTTGGAAGAATTAGCCCTTTGGTTTGAGAAATTACATGATTTTCCGCAATTACAAGGAAATCTCCAAGCCTTTAATGATGCAGGTTTCATTGAAAATTTCGCCAGTGAAGAATTGGCGCGAATCCGTCGGAAAATTCATGATAGTGAAAGTCAGGTACGCGATGTTTTACAGGACTTGCTCAAGCAAAAAGCGCAGATGTTGACGGAAGGAATCGTTGCCAGCAGAAATGGCCGTCAGGTTTTACCAGTCAAAAATACCTACCGCAATAAGATTGCAGGTGTCGTGCATGATATTTCTGCTAGTGGAAATACCGTCTATATTGAACCCCGTGAGGTGGTCAAACTGAGCGAAGAAATTGCCAGTTTACGAGCAGATGAGCGCTATGAAATGCTTCGCATTCTCCAAGAAATTTCTGAGCGTGTCCGCCCTCATGCGGCTGAGATTGCCAATGATGCTTGGATTATCGGTCATCTGGACTTGATTCGTGCCAAGGTCCGCTTTATCCAAGAAAGGCAAGCAGTCGTACCTCAGCTGTCAGAAAATCAAGAGATTCAACTGCTCCATGTCTGTCATCCTTTGGTCAAAAATGCCGTCGCAAATGATGTCCATTTTGGCCAAGATTTAACAGCCATTGTCATTACAGGTCCTAATACAGGTGGGAAGACCATCATGCTTAAAACCCTCGGTTTGACGCAGGTTATGGCTCAGTCTGGTTTGCCAATTTTAGCTGATAAGGGAAGTCGTGTTGGTATTTTTGAAGAAATCTTTGCCGATATTGGAGATGAGCAGTCTATTGAGCAGAGCTTGTCTACCTTCTCTAGTCACATGACCAATATCGTGGATATTCTTGGCAAGGTCAACCAACATTCGCTCTTGCTCTTGGATGAGTTGGGGGCTGGTACCGATCCTCAAGAGGGAGCCGCCCTTGCCATGGCTATTCTGGAGGACCTTCGCCTGCGTCAAGTAAAGACCATGGCGACCACCCACTATCCAGAACTTAAGGCCTACGGTATTGAGACAGCCTTTGTGCAAAATGCCAGCATGGAGTTTGATACTGCAACTCTTCGCCCGACCTATCGCTTTATGCAGGGTGTTCCTGGCCGAAGCAATGCCTTTGAAATTGCTAAACGTCTAGGTCTATCTGAAGTTATCGTGGGGGATGCCAGCCAGCAGGTCGATCAGGACAATGATGTCAACCGGATTATTGAGCAACTGGAAGAGCAGACGCTAGAAAGTCGCAAACGCTTGGATAATATCCGTGAGGTGGAGCAAGAAAATCTCAAGATGAACCGTGCGCTTAAAAAACTCTACAATGAACTCAATCGTGAAAAGGAAACCGAGCTTAACAAGGCGCGTGAACAGGCTGCTGAGATTGTGGACATGGCCCTCAGTGAAAGTGACCAGATTCTCAAGAATCTCCACAGCAAATCTCAACTTAAACCCCACGAAATCATAGAAGCCAAGGCCAAGCTGAAAAAATTGGCTCCTGAAAAAGTAGATTTGTCCAAAAACAAGGTTCTTCAAAAGGCCAAGAAAAAACGAGCTCCAAAGGTGGGAGATGATATCGTGGTTCTCAGTTATGGCCAGCGTGGTACCTTGACCAGTCAACTCAAAGACGGTCGCTGGGAAGCCCAAGTAGGCTTGATTAAGATGACCTTGGAAGAGAAAGAGTTTGACCTTGTTCAAGCCCAGCAAGAAAAGCAAATCAAGAAGAAACAGGTCAATGTCGTAAAACGAACTTCTGGTCGTGGCCCACAAGCCAGACTGGATCTTCGAGGCAAACGCTATGAAGAAGCCATGAATGAGCTAGATGCCTTTATCGATCAAGCCTTGCTTAATAATATGGCCCAAGTCGATATCATCCATGGTATCGGAACAGGTGTCATCCGTGAAGGTGTCACCAAATACTTACAAAGAAACAAGCATGTCAAGAGTTTCGGCTATGCCCCACAAAATGCTGGAGGCAGTGGTGCGACTATTGTGACTTTTAAAGGATAAGAAATATTACGGAATTCATAAAGTAAAAACTGTTGAACTAATTTTTACTAATAAACACATTGACAAAAGCCAACATTTTTTGTAAAATAAGAATCAATTAAATACCAACACCGAATGAAGTTTAATAGAAGTGGCGAATCGTTTGATTTTCCATGACTGTAAATGGACGGAACTCTGGAGAGACCGTAAAGGCACCGAAGGGGCAAGGCAGGCAACTGCTCAAACTCTCAGGTAAAAGGACAGAGCTAGGATAGACCGCTTTTTGGCATTTATCTAAGCATTCCAGAGTACATGTATCTTGCATGTGCTCTTTCTTTTGGGGTTGAAAAGATAGGAGAAGGAAATGTTAGAATTGCTTAAATCAATCGATGCTTTTGCTTGGGGCCCACCCCTCTTGATTTTATTGGTCGGGACAGGGATTTACCTAACTGCCCGTCTAGGACTCTTGCAGGTTTTGCGTCTGCCCAAGGCCTTTCAACTTATTTTTACCAAGGATAAGGGGCATGGCGATGTATCCAGCTTTGCGGCCTTGTGTACAGCCCTAGCAGCGACAGTTGGTACGGGAAATATTATCGGGGTGGCGACGGCTATCAAGGTCGGTGGACCAGGAGCTCTCTTTTGGATGTGGATGGCGGCTTTCTTTGGAATGGCTACCAAGTATGCGGAAGGACTCTTGGCAATCAAATACCGCACCAAGGACGACCATGGTGCAGTAGCGGGAGGTCCCATGCACTATATTCTTCTAGGGATGGGAGAAAAGTGGCGTCCCCTTTCCATCTTCTTTGCCCTGGCAGGTATGCTAGTAGCTTTATTGGGAATCGGAACCTTCACTCAAGTTAACTCGATTACTGAATCTATCCAGAATACAACGACTATTTCGCCAGCTATCACAGCTCTTGTGTTGTCTGTATTTGTAGCAGTTGCAGTCTTTGGTGGACTCAAGTCCATTTCTAAGGTTTCAACTACTGTTGTTCCTTTTATGGCTATTATTTATATTTTGGGAACTCTTACAGTTATTTTCTTTAATATCGGGAAAATTCCTGCCACAATCGCTTTAATCTTGACATCGGCTTTTAGTCCAGTTGCTGCGGTAGGTGGATTTGCTGGTGCTAGCATTCGGATGGCTATTCAAAATGGTGTGGCGCGTGGTGTGTTCTCAAACGAATCTGGTCTGGGTTCTGCTCCCATTGCAGCAGCTGCGGCTAAGACAAATGAACCAGTAGAGCAAGGTTTGATATCCATGACAGGAACCTTTATAGACACCCTCATTATCTGTACCTTGACTGGTTTGACCATCTTGGTGACTGGTGTTTGGAGTGGTGACCTGAATGGAGTGGCTTTGACTCAGTCGGCTTTCTCAACAGTCTTTTCACATTTTGGACCTGCCCTTTTGACCATCTTCCTTGTACTCTTTGCCTTTACGACGATTCTAGGTTGGAACTACTATGGAGAACGCTGTTTCGAGTTCCTCTTTGGGGTTCGTTTTATCTGGCTCTATCGTGTGATTTTTGTGCTCATGGTCTTGCTGGGAGGATTTATCGAGTTGGATATGGTCTGGATTATTGCTGATATTGTCAATGCTTTGATGGCTCTGCCAAACTTGATTGCTCTCTTAGTTTTATCACCAGTTGTTATTGCTGAGACTAAAAAGTATTTTAATAAATAATGGAATCACACATTGCGTGTGATTTTTTACTTTCATAAAAAATTTCTATCGGTGCAATTTAAAATATATATTATACACGGTATAGAATCTGTGATAGACTAGATTTCAACAACATGAAAAGAGGTTTTATGATGACAACATTTACCATCCATACAGTAGAATCAGCACCAGCAGAAGTGAAAGAAGTTCTTGAAACAGTAGAAAAAGATAACAATGGCTATATTCCCAACCTAATCGGTCTCTTGGCCAATGCACCGACTGCTCTAGAGGCTTACCGTACTGTCGGAGCTATCAACCGTCGCAACAGTCTGACACCTGTTGAGCGTGAAGTGGTGCAGATCACGGCAGCCGTGACCAATGGTTGTGCCTTCTGTGTAGCAGGTCACACAGCCTTTTCAATTAAACAAATCCAGATGAATGATGACCTTCTGCAAGCCCTTCGCAATCGTACTCCAATTGAAACAGATCCTAAATTGGACACCCTAGCTAAATTTACCTTGGCAGTTATCAATACCAAGGGTCGTGTAGGAGATGAAGCCTTGGCTGAGTTTTTAGAAGCTGGCTACACCCAACAAAATGCCTTGGATGTGGTTCTTGGTGTCAGCCTAGCAAGCCTCTGTAACTATGCCAACAATCTAGCCAATACACCAATTAATCCAGAATTGCAACCTTATGCTTAATTCATATCTGAGTAAAAATGAAGTCTGAAATCAGAGGACTTCGTTTTTTTAATACTCAATGAAAATCAAAGAGCAAACTAGGAAGCTAGCCGCAGGCTGTACTTGAGTACGGTAAGGCGACGCTGACGTGGTTTGAATTTGATTTTTGAAGAGTATTAAGTCCTTATTTAAGCGCTTTTATGTTATACTGAAACTAACATGATTATTGGAGGTTAGGATGAAAAAACTCCCCTTAGTATTTTCTGGTTGTTTGCTAGGTTTGGCAGGAGCTGGAAATCTTATGTTAGATACGTTGCCGGTTCTGTCCCATATACTGAGTCTGACAGGTTTGGTTTTGTGGCTCTTTTTTCTGCTTCTTCATCTCTTTAATTGGAAAGAAACCAAGCAAGAATTGACCAAGCCTCCTCTTTTGTCAGGAATGGCGACCTTTCCCATGGCTGGGATGATTTTATCGACTTATGTCTTTCGCGTCTTCCCTCATCTTCCTTTGGTAGCGCAAGGACTCTGGTGGTTTTCATTTCTCTTGGATTTGGCCTTGATTGCTGTTTTTACTATCAAATTTGCCTATCCAGGTAAGAGAGTCAATGCAACTCCAAGCTGGACGGTACTTTATGTGGGGATAGCAGTGGCAGCCTTGACCTATCCTCTTGTAGGCATCATCGAAATTGCCTATGCGACCTTGAGTTTTGGTTTTCTCTTGACCTTCTATCTCTACCCGCTTATTTATAGCGATTTAAAGAAACATCCACTCCCACAAGCCATGCTTGGACAAGAAGGGATCTACTGTGCTCCCTTCTCTCTACTCTTGGCTTCTCTAGTCCGAGTTGGAGGAGCCAGCCTACCAACTTGGGTCTTAATCGTCATGATTTTGGCTTCTCAATCCTTCTTTTTCTTTGTTTTGACTCGCCTGCCCAATATTTTAAAACAAGGCTTTCAACCAGCCTTCTCAGCCCTCACCTTCCCAACCATTATCACAGCTACCTCTCTCAAGATGTCTCAGGGAATCTTGAAACTTCCATTTCTGGATTATCTGGTCTTGGCTGAAACTATTATATGTCTAACTATTTTATTCTTTGTATTAGGTGCTTATCTAATTTGGTTACGAAAAAAGGTCTAGCTAGAAATAGCTAAACCTTATTTTTTATGGTTTGATGACTTCAGCTCCACCCATGTAAGGACGAAGAGCTTCTGGGATGGTCACAGAACCATCTTCATTTTGGTAGTTTTCAAGAATAGCTGCCACTGTACGTCCAACTGCAAGTCCAGAACCGTTCAAGGTATGAAGGAGTTTCACCTTGCCATCTGCTTCATCACGGTAACGGATTTGGGCACGACGGGCTTGGAAATCTTCTGTGTTTGAACAGCTTGAAATTTCACGGTAGGTATTTTGGGCTGGAATCCACACTTCCAAGTCGTAAGTCTTGGCAGCTGAGAAGCCCATATCTCCAGTAGAGAGAGCAACGACACGGTATGGAAGGTTGAGTTTTTGAAGAATATTTTCAGCGTTGGCTGTCATTTTTTCCAATTCTTCGTAAGATTCTTCTGGTTTGGCAAATTTAACCATTTCAACCTTGTGGAATTGGTGCAAACGAATCAAGCCACGAGTATCACGACCAGCTGAACCAGCCTCAGAACGGAATGATGGGCTCATAGCAGTGAAGTAGATTGGCAGGTCTTTACCGTCAAGGATTTCATCACGGTAGTAGTTTGTCAGAGGAACTTCAGCTGTAGGAATAAGGACGTAATTGCTATCGCTGAGTTCAAAAGTATCTTCCTTGAATTTTGGATATTGACCAGTCCCAAACATAGAGTCATGGTTAACCATGTAAGGTGTGATGACTTCTGTATAGCCTTCTTTTCCATGTTCATCCAACATAAAGTTATAGATAGCACGCTCCAAACGAGCACCGAGACCTTTATAGAAGAGGAAACGAGCGCCTGTTACCTTACCACCGCGTTCCCAGTCAAGAATACCAAGGTCTTCACCAAGATCCCAGTGAGCTTTAGGTTCGAAATCGAACTCGCGTGGAGTGCCCCAACGGCGGACTTCCACATTGTCGTCTTCGTCAGCCCCAACAGGAACGCTGTCAGCAGGGATGTTTGGAAGAGTAGTGGTAAATTCTGTCAATTTAGCATCGATTTCTGCCAATTCAGCATCCAAGGCTTTAACCTCAGCAGATAGAGTTTGCATAGCAGCAATCTTGTCATCTGCATTTTCCTTGTTGCGCTTAGCTTGAGCAATCTCAGCTGAAACTGTGTTACGTTCTGCTTTGAGAGTTTCAACCTTGACCAAGATGTCACGACGTTTAGCATCGATTTCTTTCATCTCATTCAAGACAGCAGCATCTACACCACGTGTAGCCAATTTTTCTGCGACAGCATCAAAATCTGTACGAATACGTTTGATATCTAACATAAGAACTCCTTTATGAAAAAAGCACACCTGACAAAGCGTTGGAGTGGCAGGGCCACGGTTCCATCCAACTTCACAGGTGTGCACTTGATTGTGTATGTAATTGTTACTAACGGTAGAATTTCACCTATCCCTCCTATCTGCTCGCAGCACCCGCAGACTTTCTGAAAGAAGAAGATAACCTACTTATCCGTTGCTATGATTATACTAAAGTTTCTACTTTTTTGCAAATAGATTTTTAAATTTTTGACCAATGGTCTGAATTAGGGTAGGAAGCTTGACGACCTTATCATTCCCCAGTTTTTCGCGAGCAATTTTGAGGATGGCACCTGAGTCTTTTGAAGCAAAGAGGAATTTTCCTCTGTCTGTAAAGACTTCGAAGTGGCGACTGATTTTGCGACCAGTGACATTGGCTCCAATCTGGTTGATATGGCTCCAAGGAATCTGGATAAATTGTTCAACATTGACATCGGGGTAAAATTCCAAAGCTTGATCTCCGACAAGGAATTTCCCAACTTTCCCAGCTATAGAGAGGTAGGAGGTGCCTGTCGTATTGAGGAGCACTGTTTTGTTAAGTGATTGAGCCATGCTTAGTCTTCCTTACTTTCACCGAAAAAGGCATTGTAGAGGGCTTTAATAGCTGCTTTCTCTTGATCCTTATGGACAACAAACATGATAGACACTTCACTAGAACCTTGAGACATCATCTGGATGTTGATCTTATTTTCAGATAGAGCACGTGTCGCAGTAGCAGTGACACCGATGTGACTCTTCATCTTTTCACCAACAATCATAATGATTGAAAGGTCGTGCTCGATTTCTGCATGGTCTACTTCAGCCTTTTGAACCAACTGACGAAGGATTTCTTCTTCCTTGATAGGAGTTAGTTCGCGAGAACGGAGGATGATTGAAAGATCGTCGATACCTGTTGGCATATGTTCCCAACCGATGTTAAGATCTTCAAGGATTTGAAGAACCTTGCGTCCAAATCCAACCTCACGGTTCATGAGGTATTTAGACATGTTGATGCTGACAAAACCTGAGTCACCAGCAATTCCTACTACTGGGAATTCATCACTACTATGTTTTAGAACGATACGAGTACCCGGATGGTCAGGGTTGTTGGTATTCTTGATAACCAGAGGAATTTTTCCACGGTAGGCAGGTAGAAGGGCCTCGTCATGAAGGACTGAGAATCCTGCATAGGCTAACTCACGCATTTCACGGTAGGTCAACTCAGGGATTGAGTGTGGTTGGTGAATAATACCAGGGTGGGCTGCAAAGATACCATCAACGTCTGTAAAGTTTTCATAGAGGTCTGCCTTAACACCTGCAGCAATGATAGAACCTGTAATGTCTGATCCTCCACGTGAGAAGGTACAGATTTGATTTTCCTTGGTAACGCCAAAGAAACCAGGAATGACAAGGACTTCATTTGCATTTGTCAATTCCTCAATCTTGTCATAACTTGATGGAATGATGCGAGCGTGACCAGGCTCACTTGTGACCACAATACCAGCTTCTCGAGGATGCACATAGCGTGCATCAATCCCATTTTGATTAAAGTAGGCAGCAATCAATTTAGCATTGTTATTTTCACCGGCTGCTAGGAAAGTATCGTAGAGAAATTCATTTTCTTCAATAGGAAGAGTGGCCAAGGCACGAATGCTTTTAGAGATTTTTTCTAAAACAGCAGGTTTAAGACCTAGTTCACTAACCATAGCAGCATAGCGGTCGATAATCCAGTTTTGGCTCTTGCTAATATCGTTACCAGCAACATAGTCGCGGTAGTATTTAATCAAGGCATCCGTAACCTTAGTATCTTCAGCATTGCGTTTACCAGGCGCAGAAACGACTACAAAACGACGCTCTGAATCGCTTTTGACGATGTTTAAAACTTTTTCTAATTGACTAGCAGAGGCAAGAGAACTACCTCCAAATTTAACAACCTTCATAAGAACTCCTAAAGTAAGTATTTTATACGATTATAGCAGAAAGAAAGCCTTTTTTCAATGAAGAAAATAAGATGCGTTCTAGTATAAATCGAGCCTTTCTAATCGGCCGAGACACTTTCAGTTGATTTTTTCTTGCTTTCGAGTTTTAAAAAAGATATACTTTGAAAATAAAATAATTTAATACTCAATGAAAATCAAAGAGCAAACTAGGAAGCTAGCCGTAGACTGCTCAAAGCACTGCTTTGAGGTTGTAAATAAGACTGACGAAGTCAGCTCAAAACACTGTTTTGAGGTTGTGGATAGAACTGACGAAGTCAGTAACCATACCTACGGCAAGGCGAAGCTGACGTGGTTTGAAGAGATTTTCGAAGAGTATAAACTGCTTATAAAATAAAAAGGAGTCCCGATGGAACACATTATTTATCAGCTTGAAGAGGACTTGGCAATCCTTACCTTGAACCGTCCTAAGGTCGCGAATGGTTTTCATATTCCTATGTGTGAGGAGATTTTAGAAGCTCTGACTTTGGCGGAAGAGGATTCAGTTGTGCATTTTATCTTGATTAATGCTAATGGAAAAGTTTTCTCAGTTGGGGGAGATTTGGTTGAGATGAAGCGAGCAGTCGATGAGGATGATATTCCATCATTGACAAAAATCGCAGAATTAGTCAATACTATTTCCTATAAAATCAAGCAAATTGCTAAGCCTGTCTTGATGGAGGTTGATGGGGCTGTTGCAGGTGCCGCAGCGAATATGGCTGTTGCTGCGGATTTCTGTCTGGCAACGGATAAGGTTAAGTTTATCCAAGCTTTTGTTGGAGTTGGCTTGGCTCCGGATGCAGGAGGAATTCATCTTTTGAGTCGAAGTATTGGTGTGACGCGTGCAACTCAACTAGCCATGACAGGAGAGGCTTTGACAGCAGAAAAAGCTCTAGATTGGGGCCTGGTTTACCGTATTTCTGAAGCTGATAAGTTAGAAAAAACCAGAGAACAGCTTCTTAAAAAATTAAGACGTGGTTCAAGCAATTCCTATGCTGCCATTAAGAAGTTGGTGTGGGAGAGCCAATTTAAAGATTGGCAAGATTATGCTGTTTTAGAATTGAACCTACAGGAATCCTTGGCCCAAACAGAGGATTTCAAAGAAGGAGTTCGGGCTCATTCGGAGAGAAGAAGACCGAAATTTACTGGAAAATAAGAAAATACTTGCACTGTTCTTTGAAGTTTGATATAATTTTTTTGTCAAATGTTTTGATTGTGAAAGTTTTTTGAAAAGGAGGGAAAAGAGATTGGACTACCAACGAATTAATGAATATTTAACATCTATATTTAACAACGTCCTCGTCATCGAGGAAGTGAGCTTGAGGGGTAGTCGTTTCAAGGATATCTCCATCAAAGAAGTACATACAATCGATGTAATTGGAAAATTCCCAGACGTGACACCAAGTCAAGTGTCAAAAGAGTTGATGGTGACTCTTGGGACGGTTACGACGAGTCTGAATAATCTTGAACGAAAGGGTTACATTGAACGTATTCGCTCAGAGCAGGATCGACGTGTGGTGCATCTGCATTTGACAAAGAAGGGTCGCTTGGTTCATAGGCTACATAAACGCTTCCACAAGGCCATGGTTGAAAAAATCATTGATGGTATGAGTAAGCAAGAAATTGATGTTATGAGCAAAGGGTTGACCAATCTTTATCAATTTTTGGAGGATTTGAAATAATGGCTTTTGCAAAAATAAGCCAGGTTGCTCATTATGTACCAGAGCAAGTGGTTACAAATCATGATTTAGCCCAGATTATGGATACCAATGATGAGTGGATTTCAAGTCGGACGGGAATACGACAAAGGCATATTTCAAGAACAGAATCTACTAGTGATTTGGCTACAGAGGTTGCTAAGAAACTGATGGCTAAAGCTGGAATCACAGGGGAGGAGTTGGATTTCATCGTCCTAGCTACCATTACTCCAGATTCGATGATGCCCTCTACGGCTGCTCGTGTTCAAGCTAATATTGGTGCTAATAAGGCCTTTGCTTTTGACCTAACAGCGGCTTGCAGTGGATTTGTATTTGCCTTGTCAACTGCTGAAAAGTTTATCGCTTCTGGTCGCTTTCAAAAAGGATTGGTGATTGGTAGTGAAACTCTCTCTAAAGCAGTCGATTGGTCAGACCGATCAACAGCTGTTTTGTTTGGAGATGGTGCTGGTGGTGTCTTGTTAGAAGCTAGCGAGCAAGAGCATTTCTTGGCAGAGAGTCTCAATAGCGATGGGAGTCGTAGCGAGTGTCTGACCTATGGACATTTAGGCTTGCATTCTCCATTTTCAGATCAAGAAAGTGCAGATTCATTTTTGAAGATGGATGGGCGCGCAGTCTTTGATTTTGCTATTCGGGATGTAGCCAAGTCTATCAAACAGACTATTGATGAATCTCCTATAGAGGTGACAGACTTGGATTATCTGCTACTTCATCAGGCTAATGACCGTATTTTGGATAAGATGGCTAGAAAAATCGGTGTCGATCGAGACAAACTTCCAGCCAATATGATGGAATATGGCAATACCAGTGCAGCCAGTATCCCGATTTTACTTTCAGAGTGTGTAGAACAAGGCCTCATCCGTTTAGATGGTAGCCAGACTGTTCTGCTATCAGGCTTCGGTGGAGGCTTGACCTGGGGCACGCTCATTCTTACAATTTAGGTAATCATGTGGTGAACACATTGTTATAAAAAACTATTTATTTTAAAGGAGTCCTATCATGGCAGTATTTGAAAAAGTACAAGAAATTATCGTTGAAGAACTTGGAAAAGACGCATCAGAAGTAACACTTGAATCAACTTTTGATGATTTAGACGCAGATTCATTGGACTTGTTCCAAGTAATCTCAGAAATCGAAGATGCTTTTGATATCCAAATCGAAGCAGAAGATGACTTGAAAACAGTTGGTGACTTGGTTGCCTACGTTGAAGAGCAAACAAAATAAGCAGAATATAAGATAGAAGGAGTAGGGAAACCCGCTCCCTCTTGTTTAGGCAATAGTTTGATTTTCAAATTATGACAGTATCGAACTATTACGTAAGCAAGAAACGATGGAGGCACTATGAAAACGCGTATTACAGAATTATTGAATATTGATTATCCTATTTTTCAAGGAGGAATGGCTTGGGTCGCTGATGGTGATTTGGCAGGGGCTGTTTCCAAGGCTGGAGGACTAGGGATTATCGGTGGGGGGAATGCCCCGAAAGAAGTCGTCAAGGCAAATATTGACAAGATCAAATCGTTAACGGATAAACCCTTTGGTGTCAACATCATGCTCTTGTCTCCCTTTGTGGAAGATATTGTAGACCTTGTTATCGAGGAAGGTGTTAAGGTAGTGACAACAGGCGCAGGAAATCCTGGCAAATACATGGAACGCTTCCATGAAGCAGGGATTACAGTTATTCCTGTTGTACCAAGTGTTGCCCTAGCTAAACGCATGGAAAAAATCGGTGCGGATGCTGTTATTGCAGAAGGAATGGAAGCTGGAGGACACATTGGTAAATTAACAACCATGACCTTGGTGCGTCAAGTGGCGGCAGCTGTATCTATTCCTGTTATTGCTGCAGGAGGAATTGCGGATGGTGAAGGTGCTGCGGCTGGTTTTATGCTAGGTGCAGAGGCTGTTCAGGTTGGAACTCGCTTTGTCGTTGCAAAAGAGTCTAATGCCCATCCAAATTATAAGGCGAAAATTTTAAAAGCTAGAGATATCGATACTACGATTTCAGCTCAACACTTTGGACATGCTGTTCGAGCTATTAAAAACCAATTGACTCGTGATTTTGAAAAAGCTGAAAAAGATGCCTTTAAACAAGAAAATCCTGATTTGGAAATTTTTGAACAAATGGGAGCAGGTGCCCTAGCCAAAGCGGTTGTTCACGGAGATGTGGATGGTGGATCTGTTATGGCAGGTCAAATTGCGGGGCTTGTTTCCAAAGAAGAAACAGCTGAAGAAATCCTAAAAGATTTGTATTACGGAGCAGCTAAGAAAATTCAAGAAGAAGCCTCTCGTTGGGCAGGAGTTGTAAGAAATGACTAAAACAGCCTTTTTATTTGCTGGCCAAGGTGCCCAGTATATAGGTATGGGATGGGATCTCTATGATCAGTATCCGATTGTCAAAGAGACGATTGATCAAGCGAGTCAGGTACTCGGTTATGATTTGCGTTATCTTATTGATACGGAAGAAGAAAAACTCAATCAGACCCGCTATACGCAACCAGCTATTTTAGCGACTTCAGTTGCTATTTACCGTTTATTGCAAGAAAAGGGCTGTCAGCCTGACATGGTTGCTGGTTTGTCTCTTGGAGAATACTCTGCCTTGGTGGCCAGCGGTGCCTTGGAGTTTGAAGATGCGGTAGCCTTGGTTGCTAAGCGTGGAGCCTATATGGAAGAAGCGGCTCCTGCTGGCTCTGGTAAGATGATCGCAGTTCTCAATACGCCAGTAGAGGTCATTGAAGAAGCCTGTCAAAAAGCTTCTGAACTTGGAGTGGTTACCCCAGCCAACTATAATACACCTGCACAAATCGTGATTGGTGGAGAAGTGGTTGCGGTTGACAGAGCTGTTGAACTCTTGCAAGAAGTAGGTGCCAAACGCTTGATTCCTCTCAAGGTGTCAGGTCCCTTTCATACCGCTCTTCTTGAACCTGCTAGCCAGAAACTAGCTGAAACTCTAGCTCAGGTAAGTTTTTCAGATTTTACTTGTCCCCTAGTCGGCAATACAGAAGCTACGGTCATGCAAAAAGAAGACATTGCTCAACTCTTGACGCGTCAGGTCAAGGAACCAGTTCGTTTTTATGAAAGTATTGCAGTTATGCAAGAAGCAGGCGTAACCAACTTTATCGAGATTGGACCGGGGAAAGTCTTGTCAGGCTTTGTCAAAAAAATTGATAAAACGGCTAAACTAGCCAATGTTGAAGATCAGGCTAGCTTGGAAGCCTTGCTAGAAAACAAGTAATCCCTTCTCCCATAAATACAAGAGAAAACAGGAGAAAAGAATGCAACTAAAAAATAAAAATATCTTTATTACAGGTTCGAGTCGTGGGATTGGTCTTGCCATCGCCCACAAGTTTGCACAAGCAGGAGCCAACATCGTCTTAAACAGTCGTGGGGCAATCTCTGAGGATTTGCTTGCTGAGTTTGCAGACTATGGTGTCAAGGTGGTTCCTATTTCAGGAGATGTGTCAGATTTTGCAGATGCTAAATGTATGGTTGAGCAAGCTATTGCAGAGCTGGGTTCAGTAGATGTTTTGGTCAACAATGCAGGAATTACCCAAGATACCCTGATGCTCAAGATGACAGAAGCAGATTTTGAAAAAGTGCTCAAGGTTAACTTGACTGGTGCCTTTAACATGACACAATCAGTCTTGAAACCGATGATGAAAGCCAGAGAAGGTGCTATCATTAATATGTCTAGTGTTGTTGGTTTGATGGGAAATATCGGTCAAGCTAACTATGCAGCTTCTAAGGCTGGTTTGATTGGTTTTACCAAGTCTGTGGCGCGTGAAGTAGCCAATCGTAATATCAGGATTAATGCTATCGCACCTGGAATGATTGAGTCTGATATGACAGCTGTCCTATCAGACAAGGTAAAAGATGCCATGCTAGCACAAATTCCTATGAAAGAATTTGGACAGGCAGAGCAAGTTGCAGATTTAACAGTATTTTTAGCAGGCCAAGATTATCTAACTGGTCAAGTGGTTGCCATTGATGGTGGCCTAAGTATGTAGCAAAAGCTAGAGGTGAAAAAGATGAAACTAAATCGCGTAGTAGTAACAGGTTATGGAGTAACGTCTCCAATCGGAAATACACCAGAAGAATTTTGGAATAGTTTGATAACTGGAAAAATCGGAATTGGTCAAATTACAAAATTTGATCATAGTGACTTTGATGTGCATAATGCGGCAGAAATCCAAGATTTTCCTTTTGATAAATACTTTGTAAAAAAAGATATCAATCGTTTTGATAACTATTCTTTGTACGCCTTGTATGCAGCCCAAGAAGCTGTTAATCATGCAGGTCTTGATGTAGAGGCTCTTGATAAAGATCGTTTTGGTGTTATCGTTGCCTCTGGTATTGGTGGAATCAAGGAAATTGAAGATCAAGTGCTTCGACTCCATGACAAAGGACCAAAACGTGTGAAACCATTGACTCTTCCAAAAGCCTTGCCAAATATGGCTTCAGGAAATGTTGCTATGCGTTTTGGAGCAAACGGTGTTTGTAAATCCATCAATACTGCCTGTGCTTCATCAAATGACGCGATTGGGGATGCCTTCCGCTCAATTAAGTTTGGTTTCCAAGATGTTATGTTGGTAGGTGGTTCAGAAGCCTCTATTACCCCTTTTGCTATCGCAGGTTTCCAAGCCCTAACAGCTCTCTCTACTACAGAGGATCCTACTCGTGCTTCTATCCCATTTGATAAGGACCGTAATGGTTTTGTCATGGGTGAAGGTTCAGGGATGTTGGTTCTTGAAAGTCTTGAACACGCTGAAAAACGTGGGGCAACTATCCTTGCCGAAGTAGTTGGTTACGGAAATACCTGTGATGCCTACCACATGACTTCTCCACATCCAGAAGGTCAGGGAGCTATCAAGGCCATCAAACTAGCCTTGGAAGAAGCTGAGATTTCCCCAGAACAAGTAGCCTATGTCAATGCTCACGGAACGTCAACTCCTGCTAATGAAAAAGGAGAAAGTGGTGCGATCGTGGCTATTCTTGGTAAGGAAGTACCTGTATCATCAACCAAGTCTTTCACAGGACATTTGCTGGGTGCTGCAGGTGCAGTAGAAGCTATCGTCACAATCGAGGCTATGCGTCATAACTTTGTACCAATGACAGCTGGAACAAGTGAAGTATCAGACTATATCGAAGCCAATGTCGTTTATGGACAAGGCTTGGAGCAAGAAATTCCATACGCTATTTCAAATACCTTTGGTTTTGGTGGCCACAATGCAGTTCTTGCTTTCAAACGTTGGGAGAATAAATAAGTATGAATTTAAACGATATTAAAGACTTGATGGCCCAATTTGACCAGTCAAGTTTGAGAGAATTTTCTTATAAAAACGGGACGGATGAGTTGCAGTTTAGCAAGAATGAAGCGAGACCTGTGCCTGAAGTTGCAACTCAAGTCGCTCCAGCACCTGTTCTAGCAACACCGAGTCCAGTAGCTCTTACATCTGCTCCAGCAGAGACTGCAGTAGAAGAAACTTCGGCTCCAGCTGAAGCAAGTGTGGCTGCTGAGGGAGATCTTGTAGAGAGTCCACTTGTTGGAGTGGCTTACTTGGCTGCTGGTCCTGATAAACCTGCCTTCGTTACAGTTGGCGATAGTGTCAAAAAAGGTCAAACATTGGTCATCATCGAAGCCATGAAAGTCATGAATGAAATTCCTGCACCTAAGGATGGTGTGGTAACAGAAATTCTCGTTTCTAACGAAGAAATGGTTGAGTTTGGTAAAGGATTGGTACGTATCAAATGATCGATATTCAAGGAATCAAAGAAGCCCTTCCCCACCGTTATCCTATGCTCCTAGTGGACCGTGTCTTGGAAGTGAGCGAGGATACCATCGTTGCCATCAAAAATGTGACCATCAATGAACCTTTCTTTAACGGCCATTTTCCTCAATACCCAGTTATGCCAGGTGTTCTGATTATGGAAGCCTTGGCGCAAACAGCTGGTGTCTTGGAGTTGTCAAAACCTGAAAATAAAGGAAAACTGGTCTTTTACGCTGGTATGGACAAGGTCAAATTCAAGAAGCAAGTTGTACCAGGCGACCAATTGGTTATGACAGCGACTTTTGTAAAACGTCGTGGCACAATCGCTGTGGTTGAAGCAAAGGCTGAAGTGGATGGCAAGCTTGCAGCTAGTGGTACTCTTACCTTTGCAATTGGGAACTAAGGAGGTTCTCCATGTTTCGAAAAATTTTAATTGCCAATCGTGGTGAAATTGCGGTTCGGATTATCCGTGCGGCGCGTGAACTGGGGATTGCAACGGTGGCGGTTTATTCAACTGCTGATAAGGAAGCCCTTCATACTCTTTTGGCAGATGAAGCGGTTTGTATCGGCCCTGGCAAGGCAACAGAGTCTTATCTCAATGTCAATGCGGTTCTATCAGCTGCAGTCTTGACTGAGGCAGAAGCCATTCACCCCGGTTTTGGCTTTCTCAGTGAAAATTCCAAATTTGCAACCATGTGTGAAGAGGTGGGGATTAAGTTTATCGGTCCATCTGGTCATGTCATGGATATGATGGGAGACAAAATCAATGCGCGTGCTCAGATGATCAAGGCAGGTGTGCCTGTCATTCCAGGTTCAGATGGAGAAGTGCATAACTCTGAGGAAGCTTTGATTGTTGCTGAAAAAATTGGCTATCCTGTTATGCTCAAGGCTTCAGCAGGTGGAGGTGGTAAAGGGATTCGTAAGGTTGAAAAACCAGAAGACCTCGTTTCCGCCTTTGAAACTGCCTCTAGCGAAGCTAAGGCCAATTATGGCAATGGTGCCATGTACATTGAACGGGTTATCTATCCAGCTCGTCACATTGAGGTTCAAATCCTAGGTGATGAACACGGAAATGTGATTCACTTGGGGGAACGGGATTGTTCTCTTCAACGGAATAACCAAAAGGTTTTGGAAGAAAGTCCTTCAATTGCAATCGGCAAAACGCTACGCAATGAAATTGGTTCTGCTGCTGTTCGAGCTGCAGAGTCTGTTGGTTATGAGAATGCAGGGACCATTGAGTTTCTTCTTGATGAAGCCGGTGGCAATTTCTATTTCATGGAGATGAATACTCGTGTTCAGGTAGAACATCCAGTAACAGAGTTTGTTTCAGGTGTGGATATCGTTAAGGAACAGATTCGCATTGCGGCAGGTCAGCCTTTGTCTGTTAAGCAAGAAGATATTGTCCTACGCGGTCATGCCATCGAGTGTCGTATCAATGCAGAAAATCCAGCCTTAAACTTTGCTCCTAGTCCAGGTAAGATTACTAATCTCCATCTGCCAAGTGGTGGAGTTGGCTTGCGCGTGGATTCAGCAGTTTATCCAGGCTATACCATTCCGCCTTATTATGACAGTATGATTGCCAAGATCATCGTTCACGGTGAAAATCGTTTTGATGCCTTGATGAAAATGCAACGTGCCCTCTATGAACTAGAGATTGAAGGGGTGCAGACCAATGCAGATTTCCAGCTTGACCTCATTTCAGATCGCAATGTCATTGCCGGAGATTATGATACTTCCTTCTTGATGGAAACCTTCTTACCCAAATATCAAGAAAAAGAATAAAATGACTTCAAGAGTTTAAACCGAAAAGGGGAATCAATGGCTCTATTTAGTAAAAAAGATAAGTATATTCGAATCAATCCCAATCGTTCGGTTAGGGAAAAACCTCAAGCTAAGCCAGAGGTTCCAGATGAATTATTCTCCCAGTGTCCAGGCTGTAAGCATACCATTTATCAGAAGGATCTGGGAAGTGAGCGTATCTGTCCGCACTGTAGTTACACCTTTCGTATTTCTGCCCAAGAACGCTTGACTTTGACGATTGATATGGGAACCTTCAAGGAATTGTTTACAGGGATTGAAAGCAAGGATCCCTTGCATTTCCCTGGTTATCAAAAGAAACTAGCAACTATGCGTGAAAAAACAGGTCTGGATGAAGCCGTTGTGACAGGAACAGCTCTTATAAAAGGTCAGACTGTGGCTCTTGGGATTATGGATTCTAACTTTATCATGGCTTCTATGGGTACAGTTGTAGGTGAAAAAATCACTCGTTTGTTTGAGTATGCGACTGTCGAAAAATTGCCAGTTGTTCTCTTTACAGCCTCTGGTGGAGCCCGTATGCAGGAAGGAATCATGAGCCTCATGCAAATGGCCAAGATTTCTGCAGCAGTTAAACGCCATTCAAATGCTGGTCTCTTTTACCTGACCATTTTGACAGATCCAACGACAGGTGGTGTGACAGCTTCTTTCGCTATGGAAGGGGATATCATTTTAGCTGAACCACAGAGTTTGGTTGGTTTTGCTGGGCGTCGTGTGATTGAAAATACGGTTCGTGAAAGCTTGCCTGAGGATTTCCAAAAGGCAGAATTCCTATTGGAACATGGCTTTGTGGACGCTATTGTCAAAAGAAGAGACTTGCCAGATACCATTGCTAGCCTAGTCAGATTACACGGAGGGAGTCCAAAATGAATATTGCAAAAATAGTCAGAGAAGCGCGTGAGCAGAGTCGCTTGACAACCTTGGACTTTGCGACAGGCATTTTTGATGAATTTATCCAATTACACGGTGACCGTTCTTTTCGTGATGATGGTGCAGTTGTTGGTGGTATTGGCTGGCTTGGTGACCAAGCTGTAACAGTGGTTGGTATCCAAAAAGGCAAGAGTTTGCAAGACAATCTCAAACGGAATTTTGGCCAACCGCATCCAGAAGGCTACCGCAAGGCTCTACGGTTAATGAAACAGGCTGAAAAGTTTGGCCGTCCAGTTGTGACCTTTATCAATACTGCAGGTGCCTATCCTGGTGTGGGAGCGGAAGAACGTGGACAGGGAGAAGCTATTGCTCGCAATCTTATGGAAATGAGTGACCTGAAAGTTCCGATTATCGCTATTATTATCGGTGAAGGTGGTTCAGGTGGGGCTCTGGCTCTAGCCGTTGCGGACCGTGTTTGGATGCTGGAAAATTCTATCTATGCTATTCTCAGTCCAGAAGGTTTTGCTTCTATTCTATGGAAGGACGGAACTCGTGCCATGGAAGCGGCAGAACTGATGAAAATCACTTCGCATGAACTGTTAGAAATGGACGTGGTGGATAAGGTGATTTCTGAAGCAGGACTTTCTAGTAAGGAACTGATTAAGAGTGTCAAGAAAGAACTCCAAACTGAACTAGCTCTACTTTCACAAAAACCGCTAGAAGCGTTGTTGGGAGAGCGTTATCAACGATTTAGAAAATACTAATACCTCAGAATACATAAAAACTAGAACTGGCAATCAGTTCTAGTTTTTATGTGGTTCTTACTCTGTGCAGAGGGGAAAGTCAAAAGGTGCTTGGAAAACCAAACACCTTTTTGATTATTCATTTTCTTCAGTTACAAATTGACTAAGCAGTCCGTTGATAAAGCGGGCTGATTTTTGATCTGAAAAATTCTTAGCGAGTTCAATGGCTTCATTGACTGCTACCAGCTGAGGTGTATCAAATGATGTGATTTCAAAGATACCCAAGCGTAGTAAGTTTTTTTCGACCAAGGTCAATCGTTCAACTGTCCAGCCTGATTTGAGGTGCTGGTTGATTTGTTTATCCAACTCGTCTTTTTGAACTTGGATACCAGAAACCAAGTTTAGAAGAAAGGCTGGGATTTGCACATCTGCATCTTCACGGTCATGCGTGTAGGCAAAGTGACAAGCTGTTTCCACATCTGTTCCGAATTCAAGGCTCATGAGAGCTTGAAAAGCGCATTTACGAAGTTCACGTCTAGATTCTAATAATGGACTAGTCATTGAGGAAGTCCTCGTTAAATAGATCTTTCAACTCTGGTTTAGGTGTTTTGTCTGGAACAATTCCTGTAACATGGATATTGACAGCAGAAAGTTCCACATCAGCCATATCATGGACAGCATCTTTGACCGCTTTTTGAATAGCAAGAGCAACTTTTGGTACTTTCACACCGTACTCAAGATAGAGGTAGATGTCAGCAGTTAGTTCTTCGTTGCTTTCTTTTAAGTAGACGCCACGACCAAGAGAGAGTTTTGATAGGGTATCAGATACGGATTTATTTGAAAATGAGTGGACACCATCAACTTTAGCAGTTGCGATGGCAATGATTTTTTCAAGTACACGTGGAGCGATAACGATTTCGCCAAATTGTTCTTCAGTTCCCATAGAATGACCTCTTTCTAGAGATTAGGCACGAGAAACGTAAGTTCCTTCTGCAGTGTTGATAATCAATTTTTGTCCAGCTTCGATGAAGTCAGGAACGTTGACAACAAGTCCAGTTTCCATAGTCGCTGGTTTACCAGAACCTGTAACAGTAGCACCTTTGATAGATGGTTGTGTTTCAGCGACTGTCAATTCAACAGTAGTTGGTACAGTTACACCGATTACTTCAGTTCCGTAGAATTGGATTTTTACATCTGAGTTTTCAAGGATGTAAAGCAATTCATTTTCAACGTTTACGACTGGAATTTCGTATTGGTCGTAAGTTTCAGTGTTCATGAAGTAGGCAGTTTCATCCATTTTGTACAAGTATTGAGCTGGAACAGTTTCGATAATAGCTTGTTCGAATTTTTCTTCTGGACGGTAGCTTGTGTCAAATGTAGAACCAGTACGGACATCACGCAATTTCATACGCATGATTGTGTTCCCTTTACCTGGTTTGTGGTGGCTAGCTTCCAAAACGCGGATTAATTTTCCGTCTGCAGTTTCAAATGTCATACCAGCTTTCAATTTGCTTGCTTCAATCATGTTTTTACCTCTTTAATAAATATTATTACTCTTCATTTTACCATAAAATCTTCTGGAAATAAAGCCAAAATAGTTATTGGGACATGGTAGGAGTGAAAAAACCAACCTCAGGGCTGGTTTCTTTTACATATTAATCTTCTTTCAACTTCGCCAATTCCTGGGCAAGCAGCTTAAGGGCGACTTGTGGGTTGGCTTGGCCTTTGGTTGCTTTCATCAGGAAGCCTGTGAAGGCCTTGTCTGCGTTACGTTTACCTGACTTGAAGTCGGCAACTGCGGCTTCGTTATCCGCAAAGACTTGGTGGATAATTGGAATCAAGACAGCTGGATCTGAGATTTGGACCATGTCTGCTTTTTCCACGTATTCACGCGCTCCACCGCCATTTTTCGCCAGGTGGACAAAGACTTTCTTAGCAATCTTAGAAGAGATCGTACCGTCTTCGATGATGGCAATCATTTCAACCAAGTTTTCTGGTGTCAATTCGATTTGTTCCAGTGTCTTGCCTTCAGCGTTCAAGAACTGAGCAACCTCACCTTGGAGCCAGTTAGAGACTTGTTTAGCATCGCCACCGAGAGTAGCAGCTTTTTCAAAGAAATCAGAAGTGACTTTGTTCGCAGTTAACTGACTAGCATCATAGTCTGACAAGCCAAGGTCAGATACATAACGCGCACGGCGTTCTTTTGGAAACTCTGGCAACTCTGTACGCATTTCTTCGATCCACTCATCTGAAATTTCAAAGATAGGTAGGTCAGGTTCTGGGAAGTAGCGGTAGTCAGCAGCGCCTTCCTTAACACGCATGAGGATAGTTGTCTTG
The DNA here is from genome assembly GCA_001914195.1 of Streptococcus mitis. Lineage (GTDB taxonomy): Bacteria > Bacillota > Bacilli > Lactobacillales > Streptococcaceae > Streptococcus > Streptococcus mitis_F. The sequence goes on along the minus strand of MKYF01000035.1, from coordinate 11,279 downwards.
TTGGCTTCATCGTAACGGCGTGTTTCTTGGCGAATTTGACCACCTGAACGAAGGATTTCAGCCTGACGTTGGACTTCGTATTCAAGACCTTTGCGAACATTTGAGAAGGAATTCAAGTTCTTCAACTCAGTCTTGGTACCGAATTTCTCTTGACCATAAGGACGAAGGGAGATGTTAGCATCCACACGCATAGAACCTTCTTCCATCTTAACGTCAGAAATACCAGCGTACTGGATAACTTCCTTGAGGGCTGTCAGATAAGCGTAGGCTTCTTCTGGCGAACGCATGTCAGCCTCAGATACGATCTCAATCAATGGTACCCCTTGGCGGTTGAGGTCAACATAAGAGTAGCCATCTGTACCGTGGGTGTTTTTACCAGCGTCTTCCTCTAGGTGGGCGCGTTCGATACCGATTTTCTTGGTCGTACCGTCTTCTAGCTCAACTTCAATCCATCCATTGTAACCAATTGGCTCATCAAATTGAGAAATTTGGTAGGCTTTGGGATTATCAGGATAGAAGTAGTTCTTGCGGTCAAAGTGCATCTTTTTATGGATGTCCATATTGAGGGCAAGAGCAGCCTTGATACCGGCATCAACAACACCTTTATTGAGAACTGGCAGAACTCCTGGGAAGGACCAGTCAATCACGTTAGTGTTGGCATTTTGGTCATTTCCAAAGTGGGCAGAAGTAGGTGAGAAGATTTTTGAATTGGTGTTGAGCTCTACGTGGACTTCAAGTCCAATGACTGTTTCAAAGTTCATTAGTTGTCACCTCCAAAAATCACGGGTTGTTGTTTGTGGTAGTCTGTTGTTGCTTCAAAAGCAGCAGCAGCTTGGTAAATGGTTTCCTCAGAGTACTTAGGACCAATCAATTGCAGACCAACAGGTAGACCTTGAGAGAATCCAGCAGGAATCGAAATTCCAGGCAATCCTGCCAAGTTGACAGGAATTGTCAAAAGGTCAGCCAAGTACATGGCAACTGGATCGTGGTTGAGAGAATCTAAGTCATAGGCAACACTTGGTGCAGTTGGTCCTAAAATCAAGTCATAATCCGCAAAGACTTTTTCGAAATCTTGAATGATAAGGGTACGAACCTGACCAGCCTTTTTATAGTAGGCATCGTAGTAACCTGATGAAAGACTGAAAGTACCTAGCATGATACGACGTTTCACTTCTTCACCAAAACCTTGGCTACGGCTGTTTACATAGATTTCATCAAGGTTGGTTGCATCTTCTGCGCGGTAGCCGTAACGGATACCGTCAAAGCGTTGCAAGTTTGATGAAGCTTCTGATGAAGCGATGATGTAGTAAACGGCAACTCCGTATTTAGAGTGAGGTAGGCTGACTTCTTCAACGATAGCACCAAGTTTTTCAAAGTGCTTGGCCGCGTTCAAGATTGTTTCCTTAACTTCTGGGTCAATCCCTTCACCAAGATATTCTTTAGGTAAAGCGATTTTCATTCCCTTGATGTCTTGACCGATTTTTGAAGTAAAGTCGGCAATGCGGACAGGGGCAGAAGTAGAGTCTTTGGAATCTTCGCTGGCAATTGCGTTGAGCAAGAGGGCATTCTCCTTAACAGTAGGTGCGAAAGGTCCGATTTGGTCTAATGAGCTACCAAAGGCAATGAGACCGAAGCGAGAAACCGTTCCGTAGGTTGGTTTGAGCCCAACAATCCCGTTGAAGGCAGCAGGTTGGCGGATGGAACCACCAGTATCAGAACCAAGTGACAAGCGGACTTGTCCTGACGCTACAGCTGCGGCAGAACCACTTGATGAGCCACCAGGAACCTTGCTGTGGTCCCAAGCGTTTTTAGTCGCACCGTAGTGTGAAGTTTCACCTGAACCACCCATGGCAAACTCGTCCATGTTAGTTTTCCCTAAGACAATCATGCCTTTAGCCTTTGCATTGGAAACGGCTGTCGCATCAAAGATAGGCTCATAGTTGTAGAGCATTTTTGAGGCAGCAGTTGTGAGAATACCGTCTGTAGAGATATTATCTTTAACTGCAAGTGGAATTCCTGAAAGGACATTATCAGCATCAATTCCAGCTTCATCAATGGCTTTGGCTTGAGCAAGAGCCTGCTCTTCAGCGATGGTAACAAAAGCGTTGATAGCTGTCTCTCGAGACTTGATATCTTCAAGCGTTGCTTGGGTCAATTCAGTTGCAGAAATTTCCTTAGAAACAAGGAGATTGTGCAAGTCTTCAATGGTTTTATTGTTGAAAGTCATTAGGCATCTCCTCCATCGTCTAGGATAGCTGGTACCTTGATATAGTAGTTGTCTTTTTCAGGTACGTTTTTAAACAAGCGATCGCGATCTGTTCCTTCTTCGGCCACATCAGGGCGGAGTACAGTCTTGCGGTCAGCCATGGTTGTAGTAGGTGCGACACCAGTTGTGTCAACTTCGCCCAGCAATTCAACCATGTCTACAATCTTAGACAAGGTAGTCGCAAAGGCAGCAGTTTCTTCTTCAGAGAATCTTAATTTTGAAAGATTGGCAACGTGTGTTACCTCTTCTTGCGTAATTTTCATCTTGCATCCTTTCGTGAAATGATGATTTTTAGTCTGTTCTATTTTACCATATTTTCCTATAAATAAGGGAAGGATAAGTGAAAAGAAATAGAAATTGAAAAAAATGCTAAAATCCGATATAATGGAGTGTTGAAAGGAATGGTAAAATCCAATGTAGAAATCATTCTTAGCTATTGAAACAAGAAAAATAGAGAATCAAAGAAAGAGAACTTATGAATATTCAAGAAGAAATTAAGAAACGTCGTACCTTTGCCATCATCTCCCACCCAGACGCGGGGAAAACTACTATTACTGAGCAATTGCTCTACTTTGGGGGCGAGATTCGTGAGGCTGGTACCGTAAAAGGAAAGAAAACAGGGACTTTTGCCAAGTCTGACTGGATGGATATCGAGAAACAACGTGGGATTTCGGTGACTTCATCTGTTATGCAGTTTGACTACGATGGTAAGCGCGTCAATATCCTCGACACACCAGGGCACGAGGACTTCTCAGAAGATACCTATCGTACCTTGATGGCGGTGGATGCTGCGGTCATGGTTGTGGACTCTGCCAAGGGTATCGAGGCCCAAACCAAGAAATTATTTGAAGTTGTCAAACACCGTGGCATTCCCGTCTTTACCTTTATGAACAAGCTGGACCGTGACGGTCGTGAGCCTTTGGATCTCTTGCAAGAGTTGGAAGAAGTCTTGGGTATTGCGAGTTACCCGATGAACTGGCCAATCGGGATGGGGAAAGCTTTTGAAGGGCTCTATGACCTCTATAACCAACGCTTGGAACTTTATAAAGGGAATGAGCGTTTTGCTAGCCTAGAGGATGGGGACAAGCTTTTTGGCAGCAATCCTTTCTACGAACAAGTCAAGGATGATATTGAACTTTTAAATGAAGCTGGGAATGAGTTTTCAGAGGAAGCTATCCTTGCTGGAGAATTGACGCCAGTCTTCTTCGGTTCAGCGCTTACAAACTTTGGTGTCCAGACCTTCCTTGAAACCTTCCTCAAGTTTGCTCCAGAACCACATGGGCACAAGAAAACAGATGGAGAAATTGTGGATCCTTACGACAAGGACTTCTCAGGATTTGTCTTTAAAATCCAAGCCAACATGGACCCTCGTCACCGTGACCGTATTGCCTTTGTCCGTATCGTTTCGGGTGAGTTTGAACGTGGCATGAGTGTCAACCTGCCTCGTACTGGTAAGGGTGCTAAACTGTCGAATGTTACTCAGTTTATGGCGGAAAGTCGTGAGAATGTAACCAATGCCGTGGCAGGTGATATTATCGGGGTTTACGATACCGGTACTTATCAGGTTGGGGATACTTTGACAGTTGGTAAAAACAAGTTTGAGTTTGAACCGCTGCCAACCTTTACACCTGAAATTTTCATGAAGGTTTCTGCCAAGAATGTCATGAAGCAAAAATCCTTCCACAAGGGGATTGAGCAATTGGTGCAAGAAGGAGCTATTCAGCTTTATAAGAATTACCAAACAGGCGAGTACATGCTAGGAGCAGTCGGTCAGCTCCAGTTTGAAGTCTTTAAGCACCGCATGGAAGGCGAGTACAATGCGGAAGTGGTCATGAGCCCAATGGGTAAAAAGACCGTTCGCTGGATCAAACCTGAGGACTTGGATGAACGGATGTCATCAAGCCGCAATATCTTGGCCAAAGACCGTTTTGACCAACCAGTCTTCCTCTTTGAAAATGACTTTGCCCTCCGCTGGTTTGCGGACAAGTATCCAGACGTAGAGTTAGAGGAGAAGATGTAGATCGCCAAAGTTACTTGATTGTGTAACAATCTAAGTAACTAACGCCAAGTTTCTATGGAACTTGGCTAGGCGCTCCACTAGTAAAGTTTTACGAATATTATCGATTCGTAAAACTTTACGTCGTAACTGGTAGTGAGCAGTCTAGCTAACTGCTTTGCTAACTACGTTTGGCAAATGAAATCGATTTATAAAACTCAGTGTTGTAATCTAATAATAGGTAACCGCTATGGCGGTCTACCTAAACGCTTCACTAGGAAAAATCCACGAATGGTATCGATTCGTGGATTTTTCCGTCGTAATGGTAAGGAAGCGAACTAGCTAACTGTCTCACTAACTACGTTTTACAAATGGAATCGATTTGTAAAACTCAGTGTCGTAGTTCAGTAAATTTACTTGATTGTGTAACAATCTAAGTAACTAACGCCAAGTTTCTATGGAACTTGGCTAGGCGCTCCACTAGTAAAGTTTTACGAATAATATCGATTCGTAAAACTTTACGTCGTAACTGGTAGTGAGCAGTCTAGCTAACTGCCTCACTAACTACGTTTTGCAAATAGAATCGATTTGCAAAACTCCGTGTCGTGGTGTAAAAATCGGTTTACCTAAACGCCTCACTAGGCAAAGCCCACGAATGGTATCGATTCGTAAAACTCAGCGTCGTAATCTAACAATCGCTAACCTTTATATTGGTTGATTTAAATATTCTAATAAGAAAAGTCCAGGAATGCTATCAATTCTTGGGCTTTTTCATGTGGGCTTTTCTTGTAAGAGTTAGTAGGTCGAGCTATTTGCATTACTTTTGCATTACTAAAGTGCAACCTTTTTGCTTGCCAGCTTGCTCAAGAAATATCGTAGTTAAACTATATACTTTGAAATTTACTATCTCTTAATTATAATGAAAACAGCGAAGAGTTCCTTGAATAACATACAATATATATGTCTATCCAAAGGAAAATGATGCTCTTTTTAATTTTGGATAAGTATGACGTATTCATCGGTAAAAATAATGGATTTTTCTTTTTTATAGACCAGTCAATAAGGGATTCAGTTATCTAGTATATTAATTTTGTTTATCAATGAAGAATCCATACAAAACAAGGAAAAAAATGCTTTTTTTTTTTTTTTGCAAAATATATTAAAAACAAGTTTACTTACTATGATAATTTGTGTATAATGGAAAACGATCGCATTAAACTAATTACTATGGCAATTTTTTTGGAGGGAAAAAATAAATGTTTTTCAGACGTCAAAAGGGTCAATATCGCGAAACTGATCGTGTGACTCGATACAAACTGGTAAAATCCGGTAAGCATTGGTTGAGAGCCTCAACCTCTCTTTTTGGCTTATTCAAGGTTTTACGTGGTGGTGTAGATACTACTCAGGTTATGACCGAAGTAGTAGAAAACCAAACTAATCAAACGATTACAGGTCTTGATATTATAAGAGGTATTGCGGCAACAGGTGCCGTATTAGGCGGGGCTGTTGCTACTCAGACAAAAGTTTTTGCAAACGAAGCGGTAGCTCTTGAAAAAACGTTAGATAGTTCAGATGCTCTAGCAACGCATGATACAGTTGTCCTTGGTACAACTGCAAAAGTGGATGCGGAGAATTCGGCAAGTCTGTCTCATTCAGTAAGCGAGAGTGTATCTACTTCAGAATCAGTATCCACTAGTCTATCAGCTAGCGCTAGCACTTCTGCTAGTATGTCAACAAGTGCCTCAGAAAGCGCGTCAACTTCGGCTAGCGTCTCAGCAAGTACTTCTGCAAGCTCTAGTCAGTCGATGGTGGCGTCAGGTAATAGTGCACTTTCTACTACTGCTTCTGAAACTTCTGGAAAAGCAGAGTCTGTGTCAAAAGAAAGTCAGTTGGCTAAAGAAGGGTTATCTGCCTCTAAGCTAGGTGCTCCTGTATTGGAACCAGCTAAATTGGAAAAAGGTTTGGTTGATACGAATGCAGAAATAAGTAGTTTGGCAGGAGTGACTGCTGGTGCCATAGCAACATCGGAAGTTTCAGCTAAACAACAGGATGAAAATCGTAAGAAGTTAACCAAACTTTCAGCTGAAATGGGTGAGTACCTAGCAAAAGCGGTCGGTCTACCTAATAGTGATGTAGCTATAGCGAAAGTGAATGCTGCGGTGACTGCTATCGAGACAGCTCTTGCTAATCCTAAGGCAGATTTGACCGAAACTGTAAAACTAGCAACCTCTGCTCGTAATTCGATTGCTAATGCAGTATTGCGTAGCAAGTCAGGCGCTAGAGATGAGCGGAATGGCCAAGGTATGGGCAGTGGGGTACATCCTAGAGCTTTACCTACTTCGTTAATCACGAACACGTTTGCTAGCAATAGAACATCGGCTTCGCTTGAATCAGGTCAGTATAATAAGAATACACATGAAGTGATTTGGCGTATCAATATGCACTCAGATAATGCCTTGGATTATGCTGGTTTACTTGCCAATGTAGATCCAAATACGACCATCACCCGTGTTACTTTTAATAATCAACCAATGGAGAAGCGCGGTGGTTCAGGGAATGAGTACATTTTCAATAAACGTCATGATTTAAATAGAAATTTAGAGGCAACGATTGAAGTTCATGCCACTGTAAATGAAAAATCAAGCAATGCCAGATTGGATGCCCGAGTTGCTACAAGTAGTCAACCATTTACAAGTACGAATGTTTCTGGTAATTACACGAATTTGATGACCTCTTATGTCCATACAGGTAGAGCAGGAAGTCAAAACGGTGCTGTGAGAAATCAGGGACGCGCAACAGATAATCCCCCTACAGTTGAATTGCCAAAATTACTTGAAGTTTTCAATGATGATTCTGTAAATATCAATATGGTATTTAGTGATGATAAGGCTTTGAGATTCTTTTATAAAGGAAATAATCCTATTATAACAGGTTTACAAGGAAAAAATTTCCCTGGACAAATCAACTTTGCGACTCTTAAACAAGATCCTAAAACAGGACTCAATACAGCCTATGTTTATGAACAAAAGCAGTGGACAACCGAGATTTATGGTACGATTGGTCGGGACAATGGTTGGAAACCGATGACTCCTGGGGACTATAACATTGAGTATGGTGCTGATGATACTGCCGGACAAAAAACAATGACCACTATGACTGTTCGTATTCACGGATTTAATGAGCGTCAATCGCCTATAAGCGGTGCGACTGTCGCAGTTAATAATACGACAAATCTGAGTCAGGCGGAAAAAGATCAAGTATTGGCTAACTTTAAAGCAGCCAATGCAAACGTTCTCTCAAGTACAGATTACAAAAAAGGATCTGAAGAAGGTTCTATCAGTGTAGCTGATAATGGAGATGTTACCATTACTTATCGTGATAGAACCACGGATACAGTCACAAACAATGTTAAGTATGGTGTAGAGAAAACAGCGGAGCACTTCTATGCAGTTAGCGGCGAGCCTCTATCTAATATAAATCCAAGAAGTCTTGTGCGCCCAGTTGGCGGAGCATCTGACTTCCCTAGTGGGACAACGTTTGCATGGAAACAAGGGCAAGCTCCTACAATGGAAGCGATGAAAGACGGCGTGAACCCTCGGACTGCAACCTTAACGGTAACTCACCCAGATAAAACTACTACGGATTTAACATACAAGTACACAGTTTATCAAAAAATTGAGACTAAAACTAACAATGGAGTTCCAGGTAAGTTCTATGCCTTTAAAGCAGTACCGGGAACGGATGCAACTGTTGGTGGTAGCTATGCTAATAATATCGGCGGATATTCAAGCTTCTATATAAATAATGATGCTAAGGTGTCGCCGAATCCTCTTCCTTCAGGGACTACATTTGCTTATGAATATCAACTGAATGATAATCGCTCAACACCTGTACGTAAACAAGATGGCTCTCCAGCCTTTAGTAGCGTGTGGCATACAACTGCAGATTCAGCTACAACCCACAGCACGACCTATAAAGCAATAGCAACTTATCCAAAAGGGCGACTTGGTGATGTAACAACTGCAAATCCTGCCCTCACAAGTACAGTGAGCTTTAATTATACAGTAGTTGATCCGGTAGCTAAGCAAGAGTATGTTACAACGGTTGGTAATACAACTCCGCTCAATGATATTATTTCCAATCCGAGCAATGCAGTTAAAAATTCTGACTCTAGTGTAGCAATTCCAACTGGCACAGATTATACTTGGGTATCTGCACCAGATGCTTCATCTCCAGGTATTTATAAGAAAGAAGTTAAAGTTACTTTACCACAAGGTTCAACGGATAAACCAAGAAATGCTACAAACGTTCCTGTAACTATCAAAGTTAGACCAAACCCACCACAAATTTCAACAGATCAGGTAACGAATACAGGTGGTCTTCCAAATAAAGGAATCACCGTAACAGACGCTTTACCAGGCGCTACAGTTACTTTGACAATCAATGGTAAACAACTTCCATCTAAAATAGCAGATAGCAGCGGAAGAGTGACGTTTCCTGCAAGTGAATTAGCAGATAGCAACGGTCTCCTTCCGACAGGAAATGTAACTGTTAAACAAAGCAAGGAATTCCCTAATCCTGTAACGAATCGTAATGAAACGTTGGAATCAGATGTAAGAAGTGTTGAAATCAGCAAGGAAACTGAAAAACCACATGTAAGCTACAAAGTCACAATCGATGGTAAAGAGCCTGAGAAAGATGGTAAGGGTTATTACTTGTTCTACGCAGGTGATAACATCAAGGTTGAATTTAGCGCTACTGATAATAGTGGAAAATTGAAAAAAGTGACCTTTAACCAAGGGGGTAATGAGTTAACGAATTTCTTTAATGACACTAACAATACGTATGGAAGTGGTGCTGTACCTAAGATTGAAAGTATTGTAAATCAAGATCAAACAACAAGGGTAACGATAGGTAAAGTTAAAGATGACTTAACATATAATCCAGATAATAAATGGACGCGACAAATTAAGGCAGTAGATCCAAGTGGTAATGAAAGTGATACCAACCTGGCTGAAGCGAAATTTGGTATTCAACAAGGACGTTTGGCGGACAAGATTAAATTGACAAAACCGCCTGTCATTGCCGTTGCTGATAAGTCAAATTTGACTCCTGCTGAGAGAGAGAATTAAAGCGGAAGTAGAGCAATCGAATCCGTCTGATACATCTCGCATTCGTACTTATGATGTTCAACCAAATGGTGATGTGACTATTACATTTAAAGATGGAACTTCAAAGACAATTACTCCTAATCTAGAACAAAATTATAAAACAAAAACAGATCGTTTTTACGCGGTTGCAGGAGAAAATCCAAATAGCTTGACAGCTCGTAATTTTATCAAATCTGCTGATGGCACAGAATTGCCTGCAAACACAAACGTAGTTTGGAAAAACGGAACTCTAGATTTATCAACTCCTGGTGAAAAAACAGCGACCTTGACGGTTACTGACTCTAAAGGTGTAAGTAAAGACATTACTTATAACTACACCGTTTATCCAAAGGTTGAGGCAAAAACTGCGAATGGAGTAACTGGTAAGTTCTTTGCATTTAAAGGAACGAAAGAACCAAACCTTAGTAAAGTCGATGGAGGCTGGGCTAACAACTATGGTAGGGATACTTTTGTGTATACTAACAGTAATGATCTTCCTTCGGGGACTAAGTGGTCCTATAAGTATCGACTAAATAATGAAGGTTCTGAGCTAACAACTGATATTACTAAAAATGAAAAACCATCTTTTGGTGATGTGTGGTATACAACCAAGGAAAATCCAAATTGGTACCAACCTAGAAGCCACAAGACGACTTATACAATTAAAGCAGTTTATCCGAATGGTCGCTTCGGAGCTGCATCAGCTAACGATCAAGCCCTTACAAGTGAAACAAGCTTTGAGTATACAGTAGTTGATCCGGTAGCTAAGAAAGTTTATGAGACAACAGTCGGTAAAACAGATTCTTTGGAGGGTATTATTGATAACCCAGGCAATGCAATAAAAGACTCTGCTTCAGTTCCGATGCCTAGTGGTCCAGAGCCAGCTACTACAACAACTTACGCTTGGGAAACAACTCCAAGTGTTGCTAATCCAGGTATCTATACCCATAATGTCAATGTTACTTTACCAAAAGGAGCTCAAACTAAAGACAATACAACTGCAAAAGTTCCTGTAACTATCAAAGTTAGACCAAACCCACCGCAAATCGCAGATAATCAAGTGAAGCTACAAGGAGGTCTGCCGAAACGTAGTATTACAGTTACAGATGTAATACCAGGAGCGACAGTGACCTTGACAATCGGTGATAAGACATTCACTAAGGAAGCTGGACCTAACGATACAAGACTGACCTTCACGCCAAAAGATCTCGAAAAGGCTTACAATGCTAATAACGGCTTGCTTCCAACGGGAGACGTAACGGTTACACAAAGTAAAGTTGTAAGGACTCCTACTGGAGGAACAGAGACTCTTACTTCTGACCCAACTGCTACGACTATTACGAAAGAAAATGTAGCGCCAGAACCAACCTTTGATCTCTATATCCAGAATGATAAGACAAAACAGTGGGAAAAACAATCCATCCAGGATAATGTTCGCTCAGGTGTAAGAGGATATGAAATCTTCGCAGGTGATAAAATTAAAATCGTCATAAGCGGCAAGGATAATAGTGGTAAGATTAAAACTCTGAAATTGCATGATGGAACTTCAGATATAGATAGAATCTTCCAAAAAGACTATTCGTCAGACGATTCTGCACCTGGATTTAAAGACACTCCAACGGAAGCTTCAACAACAAATCCTGCTATTCGAGAGTACACAGCAACCTATGATGCAGACAAACAATATGCAGATAGTAATAAATGGAACCGTGGGGTTAAAGCTGTCGATTTATCTGATAATGAAGCTCGTACTCTGACAGTAGTAGCACAAGGGAAACTGAATAAGAAATTCCCAGGTGAAGTGCCAGCGACAGTTCAAGTAACTAATGCGACAACTCCATCAGCAGATGATAAAGAAAAGATTCTT
>MKYF01000032.1 GCA_001914195.1 Streptococcus mitis | reverse complement strand
TCGCTTTTCATTATAGGTTATATGGGACTTTTTTTCTACACAAAAATAGGCTCCATAATATCCATAGGGGATTTACCCACTACAAATATTATAGAGCCATAATAAATTTATGCTATAGTCATGGTGGTTTGTATGCTTTTGATTCTAGTTTATCAAATAATAGATTAGAATTGTCAGATAATATCATTTTATGTTATAATGAAGAAAAAACAGAGGTGTTCAAATGTCAGAAGCAGGTCATAAGTTTTTAGCAAAACTGGGGAAAAAACGCTTACGCCCAGGTGGAAAACGTGCTACAGATTGGTTAATTGCGGAAGGAGGATTTTCAAAAGAAAAGAGAATACTAGAGGTTGCGTGTAATAGGGGAACTACAGCAATTGAGTTGGCACAGCGTTTTGGTTGTAAGATAACTGCTGTTGATATGGATGCTCAAGCTTTAGAAGTGGCTAAAAAATCTGCTGAAACGGCAGGTGTAGGTCATTTGATCAGTTTTGAAAGAGCAAATGCAATGAAACTTCCTTATGAAGATGCTAGTTTTGATATTGTCATAAACGAAGCTATGCTGACTATGCAAGCCGATCAAGCTAAGAAAAAATGTGTAATGGAATATCTAAGGGTTTTAAAACCTGAAGGTCTTCTCCTGACACATGATGTGCTTCTTAAGGAAGCTAAAGAGTCTGTCAGACAGGAATTGTCGCAAGCAATTCATGTAAATGTAGGTCCTTTAACTCAAGATGGTTGGGAACAGGTGATGATAGAATCAGGTTATTGTGATGTGAAAGTATTGACTGGTGAAATGACATTAATGAAATTATCGGGTATGATTTATGACGAAGGTTGGCTAGGAACCTTGAAAATTTGTGTAAATGCTTGTAAAAAGGAGAATAGAAAGCAGTTTTTGACTATGTATAAAATGTTTAATAAGAATAAAAAGAACTTGGGCTTTATTGCTATGGCTAGTTATAAATCGTCAAATCGTTAGATAATCATTGAAGTTAACTTTTCCTTTTTTCTTTCTTAAAAAATATGCTATAATAGAGAGTAAAAACTTTGAAAGAAAGAAAAAGATGAATTTAAAAGATTACATTGCAACAATTGAAAATTATCCGAAGGAAGGTATTACTTTTCGTGATATCAGTCCTTTGATGGCTGATGGAAATGCTTATAGCTACGCTGTTCGTGAAATCGTTCAGTATGCTACTGACAAGAAAATCGACATGATTGTAGGTCCTGAAGCTCGTGGTTTTATCGTGGGTTGTCCAGTTGCCTTTGAGTTGGGAATTGGTTTTGCGCCTGTTCGTAAGCCAGGTAAATTGCCGCGCGAAGTCATTTCTGCTGACTATGAAAAAGAGTACGGTGTTGATACCTTGACTATGCACGCAGATGCCATCAAGCCAGGTCAACGTGTTCTTATCGTAGATGATCTCTTGGCAACAGGTGGAACTGTTAAGGCAACCATCGAGATGATTGAAAAACTTGGTGGTGTTGTAGCAGGTTGTGCCTTCCTTGTTGAATTGGATGAATTGAACGGTCGTGAAAAAATCGGTGACTACGATTACAAGGTTCTTATGCATTATTAATGAAAAACAGTCCCTAGGGCTGTTTTCTCTACATTAGGATATAAAAATAGACTATAGCTAGTTAGAGAAAAAGTATAATTGAAAACTATATCTTCTTGCAGTATAATAAAGGGACTAAGTGTTTGAGATTTAGTTTTATACTCAATGAAAATCAAAGAGCAAACTAGGAAACTAGCCGCAGGCTGCTCAAAGTACAGCTTTGAGGTTGCAGATAAAACTGACGAAGTCAGTAACTATATCTACGGCAAGGCAACGTTGACGCGGTTTGAAGAGATTTTCGAAGAGTTTCAAACATATGCAATGATTCCTGAAAGAGTACAGTTAGGAGAGGGTTATGCCGATTCGAATTGATAAAAAATTACCAGCTGTTGAGATTTTACGGACAGAGAATATCTTTGTCATGGATGATCAACGTGCGGCCCATCAAGATATCCGTCCTTTGAAGATTTTAATTTTAAATCTCATGCCACAGAAAATGGTCACAGAAACCCAGTTGTTACGTCATTTGGCCAATACACCCCTACAATTGGATATCGATTTTCTCTATATGGAGAGCCACCGTTCTAAAACAACTCGTTCAGAGCACATGGAGACCTTTTATAAAACTTTTCCTGAAGTCAAGGACGAGTATTTTGATGGGATGATTATTACGGGGGCTCCAGTTGAGCATTTACCATTTGAGGAAGTGGACTATTGGGAGGAATTTAGCCAGGTGCTTGAGTGGTCCAAGACCCATGTCTATTCGACCCTTCATATCTGTTGGGGGGCTCAGGCTGGTCTTTATCTGCGCTATGGAGTGGAAAAATACCAGATGGACAGTAAGCTATCAGGTATTTATCCTCAGGACACCCTAAAAGAGGCTCACCTTCTCTTTAGAGGCTTTGACGATAGCTATGTATCCCCTCATTCACGGCACACGGAAATTTCTAAGGAAGAGGTCTTAAACAAAACCAATCTCGAGATTTTATCAGAAGGGCCACAGGTTGGGGTTTCGATTTTGGCTAGTCGTGATTTACGAGAAATTTATAGTTTTGGGCATTTGGAATATGACCGTGATACCTTGGCAAAAGAGTATTTCCGAGATCGTGATGCAGGTTTGGATCCACATATTCCAGAAAATTATTTTAAGGATGATGATGTCAATCAGACACCTTGTCTTTGTTGGTCTTCATCAGCAGCCCTCTTTTTCAGTAACTGGGTGAATTATGCGGTCTATCAGGAAACCCCTTTTGACTGGAGAAAAATAGAAGATGATGCATCTGCATTTGGGTATTTATAAGAGGAATTATGACATATTTAGACGCTTTTAAATCAGGGAACTTGGTTTTACCGAGTGCCCTACTCTTGCATTTTAAGGAACTCTTTCCTTCCAGCGATGATTTTCTAGTCTGGCAATTTTTCTATTTGCAAAATACGACAGGTTTGGAAGAAATGTCCCCAAGCCAGATTGCTGAAAGGATTGGCAAGGAAATTTCGGATGTCAATCAGGCTATTTCCAATCTGACGGAGAGGGGACTGCTTCAGTATCGAACTATCGAATTAAATGGCGAAATCGAATTGCTTTTTGATGCTAGTTTGGCATTGGAGCGTTTGGATAACCTGCTTGGAGCCGCTCATTCGAGTTCAGACCGGTTGACACCTCAAAATCAGCTCAAGGAGTTGGTAGAAACCTTCCAGCAGGAGTTGGGACGCTTGTTGACCCCTTTTGAGATTGAGGATTTGACCAAGACACTAAAGGAAGATGGGACCAGTGCTGACTTGATTAAGGAAGCTCTTCGTGAAGCTGTTTTGAATGGAAAATCAAACTGGAAGTACATTCAGGCGATTTTGAGAAACTGGCGCCATGAAGGAATCAAGAGTGTGGCTCAAATCGAGGCCAAGCGAGCAGAAAGAGAAGCCAGCAATCCTCAGTTGACACAGGTATCGGCAGATTTTAGAAATGCCATGGATCTTTGGAAGGATTAATCCTTGTAAGCAGGCTTGAAATCCGAGTAAGATTTGCAAGCTGTGTATAATTGTGATAAAATAAATAGAAAATAAATTGAAAAAAGAGGTATGTGAAATGTCACGTAAACCATTTATCGCTGGTAACTGGAAAATGAACAAAAATCCAGAAGAAGCTAAAGCATTCGTTGAAGCAGTTGCATCAAAACTTCCTTCATCAGATCTTGTTGAAGCAGGTATCGCAGCTCCTGCAGTTAACTTGACAACGGTTCTTGCTGCTACAAAAGGTTCAAACCTTAAAGTTGCTGCTCAAAACTGCTACTTTGAAAATGCAGGTGCTTTCACTGGTGAAACAAGCCCACAAGTTTTGAAAGAAATCGGTACTGACTACGTTGTTATCGGTCACTCAGAACGCCGTGACTACTTCCATGAAACTGACGAAGATATCAACAAAAAAGCAAAAGCAATCTTTGCAAACGGTATGCTTCCAATCATCTGTTGTGGTGAATCACTTGAAACTTACGAAGCTGGTAAAGCTGCTGAATTCGTAGGTGCTCAAGTATCTGCTGCATTGGCTGGATTGACTGCTGAACAAGTTGCTGCATCAGTTATCGCTTATGAGCCAATCTGGGCTATCGGTACTGGTAAATCAGCTTCACAAGACGATGCACAAAAAATGTGTAAAGTTGTTCGTGACGTTGTAGCTGCTGACTTCGGTCAAGAAGTTGCAGACAAAGTTCGTGTTCAATACGGCGGTTCTGTTAAACCTGAAAACGTTGCTTCATACATGGCTTGCCCAGATGTTGACGGTGCCCTTGTAGGTGGTGCGTCACTTGAAGCAGAAAGCTTCTTGGCTTTGCTTGACTTTGTAAAATAATCAGTAGCAAAAGCTAGGTGGAACAGCATTCAGATGTCTGTTCCATTTTTTATAGGGGAGGAAAGATTGAAAACCGGCTCTTTGTCAACTGTAGTGGGTTGAAGAAAAGCTAAGCTCGAGAAAGGACAAAATTCGTCCTTTCTTTTTTGATGTTCAGAGCGATAAAAA
>MKYF01000012.1 GCA_001914195.1 Streptococcus mitis | reverse complement strand
TCGCTTTTCATTATAGGTTATATGGGACTTTTTTTCTACACAAAAATAGGCTCCATAATATCCATAGGGGATTTACCCACTACAAATATTATAGAGCCGAAAAACCAAGCCGGCTGGGCTTGGTCTTTCTTATCTATTTTTAGTATCAAGGATGATGGTGACTGGTCCGTCATTGACCAACTCAACCTGCATATCCGCTCCAAAGATCCCTGTCTGAACGAGCACTTCTTGCGCTAATTTTTGATTGAATGCATCATAGAAGTCTGATGCCATATCAGGTTTGGCTGCCCCTGTGAAGGCTGGACGATTGCCTTTCTTAGTATCCGCAAAGAGGGTAAACTGAGAAATAGAGAGGATTTCTCCTTCAATATCTTTGACAGATAGGTTCATCTTGCCTTCTGCGTCTGAAAAAATCCGCATATTGACCAGTTTTCTCACAGCATAATCCAAATCTTCCTCTTGGTCCTCTGGTCCAACACCAACCAGCAATAAGAGGCCCTGATTGATTTTTCCCTGAACCTGACCTTCGATACTCACTTGGGCTTTTTTAACCCGTTGAATAATGATTTTCATAATAGCCTTTCTAGTAAGAGCTAGGACAATTAGCCGTTAGTCCGTTTGACAGAGTAAACTTCTGGCACACTCTTAATCTTGTCCACAACCGTAGTCAGTGTCGAGAGGTTGGCAATGCCGAAGGACACATGGATATTGGCAAATTTCATATCCTTGGTTGGTTGGGCGTTGACTGTTGAGATATTCTTGGTTGTGTTTGAAAGAACTTGCAGTACATCGTTCAATAGTCCTGTACGGTTGAGGCCATAAATATCGATATGAGCCATATACTCCTTATTTGAGTTTGAATACTGATCTTCCCACTCCACATCAAGGAGACGTTGCTCGTAGTTTTCTTGGGCACGCAGGTTCATACAGTCCACACGGTGAATAGCCACACCACGACCCTTGGTAATGTAGCCGACAATATCGTCACCAGGAACAGGATTACAACACTTAGCAATCCGCACTAGGAGACCTGAGGCTCCTTCAATGACCACACCACCCTCATGCTTAACCTTGAGGGTTTCTTTGTTCTCAACCTTGATCTCGCCACCTTTGACAAGTTCTTCTGCCTCCGCCTTGGCCTTGGCACGTTCTTCCTCACGGCGTTCCTTTTCAGTCAGACGGTTAAAGACAGTAATAGCTCCAATTTCGCCAAAACCAATGGCCGCAAAGAGGGATTCTTCTGTCTTGTAGCTGGTCTTTTGCAGAACTTGGTCCATGTGACGCTTGTCCATGAATTTATTGGCCACATAGCCATTTTCTTGGAACTGAGCCATCAGCATTTCACGACCCTTATTGACAGACAATTCTTTATCTTGGTTTTTAAAGAACTGACGAATCTTGTTACGCGCCTTGCTGGTCTTAACCATGTTAAGCCAATCACGGCTTGGCCCAAAGGAGTTGGGGTTGGTGACAATTTCAACCTGATCTCCTGTCTTGAGCTTGGTTGTCAGGGGAACCATACGGCCATTGACCTTGGCACCAGTTGCTTTCTCTCCAACTTTTGTATGGATTTCATAGGCAAAGTCAATCGGTCCTGAATCTTTTGGAAGGGAACGAACAGCACCATCTGGAGTAAAGACATAAATCTCCTCAGCCAGGTAGTTTTCCTTAACAGAGTCCACAAATTCCTTAGCATCATCAGCCTGATCTTGGAGCTCCATCATCTCCTTGATCCAGTTCATCCCAATAGCTGATTCCTTGCTGTTGACCTGCCCCTTAACGCCTTTCTTATAAGCCCAGTGAGCCGCAACCCCGTACTCAGCCACCTCGTGCATGGCTTTAGTTCGAATCTGGAACTCAATCGGTCCTTTTGGCCCATAAACAGTCGTATGGATAGACTGGTAACCATTGGCCTTGCGGTTAGCGATATAGTCTTTGAAACGACCAGGCATGGGTTTCCAAAGTTCATGCACATAACCCAACATGGCATAAACATCACTTTGGGTATCCAAAATACAACGAATGGCAATCAAATCATAAATTTCCTCAAAACGTTTTCTCTTATCCTGCATTTTGCGGAAAATCGAGTAAATATGCTTGGGACGACCATAAATCTTCCCTCTCAAGTGATGATTCGTCGTATATTCCTCTAATTTTGTGACCACCTCATCCACCAAGGCTTCACGCTCCCTGCGCTTTTCCTTCATCATATGGGTAATCTTGTAAAACTCCGTTGGATTGAGATAACGGAAAGATAGGTCTTCCAATTCCCATTTGACACTGGAAATCCCCAGACGGTGAGCAAGAGGTGCATAGATTTCCATAGTTTCTTTGGAAATACGCTCCTGCTTGTCTTTTCGAAGATGTTTCAGGGTCCGCATATTGTGCAAACGGTCAGACAGTTTGACCAAGATAACGCGGATGTCCTCAGACATGGCCATGAGCATCTTGCGGTGGTTTTCAGCCAACTGCTCTTCGTGAGACTTGTACTTGACCTTACCGAGCTTAGTAACTCCATCAACGATTACCCGCACATCAGGGCCAAACTCTCTTTCCAAATCATCCAAGGTCGCATCTGTATCTTCCACCACGTCATGCAAGAAACCACAAGCTACCGTTACAGCATCCAGCTTTAGTTTGGCTAAAATACCTGCCACTTGGATAGGATGAATGATATAAGGCTCACCTGATTTGCGATATTGACCACTATGGCATTCAACGGCGTAAACCAAGGCCTTATGGACAAAAGCCACATCTTCTTCCGATAAATATTTCTGTGTTAAAGCGACAACTTCATCGCCTGTTAAATTCACTTCTTTTGGCATCTCTACTCTCCAATTCTTCCTACCATTTTATCACTTTTTTAAGAATATGAAAACTGGAAGAAATATTTTTATCTAAACCCAAAATAATATACTAGTAAACGCTTGCATTTTTTATAAAAGTATCATATAATAATTTTGTAATATAATGATTACTAAAGACAACACTAGCTTCCCATGATGCTAACAAGCAATATTATAATTTTTTGAATCTACCATTATTAGATACTTAGGGAGCATTCCTTAAATAAATTTGAAAAGTTCCTGTACTTCTCTTTCACAAATAAGGTTATTATTTACCCCACCGTGATTCGTAAGGTAATCTCCCCCATCTACATCAACATTTTTCATTCAATGTTATTCCTTGAATGATAGAAAGGAGTGATTTGTAAATATAATTGATACTAAAGCTGAATCAAAAACTAAGTAGTTATCTGCAAATAATCGTTTTTTAAGATATATCAATCTAATTCCTGAAATACTTCTTGTAACTTATTTTTTAATGCTCTCTTTAATTTTTTGATTTGCGATGACCTTAAGTTTATATTTTACATCATTTTAATGACAAAATCAGTTCCTTTAGAAGTTAAGAAAATTTATTTTTCCTAGTATGTATATAGCAATTTGTTCCTAACGTTTCTATTTTAAATCTTAAAATTCAAAATAGAAACCATTGTGCTTTATTCATTATTCCTTGAAGAAAGCAAAAATATATTTGGTAATAGTTTAAAATATACTAGAACTAATTCTTAGCGAACTAACACAAGAATTATTTATATTTTAGGAGGGAAATAAACCTAGTCTAATGAATAGTTTAATGGTATAATATTATGTCTTATTTTCTTTTATTTCTTATTACTAGTCAATCCATGCTGTACTTTTATGTATTTAGTAGAAAAAAAATTGCTCTTTATTTTTCTATTCTATTAACAATTCTTGCTATTCTCTCCATTTTATACTTTCTATTTTCGTTTACAGAAAATTTTTAAAGGAGTATATAATGAAAAAATTCAAAATATTATTAGCATTTTTGCTATCAGCATTCACTATATTGTCTGTTAATATAACTAAGGCACAAGAATCTAGCTTTGTGAAAATCAAGGCACGACAGATTATTAACTTCCCTATAAAAAATTTACCCTTAAAAATTCAATTAGAGTATAAATTATCAGGTTGGATTATAACTGATACAGGGGCATATAGAGAAGTGACCTTAACAAATGGAGAAGTCTATTCTCATCATACGAAATATGATTTAAACGAAAGCGGGCTCGTTCAATTTAGAAATGCTAGCGTTGGAGATAAGATATCTACAGATCATCATTCCTTAAGAGTCGCTGAAATACAAGAAATTAATGGAGAAAAAGTAGCTATTTTTGATGTTAATATGGGAGAGTTATTTGATAAAATGGATTCTGAACATTTTAAAGTTGTTTTTAAAAAGGGTTACGGGGATAAATATTATACTGGTGATTGGGTTCATTGTAACAGATTCAATGGTCCTGCGACAGATGATATTCATTATCCAAAATCTAACCCTAGAGCATGGATTAATTTTGCGGGAAGTGACTGTGATCTTGCCTTATTATCTAGTACAGTTTGTTGGGGGCACAGTTACTGTAATCAATCCGGTCCAGCAGGAGGGTGTTCTATAAAAATTGGTAGAAGTCCTCTATATCATAGAAATTAATACATGTTAGGCAGCCTGTAAGCCAATAATCAATAGCTCCAAAATATCATTCTAAATTATTTACTTTAAAATACAAAAACTATCGTACATAAGCTGCTTTACAGGAAGTCTATAAAGGAAACTATTCATAATTCAGACCTATCTTGTGTTATTCCTCAACTGCACTTTCGCACTTTTACAAGTTCTGCCGAATTTATTTTTGCCTTCTTCAAGGACTATAATATAAAGACTATTAAATTTCTTCAACTTTCACACTCATTTTTTCAAAATGTTAACAATTCTTATGTTGGAAGCTCATTTCTTACCTATTCTCCCTAACTGTGCTATACTTATCTTAGTACATTCTTTGAGATTGGAGCTAATATGAAAATCCATAAAACTGTGAATCCTGTTGCCTATGAAAACACCTATTACCTAGAAGGCGAAAAGCACCTCATCGTTGTCGATCCCGGGAGCCATTGGGAAACCATTCGTCAGACAATAGAGAACATTAACAAACCAATCTGTGCTATTCTCTTGACCCATGCCCATTATGACCATATCATGAGTCTGGACTTGGTTCGCGAGACTTTTGGAAATCCTCCTGTCTATATCGCTGAGAGTGAAGCCAGCTGGCTCTATACTCCTGTCGATAATCTCTCTGGGCTTCCTCGCCACGATGATATGGCAGATGTGGTCGCAAAACCTGCTGAACACACTTTTATCTTTCACGAAGAATACCAACTAGAGGAATTTCGTTTCACTGTCTTACCAACACCAGGACATTCTATCGGTGGTGTTTCTATCGTCTTTCCTGATGCTCACCTAGTCTTGACAGGAGATGCTTTGTTCCGTGAAACAATCGGACGGACCGACCTTCCGACTGGTAGCATGGAGCAACTACTTCACAGTATCCAGACTCAACTTTTCACTCTACCAAACTATGATGTCTATCCAGGACATGGTCCAGCTACTACTATCGCTCACGAAAAAACTTTTAATCCTTTTTTCTAGCAAGATTTTGATGATAATGACTATCGCAATTTAAGTAAACTATCCAGCAAGTCTTTCCATTATAAAAGGCATCCAATCAAGTTTTCAGACCTGATTGGATGCCTTTTTCTAATTACTTACCTTTTTGCATTACCAAATAATCACGCGCTCTTCTGGTGAACGCCACATACCGTCGCCTTCTTTGACATCATAGGTTGTAAAGAAATCATCAAAGTTTGGTACTTGCACATTGACACGAAGTTTAGCTGGTGCGTGCACATCAACGCTAGCCAAAAGTTTCATAAATTCTGGACGACCTTTCATGCGCCAGATGCGACCGAAGTTGTAGAAGAACTCTTCTGCTGAGAAGTCTGGTTCTCTCTTAGCTGCTTCAAGCGCTGCTGCGATTCCTCCCAAGTCAGCCACATTTTCTGATACAGTCAATTTACCGTTGATGGTTGCTCCATAAGAATCCTGTCCATCAAACTGGTCAATAACTTTTTGTGTTTTCTCCTTGAAGGCAGCATAGTCGCTCTCTGTCCACCAATCCTTGAGGCTACCATTTTCATCAAAGGACGCTCCATTGGTATCAAAGGCGTGAGAAATTTCATGGGCAATAACTGCCCCAATCCCACCGTAATTAGCAGAAGATGACTGATGCAAGTCATAGAAAGGTGCCTGTAAAATAGCCGCTGGGAAGACAATCAGGTTCTTCTGTGGATTGTAGTAAGCATTGACCATATGAGCAGGCATGCCCCATTCCTTGTAGTCAACAGGTTGGTTCCACTTGCTCCAACTGTGTTTGATTTCCACACGAGCAAAGGCTAGAGCATTGTCAAAAAGACTAGCATTTTCATCCACTACCTTGTCCTTGTAGCGTTCTGGCAATTCTTCTGGGTAACCGATATAAGGCTTGATGACATTGAGTTTGACGATGGCCTTGTCACGAGTTTCAGGAGTCAACCAGTCATTTTTAGCCAAGCGTTCCTTATAGACATCAATCATAGTTGCTACTTTTTTCTCTACGTCTGCCTTAGCTTCTGGAGAGAATTTTTCATGGGCATACCAAAGACCTAAGGCTTGTTTGAAAGGACCTTGTGCTAGTTGATAAGCTGCCTTGACCTTGTCTTTAGCTTCTGGAACTCCTGAAAGCGCACGGCTATAGGCACCTGACAAGACACGGATTTCTTCTGTTAAATAGCTGGTTGAGAGATTCACAACACTTAAAATTAAGGTTGCCTTGAGGAGAGGCCATGCCTCTTCACTATAGAATTGATCTGCTGCTTGCCAGAAACGTTCCTCGTCTACGATAACCTTGTCTGGTACTTGTCCAAGAACGGCTTGGAAAAAGTCATCCAAAGGTAGGGCAGGCGCGAATTTTTTGAAATCTTCATAAATATATGGATGGTAGAGTTTAGCATACTCTGAACTTTCTTCATTAGAGAGCACCACTGCTGCAACTCGGCGATCCAATTCTAATCTTTTCTCTAGCAAGTCTTCAATTTCTTCATCAGAGAAATCATAAGCCTTGAGAAGATTTACGCTGCTTTCTTTCCAAAGAGTCAAAAGCTCTTCACGCTGAGGATGGTCTTCAGCATAGTAGGTCGTATCTGGAAGGATCGTGCTTGGAGCGCTAGCCCATAAAACGTTGATTCTGGCATCCATAAAGTCTGGCGATACACCAAAAGGAAGGAAGTTCGGTTTTCCTGCAAGCTCAAAATCTGCTAGTTTAGCTGTAAAATCCGCAAAAGTCTCCAATTCTTGGAATTCTTTAAGGAGTGGTAAGACAGGTGTGATACCGTCAGCTTCTCTCTTATCAAAATCACGAACTAGGCGGTGGTATTTGACAAAGTTTGCCAAGATAGGATCCTCAGGCACCTCTTCACCTGCCAACCACTTGTCTGTTGTCGCCAACATCAGGTCTTCAATTTCCTGGTCTAAATCAACAAAACCTCCCGTTTGAGACTTATCTGCTGGAATTTCAGCTGTCTGTTGCCATTCTCCATTGATTGCATCATAAAAATCATCTTGATAACGTGTCATTGTGTTCTCGCTTTCATTTGTACTTGTTTTTAGCTTAACAAAAATTAACTGGGAATGCAATTAAAAATGAACTTTCTCTTTCCATCATTTTTCAGTTATTATTTTAATTTTTTTAAAAATTAACTTGACTTAATTTTTTTTTTAATGTATATTAAGAGGCAGGAGGAATACAAGCTTATGATACGTATCGAAAACCTCAGTGTCTCCTACAAAGAAACGTTGGCACTTAAGGATATTTCACTAGTGCTCCACGGACCAACAATTACCGGTATCATTGGTCCAAACGGTGCTGGGAAATCAACATTATTAAAAGGGATGCTGGGAATTATCCCACATCAAGGTCAGGCATTTCTCGATGACAAGGAAGTTAAAAAATCCTTACATCGAATCGCCTATGTCGAACAAAAAATCAATATCGACTACAACTTTCCCATCAAGGTCAAGGAATGTGTCTCGTTAGGACTCTTTCCCTCTATCCCTCTCTTTCGAAGTTTAAATGCTAAACATTGGAAGAAAGTGCAAGAGGCCCTTGAAATTGTCGGTCTAGCTGACTACGCTGAACGTCAAATCAGTCAACTGTCTGGAGGTCAATTCCAGCGGGTCTTGATTGCCAGATGTTTGGTTCAGGAAGCCGACTATATCCTCTTGGATGAACCCTTTGTTGGGATTGACTCTGTCAGTGAGGAAATCATCATGAATACGCTGAGAGATTTGAAAAAAGCTGGGAAGACGGTTCTCATCGTCCACCACGACCTCAGCAAGGTTGCCCACTACTTCGATCAAGTCTTGCTTGTCAATCGAGAAGTGATTGCCTTTGGTCCAACCAAAGAAACCTTTACCGAAGCCAATCTCAAAGACGCTTACGGTAATCGACTCTTTTTCAATGGAGGTGACCTATGATTGCAGAATTTATCGATGGATTGCAAAAATTCCATTTCTTACAAAATGCCTTGATAACAGCCATTGTCGTCGGGGTCGTAGCTGGAGCTGTAGGATGTTTCATCATTCTACGCGGGATGTCACTCATGGGAGATGCCATTTCACATGCTGTCTTGCCAGGTGTAGCCCTCTCCTTCATCTTGGGCGTTGACTTCTTTATCGGAGCCATTGTCTTTGGATTGCTAGCTGCCATCATCATTACCTACATCAAGGGGAACTCGATTATCAAAAGCGATACCGCCATCGGCATTACCTTTTCTTCTTTCTTAGCCCTCGGTATCATCTTGATTAGTGTCGCTAAAAGTTCAACTGACCTTTTCCATATTCTTTTTGGTAATATCCTGGCCGTCCAAGATACGGATATGTTTATTACTATGGGTGTTGGTGCAGTCATTCTCTTGTTAATCTGGATTTTCTTCAAGCAACTCTTGATAACTTCCTTTGATGAACTCTTGGCCAAAGCCATGGGAATGCCTGTCAATTTCTATCACTACCTTCTCATGGTACTCCTGACTCTCGTGTCTGTGACAGCCATGCAAAGTGTCGGAACTATCCTGATTGTAGCCATGCTGATTACCCCAGCTGCAACTGCTTATCTGTATGCTAATAGCCTGAAAAGCATGATTTTCCTTTCCTCAACCTTTGGAGCGATAGCTTCAGTTTTGGGGCTCTTTATCGGCTATAGCTTTAACGTTGCGGCAGGTTCTAGTATCGTGCTCACAGCTGCTAGTTTCTTTCTCATTAGCTTCTTTATCGCTCCAAAACAACGATATTTGAAACTGAAAAATAAACATTTGTTAAAATAAGGGGCAAAACCCCAATAAATTGGAGGATCTAATGAAAAAATTAGGTACATTACTCGTTCTCTTTCTTTCCGTCATCGCTCTTGTAGCATGTACTAGTGGAAAAAAAGATGCAGCTTCTGGTCAAAAACTAAAAGTTGTTGCTACAAACTCAATCATCGCTGATATTACTAAAAATATTGCTGGTGACAAGATTGATCTTCACAGTATCGTTCCTGTTGGCCAAGACCCGCACGAATACGAACCACTTCCTGAAGACGTTAAGAAAACTTCTCAAGCTGATTTGATTTTCTATAACGGTATCAACCTTGAAACTGGTGGCAATGCTTGGTTTACAAAATTGGTAGAAAATGCTAAGAAAACTGAAAACAAAGACTACTTTGCAGTCAGCGAAGGCGTTGATGTTATCTACCTTGAAGGTCAAAACGAAAAAGGCAAAGAAGACCCACACGCTTGGCTTAACCTTGAAAACGGTATGATCTTTGCTAAAAATATCGCAAAACAATTGAGCGCTAAAGACCCTAGCAACAAGGAATTCTACGAAAAAAATCTCAAAGAATATACTGATAAGCTAGACAAACTTGACAAGGAAGCTAAGGAGAAATTTAACAACATCCCTGCTGAGAAAAAACTTATCGTAACCAGCGAAGGATGCTTCAAATACTTCTCTAAAGCCTACGGTGTCCCAAGTGCCTACATCTGGGAAATCAACACTGAAGAAGAAGGAACACCTGACCAAATCAAAACCTTGGTTGAAAAACTTCGCCAAACAAAAACTCCTTCACTCTTTGTAGAATCAAGTGTGGATGACCGTCCAATGAAGACTGTTTCACAAGACACAAACATCCCAATCTACGCACAAATCTTTACTGACTCTATCGCAGAACAAGGTAAAGAAGGCGACAGCTACTACAACATGATGAAATACAACCTTGACAAGATTGCTGAAGGATTGGCAAAATAAGCCTCTGAAAAACGTCATTCTTTTCCGAATTGACGTTTTTTCTATGCCCACATTTCCAGTCAAATCATTGGAAAATTCTGACTGTTTCAGCTAAAATGGAAGAAAAAAGATTGGAGTATCTTATGGTAACTTTCCTCGGAAATCCTGTGAGCTTTACAGGTAAACAACTACAAGTCGGCGACAAGGCACTTGATTTTTCACTCACTACAACAGATCTTTCTAAAAAATCTCTATCTGATTTTGATGGTAAGAAAAAAGTCTTGAGTGTCGTGCCTTCTATCGATACAGGTATCTGCTCAACTCAAACCCGTCGTTTTAATGAAGAACTGGCTGGACTGGATAATACAGTTGTCTTGACTGTTTCAATGGATCTACCTTTTGCCCAAAAACGTTGGTGTGGGGCTGAAGGTATTGAAAATGCCATCATGCTTTCAGACTATTTCGACCAATCCTTTGGACGTGATTATGCCCTCTTAATCAATGAGTGGCACTTATTGGCACGCGCAGTCTTTGTCCTCGATACTGACAATACGATTCGCTACGTTGAATACGTGGACAATATCAACTCTGAACCAAACTTCGAAGCCGCAATTGCAGCTGCTAAAGCCCTATAGAAAAAATCCTCTGTCACAAAGAGTTCCCTACTCTTTGAAACGGAGGATTTTTGTTTACGAGTAAATATAAATTCAATCAGATAAAAACAACTACCTTACTCTACAGATTTCAGGGCTTCAAGCATATCAACCTTTCTCAGATGATGATTGACAAAGAAACCAAGTAGGGTCAAAATGATACTTACTGCTGCCACTGGGATTACATATACTTCCCAGCCTACCTGCGGATAAAAGAGAATAGTCGCAGGAGAAATCATTTGAATCAAAAATTGGTGTAAATAAAAACCAGATACCAGACCAAATACGATTCCCACAAGGGACAGCACAATCGTCTCACGATAAATGTAGAGAGTGACTTCATTATTATGAAAGCCGAGAACCTTGATAGTGGAGAGTTCACGGATTCTCTCAGCCACGTTGATATTGGTCAAATTGTAGAGGATAACAATAGCCAATAGAACCGATACGATGACCAATATGGTCATGGTCTGATTGAGTGAGCTAGCGACGGAGTCAAAGAGTCGAATGGCTGAAGCATTCTGGACAACGCTTGACACCGCAGATTGATTCATAAGCAAGCCTGCCTGTCTTTCAATACTAGTAGCACTGATATCCCTTAACGAGACCAGATATGTATTAGCTTGGGGTAGCCGTCCGTAAATTTGCTCATAGTTAGATTGACTCATATAAATAAAGTGACCAACGTAATTCTCAGCAATGGCAGCGACCGTTAGTTCCTTACCTTCAATTTCTAGACTCTGTCCAACCTTGACACCTGCTAGCTGGGCGAGTTTAGCTGTAATAACGACGCCATCTTTTAATGTCAGCTCTTGCTGATGATGTTGCAGATGGATAAAGGGAGTCAAATCCTCCTTCTCTGTCATCATAAGGGTAATTGTCTGAAGACCAACCTTACCTTTGAAATCTTTGTCTAGCGTTTTTGAATAGATTTTCTGATAGGCTTGGATGTCCTGCCCTTTCAACACTTCTTCTAGATTTGCCTTGTCCTGATTGGTCGCACTAGGATTTTCAGAGACAATCATCTGATACTGTTGGATTTGTTGAAACTGTCTAGACGGAACTCCTGCTACAGATGATTGGATTCCCAAACCTGCAAAGAGCAGGGCTACAGAACCTGCCACACCAAAGATCGTCATCAACATCCGCTGCTTATAACGAAAGATATTGCGAGCTGTTACCTTATGGGTAAAACTGAGACGACGCCAGATAAAAACGATGCGCTCCAGTAAGATTTTAGCTCCTTTGACAGGTGGTTTAGGCAGTAAAAGCTGGGCTGCTTCATCATGAAGTTCCCTACGAGCTACCAAGTAGGCTGGTAGCACACTCGCCAACCAACTCAAGACAAGAGCCAGTAAGCTATAGGTCCAATAGAACTGAATCTGGGTTTCTCCCACCACCATACCTTTTGTAATGACACTTGAAATCACACCGGCTAGCAAATAATGGCCAAGTATGCTACCTAGAGCTGTTCCGACAGTCCCAGCTACTAGACCGTAAAGGAGAAACTTGGCAATAATATCCTTGCTACGATAGCCCAAGGCCTTAAAAATCCCTGCATGTGTTCGCTCTTCATCCACAAAACGAGTCATAGTTGTGAAGGTTACCATAGCCGCTACGGCATAAAGCACTACAGGAAAGATATTGCCCACTGCCCGAATACTAGCTGAAGCATTGCTATACATGAGATAGCCCTGACCACCTGGTATGGTCTGACGATTATAGACCTGATACCTTGGCTCAGCCAAATCATCCAAAACTTGCTGATGTTTTTCTAGTTCTTCCTTTTCTTGGGCTAAATTTTGTTCAGCCTGCTTTAGTTTGTCCTCTTCCTTGCTCAATTCCTGCTTGGCTTGGGTAAGTTGAGCACTAGCCTGCTCTCTCTGTGCTTGAGGAAGCAAGGCTAGTTGACTTTCCTGAGCCTGTATACGAGCTTGAGCAGTTGCTAAACGACGCTTGCCTTCCTGCAAATTAGTCTCAGCCTTATTAAGGGTCTCTTGCCCCTTATCGAGAGACTCTTGCCCTTCTTTTTTCAAGAGTTGCAGACGTGCCTTGCCATTATCTGACAAAGCTTGTTCTAGATCTTCCTGATGCTGTTTGGATTTTTCTTCATAAGCTGCTGAGAAAGCATTTAAACCTGCTAAATCTTGATATTTCAAACGAGCTATATTGTAGACTTCCTGATCAAACTGACTAGATAAAATCACCCCGTAAGCGGTCAGAGTCCCACTTCCACTTGCTGCGTAGCCCATATCTCGCTGGGAGAGGATTTCAGCTGAATCCACAAAACCAGTAATAGTATAGGTATGGTCTTTTAAAGAGGAATGACTGCCTTCTTTTTCTTTAAAGCTAATCTCCTGTCCCACGCTGTATTGACCTTGCAAATGAGTGGCCAAAGCTATTTCCTTGTCGGACTGAGGAAGTCGTCCCTCTCTTAGCTGAAAGGTTGAAATTCGCTCTGGTTTGGAATACAGCCGAATGGCATCCTGCCCATTTTCCATAGTCACATCTGTCAAATAGCCAAACTCAACCTCTGCGCCCTGCGTCTGTCCTAGTTCTTCTTGATCTGTTTGATCCAAACCATAATTAGACATGACTGCCAAATCCAAGGTTTGAGCAGTTGTTAAATAAGCATTAGCTGTTGCCTCCATGTTGGGGCTAGTCACTTTGAGGCCTACAAGGGCTAGAGATCCCAACATCATCAAAGTCAAGATGGATAAGAAACGCCCCTTGGAGCCTGTGAAAGACTGAATTAAGTCCTTCCAATAGGTTTTTCGCTTGATCATGCTAGTACTCCAATGTATCGATATCCTGAGGATGCTGGTTGATCACCACATCCTTGACACTGGCATCATGCATATGAATCACGCGATCCGCAATGGGCGACAAAGCTCCATTGTGAGTCACGATGATTACCGTCGCTCCCTTTTGACGAGACATGTCTTGGAGAATCTTCAAGACTTGCTTGCCCGTCTGATAATCCAAGGCGCCTGTCGGTTCGTCACAAAGGAGAATTTTAGGATTTTTGGCTACCGCGCGTGCAATGGAGACTCGCTGTTGCTCCCCTCCAGAAAGCTGGGCTGGAAAATTATTAAGACGATGAGCCAGACCTACATCTGTCAAGACCTGTTCAGGATTCAAGGCATCTGTCACGATTTCAGAGGCCAGTTCCACATTTTCCTTAGCGGTTAGATTGGAAACTAGATTATAAAACTGAAAAACAAATCCTACATCATTGCGGCGGTAATTGGTTCTCTGGTGGGAACTATAATCTGCAATATTGGCACCATCAATCCAGATTTCCCCCTCATCATTGGTATCCATTCCCCCAAGAAGGTTAAGAACCGTTGACTTGCCTGCACCAGATGCACCTAGAATAATCACCAATTCACCCTTTTCAATTTCAAAATTCACATCACGATTGGCCACAATCTCCGTGTCCCCAACCTGATAACGCTTGTAACAGTGTTTCATTTCAATATAAGCCATCAGCCCCACCCTCTCTCAAACAAATTACTTCCTACTACCATTATAACGCTTTTTCAACTAGTTGGAAACTGCTTACATTCTCAAATCCTTCAAAAAAGGCAGTCTCAAACCACTGCCTTCTATCATCTTCTTAAAAATAAAATTGAACCAGATCGCCTTCTGCTGTCGCCACTGAAATACAATCTTTCTCTATGCATTTCACTTTTGCTTTTTCTTGATTCACTTCAATCACACTCTTTTCAATGCCTGGATAAGAAACTCGCAAATCTCCTCCACTCCTTGATAAAATGGTCATCTGTAAAAGTTTTTTATCCTCCCACCTCATGCTCACTTCAAAATGTCCACGTGCCATTAAGCCTGAAACGGAACCTCTTGACCATGCATCAGGTAGGGCAGCTAGAGGCACCAGATAAGCTGTATGAGACTGGAGTAACATTTCTGCCATGCCACTAGTAGCACCAAAATTACCATCTATCTGAAAAGGAGGGTGGCTACACCAAAGATTTGGCAAGGTGGATGACTTTAACTGCTCTGCTAATAATTTATGGGCTCGATCGCCATCTCCCAAACGCGCCCAGAGATTGATCTTATTAGCCTTGGACCAGCCTGTGCCGCCATCTCCACGATCATTGAGACTAGCACGCGCCGCATCAAGATACTCTTGTCCCTTATAGCTAAAGAGAGTTCCAGGATAGAGTCCCACTAGATGGGAAGCGTGCCGATGCTGGGCCTCCACTTTCTCATTTTGAAAATGCTGCTCTTCCTCCTCATACCACTCCCTGATTCGACCAGATTGAGTGATTTGAAGAGGATTAAGCAAGTCAAACTTCTCCTTGACCTCAGTCAACAAAGCCTCATCCAGTCCCAATTCCTGAGCAGCCTGAATAAAATCATGAAATAACTGCCAAATCAGAGATTGGTCATAGGTATTGCCAATCGAAATCGGACCATGTTCTGGAGAATAAGACGGAGAAGAGACCCAACGCTGCGCCTGCTGGTCCTTATGTAAAAAGGCATT
The DNA here is from genome assembly GCA_001914195.1 of Streptococcus mitis. Lineage (GTDB taxonomy): Bacteria > Bacillota > Bacilli > Lactobacillales > Streptococcaceae > Streptococcus > Streptococcus mitis_F. The sequence continues at coordinate 32,470 of MKYF01000012.1, read as the reverse complement.
CCAAAAACGAACCGTTTCCCTCAACATGGGATAAATTTTCTCCCTGAGATAGTCTTGATCCCTATAAAATGAATAGGCTTCATAAACAGTTTGCATCATCCACGCATTGGCAGCTGGTGACCAACCCCAATAGTAATCCCAACCAGGTGCCGTCCAGCCAAAGGGAGTAGCTTGAGTATGAACCAACCAACCATTCTCCTCCCCTTCCTGAGAGAAAATGCCTGCATACCTTGCAGCTGCTAGACGACCATAGACACGCAAATCATCGATATAGTTGATGACTGGAAAAGCCGTCTCTAGGAGATTGGTAACATAGGCTGGCCAATAATTCATCTGCAGGTTGATATTCAGGTGATAGTCCGAATTCCAAGGAGGATTATCGACTGCATTCCAGACCCCTTGTAGGTTAGCTGGTAGAGCATCTGGACAGTCTCTAGAAGAACTAAGCAATAAATACCGCCCATACTGGAAGAACAGCTCCTCCAAAGCCTGCCCCTCTTGTGGCTTATAATTTTTTAACAAATCATCTGTAGTGGATGCGTCAACATCAGCTTCCAAATCCAATTGAACACGCTGGAATAAGGCTTGGTAGTCCTCAATATGCCTTGATTTCAATTGGGTATAGCCCTTTTCTTTAGCTATCTCCACCAAGTCTTTTACCTGTTGCTCTAAATCAATTTTCTTGCGATAATTGCTAGCAGGATTTTGGGCAAAATCTGTCTTAGCCACCAAGAAGAGATTAGCATAACTGGCTCCTGATATCTGAACCTTATCTGACCAGACTCTAATGTCTCCATCTGTTTCCCAAGCTAGATAACTAGCAAACTGCAGGTCATTGTCCTTAACTCGCCCCTTCATCAAGATATAAGAATCAGTAATATCCAGCTTACACTCCTTGTAATCAGATTTTTCCTGCTCATACTTTCCATCAGAAGCCAAATCACGGGTCAAGGATAGTTCTATAGTAAAATCTAGAGTTTCCAACCCTTCCTTAGTAAAGCGCTGAACCAAGAGATCATCTGGAAAACTCGCAAAGGCTTCACGTTTAAATCTCGTTCCCTTATAGGCATAAGAAGTCGTCGCAAGCGCCTTACTGATATTCAGCTGTCTCTGGTAATCCGTCACCTGAGACAAAGTCTTGCCTTGCTGGCTGAACTCAATGAAAATATCCCCAAAGGACAGATAGGTCCCATATTGACTCGTTTTTGGTCCAATCAGGTGCTTTTCAGCCAGTTCCTTAGCCCGATTGTAATCTCTCTTTTCCAAATCCTGCCGAATCTCAGCTAAAAAACTATGCTGATTTTGAAGATTTCCACCCTGATAATCTGAACTATCAGGAAGTGGACCTCCAGACCAGAGACTTTTTTCATTGAATTGAATCCGCTCAGCACCTATAAGCCCAAATACTTTTGCCCCTAAAGAACCATTGCCTAGCGGTAAGGCCTCTTCTTCCCAACCCTTATATGTTGTTGACGCTGGTTGCTTGTAGACCAATACATAATCTTGTTTTTTATTCCTTATCATACTACCATACTAACATAAAAAGCCTAGAAATCAATCCTAGGCTTACAATTTTTTATTTTCCAAGGTAGTATTCAGAAACGACGTTCAATTTTTCGTCGAATTCGAATACCAATGGTGGGAAGTTAGGGATTTCCACATCCATGATTTCATCGTCTGACAAACCTTTGATGTGTTTTACAAGGGCACGGATTGAGTTACCGTGAGCTCCTACGAATACGTTTTTACCATCTTTAAGAGCTGGAGCGATTTTATCTTCCCAGAAAGGAAGGGCACGTTCCAAAGTCACTTTCAAGTTTTCAGCATCTGGGATAACTGAGTCGTCAAGTGAAGCGTAACGACGGTCTGTGTGAGCTGAGTGCTCATCATCACGGTCCATGTTTGGAGGCAATACATCGTATGAACGACGCCAGATGTGAACTTGCTCATCACCAAATTGTTCAGCAGCTTCAGCTTTATTTTTACCAGTCAAACCACCGTAGTGACGTTCGTTCAAACGCCATGATTTTTCAACTGGAACCCACAATTGGTCAGAAGCTTCAAGAGCCAAGTTAGTTGTTTTAATCGCACGTTTCAATACTGAAGTGTAAGCTTGGTCAAATTCGATACCAGCTTCTTTGATCAATTTACCAGCGTCAATCGCTTGTTGTGTACCTTTTTCAGACAAATCAACATCAGCCCAACCAGTGAAAAGGTTAGCTTTGTTCCATTCAGACTCACCGTGGCGAGCAAAAACCAATTTTACCATTAGATGGATTCTCCTTTAAATTTTCCGAGGTTCCCCCTCGTTTATCTATTCTATTTTACACAATTTTTCACAAAAAAGCTAGTCAAAACCAAAAAGGAAAGGACTGTTTGCCAATCCTTTTCCTTATTTTTTATCCTTCAACTTTGAATTTTTTGAGACTTCCTAAAAATAGTGAACCACCGATAATTGCTAGGATTCCTCCTACCCAACCAAGGGCTGGAATCAAGCCAACTGCTCCACCTACGATTAATAGGACAGAAGGAGCCGAACCAACACGACTTTCTCCCTTATAATATACAATCGCAACAATTCCTAAAACTAAAATAGCAATTTTTAAAACAGTTGGAAGTAAAACTCCTGCAACTCCTGCAACTGTTGTAGATGCAGTTAATTCAGGACTCTGTGTAGCTGTTGCTGTAGCAGCTGTACTCACAACTGCTGCTAGTAAAAGAAATGGGGCAATAAGCAAGTATATTCCACCTACTAAACCAACAATACCACTATAAAGTGCTAAAGCTTTTGACTTCATAATAAATCTCCTTTAATGTTTTATACTAAATATTATACCATAACTAGTTAAAATACTCAATTCATGAATATTCTCCAGACTACTCAAAACTATTTCGCTTCAAATCCTTCTGCGACTGCTTCCTCAAAGTTTTCTTCAACAATGCTTGCACAGTGGTCACAGATGACTGCGTGGTAGCTGCGTTCTTCTGTTGTTGGGTCGATACGACGGCAACGGTCACATACTTCACCTGCAGCGCGTTCAACAGTGAAGGCTACATCTTCAAAGCTAACGGCAGTTTCTGGAGCTGATCCTTCTGCCATGGTCAATTCAGACACAATCAAAAGTTGAGCTACATTGCTGTTTACTGCTTCGAGTAGAGTTTTCACAACTTCGTTTGGATAAACTGTCAAGTGTGCTTCAAGTGATTTCCCGATAACTTTGGCATTACGAGCTTCTTCCAAGGCTTTTTGAGCTTGTCCACGGAAGTCCATGAAGGCAGCCCATGTATCCAAGATTTCCTCTTGGTTAGCAAATGTCTCTGCTTCTGGCAATTCTGACAATTGAACGAAGTCTTCTGCTTCAAACTCAAGATATGACCAGATTTCTTCCGCAGTGTGAGGAAGGATTGGTGTCAAGAGTTTGGTGATTTTGACAAGAATGTCATAGAAGACAGTCTGCATTTGACGGCGTTCCAATGATTTGGCACCTTCGATATAAACAACATCTTTGGCAAAATCAAGGTAGAAGGCTGACAAGTCAACGTTGATAAAGTTCACCAAGGCCTTGTAGATTGTCAAGAATTCAAAGTTTGCGTAAGCATCACGAATGGTCTTAACAAGCTGATTAAAGCGAATAGTCATGTACTTATCAACTGAACGAAGCTCATCGTAAGCTACTGCGTCTTGAGCTGGGTTAAAGTCAGATGTATTAGCAATCAAGAAACGAAGGGTGTTACGGATTTTACGGTAAGTTTCAGAAACTTGGCTCAAGATATCCATAGAGATACGCACGTCGTTGCTTGAGTCAACACTTGTTACCCAGAGACGCAAGATTTCAGCACCAAATTGTTTTTCAACATCGCTTGGAGCAATGGTATTTCCGAGAGATTTAGACATCTTCTCACCTTTACCGTCAAGGGCAAAACCTTGTGACAAGATTTGTTTGTAAGGTGCTACGCCATGGTTGGCAACTGATGTGATAAGTGATGAGTTGAACCAACCACGGTATTGGTCAGAACCTTCTAGGTAAAGGTCTGCTGGGTAAGTCAACTCAGGACGGTTTACCACAACTCCATTCCATGATGAACCTGAGTCAAACCAAACGTCCATGATATCTGTTTCTTTTTTGAACTCACCATTTGGTGAACCTGGATGAGTAAATCCTTCTGGTAAGAGGTCTTTGGCATCACGTTCCCACCAAATGCTTGAACCATGTTCTTCAAAGAGTTGAGCTACATGCTCAATCGTTTCAGCAGTCATGATTGCTGTACCATCTTCAGCATAGAAGATAGGAAGTGGAACACCCCAAGCACGTTGACGAGAGATAACCCAGTCGCCACGGTCACGAATCATGTTGTAAAGACGAACTTTCCCCCATTCTGAGTGGAATTTCACTTTTTCAATTTCATCCAAGATTTCTTGACGGAATTTAGAAACTGAAGCAAACCATTGTGGTACTGCACGCCAGATGATTGGTTTCTTAGTACGCCAGTCAAATGGGTATGAGTGAGAGATTTCTTCTTGGGCAAGAAGGAGGTTACCCAGTTTTTCAATAACAGTTGGAACTACCTTTTCATAGAATTGACCTTCAAACTCAGGACCAGCATTCTTCATCATGATACCACGTTCGTCAACAGTCACTGCGACTTCAAGACCATTAGCAATACCAACATTGTAGTCGTCCTCACCAAAACCAGGGGCTGTATGGACAATACCTGTACCAGAGTCAGTTGTAACGTGGTCACCAAGAATAACCAATTCATCTACAGCTGTATCCCATGGATGTTCTGTTACGATGTGGTTGAGTTCTTGACCACGGTAAGTTGCCAACACTTGAACATCAGCCCAGCCAAATTTCTCAGACAAGCTAGTCAACAATTCTGCAGCAACCACAAACTTACGAGCTTCACCAGCAGGTTGAACCAAAACGTAATCAATATCTGCACCAACAGTCAAACCACGAGAAGCTGTGATGGTGAATGGAGTAGTTGTCCAAACAACGATATAAGTATCTGTATCTAGAACACCTTTACCATCTTTTACCTTATTGGCATAGTAAAGGGAAGTTGAAACCAAGTCATGGTATTCAATCTCTGCTTCAGCAAGGGCTGACTCAGATGACCAAGACCAGTAAACTGGTTTTGCACCACGGTAAATATAACCTTTATTAGCCATCTCACCAAATACACGGATTTGGGCTGCTTCATAATCAGGAGTCAAAGTCACATATGGATTTTCCCAGTCACCAGAAACACCCAAACGTTTAAAGTCTTCACGTTGTTTATCTACTTGAGAAAGAGCGTATTCACGGCAAAGTTTCAAGTACTCAACCAAGTCCATTTCTTTACGTTTGACACCTTGTTTTGCCAAAACTTGCTCGATTGGCAGACCATGAGTATCCCAACCTGGGATAAATGGTGCGTAAAAACCTGACATAGATTTTGAGCGAACAATGATATCTTTTGAAATCTTGTTCATAGCGTGTCCAACGTGGATATTTCCGTTCGCGTATGGAGGGCCATCATGCAAGGTGAAATGAGGTTTTCCTTGGTTCAATTCTTGACGACGTTGGTAAAGTTTTGCATCTTCCCATTCCTTTTGCCAAACTGGCTCTTTGGTCGGAAGGCCTGCACGCATTGGGAAAGCTGTTTTCCCAAGATTAAGGGTATCTTTGAGTTTCATGGTATCTCCTTTATAAATAATAACAAATTAAAAACCACGACTGCCAAAAAGGACGAAAATCGTGGTACCACCTTTATTTGGAAAAAGATTTAGTCTTTCTCCCTCTTATCCCGTAACGTGGGAAACGTCAAATCTTACTCCATTCAGACTTGATTGTTTGAGAGGATAATCTTATCAATAGGGATTACAGGACTCACACCATCTCCTGCTCGCTGGAAATATAAGGATAAGATATTGTTCTCAGATTATTTCTTATAAAATTGTAACGGATTCTTGCGGTGCATCAAATCCTGGTGCTGAGTTTACAGCTTCAGTAGCTGGTGTTGGTCCTGAGTAATGGCTTGGAGCTACTTCTGGCTCTTCATACATTGGACCAACTGGATGAGCTGGACTTTCTTCCATTTGAGGACTCACTACAGGAGTTGGATTTTCCACTTCCTGTTTAGCCTGGGCTTCAAATTCAGCCAATTCTTTATTGGCTGCCTCAATACGAGCCTGTAACTCTGTCATTTCTTCTTGAGAAAATTGACGTGTCATATCAATTGGTTCTTCCTCAATTGGAGCTGGAATCGGTTCTCCAAGTACTTCGCTAACCACTTCTTTAAAAGCTTCATCACTGGTTTGAAGATAAGTAGCTGTTGGACGGAGAATATCTTCCCAATCTGACGATTCAACAATAGCTAACTGGCTCTCAATTGTAGATTTGAGACGTTGGTGGAAGACACGGCTCTTGTTCTTCAATTCTTCGGTTTCAACAGCAACTTTCTTAGCATTGTCAGCAGCCTGACGAAGAATTTCATTTGCCTTGTATTTTGCTTCTTCCAATAATCGATGTGCATCCTGTTCAGCTTGATGAATAATATTATTTGAACGATCGTGTGCTGTTTGTTTCACTCTCTCAGCTGTATCTTGGGCAATCAATACAGACTGGCTCAACGAATCTTTCATCTCATCAAAGTAAGACAAACGCTCTTCCAAATTTTTAATATGTAAATCCTTATCATGATTAGAACGAACCAAATCTTCATAATCACGAACCACAATATCTAAAAATTCATCTACTTCTTCTGGATCAAAACCTCTAAAACGTGTGCTAAAGGTTTTATCTTTGATTTCTAACGATGTAATTGGCATATTTTTCCTCACTTACTTAATAATAACTGGACTGTTATTTTTTTCTTCTCTTTTTTAGTTTGTCCCTTATCTTGAAGCAACCTCAAACGCCCAAATTTTCTCACACTAATCAAGTCTCCAACTTGAACAGTATAATCTGATTTGTCTACCATATGATAATTTACTTGGACAAGTTTCTTGTCAATCAACTGGTTTGCTTGATTTCTAGATAGTTTCAAAACATTTGATAAAAGAACATCTAATCTAAAACTAGACACACATAAATCCAGCTCTCGATACTGTTCTAGCTTATCTATTTTCTCGGTGAAAGGACGGTCCTCCAGCGAAACAGGTATACGGCCAATTTTCTTTAATCCATCTTGAAAGAGAAGAAGAAATTGCTGATTAATCATAATCTGCGCCCGTTCTTCATCTACTAGGATATCTCCAAAAAGTTTCCGTTCAATCCCCAATTGATTGATGACTGTCCCTAAAATCTTAGCATGCGTTAAGTGTTCAAATTTATTGGAATACACTATTTCCTGGAGAGATATTTCAAAATCTGAAAACTCTGGCTGGAAATAATCTGGGTATAATAAAACTCGAACATACTCACTCGAGACGAATTCCCCACTACTGCTACAAGCAAGACCATAAGTTTTGACCAAAATCTTTAATAGTTTCTCCTGATGAGGATTGATAAAGGGAGTTAAAAAAGGAGCATAGCTATCTTCTACCTTCTTTATCCATTCCATTCCCTTATCAAGAAAGGGACGGTCTTCTATAGAGAAATGCTGGTAAATCCCTTTATTCATCCTATCATCGCCAGAAAACGGACTAGGTTTTCTCCTAAAAATCGAATCAAAACAATCGCAACCCAAACAGATAAATCAAGACCTGCTATCTGTAAAGGCAGGCGTTGCAAAGGAGCAAGCACTGGTTTTACCAATGCTACAATCCAACGACCCAAACTTGATTCGTAGGCGCCTGGAAGCCAAGACATGACAGCAAAGGCTACCAAAATCAGGGAGTAAATATCCACTGCATTATAAATCAGACGAATTAAAAAAATCATTATCGTACTCTATTTCGCTTCATATCAAAGCCAAACTCACCATTTTGTTCTTCATCTGGTAAACGAATATCTTCTACGTTCACAATAACATTCACTGGTGTCAACAGGTACATGGTAGAAGCTACCTTTTTCAAATTTCCAGCTAGAACATGGCAAGCTCCATCCAGATAATCTAAACAACGACGAGCTTGCACTTCAGTCATATATTGAAAATCAATCAAAATACTTTCGTTTCCTGCTAATAAATCAACAATTTCTATCGCATCTTCATATTTTCTAGGATAACGAACATCAATTGTTACTTTTTCAGTAGAATGCTGATTTTGCTTTGCTAACTCTTGTTGACGTGCATGCAGTCTAGTAATATTATTTTCTTTTGTACTACTTGTGCTTGGTGTTTGATTCGTTGAGAGAGCCTTTTCCTGTGTAGAATTTACTGGAGTTAGAATAGGCTCATCTCGTTTTTCATTAGGGAGACTTAAATCCTCATCCTCCGTAAAATAATCTATAAATCTATCGAATCTATCTTTTAAAGACATGGTTCTCTCCTACTTAAAAAATGCTGTACCTATGCGAACAAAGGTGGAACCGAATTGAATCGCTTCTTTATAATCACGACTCATTCCCATGCTTAAGTCGGTCATAGGCATATTTGGAATTTGTTTTTCTTGGATTTCTTTTTGTAAATCTTGGGTCGCCTTGAAAATTTCTTTCAACTGCTCACTGTTAGCCTCAAAAGGTGCCATCGTCATTAAACCAACATATTCAATCTTATCTAGTTTGCCCAACTCTGGCAAGACTTCCAATAATTCTTCTCTCGAAAAGCCGTGTTTACTTTCTTCTTTAGAAATATTTACTTGAAGGAAACACTTGATGACTCGGTCACTTCTTTTTTGGATTTCCTCTGCTAGCTTTACTGAATCCAATGCATGGAAATAATCAACGTATTGAATGACATCTTTCACCTTACGTCTTTGCAAGGTACCAATCAAATGCCAAGTCACATCTCGATCTTTTAAAGCTTGATATTTCTCTAGAAACTTATCTACACGATTTTCACCGATATGATGAACCCCTAGCGGAAGCAAGGCTTCCGCTGTCGGTACATCTACATACTTGGTAACTGCAATGACAGAGACTGAGCCACTCTCGCGATGAGCACTCAGACTTGCTTCTGCGACTTCCCGAAAAACACGTTCTGTATTTTCTTTTACATTCATTTACTTAACGATTTTTGAAAAATGGAGGTGTATCCAACTCATCTTCATCTTGCGAATTTGGAATTTCAAAACGTTCTACCGGTGACACTACTGAATCAGTCGGACGAACAATTGTCTCGCGACGTAAATCCCAATCACCAAAAGCAGAGCCTTGAGCTTGTTCCGAGCGACGTTGATTTTGTTTTGGTAATTCAGCTGTTTCTGCCATATCAAAATGACGATCAAAGCCATGTGAATGAGCTGGCTTTACTGTCTCACGGTAGTTAGTAGTAGGTCTAGCTTGTGGAGCCACAACCTTTTCTACGCGGTCTTGACGAACACCCGTTGCGACAACTGTTACACGAATTTCATCACGCATACTTTCATCAATTGAAGTACCGAGCCAGATGTTCACTCCTTGACCTGCTGCCTGGTTCACAATTTGTGAAGCCTCTTCTGCCTCAATCAAGGTTAAGTCAAGACCACCAGTTACGTTGACAATCACATCTTCTGCTCCATCAATTGTTGTTTCAAGAAGTGGAGAGTAAATTGCCTTACGTGCTGCTTCTACCACACGTTCTTCTCCACTACCGATACCAATACCCATAAGAGCATTCCCTTTATTTGCCATAACTGTTTTCACATCGGCAAAGTCAAGGTTAATCAATCCTGGATTGGTAATCAAATCGGTAATTCCTTGAACACCTTGACGAAGAACGTTATCTGCTTCGCTAAGAGCCTCCAGGAGCGGTGTTTTCTTATCAACAATTTCAAGCAAGTTGTTGTTTGAAATAATCAATAGAGTATCTACATGCTCACGTAGTTGATTGATTCCTTCTACAGCGAATTGTCCACGTTTGCTTCCTTCAAAACCAAACGGACGTGTTACAACACCAACTGTAAGAGCACCTAAATCTTTAGCAATACGAGCAATAACAGGAGCAGCTCCAGTTCCAGAGCCTCCTCCCATACCAGCAGTGATGAAGACCATATCTGCACCACTGATAGCTTCAGTCAGTGTCTCTTCGCTTTCTTCAGCAGCTTTACGACCAACCTCAGGTTGACCTCCTGCACCCAAACCACGAGTCAATTTAGGTCCCAACTGAATAACAGTCTCAGCTTTTGTACTACTCAATGCTTGTACATCTGTGTTTGCTGCGATAAATTCTACGCCTGTAACACCTTCGTCGACCATACGGTTGATGGCATTGCCACCACCTCCACCGACACCAATTACTTTAATCACTGCACCTTGAGCAGCAGCTGTATCAAATGAAAATGTCATAATTTATTTTTCCTCTTTATTCGTCAAACATGCTTCCGATCAAGCCACGGAAACGATCTGCTAATTTCGGTTTATTTTGTGAAGCTTGTTGGAAATCAGCCATTGGTTCTGTAGGCGCCACCGGCTCTACTTCTGGGGTAGGAGCTGGTTGAACAGGCGTTGATTGTACAAACTGAGCTGTTTTCTGAATCATTCCCCCAAAACTGAGCGGTTGTTGGAATAATCCCTCATCCCCCTTGACTGCTCGTTGAGCCAAGAGATGCACTTCTGTCAGTTGTCCCGCAAATTCTGACAAGCTAATCACATGAGCAAATGCTGGATTACGAATTCCAACTTGATTAGGAACATAAAGCTTAACACGAACACCAAAAACTTCTTGAGCAAGCTCCACAATACCCGGTAAAATAGCTGTTCCACCAATCAAAACAATACCACCAGGAAGATCCAACAAATGTCTTCTATCCAAGTCTTGTTTAACCTGTTCAAAAATATGCTTAATTCGTGCAGAAATAATCTCTGACAAGTAATTTTCTGTTACTTCAACAGGTTCTACTTCCCCGATCACTTCGACTTGGAAGGTTTCTTTACTTGCGAGAGGAGGATAAGCCTCTCCATAGTTTAATTTCAAACCTTCGGCTAGTTTCTGTGATGTCTTCAAGACTTTAGAGATATCCTTAGTTACATAATCTCCGCCTTCTTGGAGAATATTGGTAAACTGGAGTTCTTGGTTACGGATTGTAGCGACAGTCGTTTGACCTGCCCCCATATCAATCACTGTAGCACCAAATTCACGTTCACCTTCATTCAAAATAGATTGAACCATTGCTAGTGGTGAAATAATAATATTTTCAACCTGAACACCTGCACGTTCAACTGTCTTACGCAGATTGTGCAAGATAGTACGAGGTCCTGTATAAAGTAAACCACGCATTTCAAGGCGAACCCCCATCATACCACGTGGGTCACGAATCCCTTGAAAACCATCCACAATAAATTCCTCAGGAATGAATGTGATAACTTCACGATCAGGTGTCATACTCTTTGTCAAAGCTGATTTGACAACATTTTCGACATCTTGATCCATAATTTCCTTGGTATCAGATGTTACTGGAATCATTCCTTGAGTTGGTTCTACCTGTAAGAGATTAGCTGGTAAACCAACATTCACTGATTTAATTGAGATGCCTGCTTTTTCTTCTGCTTGGGAAATTGCTGATTTGATAGCAGTTGCTGCTGCATCAATATCAACAATAATTCCATCCTTTACACCTTTACTTTTGGCATTACTCACGCCAATTACATTTAATTCACCATTTCTCTGCTCGGCTACAAGCACCTTGACAGAGCTTGTTCCAATATCTAGACCTGTAAAAAAGCCTTCTCTAGCCATTACATCGCATCCTCTCTATCTTCCAAGTTTCTAACTTCGTAATATTCAATAGCTAAACGTAGGCATAGCTATTCACAGAATATTATAACACAAAAAATCTCATCGTGCTCAGTTTTTTCCTAAATTTACCAGCCAATTTTTTAGTTTTTCTGTTCAGAAATTCATTCACTGTAAACTTTGTCAACAATCTGTCTATTCTACAAAAAAGAAAGCTCATTTCTAAGCTTTCTTTGCAATCATTTTTTCTGCTTCTTGTTCTAAAAATAGTTCCAAGATTTTCTTTGTCAAAGTAATGGCTGCTGACAAGGCCAGAGAAACAATCAAATAATTAGCTACTAAGCCGTGATCCCCAACCAATGGCGGTTTTGTCAGAAATCCGTAATCCCCACCTGTTACTAAATTGACCACAAAAATCAAGGCATTTAGTCCAAAGGTCATAAGAAAAATTCTTTTCACATCTAGCATTCTTGCATCGTACTGTCTCAAGAGATAAACTAGAGAGTTCCCCAAGAGAGCTAAGTGGCCAAAGATAAAGGATAAAATCGCAATATGCGGGAATGGATAAGGATCTGGCACTGGATAAACAAAGGCAGCTAATGTCCCAAATGTTCCTAGTAATGCAAAATACTGCCTATATTTAGACTGACCAGGAAGCAAGAGCACCACAAACATAGCCATACGGCAATGGTAAAAGGGTAAACTTTCTGACAGTGGCATATGATTGACCCCATACCAACCATAAAGAAGGATTAACTGAACGGCCTGCAAGATTTGGAAAAATCGTTGGTAAACCTTCTTTTCACGATAACGATAGGCTGTATAGAAGGTCAAGGCCAAGAGTGTAAATATACTGACATACCAATAAAGATCAAACTTGGGTGGCTCTGTTGCTTGGGTCGTAAAAAAAATATCCCATAAATTCATCTAGTATTCCTCATGATTCAAAATTTTCCTGCATTTTATTATACCATGCTATTTGTCAAAAATGAATTTAGAAATACGATAATCATCTTCTTAATCAAGATATTGCTCCCTCTGACCTTGATAAACCTGCCAAAGAATTTCTATTTGCTCCTTGGTAATGCGTTTTTCAGATAAGGCTGGCAGTTGGTCAATGGCAAAAAATTGAAGGGCAGCAATTTCTTGATTTTTTTGGAATTGTCCATCAAGAAGCTTACATTCAAAAACAAACTTTGCATATTGCTTGCTCTGTAGTTGGAAACGATTTGTATCAAAAACAGCTAGTAGTCTTTCTACTTTAGCTTCAAAACCGGTTTCTTCTTCAATTTCCTTGAGAATATTTTCTGTTGGAGAATAACCAACCTCACCAAAGCCACCTGGCAAAGCCCAATCATTCTCTCCTTGTCCCCTAACCAGACAAATCTTTTCGTCCTCAACAATCCAAGCACGGACGTCCATTAACGGAGTCGCATAAGCAGAAGTTGGCTTCAAGACTTCTGCCACTTCTTCGGAATCAAGGTCTGATGTCTGATTCAACATTTCAGATAAAAGGCCTCGCAAGTCTTCGTAGCGCTCACGGTCGAAAGGATCTTTTGTAAAGGTTAATCCAGTATCTGTAAGGGCAATCATTCTTTGCAGATACTTAACAAAATCACTTGTCTTCATTTTCTAAACTTTCTACCAGCTTAGCTAGATTCATAGAATTGGAGCCTTTGAGTAAGATTTGGTCATGCACTCCAAGGCTTTCCTTGACCTGCTTGACTAGGTCTTCAAATTGGTCTTGATCTTCTGTTTTCTTGAAGTAGTAAACGTGGCCGATTGGGAACATTTGACTGGCAAGTTGGGCCAATTCTGCGATATCTTCTCCATAGAAAATAACGGTATCCAGCACATCTGGCGAAAGACTCAAAATCATCTGGTTATGAAGTTGAACAGACTGGTCACCAAGTTCCTTCATATCCGCCAAGACAGCGATTTTTTTGCCACCTTCATTGGCTGGAATGGCAGAGAAAGTCTCTAAAATCAGCTTCATAGCAGTTGGATTGGCATTGTAAACATCTGATAGGATATCTGCTCCATTGGCTGCTTTCTTCCACTCGGTACGGTTACGCGTCAATTCAAGATTTTGGAAGGCCTGACGAATCTGCTCCTCTGAAACTCCTTCTTGTAGGGCAACATAGGATGCAATCATGGCATTAGTAGCATTGTACTTACCAGTCACTGGCAAATCAAGGGCTTGCTCCAAGAAATTAGCCTTAAAGGTCAGACTATCCTTGCGCTCAATCAAGTCGGTAACTTCCAACTCTGCCCCTCGTCCAAAACGAACCACCTTTTTATCAGTTGGCAAGTAGGCCTCTACAATCGGGTCAGCTGGTGCCAAAAGCAAAGAACCTTCAGCCATGCCATCTGCAATTTGCATTTTTCCTTTAGCAATCTCCGAACGGTCTTTGAAGAAGGCCAAATGAGCCTCTCCAACCAAGGTCACGATGGCTGTTTTTGGACGAGCCAATTCTGACAAGAGATGAATATCTCCCAAGTGATCCTGTCCCATCTCCAAGACCAACTTTTCTGTTCCTTCAGGCATATGGAGAACTGTGTAAGGAAGGCCAATCTCGTTATTGTAGTTGCCTTGAGTTTTGTAGGTTTTGTAGGTTGTTGATAGCAAGTGCGCTAACATATCCTTGGTCGTTGTTTTACCATTTGAACCTGTGACCGCAAAGACATCAACAGCTGTTTTTTCAAGATAATAGGCAGCTAGGGATTGAAAGGCAGCCAAAACGTCATCTACTAGAATGTAGGGATGATTTGCGACCTCTTTCTCAGACAGGGTTGCAGCAGCGCCATTTTCAAAAGCTGTTTCGATAAAGTCATGACCATCACGCGCACCCTTGAGGGGCACAAATAAATCTCCTGTCGCAATTAAGCGACTGTCAAACTCAGCTTTTTCTAACTGGGTGTCCTCAAAGATACTGACATCATTTTTAGCTCCTACAACTTGAGCCACTTCATGGATTGTTAATTTCATTTCTACTCCTTTAAAAAGGGCTGAAGTCCGAGAACTCTAATCACCTTACAGTGATGGTTCTGGCTCCTACCCTCTCTTTCATTTTTATAGCAAATGCGCTTCGCGCTTGTCAAAACTTTCCTTGGCAAGATCCACCAAACGCTCGATTAGTTCTGGGTAGCTGATTCCCATATTGTCCCAAAGTAGTGGATACATGGACCACTGGGTAAAACCTGGCATGGTATTAAGCTCGTTTAGGAAAATCTCTCCCTTATCTGTATAGAAGAAATCGCAACGAGATAGACCGAGGCCTCCAATCGCACGAAAGGCCGTTTCTGCATTTTGACGCATGACAGCTACCACATCATCACTGATTTTAGCTGGGATGTCCATGGTAATCTTGTTGTCAATATACTTGGCATCGTAGTCATAAAAGGCAACATCCTTGACTACTTCTCCTGGAAGGGTGCTTTTAACATCGTAGTTGCCCAAGAGACCAACCTCGATTTCACGGGCATTTACCCCTTGCTCTACCAAGACACGACTGTCATATCGGAAGGCAAGTTCCAAAGCTTGGCGGAGTTCTTCTTGATTTTCAGATTTAGAAATACCGACACTAGAACCCATGTTTGACGGCTTAGTGAAGACTGGATAAGTCAATTCTTCTTCCACTTCAGCGATTTTAGCAGTCACATCATCACCTTCAACGATAGCCACATAAGGAACTTGGGCAATGCCAGCAGATTCTAAAACACGCTTGGTCGTGATTTTATCCATGGCAAGACTTGATGACAAGATGTTGCAACCAACGTAGGGCATTTTCAAAACTTCCAAGAATCCTTGGACAGAGCCATCTTCTCCCATCGGACCGTGAAGAACTGGAAAGACAACTGCCCCTTCTTCGTAAATAGCACTTGGTGCAACTTTCTTATCCCAATCAATAGTTTCATTTGTCATGAGACGATCCTCTTGACCTGGAGTCTGGCTAAATTCTTGCGTTTTGATAAAGTCACCTGACTGACTGATAAAGAAAGTCTTAACTGTGAAACGGTCGTAATTGACCGCACGCATGACACTTTCCGCTGAAAGGACAGAGACTTCGCGTTCCGCACTCCGTCCACCATATAAAAGAATAATCGTTTGTTTCATATTATTTGTCCTAATTCTACTAGAATACTCGCTCTTTAGTATATCATATTTGCTTGTTTTTTTAAAACTTGAACCTGATCCTACTCATCACACTATACAAAAAGAGACCGATAGGAACAATTTTCAGCCTCTTTGATTTTTTTATAAATGAATGGAGTTCGTAAATTTGTCTACACTTACAACTCTGTCCGATTTTCAATAGCCCGTAAGAGGGTCACTTCGTCCGCATACTCGATATCTGCTCCCACAGCGAGGCCTCGTGCCAGGCGAGTGACCTTAATCCCAGCTGGCTTGAGTAAGCGGGAAAGATACATGGAAGTCGCTTCCCCATCTGCTGTAGCATTGGTTGCTACGATTACTTCTGAAACTTCACTATCCATCAGACGAGTCATGAGACTCTTGAGATTGATATCGTCTGGACTGATACCATTCATAGGAGAAATGAGGCCATGCAGGACATGATAGAGTCCATGGTATTCTTGGATATTCTCCATGGCTGCCACATCACGACTATCCTCAAGAACTAAAATCGTTGTCTGGTCACGACTTGGATCGGTACAAATGGAGCAAGGATTGTCATCAGTCAAACGACCACAGATGGAACAATAGGTCAGCTCTCTCTTAGCAGAAAGGAGATTTTTTGCAAATTCATTGACGTCGTCATCCGGCATTCCAATAGTATAAAAGGCCAGTCGAGTTGCTGTCTTAATCCCAATACCAGGAAGTTTGGAATAACTGTCAATCAACTTAGCAATAGGTGTTGGATAAAGCATGGCTTCCTTTCTAATTCATTGGATGGTGTTGGTTATATAAATTGATAATGTCGCGAGCAATTGCTGGCCCAACATTTTTGGTTAAATTGGTATTATGAGGAAAGACTACTGCAACTGCAATTTGAGGATTTTCTGTTGGAGCATAGGCCACGGCATTGGTATTATTAGCTTCTTGACCACCAGCTACATAGCTTTCACCTGTACCGGTCTTACCACTGATAGAAACAGTGGCGCCATCTGAAAACGCCCGTCCTGTCGTAAGGGGACTAGTTCCATGCGATACTTGGTAAAATCCTTGGTGCAAGATTGCCATATCTGATTCAGAAATATTGACCTTGTTGATTTCCTTGGTATCTATTGCTTGGATTAATTCCCCAAGGCCACCCTTATCATTGTTGTCGTATATTCCCTCGACAATATGTGGAGCTAGACGAACACCATTGTTAGCAATAGTTGCAACGTACTGGGCTAATTGCATCGGTGTGTAGTTATCAAACTGGCCAAAAGCATTAGTAATGAAATTGGCAAAGTTATACTCTTTGGGAACCAATCCAGTAGATTCATCTGGTAGGTCAATCCCAGTCGCAGAACCCAAACCATATTCACCAAAGGTTGAACGCAATTTCCCCATAGCAGACTCTAGATTGCTGGTGCCGACAAACATATTGGGTTGATAGGTCTGGCCCATGATTCCAAGAGCGGTTTGAACCACGTAAGCATTGGATGAATACTCCAAGGCTTCCACAGCTGTAATAGGAAAAGATCCATATGCCAATTTATACCAAGAATAAATTGGAGCTGAACCTTGGAAAACAATAGGCTGATCTGTTAAGGTTTGGTTTCCTGATAAAACACCATTTTCCCAACCTGAGCTGATGGTAGCGGCCTTAACTACTGACCCTGGGACAAAGACATTGGTTACCGTTCCCAAGGAATCAGGCGTCAAGTCTCCCGTTTTCAGGTCATGTTTGAGTCCTGACATAGACAAAACAGCACCTGTTTTGGGGTTAAGGGCGACTGCATACACACCCTCAGAATACTTGGCTCCACCATTTCCTAGCTCGGAATTGAAATAACTTTTCAGCAAAGCATCCACGCTATCTTGGAAGGCCAAATCAATGGTCAGTTTGATATTGTTTCCCTTACTACCTTCCTCAATTGTATCCACGCTTTCCATATTGCCATATTTATCCAGATGGATTTCTTTTACCGAGCGTTTACCTTGCAAGGTTTCCTCGTATTGCTTTTCCAAATAGGAGGTTCCAACCCGATCATTTAGAGAATAGCCTTTTTTAAGATAGGCTTCTGCTTCTTCCGCTGGGAGACCAGCTTTTTCACTGGATACACTCCCTACTATAGAAGAAAGGGAAGTTTCCAAAATCTTTCGATCCCAAGAAGTAGAAATACTAATGCCAGGCATCTCCTTTGAAATAGAGGCAATAACAGCCACCTGAGAATCATTTAGAGGATCTGTCGCAATGGTTCCTGTCGCAAAGTTTCCAACAGCATTTAACTGACTAAAAAGATAGATTTCTTTCTTTTCATCCTCTGTATAGTTTAGTTGACTTGTTGGGACACTATCGACCGCATTGTTATACAGTTCTGATTCGGATAGGCGATTGCCATCTGAATCCAAGCGTTTCTCACTTGGGAGAGCTTCCACTGTTTTTTTATAGATTTCAGGATCAGCCAAATAGTAATCAGCCAGCTGGCGTTCTGTCAAATTTGGCGAACTGATGCTCACATAAGTCAGTAACTTTTTAGCTATTTCTTTTAAGTCTGTAGCCGTCATTTTATTGCTACGCGTAAAGGAAACAACCTGTTTTAACGTATTTTCTACCAAAGGTTTTCCACTAGCATCATAGATTTCCCCACGGGCAGAACTGGTTGTGACCTTGGTCTGACTAGCTGAGGCTAGCTTTTTTTCGTAAAAATCCTTGTTCAAAACCTGCATATACAACAAACGACCAATAATGGTCATAAAGAGTAAAATGACGATTGAAAACAATAAATTAAGCCGAATCGGAATCGAATGGCTGTTAAATTTTCTCATACAAATCAGTCTCATTTCTAACTTAAAATCTTACTCTTAATTGTACCACAATTTGAGCAGAAAATTATGGAAAAGAAAGAAGCTTTTTTTCGTTTTTACAGTAAGATACGTTTTTATTTATCCATCCCTATATTATATGTTATAATGAATGTAAAAGTTCAATAATCTAGTCTTTTTCCAACACGACTCATTTAAAGGAGCCTTCCCTATGGACAAACCAGATATCGCAACTGTCATTGATTCACATTTTGAAGAAATGACAGACCTAGAGCAAGAAATCGCTCGCTATTTTTTACAAGCAGAAACCATTCAAGATGACCTTTCCTCCCAACAGGTCACTCAAAAATTACATATCTCTCAGGCTGCACTAACTCGCTTTGCTAAAAAGTGTGGCTTTACTGGCTACCGAGAATTTATTTTCCAATACCAACATGAGGCAGAAAATCAAGCCAACCAAGTCTTCAAGCACAGTCCACTGACCAAACGAGTCCTCAGAAGTTATAGCAATATGCGGGAACAAACACAAGACTTGATTGACGAAGTCCAACTAGAACGAATTGCCCAATTAATCGAAGATGCTGAGCGTGTCTACTTCTTCGGAACAGGAAGTTCTGGCCTTGTTGCTCGTGAAATGAAATTACGCTTCATGCGTCTGGGTGTGGTCTGCGAAGCTTTGACCGATCAAGACGGCTTTGCCTGGACAACCAGCATTATGGACGAAAATTGTCTCGTACTTGGTTTCTCACTTTCTGGCGCAACTCCCTCTATTTTAGACAGTTTATTAGACGCCAAGGAGATGGGGGCAAAGACTGTACTCTTTTCAAGTGTTCCCAATAAAGACAGTCAGGCCTACACAGAGACTGTTCTTGTAGCCACCCACAGCCAGCCTTCCTATATCCAACGAATATCCGCTCAACTTCCTATGCTCTTCTTTATCGATTTGATTTATGCCTACTTTTTGGAAATCAATCGCGAAAGCAAGGAAAAAATCTTTAATAGCTACTGGGAAAATAAAAAACTCAACGGCTATCGTAGACAAAAACACGTCAGAAAATCCTAGTTTGGCTGAGCCAAACTAGGATTGTTTTGTCTTAAAATGATAATATGCACCAAGCATACCTGCCGTATTTTGGTGATGGGCAAATTCTAATCGTGTTTTTTCAGCTAGGCTTGGTACCAAGGCCGCCTTCAAGGCTGTGCGGATTTTTGGTTTAAGGATAGCCTCTTGCCCCATGATTCCACCGCCGAGAATGACCACTTCTGGATTGGCAACGTAGCAAATATTTGCCAGACCTTTTCCTAGATAGTCTACCATGCGGTCAATACCAGCCATGCAGAGTTTATTGCCTTCAGTGGCTTCCTTAAAGATACGACGACCATTCCACTGGTCAACTGGATCGCCATGTGCTTCAGCTACATATTTCACTAAAGCTGTCGTAGAAGCCAAGTCTTGGAAAGCTCCATCCTGCATATGCATATACCCAACTTCACAGGCCGAATTGCTAAATCCATGGAAAACCTTCCCATCCATAATCAAGCAACCACCGATACCTGTTCCAATGGTCAAGCAAAGGGTGACACTCGCTCCCTTACCTGAACCAGATACCGCTTCAGCAAGACCTGCACAGTTGACATCATTTTCAATTTCACAAGGAATAGCAAAGCTAGTCTCGATTTCCTTCTTGAACTGAGTTCCTGCATAGTTGGGAATCTGAGGCCCAGCATAGAAAATCTCACCCTTATCTGGATCCACCATTCCTGCAGAAGAAATAGCAACACCTGCTACTGGGCCTTGTTCTAAATAGCTGGCTACGATATCTTTGGTCTTTTGTAAGATATGAGGTCCACCCTTATGCGCCTCTGTTGGCATTTCATGCGATTCAACAAGTTGGCCTTCTTGGTCGATCAAACCATATTTGATGTTGGTTCCACCGATATCAATTGCAACGTAGTGTGTCATAAATACCTCCTTATGGATTAGAGGAAGCGCTCCTTGGTTTCGCGAATCAAGGCTGCAGCTGCTTCTACAACTGGACGATCTTCTTCCGTTACTGGCGTCAATGGTGAACGTACAGAACCAATATTCAAGCCTTCATTGATTTTCAAGACTTCCTTAATCACACCGTACATATTTCCATGTGCAGCAGTGAGTTTACCAATGATAGCGTTGATAGCATACTGTAATTCACGCGCTATTTCCAAGTCTTTATCCGCAATCAATTGGTTGAGTTTCAAGAAGAGTTCTGGCATAGCACCGTAAGTACCACCGATACCAGCCTTAGCACCCATGAGGCGTCCTCCTAGGAACTGCTCATCTGGACCGTTAAAGACGATATGGTCTTCTCCACCAAGGCTAACAAAAGTTTGGATATCTTGAACTGGCATAGAAGAGTTCTTAACACCGATAACACGAGGATTTTTCAACATTTCTGTGTAAAGGCTTGGAGTCAAAGCAACTCCTGCCAATTGAGGAATGTTGTAGATCACATAGTCTGTGTTTGGAGCTGCAGAACTGATATCGTTCCAATATTTAGCAACTGAGTATTCTGGCAAGCGGAAGTAAATTGGTGGAATCGTTGCAATCGCATCTACACCCAAGCTTTCTGCGTGGCGAGCCAGTTCCATACTGTCTTTGGTATTGTTGCAAGCAACGTGGGCAATAATAGTCAATTTCCCTTTGGCAACTGCCATGACTTCTTCCAAGATTAACTTGCGGTCTTCAACACTTTGGTAGATACATTCACCAGAAGAACCATTGACATAAAGACCTTGAACACCTTTATCAATGAAGTATTGAACCAAGGCACGCGTACGCTCTGGACTTACTTCTCCTTGATCATCATAACATGCGTAGAAGGCTGGAATGACACCTTCGTATTTTTTCAAATCTGACATAGATTTTCTCCTATTATTTTTATTTTCTGCTAAAGCAGATTCTTTCTTTACTTCTTTAGTATACACTTTACCGAAAAGGCTTTCAATATCTTATAGACACTTAGATTTTAGTTTCTCGCTTATAGAATAGCGTTTGGAGCGTTTGAAAGTAGTTTCAGAAATAATTGCACTCCTTACTCATACTTAGCAAATAGCTTTTCCATCACTCCCACTTGTAAAAAAGCAAGAAATCCAAAACCAAAGAGAATAAAAGCTGATCCTCCCAATAGCAGGGTAAAGGCTGATAGATATAGAATCATCAAAATCAAAAAGATAATTGCAATCATCAAGATAAACCAAGGAGCATTAAAACTAGCCAACATCAATCCTTTTTGAAGAATTTCTTTCCAAGATAGGTCATAACGTGCAGCGATGGGATAGCTAGCCAACATCACAATGGTAAGGAAAATCAGAATACCTAGACAAATAGCTTTCACCAATTGGAAGGGCAGAGCTGTTTGACCCCAGAAAAGATAGAGATCTGAAAGAGTTAGAAATACAATTCCTAATTCTAACATCCCCAACTGAAAACCTAGTTTCAGATTTTGCCTGAAAACTCTTAGATAGGTTCTAAAAACTGGAACACGTCTGCTCTTCTTAACTTCGAACATGGTCTCGTAGAGGCTAATTTTAGCCACTCCAATCGTTACGATTGGCAAACAAGTTACTACAAAGAGAAGATTGACTGTTACAATATCTAAAACCTTCTCACTAATTCGCATTAGAAAATTATCTGTATCAAATGCAGCCTTGATGAGACTTCTTCCTTTTTGTGACATCTTTGCTCCCCCTATAATTTAATTTATATCACTTGCTAAATCATTCCGATTTATCAAGTGATAAGATTCAACTCTTAAACTCAATTTTCAAAAGTGCTTAATAAGATAGTCATCAGCTATCTCTGCTGATCATTCTAATCAATTAAAATTTTAAACAAATACTTGCGAACTTGATCTTCCATACCTGCATAACCATTTGGTTGATGTGGCTCTCCTGGGAAGAAAATCGCAAAATTGTGATAACCCAACAAGAGTGGGTAGTGTTCATGACAATGGACAAAACCAATGTCACTTGCTTCGTCAAATGCTACTGCCTCGTCTTTGATTCGTGAACCGTAGCTCGAATATTCATGTCCTTCTACCAACAAATGCAAGTCTGCATAGTTCTTGTGATGTTCAAACTGGTCATTTTCAGCTTTATTTAGGACATTTTCTTGAACAACTAGAAAGACCTTATCACCATCAATATCATATTTTCCTAACTCGAATGAATCTTTACGATGTTCATAAAGATAATCAATTGCCTTGTCAAGATTGGGATGAATTCCTTTATAAAAGCTAATATTTTTCAAATCGTCAAAAATCATTATTTTCTCCTTTAAAAATCGTCATTAAGCGATTAAAACTAACACCTCCAACAGTGTCATTTACTGTCGGAGGCTTTTAGATAGTGCTAGCAATAGCAAATTGATACTGTAAAAGAAATCGTTTCTTATCCTTTGACCGCTCCCATAGTAATACCCTGTGTGAAGGATTTTTGGAAGACAAGGAAGACTGTTACGATTGGCACAGCAGCAAGGGCAGCTCCTGCCATGATCAAACCATAGTTGGTTGCCATTTCAGCCTGCATGGTCGCAACCCCAAGTGAGATAGTCAAGTTTTGACGTGAAGTCAACATAACCAACTGCATGAAGTAGTCGTTCCAAGTATTGATGAAGGTAAAGATTGCAAGAGCCGCAAACCCTGGTTTCACAATCGGGAAGGCTACACTCCAGAAAGTACGAATCTCACCACAACCATCGATTTTAGCTGATTCGAGCAACTCTGTTGGGATGTTTTCGCTGAATTGTTTCATAAGGAAGACCCCAAATGGCCATCCAATCAAAGGCAAGATAACTGCCCAAAGAGTGTCATGAATCCCCATGAAGTTGACGATACGTACCAATGGTACAAGGACAACTTGTTTTGGAAGCGCCATAGCAGCGATAAAGATTGCAAAGAGGATACGTTGACCATAGAAACGTTTTTTAGCCAATACATAACCTGCTAGAGATGAGGTTGCACAGACTAAGAACATGGTTACCAGCGAGATAAACACAGAGTTCCACATCCACTGCAAGGCAGGGTTCTGCACCATGAGTTGTTGGAAGTTTTCCATGGTTGGCATTTTAGGGAACCACTGAGGAGGAATAACGATTGTATCAGGTTGTGATTTGAATGCCCCTGTCAAAATCCAGTAGAATGGAAAGATGAACAGCACAGTCAACAAGAGCAAAATGATTGTTGAAATAACAGTAAAGGCTGTTAATGGTTTTTTTTCTGTAGATTGCATAGCTGTCTCCTTTCTTTAGTATTCTACGTCGTTTCCAAGTACTTTAAATTGAACAAAACTTACGATAGCAATCATAACTGCCAAGAAGACACCAATTGTGTTGGCATAGCCGTATTCTGTCAATTGGAAGGCTTTTTCGTATAGGTAGTACATCAAGGTACTTGTTGAGTAGTTTGGACCACCAGATGTCAAAAGCTGAATCAAGGCGAAACACTGGAATGAGTTAATTGTTGTGATGATTGCAATATAAAGAGTTGTTGGAAGAAGGCTTGGCCATTTAATCTTCCAGAAGACTTGAAACTCAGTTGCACCGTCAACACGCGCCGCTTCAACCAGTGAATTGTCAATATTCCCCATAGCAGCGATATAAAGGATAATCGGCTGACCAACAGATGTAGTCAAAAGGATAATCATAATCGCCATCAAAGCCCAGTTTTTATCTCCCAACCAAGAAATGTTCTGGCTGATGATATGACTTGACTTAAGGACAAAGTTTAGAATCCCTGATAGTGGGTCATAGATCCATTTCCATACAACTGTTACGGCAACACTACCTGTTACAACAGGTAGGAAGAAGACAAAACGGTAGAAAGATCTGGCAATGGCATTTTGATGATAGGTCTGAGATGCTACAAAGAGTGAGAATAGAACAACAACCGGTACAGATCCAATAACCAGAATCACGGTATTGATCAAAGACTTCATAAAGACAGGGTCTTTAAACATGCGAACATAGTTGTCCAAGCCCACAAACTCAAATTTAGTCATTGAGTAGTTAAAGAAACTTGTAATGAATCCCATAATCATCGGAGCCAATACAAAGATGACAAAGAAGAACAACACTGGTGCTAGGAAAGCATAGGAAATCACTGTTTCCCGCATACGAATTTTATTGACTTTCACAGTCGGCACCTCTCTTTCAAATAGAATAATTTTTTGACTTTCTTGAACTGTTTTAAAATCAAAATGAAATTTTTTAAGATTCGCTTATGTAAGAACTTCATTTTAATTTCGTGACAGTTCCTTACATTTCAAACAAAATCCTCCCTTTTCTTACATAGACTATGCACAGGGAAAAGGGAGGGATCAATCTGATTTAGTGCTTATTGTTTTGTAGCTTTTTTAATTGTTTCGTTAGCTTTTTCAGTGAAGGCTTTCAAAGCGTCCGCTGGTTTTTCGTCACCATTTGATACAGATTGCAACATTGGGAACCAAAGTGTTCTCATTTCAGCAAAACCATTGATAGTGTTGTAGTATGGTGAGTAGTATTTAGTCCAACCACTGATTGTTTCCATACGTTTGTCTTCATAAAGTTTGCCAAATGAAGTACGAACTGGGAAGGCACCTGTACGAACAACGTCTTTTGGACCCCATTCTTTGTCATCCGCGATGAATTGAACGAATTTCTTAGATGCTGCAACTTTCTTGTCGTCTTTGTTGTTGAATACTGCAAATCCGTTTACAAGGTATTCAAGAGCTGGTTTGCCTGAATCTGATGGGAATGGCACTTCTACCACTTCTACTTTACTTGCTTCCAAGAGTTTAGCTTGGATACCGTTTTGAGCTGGTGCCCAAAGGATTGTGTAAGATGTTTGACCGTTAGCAAAGTTTTGGATATCTGCTCCACCGTCAAATTGTGAGCCGTTGTTCAACAAACCGTCTTTGATCCAGCTAGCTGCTTTTTCAAGACCTTTGACGAATTTAGGATCATCAGTTGTATATTTTGTTACATCTTTATCTGTTACAGAACCGCCGTAAAGGTTTGAGATGAAGGCACGTGTTCCTTGGTCTCCCCCTTGACCAGAACTGAACAATGAACCTGGTGTGTATCCTTTATCTTTAAGCGCTTTCAAAACTTTTTCAAAATCATCAGTTGTCCAACCTTCTTTTACAAGGTTTGCAACTCCAGCTTCTTCCAACATTTTCTTGTTCATAGCCATGTAGAATGGAGCTGAACTGATTGGATACATGTAGGCTTTATCTCCAGCCTTACTTGCTTGTACGATATTTTCATTGTTGACATCTTTGACAAATTCATCTGTGAAAATATCATTCAATTCAGCTAATTTACCATTTTTACCATATTGGATGATCCGTCCTGGTGCGTCAAAGAGTACGTCTGGAGCTGTCCCTGCTTCGATAGCTGTTGTGATTTTTTCAGGACCAGACTTGAAGTCGATGGTTTCCAATTTCACTTTTACATCTGGATTTGCTTTTTCAAAAGCTTCGATGATTGATTTTTCATATGTTCCAACACCGTCACCAGTTTTTTCTTGAGTGAAGACTGGGAATGCCCACCAAGTGATTTCTGTTTTTCCGCTATCGCTACCAGATTTTCCAGCATCTTTACTTCCACCAGAATTACCACATGCAGCAAGGCCAAGAATCGCAGCACCCGCAAGTACTGTACAAGCTAGTTTTCTAAATTTCATTTGTATTCTCCTAATTGATAAGCGTATCCATATTGGATAATGAGTTCTTGCATTTGTATACGTTTTCATTTCATCCTACGCATCCACCACTCTCCTCTGTTTTAAGATTGTGTTATTTAAGACCAGCAACGAAGCGTTCTGTAATCTCTTTTGGTCTAGTAATAGCGCCACCAACAACGATACCTCGCACTCCGTATCCCAGGATTTGTTTGGCTTGTTCTGGTGTATGAATTTTCCCTTCTGCAATGACATCTACACCAGCATCACAAAGTTTTTTGATCAATTCAAAATCGGGACCATCCACTTTAGGACTGTAAGATGTGTATCCTGATAAGGTTGTTCCGACAAAGTCAATTCCCGCTTCAACAGCTGCCAATCCTTCCTCGAAAGTACTTGTATCAGCCATCAAGAGCTGGTTAGGGTATTTTTCCTTAACCTGACGAATGAACTCTTGAATCTCTAAACCATCGTAGCGTTCGCGTTTAGTACAGTCTAGAGCAATCACCTCGATGTCCAGTTCTGCCAATTCATCAACTTCTTTCATAGTAGCCGTGATGAAGGGTTCTTGTGGCGGATAATCTCGTTTGATAATCCCGATAATCGGAAGTTTTGTAACCTCCTTTATTTCTTTGATATCACGAACACTATTTGCTCGGATACCGACTGCTCCACCTTGCTCAGCCGCTTTGACCAGCAAGGGAATGACTCCTCCCGCTTCTGTATAAAGCGGTTCGTGAGGAAGGGCCTGACAAGAAACGATGATTCCATCTTTGATTTGTTCAATCAAGGCTTCTTTAGTAATCTGTGGCATCCTCTTTCCTCCTTTTCTTTGTTCTTATGAGTTTATTATATATT
The DNA here is from genome assembly GCA_001914195.1 of Streptococcus mitis. Taxonomy (GTDB): domain Bacteria; phylum Bacillota; class Bacilli; order Lactobacillales; family Streptococcaceae; genus Streptococcus; species Streptococcus mitis_F. Next base: position 5,236 of record MKYF01000012.1, on the reverse strand, counting down.
ATTTGTGAAGCGCTTTCAATACTTTGTAATAGGATAGATTTCAGTTTCAAAAGTATTTTATAGAACAGCCATTTCTGAAAGTAGTTTCAGCTAATATAAATATCCGTATATACAACCAAATGAACTAAAACTAATCATGACCACCCGTTTGAACCAGGGCTATAAGCCCAAATTACCAGCCATCGCCTAAAGACGCTGGCTTTCACGTTGTTCAAGCCTTATTGCTCTTGACTCGTCACTTGCCTCTCAAAGAGGCTTTAGTCTTACTTACCACTATCCCTAAAGGGATCCTCATATTCTTTTACACTTAATTTATATAATGCTATATCATGCTTTACTCGTTCTCAAATTTTCATACTCGTGAAGAAATCATCCACTGGATAATTTCTTTAATCTTGAATATATTTCTTAATTGCGACTTCATTAAGCTCTACTGTGCTTACATAATAACCTTCCGCCCAGAAATGCCGATTCCCAAACTTGTACTTGAGATTGGCGTGTTTGTCAAACATCATGAGTGCACTTTTTCCTTTTAAATAACCCATGAAACTCGAAACACTTATCCTTGGTGGAATACTTACTAACATATGTACATGGTCTGGCATTAAGTGACCCTCGATAATTTCAACTCCTTTAAAACTACACAAGCGATGAAATATTTCGCCTAAACTACTTCGACATTGATTATAGATGACTTTTCGTCTATACTTAGGGGTGAACACAATGTGATACTTACAGTGCCACTTTGTGTGCGATAAACTATGAGCCTTTTGTGCCATATTTTTCTCCTTTCGCTTTACAATTGGCTTGAACACCTTTATTGTATCGCGTTCGGAGTTTTTTGGTATAACCTTCGACGCGCACCCGCATAGCGGGTGGTTTTTTTGTCTCGCACCTAGCGGAGCGAGACGGACCAATAGTCACATAATAAGAATCACAATAAGCTCATTCATAAATGGTTACCCAAAGAAACTAAGAAAACGACTCCTAAAGAAGTCGCATTCATCAAAAATTGGATTAACAACTATCATAAAAAATGCTTGAACTACAAGTCTCCCAGAGAATTTTTTGTTGCTAACTAACTTGAAATTTAGCGTTTGTATTTGAACGACAAGCCTAACACAGAGATGTTTTCTTATGTCTATAATTAGCTTTTATTTACTCAAGAAGTTCCAATTAAATTTCTTATAAAAAATTGTATAGCGATTTTGACTATTCTCGCTATGTTCATATAAAATTCCGTATTCTCCGTTACCTAAGTCTTGTAATGAATTATATGCAAATTCCCCACCTTGAATTAGATTATGCTTCAACCAAGTTAACTCGCCATTTTTCTCAACACGTGCTAAGTGAACTAGACCATCTTTTCGTTCGCGTCCTGGTCCAGCAGCATTGCTAAGAATAATATACTCTTTCCCATCATGCATAGTATGAATAGCTGACATTTGCACATAGGCATCTTTTACTTCTGGATAACGTTTTATTGTTTTCTCCCAAGTCACTCCACCATCTTTACTAGTAGCAACCTGAAGATCTCCAGTCAAGCCACGCATGAAGAGTTTGACATCACCATTATTTAATTGAAGAACAGTTGATTCTGTATTTTGAGCGCCACTATTATTCATATTAGACGAGTGGATGACACTATTTCCAACAGGTCTATTATCATTTGGGGCTTCTCCAGCATGCCAAGTTACCCCATGATCATCTGAGTAAATCAAACGAGAAGATTGAGAACCACCTAAATGTGAAACACTATTTGTTGTATAAGCAGGTACTAATATCCGCCCCTTGTACTCACCTGTGCGTAATACAATACCCGTTCCAGGACCTGTTCCAAGGAATTTCATCCAATCTTGACGAATACCTGGTGTGATATCTTTCGGTGCAGACCAAGTCTGCCCATCATCATCACTATAAGACATCCACAAATAGCTTGTATTGGCTACTCTAAATGGATTTTTCGTACTTTGTGCAAAGTAAACATTACCAATTAAATCCTTCCCTTTATACAAATCACCTTTGTCGCTATATCCTAGTTTTTTGGGATTTACTACAACATGATAATCTGTTTTTTGATTTTTAGAATTATAAACTTCACCATTTTCACGAATTGTATAATATCCTTTTTCGCCTGTTTTATATAAAATTTGATAAGTTTTATCCCCTATACGCTCGTATGCTTTTTCAGGTTTAGCAGGCATACCGAATACTGCTTTTCCTTCTGGGAACATATCATAAACCGAAAAGATTCTCTTAGTTTCCGGATCTTGAACTAATACCATATCAATATTTAATGGCGACGGAGCAGTTTTGTCTTTGGCATCTGGATTATCACGAAGATTAGAAATTATTATTCTATCTCCCCACGTCTCTCCTCCGTCCTGACTTCGACGAACTACCATACCAATATCTCCCCAATCTGCGAATTGTAAACGTCTTTCATCCGCTCCGGCAATTAATGTGCCTTTATCTGTTTTTAGCAGTGCTGGAATTCGGTAAGTATTAATTCCATCCTTATTCAATCCACCATTTACACCACTTACAAAAACTTCCTTCTTCTCTGTAATTTTTGCACTTTCCGATGATTTCACTTCTAAATCCGCTACTTTAAATAATTGACTGCGTTTTCCTACTTCTTCAGGCGTCAAGGCACGATCATATACGGTCAGATTACGAATCCTAAGATTTGATCCCCACATTGTTTGGTTTGCTCTTCTAGTGGTTCCAATCTGAACCTGATTAACATCTGGCATATCTTGAATAAAACGACCAGATTTTGTATTTGTTCTAGATAAAACTCCATTGACATATAAACGAACTTGTCCATTTGGTTGGTCTGCTTTTGGTCTTTCCACTGTGAAAGTAACCGAATTCCATTGACCAGGTTTTACTTTAAGCGGTGCATCTGAATAACTTCCGTAGAAATGATTTCCATCAGCTCCTCGTGCTTCGACCATTGCAGTACCTTTATTAACAGACATACTGAAATATTCGTCCCTTTTCTTATCACTTGATACAGAGAAAAGATTATAGAATTGCGGAGCATTGGCATCTGGTTTAAACTCCATATGAATAGTCGCATTTTGAAGATGTTTCAACTTATCTAATGCTTCTGCCAAGTCAACTCTTTGCCCATTTCCAGCATTCGTAGCAAGGTCTTCTTTTTCAAATACAGTTTTAACATTCTTCAAATCTCTGGCAAAGTAATCACGTGGAGGAAGCACAACGTCATCTGCACTTCTAGTTTTTCCTGGAAGATTCTCTGTTTTTTCTCCTCTTCCTGCATTTGATTCTACTGGAAAATTTCTAGAATTTCCCCCTTGATTAATTGGCACTTCTTCTTTCAGACCTTCCTTTTTAATTTCACCTCCATTAACAATTGCTGAAGCTAATTTACTAGAATCTACTTCTATTATAGGTCCTGATACAGATGTTCTACTTTCTAAAGTAGTTTCAACCTTATTTGCATCAATATTAGTAGTGGTTTCTTGTGCTAATACTGGTGAAATACCAGACAAGACCGAGCCGATAACTATAGAAGCAACTCCGATAGTAAATTTTCTAATACCATATCGGTTTTTACGATTAATAAAACTCTGATTCATATAACTCCTCCGATGCTTTTGCTAAGCGATTTTTTTAAAATTTTTGAATTAGTTAAAAAGTTAGCACTGGAAAGCAATTCAACTAATACGATTGCTTATTCTTGATTAATCTATGACTCTCTAAAAGTAATTATTTTATTTCATAAAAATCTAGATTTTTCTTTATTATACAATAAAACAATATATTTTTCTATATTAATCTACAATAGATTCTATTTTCAGAAATATTTTTATACTTCTATATTCTTTAAAAGTACTTTCGACTTCTATAACAAAAAGAAAAATAATATATTCTCCAATGTCATTAAGTTAGGACTAAACTTTCTCCTTCAATAAAGAGTGTAAACGATAACCCCTGAGCCTTTTGTTTCATATTTTTCTCTTTTCGCTTTACAATTAGCTTGAACACCTTTACTGTATCGCGCTTGGAATTTTTTGAGCATAATCTTCGATGCGCGAGTCTGGTATAAAAAGATTTTGATTTTAGGAATTCTTTATTATGAATTTTAAAAATCGATAGATTAGACAAAAAAGCGAACAATACAGAATTCTGAGTGTCAGATAACTCGTTTTGTTCGCTTTTTATATTTAAGGCTAGACTTTTGTCCCAGACTCGGTTTATTTTATATAAACATAAAAGTTCAAAGAACAACTGAAGAAAAATTAACTGTCTTTTCGTTTATAAGTAATCATTACTCCAAGGATCGTTCCCACAAAACCAAATAAGATTGTTAGTAATGAAGAAGTCTCACCTGTATTTGGTAACATAGTTTGTTCATCGTTACCTACTGTCTTATCTAATTGATTAAATCCTGATCTCTCATTTGTAGATAACAGTTTAGGGGATAGAGAAAGTTCCTCGTTCTTTTTAGCTTCTATAGGTTTTTTAAATGGTGGATTGTCGATAGAGAATCGGAAAGTCATCGCATAAATACTAGAATTGCTAATCTCAAAAATAATCTTTCCATCTTTTTGTTCGAATTCAATAGTGTATAGGTTTCCTTCTGGATCTACAGCATAAACATTCTCAACAGACTGATCCATAGCAAAAGTAACTAGGACTTTTCCGTTAGGCTGAACAGTTCTAACAGCTGTATCCTTTAATTGAATATCAAATGCTTTATAGTTTAATGAACTTAGATCACTAACTTGAACTTCTTGAATTTGAACACCTATCACATTTTCCAATACTTCTTCTGAAGCTTGAATTTGCACACTTCCTGCTTCATTTTTGAAAATACGTTGCGAACTAGCAATTCTTGTGATAACTTGTTTCATTGTTGCTTCATTCTTACTATCTCTATTGTTATCATGCATAGGACTTGCTACCACATTCACTCCGCCTGCGAAGTTCTGTTCTTCAACTGTTGGGGCTGTTTCTTCTACTACTGTTGGTAGTGTTCCTGTATACTCTGGAACTTCTGTAACAAGAGATTCGCTTCCATTCACTCCGCCTGTGAAGTCTGGCTTATCTACTGTAGGAGCTGCAAAGTCACCAGATGTACCTAAAATACCAGAATCTTCTTTTCGAGTCTACTGAAAAAGTCATCAAATTGATGGCTTTTTTGTTATACTAGAGATGAGGTGAGATGATGCTTGATAATCAGTTAACTATGGATGTCAGTCCT
>MKYF01000050.1 GCA_001914195.1 Streptococcus mitis | reverse complement strand
CGCGACGATGTCAGTCAATCAACTGCGCGATACTCCACACATCGCTGTTCCGAGAGTGAGGGTAGGCGCAAGCCTACCCTCTCACGTAAAAGTGACCGTGGAAAAGCTCCCAGGGATGTATGATATCGAAAAATTGACCGAGGATATAAACGCAAGCTTTCGAGGGAAATTAGGCGCTTATGCGGTCGTTTCAAGTCGTATTACAGACGACGGTCTGTACTATAAATTTGTACTTGAAGATAAAGGTTCGGATAAAACTTGGCGACCAAAGAGCCTTGAAGAGATGAAGCAAAAGAGCCACGAAATCAAGTTGCAGAATGATTTGATTATAAATCTTGCTGACAAACCGCATATAATCGCTTGGGGCAAGTCTGGGAGCGGTAAAAGTAGTTTGCTTTTCTCAATCCTCTTACAACTGTTTATGAGCGGTTCTGAGGTGTATTTTATCGACCCTAAAAGCGAGTTTTCTGCGTTTCAAGAGTTCTATCCTATCGAGCGTATTCAAGAAGATACTGAAACGATTTTGAAACTGCTGAGACACGTTTGCGATGAGCTGAGAAGACGACAAAAAATCGTCGCTAAAGCTGTCAAAAAACAGCAAAAAATCGGCTTGCGTGGTTATGATATTGGTTTGACTCCGATTGTCGTCGTCGCTGATGAAATCGGTTCAGCTGTTGCAAGTATGGACAGCAAACAGAAAAAAGAGTTTTTGGCTCTACTCACTCAAATCGTCCAAAAAGGGCGGTCTGTATCTGTTTTTTGTATCGTCGCGACACAAAGTCCGAAAACTGATACCACGCTTTCAAGTGACATCAGAAGTCAGTTTGCGACCAAAATTTTATTAGGTTCAGCAAACGCAGAAACGCAACGCATGGCATTTGATGGCGAGGTCGCAACAAAGGGCGGAGTTGAACGCTTTAAAGGATTTTATATCTCTGACGGTAAGACAGACGAAACCCCGCTTTCTTTTGCTGTGACTGATTTGCATACACATCATCTAAATGACCTTAAATGCTTTGAGCGAGCGTATAAAATGGGAAGCAGATAATAAAATTTATCTGCTTCTTTTGTGTTATAACGTGTTATTTTGTGTTATTATTGTATTATAAAATAATAGGTGGTGTATTATGAGTGAAAAAATGACTGTGTTAAATATTCGCATGAGTGCAGATGAAAAACGTGAAATAAAGGAACGTGCTGAACTTTCTGGGCAGACTGTTAGCTCTTATGCTCGCGATTTATTGTTTTCTACTGATAATACAAAAGATGAAAAAAATAATACAAATATAATACAAGAAAAAGATGAGCGTATTTCTGATTTGAAAGAACAGCTAGAAGACTACAAGAAACAAATTGAACAGCTCCATACCATTATTTTAGCAACGCAGAAAGACAATCAACTACTTTTAGAACAAAGTAAAAAAAGTTGGTGGCAATTTTGGAAGTAAAAAAGCAAGATCATGTAATCTTGCTTTTTTATAATTCATTGTTATATACTTCTACCAAAATTTCATGATTTTTTTTCGTATTGAAAAATTCGGGGTTAATCATATACGTGCGACCAACAAATTTTGTTTTTTTCATTAAGTTAGATTTTTCTAATTTATTGATGGCTCGTGTGATTGACCTTGTTGTCGTGTTTAATTTTACTGCTAAAATTTCGTTTTTATTTAGTCGAACTAAATTTGTAGTGTCGATTTGTGAAAGTAAATATAATAAAAGTTGATACTCAATTTTTGTTAATTCAAAATTTAATATTTCTTCTATATGATGCGCTTTGATTTGTATAGTTGTATTTTTCCCCATAATTTCACCTCTGGGTCAATTTTATCAAAAAAAGACATTAATGTCTACTAAAAACGATAAAAAAGTTTATTTAAATGGATTTGATATTGACTTTTATTTTTAGCTATGATATACTTAAAGCATGAAGATATAGAAAGTAGGTGAGATTATGAACGACGAAGAGATTGAAAAATTTGTTTTGGATTTTATTGACGATGAAAAAATCACACAAGATTTTGTTGAAGCCGTCAATGAATTGCAAGCAGATTTAGACTCTGACGGAGGAAATATTGCTCCTCCAGAAATTGCTCCGTCTCATTTGAAGCTTTGATTTTTAAAATTTTCTTCCGTCGGCGCAAACGTAAAAGCGCGACGATCAAATCGACGCGTCAAGGAGAAAAGCGTAGCGTACCTTGCGCAAGATTATCGTTGTGCTAGTTTGAATAAGCCAGACGAAGAAAATTGAAAATCTATTTCTTCCAGAGGCCGAGTCCAGCGTCGTACGCTGGTCGGGTTTGGGCGGAAGCCCAAAAGAAACATCTTTACATCTTAAAATAAATGATGTAAAATAAAAGTATCTTCTCGTCTTCGAACAACGAGAAGATACAAAAAAGTCTTACCTAGACCTGGCAGTCAACTCAGTAAGACTCTCACTTTTTTTCGAACAAGACCATTATACCAAAAAAGGCCTCAGTGGGTCAAGTAGGGTGGTTAAATAAAAATTTGAGTGTCTTTTCTAAAGTGTTTGCAGGTCGTGGTAAGCGACTAACATTTTAGAAAGGACATTTTTTGCATGTCACAACTCGAAAAATTGAAAGCTCTTCAAGAAAGCAAGAGCAAAACCGCAAACTTAACTTTGTTTAGTAACGTCGTTGTAATCGACGTCGGTATTAAACCAACTCAGCATTTTCCAAAATTGAAGGATGATTTGGGAAACAAAATCAAAGATGAAAATGGGAAGGACAAGCGTTCCGAAGTTTCGGACGGTTATACTTACTCTTTTACCGAATTTGGAACAGGTAAAATGGTTAAGATTGTTCTTCCAGAAGAGCGAAAATTTGAGCTCTTAGGCTCTTATAAAGTCATAGGCTTTGGCTATGACATCAAGTCAGCAAATATGATTTTCATTGAGCAACAAGGAAAAATTGCTGAGTATTAGCTGATAACGTGGGACACAGTGGGAGCGAAGCTCCCACTGGGGTGCCCCCCTCAATAATCATGGGGGCACCACGTACATGGCGAGGGTGCTATAAACCCTAGAATAACGGGGCTTTAGGTACAATTTTAGCACTTTTAAAAAATTTGACAATTAAGGATATATAAATATGCAAAAATACAAAATAGACTGGCTTTCATTTTCGGTCAGATGTTATGATGAAGAGCCAACAAATACACTAGATGAAAATCTTTTAGAATTACTTGGTTATGATTTTGCTGAAGAATTCAGCCAAGATATTTCTGGGAAAAACTTTTACAATCAAGGTGCAACTCTTGGAAACTATGTCAATGTTTTTTGGAACGATTATACAGACGAAAAAAATCCCGTTCGTCGAAATAGCTCGGCAACGATGAACGTCGTCTTTACTGGTCAAGGTTCTACTGATTTAGCTCTACGAAATGATAATGACTGGATTAAAATATTTACGATTTTAACGACGTATGAGCCGAAAAACAAGCCAAAAGATGAAGAAGATGATAAACCCTCGGTAAATATAACGCGTATCGATATCGCATTAGACGATTATGATGAACTCGTTAAATTTGACGATATAGAGAAAAAACTGAAAAAGGGGCATTATCGCTCATCAAAACGCTCGTACAATATTGTCAAAACCTCTGACCAAACTGGTCAAAAATTAGGCGAAACAATTTACCTCGGCAACGCTCGCTCAGAGAGCGGCAGTCGCGGAAATACATATTTACGTATGTATGACAAGCTGGCCCAATATCATGAAAAAAATCAGTTAGTAACGTCTGATGTCCGTGAATACTGGAAAAAAACGGGTAAAGAAGTTTGGCAACGTTATGAGATTAGTTTTTCAAAAAACTATACAAATAGCATTGTTGAAGCTATTTTGAACGGCGAAAGTATTGATAAAATCTTCAAAACCTCGCTCCGAAATCTTCTGGAAATCTTGACCCCGAGGGGTTCAGATACGAATAAAAATCGGTGGTATAAAACGAAGTGGTGGGAGGATTTTTTGCAATATGATGAGCGCAAGGGGTTTGATTTGCCAGAGCGCGAAGTCATGTTTGCTGAAACTCTCGAGTGGCTCAGAGTGGCGGTCTTGCCGAGTTTGAACGTAATGGAAAAAATCGGACAAGAGCGCGGATTTGATATCTATGATTTACTTCGTAGGGCAAAAAAACCTAACGAGCTATCGAAAAAACAAAGCCGACTAATTGCAGATACACGAAACAAGTCAGACGAAACAATTAACGACTATCTGACTAAATTTTTACTTGGTATAGAAATTAAAAAAGAGCGAGGTGGCGAATAATGGCAGTCATCTACAAAAAGAACGTTCAAAACGTGTACAAAATACCGCTATATCGATTTTTTTGGTTCTGGTGGTTGTTAGTTGTATCTTTAGCTGTTTTGTCTTCAATAATTGGGCTTGTTGTATCGATTAAAGCTGTTCAGTTTGCTCTTTGGTCGCTTGTGTGCGTTTTGATGATTGTACGAGCGTATTCACTGATGAAGTCAGTGATCAACGCGAAGTCAATCAAAACGTACATCACGCAAAAAGGAGCAGAACGAGCTATCACAAAGAGCCTACTCGCGACGATGTCAGTCAATCAACTGCGCGATACTCCACACATCGCTGTTCCGAGAGTGAGGGTAGGCGCAAGCCTACCCTCTCACGTAAAAGTGACCGT
>MKYF01000009.1 GCA_001914195.1 Streptococcus mitis | reverse complement strand
AATAAATACAAAATAACCGAGGAACTCGCTCAAATTAACGAGAGATTCCTCGGTTTTCATTTCATTAAAAGTAAGAGACCTATTTTTTCAGTGGACTCTAATTTCTTTGGTCTCTTTTTTCTTGCCCTTTGCCATTTTTCAAAAAATATGCTAGACTGTATGTAGAATATTACGATGTTTGGGACATGCCATCGCTAAAAAAAACCTCTACTTGGTATTTTTTAGCTCCCTCATGGGAGCTTTTTGCGTGCTCTAAACATTTCCCATTTTGGAAGGAGTACTATGAAACGTCAATCAGCCTTGGTCGTCTTTAGTGGCGGTCAAGATTCTACAACCTGCCTCTTTTGGGCTAAAGAACACTATGAAACAGTCGAAGCCGTTACCTTTGCCTACGGTCAACGCCATCATCTCGAAATTCAAGTCGCTAGAGAAATCGCTAAAGAACAGGGGATTCGTCATCATATCCTAGATATGTCTCTGCTGGGGCAAATCACTGAAAATGCCCTGACCTCTGATCTGGAAATTGAGCAAAAAGAGGGAGAGGTGCCTAATACCTTTGTTGACGGTCGCAACCACCTCTTTCTATCCTTTGCGGCAGTCCTTGCTAAGCAACGAGGTATTAAAGATATCGTGACAGGTGTCTGCGAGACAGACTTCTCAGGCTACCCCGATTGTCGAGATGTCTTTGTCAAATCCCTTAATGTTACCCTCAACCTTGCCATGGATTACGACTTTGTTATCCAAACACCTCTCATGTGGCTCGACAAATCTGAAACTTGGGAATTATCCGACCAACTCGGTGCCTTTGACTATGTTCGTGAAAAGACCTTAACCTGCTACAACGGGATTATCGGAAGTGGCTGTGGAGATTGCCCAGCTTGCCACCTACGTCAACATGGTCTAGATGTTTATCTCTCACAGAAAGGAGAGAACTAATGTTTTTTGCACCCAAAGAAATCAAACAGGAAACCGGGGAGTCTCTTGTCTACAATCATCACAGAACCTTGGTATCAAAAGAATTTACCTTTGATGCTGCCCACCACCTCTTTCACTATGAGGGAAAATGCAAGTCCCTGCACGGCCACACCTATCATCTGCAGATTGCTGTCAGTGGATTTTTAGATGAACGTGGCATGACCTACGATTTCGGAGACATCAAAGCGATCTACAAGAACTACTTAGAACCCCACTTGGATCATCGCTATCTAAACGAAACTCTTCCCTATATGAACACAACTGCTGAAAATATGGTTTACTGGATTTTCCAAACCATGAACCAAGAGTTGCCAGACGAACGTGGTCTCCGTTTGGAATATGTTCGCCTCTATGAGACTCCGACTGCCTTTGCGGAGTTTAGACGGGAGTGGTTAGATGACTAGGGAACGTGTCCTCAAACTACCAGTTTTGGAAATTTTTGGCCCAACCTTTCAAGGTGAAGGTCGTGCTATCGGGCAGAAAACCATGTTTGTCCGCACTGCTGGTTGCGACTACCACTGCGACTGGTGCGATTCTGCCTTTACTTGGGATGGCTCTGAAAAGCCAACTCGTATGACTGCTGACGAGGTTATTGCTGCCTTGGATAAATTGGGGAGCTACGACTATGTAACCCTATCTGGGGGAAATCCTGCTATCCTAGCAGCCAACATGGCCGAATTGGTCACTAAACTCAAGGAACGCGGTGTCACTCTGGCTGTTGAGACCCAAGGTTCCCGCTGGCAAAATTGGTTAAAAGACATCGACCAGGTTACTCTCAGTCCCAAACCTCCTTCATCAAAGATGGAAGTCAACTTTGAGACCTTGGACTTTATCGTTTCCCAACTTGATCCAGACAAGGTCACCTTTAAAATCCCTGTCTTTGACGATGCAGATTTGGCCTTTGCCAGAGGCATACAAGAGCGCTACCAACCAGATGTCCTCTTCTTATCGGCTGGAAATCCTGAGCCCAAGGCTACGGGTAATATTGTCCAAGACCAACTGGACCGCCTCAAAGAACTCTGGGAACGCATCGCCGCTGATGATAGCTGGAGCAATGTCCGCGTCCTTCCTCAACTCCATACCCTCCTCTACGATAACCAACGTGGTGTTTAAGATTAGAAAGAAAAAATCATGTCACAACAAGAAGAAATGAAAAACCTAAGCCTACTAGGCAACAAAGAAACAAACTACATTTTCGACTATCAACCAGAAGTCCTCGAATCCTTTGACAATCGTCATGTGGAAAATGACTATTTTATCAAGTTCAACTGTCCTGAATTTACCTCGCTTTGTCCAATCACTGCTCAGCCAGACTTTGCAACTATCTATATTTCCTACATCCCTGACAAGCTCTGTGTTGAGTCAAAATCCCTCAAACTCTACCTCTTTAGCTACCGAAACCATGGAGATTTCCACGAAAACTGTATCAACACCATCGGGAAAGACTTGGTCAACTTGCTCGACCCTCGCTATTTAGAAGTCTGGGGAAAATTCACTCCGCGCGGTGGCATTTCAATCGACCCTTACTACAACTACGGTAGACCTGGAACTAAGTATGAAGGCTTGGCAGAACAACGCCTCTTCCAACACGACCTCTACCCAGAGAAAATTGACAACCGTTAAACTCATACTCAATGAAAATCAAAAAGCAAACTAGGAAGCTAGCCGCAGGCTGCTCAAAGCACTGCTTTGAAGTTGTAGATAAGACTGACGAAGGCAGCTCAAAGCACTGCTTTGAGGTTGTAGATAAGACTGACGAAGTCCGTCACATATATAATCCAAGGTGAAGCTGACGTGGTTTGAAGAGATTTTCTAAGAGTATCATACGAAAAAGCCCTGTTCCTCTAGATGAGGAGCAAGGCTTTTTGTTTTTCAATTATTCTTCTGTTCCGAGGAAGTTTTTCGCAACGAGGGCTGCAAGAACTCCACCAACGATTGGTGCAAGGATGAAAATCCAAACTTGTTGAAGGGCTGCGCCGCCTACCAAGACAGCTGGTGCCAAGCTACGAGCTGGATTTACTGAAAGCCCAGTAATGTTCAAGCCCACAAGAATCATCGCCATCAAGGACAAACCGATTACCAAACCAGCAATCGCGCCATTTCCTTTGCTTTCTGAAGTCACGGTCATGATTACCAAAACAAATAAGAAAGTTGCAATGACTTCAAACAAGAAACCACCAAAGACAGTGACACCGTTTGCCAAGGCATTTTCACCAAGACTAGCAGTTGACATGCCTGAGTTAGACAAGAGGAAGAATACCGCAGCTGACGCAAGGAAAGCTCCAACTACTTGTCCAAGGATGTAGTTGACAAGTTCTTTTGATGACAAACGTTTGTTTACAAACATAGCAATCGAAACAGCTGGATTCAAGTGAGCACCTGAAACAGTTCCGATTGAGTAGGCTGCAACTACGATTGCCAGACCAAAGGCAAAGGCAATCCCTAGGTGACCTAGGCCATCAAGACCATTCCCAAAAACAACGGCTCCTGTTCCGACGAACACAAGCATGAACGTACCGATTAACTCAGCGACAAATTTTTTCATTTTCTTTCTCCTTTTTTCAAAAACTAGATACTAGTCTATCAAAAGAGGGAAAGGGTTTCAAGAAAATTGTTTGGAAATTTTCAGGATAAAATTCTATAAAAACGGTAGTGTTTATTTGAAACATTTTTTCTAAAGGTATATACTATTAACATAGTTCAGATATGTTGTTCAGTCCCTAATTTGAACTAATTTTTACAACTTTACTGTTCTTTTATGAACGTTTGAATGGTATCGTGGATACCAAGGAGGAATCATATGTCTAAAGTTGCTATTGTCACAGGTGCAGGTCAAGGAATCGGTTTTGCAATCGCAAAACGATTGGTTCAAGATGGCTTTAAGGTAGGAGTCTTAGACTACAATCCCGAAACAGCTGAAAAGGCTGTTGCCGAATTATCAGCTGAGAATGCCTTCGCTGTCGTGGCCGATGTTTCGAAACAGGCCGAAGTTGCGCAGGCATTTCAAAAGGTTGTTGACCATTTTGGTGATTTGAATGTTGTTGTAAATAACGCTGGTGTTGCTCCAACTACTCCTCTTGATACAATTACTGAGGAACAATTTACACGCACTTTCGGTATCAACGTTGGTGGTGTCATTTGGGGTTCACAAGCTGCACAAGCGCAATTTAAAGCACTTGGCCACGGAGGTAAAATTATCAACGCAACCTCTCAAGCAGGTGTTGTTGGTAACCCAAATCTAACTGTTTATGGTGGAACAAAATTTGCTGTTCGAGGAATTACGCAAACATTAGCACGTGATCTAGCAGACTCAGGCATCACTGTTAACGCCTACGCACCAGGTATTGTGAAAACACCAATGATGTACGACATCGCTCATGAAGTTGGTAAAAATGCAGGAAAAGATGACGAATGGGGTATGCAGACATTTGCAAAAGATATTACACTAAAACGTCTATCTGAACCAGAAGATGTGGCTGCTGCTGTCAGCTTCCTTGCAGGACCAGATTCAAACTACATTACAGGACAAACCATTATCGTTGATGGTGGTATGCAATTCCATTAAGATACACAAAAAGAGGTTGGAAAATGATTCAACCTCTTTTATTAGTTTTCATTATTAGTTAGGAGAATACAATAGAAACTCTTTCAAAAAGTAATATTAGCTAATCCCTAGTATTGAAAATACTGGATAGCTTCTTTCAAGTCATCTTGTAAACTATTTCTCTGGTCAAGTTGGACATAGACTTCCAACAGACAGGATCTGAAGTTGGAAAATTTATAAAAATCTTCCCTTTCTTCTATCGGAAAATCAACCGTTTTTATCCAAGAAGCTACTTGCTCTTGTTCCAACTTCCCTTGTAAAATCGGTTCATAAAGTACTCTGGCTAAACGCCAATCTTCATCATCTGTAAACCGAATGGTAATTCTTTTAAATAATGGGCCAAGTATGTCAAAGACTTCATGAACTCTATTTTTAGGAAAGCCTGGATGACAAACTACCTCTGTCAGTAAATCGGCTCCGTGTGCAAAAGCGTGAACCCAACCATACTGACTTGAAAAACCTGTCGTGTCCTTTTCTTTTGAAAGATAGTGCAAACCTTGATTTAAAAGGACATTGCGAATTTCTCCTTTTAATCCCTGATAGAAAATCGATTGCTGGTTAGCATCTGCAGACAAGAGGTTGGCATAAATAAGCGCCCTAAAAGAACGTTCAAGTGTTGACAGACCTACCTTATCAATCTCTTTATCTAGTCCTCCATCAGCTGAGACCACCTCAGCAATGAACTGAAATTGTTCCTGTGTAAATAGCTCTTCCTGAATCCCTCTAGCAAAGCTTGTAAAAACAAGATCATCGCGAATTTCTGGAGAAGGATCTCCCAAATGGTCCAGCAACCACTGGATTTCTTCATCATGATAACTTGGTTTTTCTTCTGCTATTTTTCTTAGTAACTCTTGATACATGGTCAATACCTCTACATTTCTAGCAACTTGATATAATCTAGACCCCATTTCTCGACAGCATCTAAAACAACTCTGAATTCCTCCCCCATTTCGGTTAAGCTGTACTCAACTCGTGGTGGAACTTCGGCATAGACCTTTCGTTGAACAATCTTATCCTTTTCTAATTGACGGAGATGACGGGTCAAAATAGTTTGAGTAATCCCAGGCAATAATCTTTGCAATTCTTTAAATCGTTTGGTACCCGTACTCAACTGATAAATGATTACCAGTGCCCATTTCCCCGTTAAAACCCTCTGCGTTGTCGCAAATGGACAAATACCATACTCACTCACTTTATTTGTCATAAAATATCTTCTTTCTATTTTTTTTTAAAAATTTATCTTTTAGTATCGACAATAGTACTACTTTTGATACTAGCTATCAAAAAAGTGTCTACTTGTTTTTTTGTTTGTAACTGTTACAATTATATCATAAAAAAGAAATGGAGAATATATATGTCAACAAACTTAGAAATTTTCAATGCTTATAATCAAGCTTTAATTGCTGGTGACTTTCCTGGTGTCTTTGAAACAATGGCAGACGATATTATCTGGCATCAACCTGGTACTCATAGTATATCTGGTACAGTTGTTGGTAAGGACAAGCTAGGAACTCACCTGGCTACATTTGCTGAGAAAACTAATGGAACCTTTAAGGTGGTAACAAATTGGGTTTCTGACAATAATGATTTAATCGCAGCTAATGTTACTTTTCTTGGAACACGTGCTGATGGTACTGAACTCAATATGAACGGGATTGACCTCTTCCGTATTGAAGACGGAAAAATCAAAGAAGTTTGGCTCTTCTCTTCAGATCAAGCTGAAGAAGATAGCTTTTGGGGATAATTTAAGAGGCCAGGACAAAAAATTTTTATTTTAGGAATTCTTTATTCTAAATTTTTAAAATCGATAGATTAGAAAAAAAGCAAACAAAACAGAATTCTGAGTGTCAGATAACTCGTTTTGTTCGCTTTTTATATTTAAGGTTAAACTTTTGTCCCAGACTCTTTTAATTTACTCTCCCAACTGGGCACTGTAGGCGATAATCTGATCAACTGTGTCAGACAAGAATCGGATGGTATCACGGAGTGGTTTATCTGTTGAAATATCAGCACCGATAATCATAGCTGACTCAAGTGGTGTCTTGCTGCCACCTGATTTGAGGAGATTGATCCAATCTTCAGCTCCAGTTTCTGAGTTTTTAAGATGGATGTAACCTGCAGTCGAAATCACAAGTCCAGCTGAGTAGGTATAACTATACAAGCCCATGTAATAGTGAGCTTGGCGCATCCAAGTCAAAGCCGCATCATCATCGATTTCAATGGCATCTCCCCAGAAATCCGTCAAAACTTCCTTCATAATGCTGTTAAGTTTGCTTGCCCCAAATGTCTCCCCTTCTTCAATCAATGTATACACCTTACGCTGGAAGGCTGCTTCCAAAAGGTGAGTGATAAAGTTATGGAAGTAGGTGTCTGTCAAGCGGTGGGCAAGAGCGAAGCGTTTTTGACGCGGATCGTCAGACTGGTGCTCCAAGTAATCACTGAGAAGCAATTCATTAAAGGTTGACGGTGCTTCGACATAGTAAGTAGACATGTGGGCATTAAAGTAACTTTGGTGATTATCTGAGAAGATGAATTGACCAGAATGCCCGATTTCATGAATCAAGGTATAGACATCGCTCAAACGGCCTGTCCAGCTCATGAGAACATAAGGATGCACGCGATACGGGTCCGCTGCATAACCACCAGAATCCTTGCCACTATTGGCAGCAAAGTCCACCCAGCGTTCTTCTTGGTAACGAGCAACTTCCTGACAATATTCTTGCCCCAAGGGTTCTACCGACTTCATGACCAAATCATAGGCATCGTCAATAGTCACTTGAGGATTCAGGGCGCTGTCCAAGTCCAATTTCCAGTCTGCAAAGGTCATCTTTTCAAGACCATTCACCTTGGCAACATGCTTGAGGTATCTCCGAGCAACGGGCGCAAAATCCTTCATGATGAGGTCAATCTGGCGATCAAACATGGCACGATCCACTTCCTGCTCAGCTAGAAGATAATCAAAAACTGATTCGTAGCCCTTCATATCTGCCAATAGTTTTTCAGACTTGACTTGGGCTAAATAAGCTGCGGCTGCCGTATTTTGGTGCTTACGAAGTCCTTCTGAGAAGGAACGGAAAGATTTCTCACGAACCTCAGCGTCCTCATGGTTTTGGTAGAAATTTTCATAGGTCACAAAGCTGTTTTTGTAGGTCTTGCCATTGACTTCAAAGTCGGCCATTTCAAAATCCCCAGCTCGCATCTTAGTATAAATATCCTGCGGACTGTAGAAAACTTCACCAAGATTGGTCAAGGCCTTCTCAACATCAGCCCCTAGATAGTGAGCTTTTTTGATTTTGGCCTGACGAATAGCTGCCGTCAAATGAGGCAATTCCCCCAAACGGTCCAAGACTTCCTCATCAGCTTCCACCAAGGCATCGTCAAAGAAGGTAAGAGCTACGCTGGCGTCTGTTTCAAATTCCATGCCAGCTTGGGCGATATTAGCAAATTCGTCATTGCTATAGTCTGTCGTCTGAGGCATAAATCCATAGTTTCCAATATGGCTCATCTGAATGTAGATTTGTTCCAATTCCGCAAAGGCCTTTTCAAAATCCTCAAAAGTATGAAGATTACCCTTGTAATCACGGCTAAACTGGTTGATGTCTTCGCGAGCTTTCTCGATTGCACGCAAGAAATCTTCACGATCTTGGTATAGGGCTGTTAAATCCCAAAGTTCCTTCTCTGGAAATTCTGAACGGTGTTTTTGTTCCATTTTCTTCCTCTTATTTCTCTAATTCTAATAAAACACTAAGGGCTGATAAGGCGTAAAGTGGTACTGTTTCTGCTCGCAAAATGCGAGGGCCAAGTCCTGCTAAGACTGATCCCTTAGCTTCGAAACTCTCAATTTCTGCAGGTGACAGACCACCTTCTGGACCAAAGATAAAGAGCAATTTGGCTCCTTTTTCAAGACCAGAGACCGCTTGTAAGAGCGCAGCGGCTTCACCTTCTTTAGCCGACTCTTCATAAGCCACTACGATGCGGTCAAACTGGTCAAGTTGGGCTAGAAAATCTGCTTTCTTCTCAAAAAGCTGAATACTTGGAACAATATTACGTTTACTTTGTTCTGCTGCTCCAAGGGCAATTTTTTCCAGTTTCTCAACCTTTTTACCCAGTTTTTTGCCATCCCACTTGGCTACCGACCAGTCGGCAGGAAAGGCCCAAATCTGGCTGGCACCCAGTTCCGTCACTTTTTGAGTGATAAACTCCAGCTTGTCTCCCTTGGGAAAGCCGGATGCGATGGTCACTTGGACTGGCAGTTCCACATTGTCAGCTAACTCTTCAACCAACTCAAACTGACGATTTTCAACATCCAAGACGCGAGCCAAACGTTTAATTCCATCATCAAAGACCAAAGTAACCTCATCATCTTCTTTCAAGCGCATAACCTGAAACATATGCTTGCTGGTTTCCTTGTCCTCGATGGTGATAGGAGAGATAGCACTGCCTTTGACAAAATACTGCTGCATGCTAGCCTCCAATCACACCGGAAATATCCTTGGTTTTCTTAAAGACACAGGCATTCCATTCCCCTTGAACCATGTGAGTTTCGAGGAAAAATCCAGCTGACTCAGCCGACTCGCGCACCATATCCCACTTGTCCTTAATAATTCCACTCATGATGAGGTAGCCCTCATCCTTGACCAAGCGGTAAGCATCCTGTGTCAAATGAATAAGGATATCCGCCAAAATATTAGCCACAATCACATCTGCCTCAATCTCAACACCCTTAAGCAAATCACCTGCAGCCACATGGATATTTTCCATACCAGGGTTTAGCTCAATATTTTCCTGAGCAACACGAACCGCCACATCATCCAGGTCGTAGGCGAAAATTTCCTTGGCACCAAGCAGCGAGCTGGCAATAGAGAGAACCCCTGAACCAGTCCCCACATCTAGCACCGTTTCGCCACCACGAAGAACCTGCTCCAAGGCAAAGAGGCTCATCTTAGTGGTTGGATGGGTCCCCGTACCAAAAGCCATACCTGGATCCAGCTTGATAATCTTTTCTCCCGCAGTCGCCTCGTAGTCTGTCCAAGATGGCACGATGGTCAAATCATGAGTGATACGAGCTGGTTCATAGTATTTCTTCCAGTTGTCTGCCCAGTCTTCCTCAGCCAAGGCAGTTGTCCCCACCTTGACCTCACCCAAATCCATAAAATCTGCCAATTCTGCTAGGCGAGCCTGCAAGTCTGCCTCAACCACTTCCACATCTACCGTTTCAGGGTAGTAGGCGGTCACAACGATTTCTTCTTGTTGCTCAACCTCTGGGAAAATCTCACCGAAGCGGTCAACATTTCCCACATAGTCCATGCTGTCTTCAATCGCAACGCCTTGCGCTCCCAGCTCAATCAAGAGATTGGAAACCAATTCCTCTCCCTCACGCTTAACTGTAACTTTTAACTCTTGCCATGTTTCCATCATTCAGATACCAAGCCCGTAAAACACAAAGCCAAAATAGGAAATTCTCTGAAGACGCTTGTGTCTAAGAGAAGTTTATCTTTTTGGCACAGTGTTTAGGGCGGGTTCAGTTTAGAAATGTAACTGAACCATCCTTTCTAATCACTTACTTTTAAATAATCTTTTAATCTCTCCTGCAACTGAGGTACAACTTGACTGGAACTAAGAAATTCTTCAATATTCATCAACTGATAGCCCTGACCTTCATCTCCAAATACGATACTGTCAAACTGGTTCTGTGTCAACTGACCAACTAGAAAAACGGACTGTTTATCCGCAAAAAGCATACTTGGATAAACCTTACTCCAAAGCAGACAATCCTCAGTCAGATGAATTCCCAGTTCTTCATAAACTTCACGCGCCACGCACTCAAAGGGACTTTCATCCCCCTCGCGTCCCCCACCGGGCAGTTCCCACATATTGGGCCAGGGAATGCTTGCCTTATCATCGCGTAAGATAGTCAAAAGCTTATCCCCACAAAACAAAGCAATCTTACAGCCTGTGAAATCAGAAATTTCTATTTCCATATTAGACTCCTTCGGTTAATTCCTTTTCCAGCTCGGCTAACCAGTTTTGGTAATAGATTTTCTCATCCCGTAACATCCGACTGCTATTCATTTTCTGTCTAGCAATCTTCATAGCCTTGTGAGTTTGAACTACAGCTTTTTTTACCTTAAATTGATACCAAGCTTGAATGACCTGCATATCTGCTGTTTTTAGAGATAAAAAGGATTTGACCCCTCGAGTACTTGCATATTCTTCCGCTTTCTTATTATCTCCTTCCATCAGAGCAACTTGAAGAAGGTATATTTGAGAACTAGTTTTAGACATTGGATTATCTGTTTTCTCTAGCACAGACTGAAACTGTTGCTTTGCAAGCTCTATATTATCGTCCAATATGAATACCAACCCCTGAAGAGTCTGAACACTTTCTGCAAAACTCCCTCTCGCCTCCTCATCAACAGGCATGATAAAGTCTTTTAAATCATATTCTTGAGGAGCTAGCAAGGTCTGGGCAGAATGCCTCAACATCAGGTAGGCGTATTTCGTATTTTCAGGGTGTTGTAGCAATTCCCAAATTTTTGCGCCATCGGTGATGCCGACTGGCAAAATGTTATTTAGGAAGAAAGATAAATTAAGAAAAATCCAAGTCCCTGCAAAATACCAGCTTCTTGTCAAAAATCCAAACACTATCGCCAATAATATCAAGCTGAGATGAACCATCAAGCCTCCTGAAAGCATCTGGATGATTCTTTGATCGCTTTCATCCTCTTTTAAACCAATATACTGAGCACCAACATTTTTCAGAATGGCTGTTCGACTAAGATGAAACCTGCCTGACTTTTTGGTTAAAAGAAAGTTCCCTAATCCAAAAGCCACCAGCCGATAGCCTGTCAAGTAGCCACAAAAAGCATGTCCCAGCTCATGAAGAATAAAGATTAAATATATACTTAGAAGAGCGAAGGCATAACCAAAAGTAAAGACTAAAACTGTGGAATATCCCAACTCTGCAAATGCGATTGTTCCACAAGCAAAAGCAAGCATAATAAAGACAACAGCTAGCACATAAACCAAATAAATCCCAATTTTCTTCATAAAATCTCCATCCAACTCCTAGTATCTCGGATAAGGATAAAACTCTCCCTCTTCCAAGCCTACTTTTCCTTCTTCAAAGACTTCTTGGTTCCATTCCATGACGAATTCTTCTGCTTCTGGGTCTTCCAAAAAGTCCATGAGGGCATCTAGTCCAACCTCGGCAGTATCTTTAAGGAATAGCGCAAAATAAGCTAAGAATTCGCGGGAAAATCCTTTTTTAGGCAAGTAAGGGATGACAGTCAAATAGTCTTCCTCATTGACTGTTGATTTAGCAGGATTGTAAAAAAGCACTGCTTCTTCAAAGAGGATATCTTCTGATGAAACCTCTCCGTCTTCATCCACCATCTCCACACCTGTAGCATTTTGCGCTTCCAATAGAAAACTCACTTCAACCGCGTGGTTGCGCTTGTCCCAACTAATCTCAAAGTCAAAGGGAAAATTCTTCTCCAACTCTTCCTCTAAAACATCTAAAAATCCATATGTTGCCATTTTGTCCTCTTTCTATGCGACTCTTAAATCGCCCCGATTGCTCGGAAATATGCTAAAATAGATACTACCATCTTACCACAAAATTATTTTATGTCCTAATTATACCATATTACCTCATTTAAACCCTTGATATTAGTGATTTTCTTAACAGTCCGATTTCTTCATTTCTCCTAAAAATCAACATAAAAAGCCCTCGAAAGGGCTAGCAAATCTATAAGATCAATAGACAAGTAACCAGCACAATTAGGAGTGCTTTTTTATTGACCATTCCCACGACGCCACACTTAATCTTATGCTTGTATCTTCTTATCTGCAATAGCGTCTGTCAAAGTCTGAGAAAAGTTAAGTCCCATTTCTCGTCCTAACTTATCTGCCCATCTTGGTATGGTCAAAGTCTTTTTAATTGGTTCCTGACTTCCTAAGTACTCTGATACATCAACAGATACCATAGAAATAAAAGATTTATCAAGGTCATAGGTTGACACGAAATCTTCATCATCTTTAAAAGGATCATTATCAATTAAAGACAAGCTATTGATATCTGATGGCTGGGGCAAATCTTCATCATTCTCTATCAAATCTGCAACAGTTATGCCTAACCACTCCGAACCCATAGCCAGAGCCTCAGAAATCCCCTCTCCTTGTGTAGCTGAGTATTCAAAATCCGGGAAATGGACAAAATAAGTCGCTTCTGCTCCATCTGTATCGTCATAATAAAATAAAGCTGGATACGTAACTAACATCTCACTACCTCCATATCAAAAAGCAGGGGCTGAATTTTACAACCCAGCTTGCTTTCTTATCCCTCTTTCAGTGTACTTATTCAGCTCACCGTGAGGGATTGTGATAGGTCTTTCCCCTTGCTTCTCCATTTTAATATGGGAGCCTTTACCGCCTTTGGTTTTTATCCAACCATGGGCCGTAAGGAGTTTGACCATCTCTTTTTGTGTCATAGGCATAGCGCTTTTACCTCCTGACAACACCATTATAACACGTGCTACACGTATTGTAAAGAAGCAATACTTATTATTCTCTTATACCATCAAAGATCCTAGATTCAGTTCTAAGAGCTTCTAATTTATTCATACCTATTTTTCTAATTCATAATTATTTAGAATGAACTTCTTGGTAAGCAAAATCAAGTTTAGGTTTAATGTTTTCGTACAAATCCAAAATCTCTTTTGGAGTATCTTCCCGGAAGAGAAATTTTCTTTTTCCTGAAATAACTTGATCACTAAGAATCCAATGACGAATTTGTTTTGTAAAAATCAAAATTTCCTGACTTGGTAATTCCATTACTTATCACCTCTCTTTTCATTATAGTTCATGCAATAACATTTAGCAATGTTATTTCTCAAATCAGTAATTCCACTTCTTTAGACTCAACTATCCTATTTTGAGTTTTAAGAGAAATCCATTCTCTCATGCTGATGCCTCTCCTCATCAAATTAAATAGCCAAAAAGATTCTATCTCACACACTGAATATTACAAAACCATTGAAATATCACAACTAATAGGCTAGAATGGACATAGTAAGATATATTAGATGAGTCATTCTACAAATACTACAATCCACGCTAGAAAGGACTGCTATGCCAGACAATCTCGCGCTTCGCATGCGCCCTAAAACCATCGACCAGGTCATCGGTCAGGAGCATCTGGTCGGACAAGGAAAAATCATCCGCCGCATGGTGGAAGCCAACCGCCTGTCTTCCATGATTCTTTATGGACCTCCTGGAATCGGCAAAACCAGTATTGCCTCAGCCATCGCTGGGACGACCAAGTATGCCTTTCGAACTTTCAATGCGACAGTTGATAGTAAAAAGCGACTGCAAGAAATCGCGGAAGAGGCTAAATTCTCTGGTAGTCTCGTCCTATTACTAGACGAGATTCATAGACTAGATAAAACCAAGCAAGACTTCCTCTTGCCTCTCTTGGAAAGTGGTCTGGTCATCATGATTGGCGCTACGACTGAAAATCCTTTCTTCTCTGTCACTCCTGCCATTCGTAGTCGTGTTCAAATTTTTGAGTTGGAACCTCTGTCTAACCAAGATGTCAAAGAGGCTCTTCAGATAGCTCTAAGTACCCCTGAACGTGGTTTTGATTTTCCAGTAGAACTAGATGAGGATGCGCTGGATTTCATTGCTACCTCTACAAACGGAGACCTTCGCTCTGCCTTCAACTCACTGGATTTGGCTGTTCTCTCTACCCCTGAGAATGACAAGGGCATCCGCCATATCACCCTCGACATCATGGAAAATAGCCTGCAACGGAGCTACATTACCATGGATAAGGACGGAGATGGACACTATGATGTTCTCTCAGCCCTGCAAAAGTCTATCCGTGGCTCAGATGTGGATGCCAGTCTCCACTATGCTGCCCGCTTGATTGAGGCTGGTGATTTGCCAAGTCTCGCTCGTCGTTTGACTGTTATCGCTTATGAAGATATCGGTTTGGCCAATCCTGAAGCCCAGATTCACACTGTGACTGCTCTGGATGCTGCACAAAGGATTGGTTTCCCAGAAGCCCGCATTCTCATTGCCAATATCGTGATTGATTTGGCCCTTTCTCCAAAATCCAACTCAGCCTATGTAGCTATGGACAAGGCACTTGCTGACCTCAAAACATCAGGTCATTTGCCTATTCCGCGACACTTGCGTGATGGGCACTACAGTGGAAGCAAGGAACTGGGGAATGCCCAAGACTATCTCTATCCACACAACTATCCTGGAAATTGGGTCAATCAAGACTATCTGCCAGAAAAAATTCGTAATCATCACTATTTCCAAGCAGAAGATACTGGTAAATATGAACGGGCTTTGTCTCAAAGAAAGGAAGCTATCGACCGTTTGCGAAAAATCTGAAATCCTTTTCAAAAAATTGCACTTTCCTCTTGATTTTTTTTGAAAAAGTGGTATCATATAAACATAGAAACGCTGTGGTGTACGACTTCACACTTAAGTGTTGACCGACTATTTTTTGTATTATTAGGGAAACAAAAGTCTTCTAACAGCATGTAGGCCGTCTCACACGGAAACAGCTTCAGTTAGAGCGAGTTGCCCACCTGCTTAATTGCGCGGGTTCAATACAAACCGTGAAGTTTCGGCACCAATACAGCTTTTTTCTTTGCCTCCTTAGCTCAGCTGGCAGAGCAGCGGACTCTTAATCCGTGGGTCACAGGTTCGATCCCTGTAGGGGGCATCTAGATACAACAGGAAAAGCCTTGTAATAAGGCTTTTTTTCGTATCTGTTCTACTTTTGTTCTACTAATGGATAGTAAAGAAATAATTTTGTGAACACCCTTTCCAAACAGCTCTAATCTGATTGCACTTAAAATTTTAAAAAATGTAAAACAAAAGTCTTGCTTTTCTTTTTATTTATGCTATACTTGTTCATGTATCTGATACAAGTTTATCAAAAGAGGAGTTCAGATGGATACAAAATTCTCAGTTGCTTTGCATATCTTAACAATGATTAGTGAAAGCAAGGAAACCTTAAGTTCTCAAGCACTAGCTATTAGTGTTGGGACTAACGCTAGTTACATTCGAAAGGTGATTGCCTTATTGAAAAATGCAGATTTGATTCATTCTCAACAAGGAAAAACAGGCTATCAACTCAGTAAGTCTCCAAAGAAAATGACTCTACTAGAGATCTACTATGCTACTCAAGAAATCAATCATATTAGTTTATTCCCTGTTCATCAAAATAGTAATCCCGATTGTCCCGTTGGAAAACATATCCAAGGAGCAGTTTCACCGCTTTTCGCTAGTGCCGAATCTCAATTAGAGAAGGAATTAGCAAATCAAACTTTAGAAGATGTCATTGACAATCTATATAAACAAGCCAAACAAGTCCGAAACTGATTTGATAACAAGTCAGTTTTTACTGGAAATAACATGAACTTGTATCAAATACAAGTCTATTTAATTATATTAAAAAAGAAAAGAGAAAACACATGAAAGTCGCACAACACACTACTTATAACAAAAACAATATCACACTGAACATCACAGAAATCGCTAAACCAAGTATTACAGACAAAGAAGTTTTGGTGAAAGTCACCGCAGCCGGGGTTAATCCTCTCGATAACATGATCTCTCGTGGTGAAGTCAAGATGATTGCTCCTTACAAACTTCCTCAAACTGCAGGTAATGAGGTCGTTGGGATCGTTGAAAGCATTGGCAAGAAAGTTAACAACTTTCAGGTAGGAGACCGTGTCTTTGGCCGTCTGCCACTTGATCATATCGGAGCCTTTGCAGAATACCTAGCTGTCGATAGCCAAGCCTTAGCCAAGGTTCCAGACTATCTATCAGACGAGGAGGCTGCTGCTGTTCCGCTTACTGCCCTGACTATCATGCAGGCTCTTGACCTCATGGGTGCTCAAGCTGGGAAAACGATCTTTATTTCTGGTGGGACTGGTGGTGTCGGTGGCATGGCCATTCCGATTGCCAAGGCCAAAGGTTTGAAGGTCATTACCAACGGTTCTGGAGATAACGCTGAGCGTGTCTTGAAACTAGGAGTAGATAGATTTATCGATTACAAAACAGAGGATTACACAAAAACCGTTAGCCAGGTGGATTATGTCCTCGATACTCTCGGTGGAGCTGAAACTGAAAAACAAATGTCTATCATGAAAAAAGGTGGACAGCTTGTTTCACTTCGTGCCATGCCAAACGGTGCCTTTGCCAAACGCATGAATCTACCAAAATGGAAACAAATCTTACTTGGACTAGTGGGTCGCAAATTTGATAAGATAGCTGACAAATACGGCGTTCACTACCATTTTATCTTTGTAGAAAGCAATGGCGCTCAATTACAAGAGGTAGCTGACCTCTTTAGTAAATTAGAAATCAAACCCTCTATCGATACAGTTTATCCATTTGAAAAGGTAAATAGCGCCTTAGACAAGGTAGCTAATGGTCGCTCACGTGGAAAAACAGTCCTCAGCTTTAAGAAATAAAAAAGAAAACACAATGTCATATCTTACTACAAAAAATCAATTCGTCACTTGGCAGTGAATAAGTGTTCCGAAAAAGGGCTAACCAAACGTCAGCAAGGTTTGTCATACCTAGCATACTATGTCATCGAGGTTACAAGTAATGAGGACCTTCGTCATTGACTAGCATACAAATGAATGGAACTAGTAACTCTGCTAATGATAAAAATGAACTGTTTCATATTCAAAAAGACTCCACCTATCTATAGGAAATCTACCCTAGACATGGATGGAGTCTTCTTTCACTCACTAATCTAGTCGAATAAACATCATGTCATTTAACAAAGATATGAGTGAGATCGTATTTATATTATTGGAATAGATCAGTCTCTTATTCTCAATCGGAGGAATAATAAAATTAGAAATGATGATATCATAAGGCGATTCTTCTATAGATTCCTTTGATAATTCTAATTCAGTCCAAACTTCAAGTTCAAAATTGTTGCTACAATAATAAGAAAGTGTCTCTGCAACGGATTTTGCATAATACTGATCAAAATTACTCATAACCAGGAGCAGCTTTAGCATTCTATGCGTTGACAAATTCATTGGAAAGCTTGTTTCCTTATAAACCAATTCTAACAATTGAGATAGGGGCTCTGATGAAAAATTTTCAAATGGCCATTCTAGAAAATAATATTTTTCTGAAAAATATTGTGCAAAAAAGTAACAAATGTCTCTCTCATTTCCAATGATTTGAACAGGGGTCAGACTGATTTCAAATTGAAATTGCTTTTTAATCACTTTATTGATTTGGCTAATAATACGATAGAGCGAAGATGAACTGATATAAAATTCTTTACAAATACTTTCAGCTTGACAACATTCATTAAAGAAGATAAATTCTAAAATCGAAAAATGAGTTGAATGCTTAAAGAAATGATGGTAAACCATTTCAATATTACTATCATCGGTATTAATAATGCGTATACCATTAGTCGAAGAATGAAAAATCAAGTCAGGAAAAGCAGATTTAACATGTGATAGATCATCTTTGACTGCACGTTCTGTACAATTTAATAACTCTGCTAGTTCAGAACGATGAAACCAACGTTTATGTTCAAATAATAATTCTAATAATTCTAATTGCCTATGACTTTTTTTAGATAATAAATCTCTCATGAATGTCTTTCTCTCTTTATAAATTATCGGATTAAACCTCTTGCAATTATACCACAAAGAATAGGTATAACATGATATAACGACTTTTCCTAAATCTTTTATTTCGTATAATAACACTACAGAGACAATATATAAACAATTTTCTTATTTTACCGTCTATTGAGGGCGTGAATACAGAATCAAATTCAAGTCGAAAGATTATATTTTTAATTTTAAAAATTATATAATAGCAACAATCAAAGAATTTGATTTTTTTATATTAAAATTATACAATAGCAATAATCAAAAGAATTGATTTATTTTTTGATATTAAAATAAAAAAGGAGGGTAAGCAATATTGTGGTCAATCATTGCTGGAGGTCTTATTGGACTTGTAGCAGGTAGAATCACTAAAAAAGGTAGTTCTATGGGAATCGTCGCAAATGTATTCGCTGGTTTAGTCGGGTCATCTGTAGGACAATCCCTTTTAGGTAGTTGAGGCCCATCCATCGCTGGAATGGCTTTGATCCCATCTATTGCAGGAGCAGCAATTGTTGTTACTGTAGTATCATTCTTTACAGGTAAAAAATAATTACTTGTAGTAATAAACTATTTTTAAATAGATTAGACGGGTAAAAATAGTTTAAATGTTAAATCGAAAGGATTGTATATGTCAAAAGCAAAGAAAATATGTTTCATTATTTTCTGTATTTTAATCTTGACAATTTTCCTTCCTGTTTTGATAGATTATCATCAAGTTAGTGATCTAGGCATTCAGCTATTTAGCTGGAGACAGAATCATTTCGTTGAATTTTATCTCTCTAGATATATATTCTGGGGGATAGTGGCTCTATCAACTTTAGTTTTGTTATCGATGTTAGTTGTGTTGTTTTATCCTAAACGTTATTTGGAAATTCAACTTGAAACTAAAAACGATACATTGAAATTAAAGAATTCAGCAATCGAAGGTTTTGTTAGAAGTTTGGTGAGTGATCATGGATTGATCAAGAACCCAACTGTTCATGTAAATTTACGAAAAAATAAATGTTTCGTTCATGTAGAAGGTAAAATTCTTCCTTCGGACAACATCGCTGACAGATGCCAACTAATTCAAAATGAAATAACTAATGGATTGAAGCAGTTTTTTGGTATTGAGCGTCAGGTTAAACTAGAAGTTCTAGTAAAAGACTACCAGCCTAAACCAAAACCTCAAAACAAAAAGACTGTTAGTCGTGTGAAGTAAGGAAGTAAAAAATGGAATGGCTTAAACAATATCGATATCCAATAATCGCAGGTCTTATAGGCGTATTTCTCGCTTGTTTGATTGTCTCCTTTGGCTTCTTCAAAACAATATTTGTATTGATTTTAGGAGCACTGGGAGTTGCAGCTGGATTATATATCGAAAAAAACTATATAGATAAATAAAAAAAATAAAAATTACTAATTTAATTAAAGGAGTTTCATATGTCAAACGAAAAAAACACAAACACTAACGTAGAAAAGAAAGATGCTACTGCTGTAGCTCACGAAATCAAAGGGGAACTTACTTACGAAGATAAAGTTATCCAAAAAATCATTGGTCTGTCACTAGAAAACGTTTCAGGTCTTTTGGGAATCGACGGTGGTTTCTTCTCAAATCTTAAAGAAAAAATCGTTAACAGCGATGACGTAACAAGTGGTGTTAACGTAGAAGTTGGTAAAACACAAGTTGCAGTTGACTTAAACATTATTGCTGAGTACCAAAAAAATGTTCCAGCTTTATATTCAGAAATCAGAGAAATCGTATCTTCAGAAGTTGCTAAAATGACTGACTTGGAAGTTGTTGAAATCAACGTAAACGTTGTCGACATCAAAACTAAAGAACAACATGAAGCAGACTCAGTAAGCCTTCAAGATCGCGTATCTGACGTTGCTGAATCAACAGGAGAATTCGCTTCAGAACAATTCGAAAAAGCTAAATCTGGTCTTGGATCTGGTTTCTCAACTGTTCAAGAAAAAGTTAGCGAAGGTGTAGAAGCTGTTAAAGGTGCAGCAACTGGTGTAGTATCTCACGAAAAAACTCGTGTAAACTAAGATAAAATAAATATAACAGGAGAAATTATCATGTCAGTAGAAGAAAAATTAAATCAAGCTAAAGGTTCTATTAAAGAAGGTGTTGGGAAAGTCATCGGTGATGAAAAAATGGAAAAAGAAGGAGCAGCTGAAAAAGTTGTTTCTAAAGTAAAAGAAGTTGCTGAAGATGCCAAAGACGCTGTAGAAGGCGCTATCGAAGGTGTTAAAAACATGTTGAGTGGCGACAATAAATAAGGATAAAAGTTACTTTATCTTTTTAGTAACATTAGTCAAAAGAGTCTGAGTCAAAATGATTCTCAGAAAACAAAAAGCTAGAGATTTCCAATTGCGGAACTCTAGCTTTTTAATTTTGCCTCTTTCTCTTATTATATTTCAGCAGGTTGTTGACCGTTAGTACGAATCCCATGTCAATTCTCACTTGACGCTTACCTCTCAGATGACATCTCTTATAACCACGCAAACCTTTATCTGCCCAAAGACAGATTTCATATCAATCTTACGTTTAGCGAAAATTTGTCTACCCTTGGAAGATAAAAGTGACTGATATTCTTTAGTTTTTAAACACTGGTAACGTTCATTCATATACAGTCCCTTTTGAGGGGCTGATTCAGGTTCATAATCGCAGTCAACATTGATTTCAAGGATTTTTACTTTCTATCTACTCTTTTTCATTATGTATTTTCGTATAGGTGTTTCAACAATTTGAACGATTTCAAATCCTTCTTTTTGGTAAAGATTTTGAGCTCTTTGATTTGCCTCGAATACATTTAAAGAAACACTATCTATGTCTTCATTTTCAAAGGCTAAACTAACAAATTTCCTTAAAGTCTGGCTACCTAGTCCCTGCCCCTGTTTCTGGGGGTTGATCAAAAAGCGTCCGATATGTAGATTTCTCTCTTCTAGTCTGATTTTCTGGATAAGCCCCACAAACTCTTGTCCTTCAAAGATTGAAAAGATTCCTTCCAAATCTTGCAAGACTTGAATTGTCAAGGGAAAAGGAATCATTGTTCCCATCCATTGTTCTTGAAAGGATTTGCCAAGAGAGTTGGACCATTTGCATACGAGCTGAGCGTTTTCTGTGCTCACCTTTTCTTCAAAACGAATTATCATCTTTGCCTCACCATCTTGTTTATGTTTCTCCATTATACTACTTCTCCCATTTTTTACGAATAGATAAGTATGATTGATTTTTATTTTTTTCTTGTCGGGAGCATTCTCGCTTCCTTTCTTGGTTTGGTCATTGACCGTTTTCCAGAGCAATCCATTATCCAACCTGCTAGTCACTGCGATTCCTGTCAGACTCCCTTGCGTCCCTTAGATTTGATTCCGATTCTCTCGCAGGTCTTCAATCGCTTTCGCTGTCGCTACTGCAAGGCTCCTTATCCTGTCTGGTATGCCCTCTTTGAACTAGGCTTAGGACTCCTCTTTCTGCTTTACTCTTGGGAATTACTTTCCTTGAGTCAAGTCATCCTAATCACTGCTGGTTTGACCTTGGGCATCTACGACTTTCGCCATCAGGAATATCCCTTACTGGTCTGGATTGTCTTTCATCTACTCCTAATGGTCTGCTCCGGCTGGAATCTGGTCATGATTTTCTTCCTTGCTCTTGGAATTGTGGCTCATTTTATCGATATCCGCATGGGCGCAGGGGATTTTCTCTTTTTAGCTTCTTGTTCTCTCATCTTTAGCGCAACGGAGTTACTCATCTTGATTCAGTTTGCTTCTGCGACGGGGATTCTAGCCTTTCTCCTGAAAAAGAAAAAGGAAAGACTTCCTTTTGTGCCTTTCCTCTTACTCGCTGCTTGCGTGATTATTTTTGGTAAGCTACTGCTTGTTTGATAAAGTCCTCAATCGGCTCTCCCTCGTGGAGAGCTTTTACGATTTTTGAACCGACGATAACGCCATCGGACACCGTATTGAAGCGTTCCACATCATCCTGACTAGATACGCCAAAACCTGTCAAGACTGGGATGTCGGCCACTTGATGAAGTTGTGCCAAGTGCTTGTCCAAATCTGCACGGTAATTGCCTGATTTCCCTGTCACCCCATTGATAGCAACCGCATAGACGAATCCTTCTGCCCCATCAATCAACTCTTTCTGGCGTTCAATTCCTGTTGTCAAACTAACTAGGGGAATCAAGGTCATGTCTGTGTCTGCCAGAAATGGCTCTACAAAATTAGCATGTTCATGAGGCAGGTCTGGAATAATCAAGCCCTTAACCGCTGTATCTGCCAAATCTTTGACAAAGTTCTCCACACCGTACTGAAAGAGGGGGTTGAAGTAGGTCATGATGACCAGCGGAACCTCTGTTTCAATGGTTTTCAAGGTTTCAACCAAAGCCTGGGTAGAAGTCCCATGCGCTAGACTGCGCAAGCCTGCTTCTTCGATAACAGGCCCATCTGCAACTGGGTCTGAAAAGGGAATACCCACTTCAATAGCTGAAACGCCTAAATCTTCTAAAAAGTGGATTGTTTCAGCGAGACCATCCAAACCTTTCTCATGGTCTCCAGCCATAATATAGGGGACGAAAATTCCTTTTCCAGTTGCTTTGATAGCGTTCAATTTTTCTGTTAGTGTCTTAGGCATGAGCTTCTCCCTTCTTTGCTGCATCTGCTTCCAAGCGGTCTTTGACTTGAACCACATCCTTGTCCCCACGACCGGATAGGCAGACAATCATAGACTTGTCTGGTCCAAGTTCTTTAGCCAATTTTACCGCAAAGGCAATGGCGTGACTCGATTCCAATGCTGGGATAATCCCTTCCACACGAGACAAGAGTTGGAATCCTTCCAAGGCTTCCTCATCTGTCACAGGAACATAGCTGGCACGCTTGATATCGTGGTAGTGAGAATGTTCTGGACCGATACCAGGATAGTCCAAACCTGCTGAGATAGAGAAGGCTTCAAGAATTTGCCCATGGGCGTCTTGAAGAACATCCATGAGAGAACCGTGGAGAACACCTGGACGTCCCTTGGTCAAGGTCGCTGCGTGGTGCTCTGTGTCTACACCAAGTCCAGCCGCTTCAGCACCATACATAGCTACAGACTCATCTTCTACAAATGGATGGAAGAGACCGATGGCATTTGAACCACCGCCAACACAGGCTACTAAAGCATCTGGCAGATCTTGTCCTGTCAAGTCGCGATACTGTTGTTTGGCCTCTCGACCGATGACACTTTGGAAGTCACGAACGATTTCTGGGAAAGGATGAGGTCCCAAGGCAGAACCAAGGATATAGTGAGTATCATCGATATTAGCTACCCATGAACGGAGGGCTGCATTGACAGCGTCCTTGAGCACGCGCGAACCATCTGTCACGGCCTCGACCTTGGCTCCCAAAAGCTCCATGCGGAAAACATTAAGGGCTTGGCGTTTGACATCTTCCTCACCCATGTAGATGGTACATTCCATGTTAAAGAGGGCCGCAGCTGTTGCAGTTGCCACACCGTGCTGACCAGCACCCGTTTCAGCGATAATTTTCTTTTTGCCCATGCGTTTGGCAAGCAAAACTTGTCCCAAGGCATTGTTAATCTTGTGGGCCCC
The DNA here is from genome assembly GCA_001914195.1 of Streptococcus mitis. Taxonomy (GTDB): domain Bacteria; phylum Bacillota; class Bacilli; order Lactobacillales; family Streptococcaceae; genus Streptococcus; species Streptococcus mitis_F. The sequence continues at coordinate 29,123 of MKYF01000009.1, read as the reverse complement.
TGTATGGTTAAGGTCTTCACGTTTAAGATAAATCTTGGCTCCGCCAATATGCTTGGTCAAGTTTTTTGCGTAGTAAAGAGGAGTTTCACGCCCCACATACTGGCGTAAGAGTTGGTTTAATTCCTCTTGGAAACTTGGATCTGCCTGACTTTCACGATAAGCCTTCTCCAACTCCAAAACTGCTGTCATCAATGTTTCTGGGACAAAACGTCCACCGAATTTCCCGTAAAATCCATCTTTATTTGGTTCTTGATATGCCATTCTTTACCCTCTCTATAAATCTTCTAATCTTTTCCTGATCTTTTTGTCCATCTGTCTCCACTCCGCTTGATACATCGACTGCATATGGAGTAAAGTGTTGAATTGCTTTTGCTACATTGTCTTCCTTAAGCCCACCTGCAATAAAGAAGGGCTGAGTTAATCCAGTCGTATCCAGTTGACCCCAGTCAAAGGTCTGGCCACTCCCAGCCACAGGGGCATCAAAGAGGAGATAATCTGCCTGAGAATTGGGCACATGACCCTCTCCATCTACCTGCACAGCCTGAATACTGGCACAAGGCAAATTCTCAAATAAATCATCTGCCACCTGACTGTGAACTTGAACCAAGTCCAAGCCAACCTTTTCAATCGCTTCTAGCAATTCTGCCCGACTTGGTGAAACAAATACTCCAACCTTTTTCACATCTGCAGGAATGAGCTTTGCCAGCTCAGCAGCCTCTTCCAAAGTCACCTGTCTTTTACTAGGTGCGAAGACAAAACCGATGTAGTCTGCTCCTGCCGAGACGGCTGTTTCCACCGCTTCTTTGGTCGATAGTCCACAAATTTTAACCTTTGTCAATTTGCAACTCCTTGATTCTCTGGGCTACATCTTCTGCCTGCATGAGAGCTGTCCCAACCAAAATTCCGTTAAAGTATGGTGCTACTCGTTTTGCATCCTGCCCTGTGAAAATAGCAGATTCAGAAATATAATAGCAACCTTCTTCAAAGTGCTGGGCCAAATCTACACTGGTCTGCAAGTCGACCTCAAAGGTGGTCAAGTTGCGGTTATTGATCCCAATAATCTCAGCACCAAGCCTGTGGGCTACTTCTAGTTCAGCTAGATTGTGAGTCTCCACCAAGACTTCCAGACCAAGCTCTGTCGCATAGTCGTAAAGTCCCTTGAGGCGTTCTTCTGACAAGGCTGCAACAATGAGCAAGATGACTGTCGCACCTGCATTGCGAGCGCGGATGATTTGCTTTTCATCGATAATAAAGTCCTTGTTGAGCGTCGGAATCTCTACCTGACTGGAAATCTCCCGTAGATAATCCAAATGCCCTTTAAAGAAAAGCTCATCTGTCAAAACCGAAATCATCACTGCGCCGTTCGCTTCATAAGTCTGGGCCTGTTGAACAATATCCACATCGAGATTGATATCTCCCAGACTAGGGCTAGCTTTCTTGACCTCAGCGATTACCTGTAAACGGTCCTGATGTTTTTTTAGATACTCAGCCAAGCGATAGGTCTGGCGCAGGGGCTGGATTTCCTCCAGCTCCATATGCTCGACCTCACGCGCCTTCTGCTCTAAGATTCGTGCTAAAAATTCCTGACTCATTTTTGGTACTCCTGTAACAGTCTGAGTTTTTCAAGGGCCTTGCCACTAGCAATCACTTGACGAGCCAAGGCAACTCCTTCTTTGATACTAGCTACCTTACCATTAGCATAGAAACCAAGACCCGCATTTAAAACTGTTGTTTCCAAGAATGGACTTGGTTCGTTTTGAAGAACACTAAGCAAAATTTCTGCATTTTCCTGAGCATTGCCTCCACGGATATCTTCGATAGCGTAGCGCTCCATCCCCAAATCCTCTGGAGTAAAGCTTGACAAGGTGATTTCGCCATTTTCAAGAAGAGCAATCTTGGTTGTTCCGTTCAAGCCGGCTTCATCCAAGCCTTCTGGTCCAGCAACCACGATGGCACGTTTACGACCCATATTTTTCAAAACCTGAGCTGTACTTTCTAGAAGTTCTGGACGGCTAATTCCAAGAAGCTGTGTTTCCAAAGCCATTGGATGAATCAGTGGACCAGTCAAGTTCATGATCGTTGGAATTCCCAATTCCAAACGAGCTGGCATGATGTATTTCATGGCTGGGTGCATATTTTTAGCAAAGAGAAAGACGATGCCAGTTTTATCAAAGACCTTACCTAGTTCAGCTGGTTTGAGGTCTAGGTTGATGCCCAAGGCTTCTAGGACATCTGCAGAACCAGATTTAGAAGAAATCGAGCGGTTACCATGCTTGGCCATGTGAACACCGCCACCAGCCAAGACAAAGGCTGCAGTTGTGGAAATATTAAAACTGAAAGACTTATCCCCACCTGTACCACAGTTGTCCATGGCATCATGAATCTCAGTTGGAATATGTTGGGCATGCCCTCTCATGACTTGGGCAATGGCTGTGCGTTCTTCAGGTGTTTCCCCCTTCATCTTAAGAGCCAAAAGGAGAGAAGCAATCTGCGCCTCCGTTACACGCCCAGTTACGATACGCTCAATGACATCCGTCATTTCCACACCTGATAAATTTTCAAATTTTGCTAGTTTTTCAATAATCTCTTTCATCCTAGTTTCCTCACTTTACAACCTTCTCGATAAAATTCTGAATAGAAGACAAGCCGTCTGGCGTTCCGATACTTTCTGGATGGTACTGGAAACCATAAATTGGTAGGTTTTTGTGTTGAATCCCCATGATAGCTTGATCATCAGTCGAACGAGCTGTCACTTCAAAGTCTTCTGGCATTTCTTCAATTAAAATACTGTGGTAACGCATGACCGCACGGCCATCCTCGATACCTTGATACAAAACAGATGGCGCTTCAAAGCTGATATTACTCTGTTTCCCATGCATGACTTTTGGAGCCAAACCTAACTTACCACCAAAGACTTCTGCAATGGCTTGGTGGCCCAAACAAATTCCAAGAATCGGCTTCTTGCCAGAAAAATCACGAATCATGTCTTCCATCTTACCAGCATCAACTGGCCAACCAGGACCAGGAGAAAAGACCAGACCATCTGCTTTTTCAGCTTCTTCATACAGCTTGGGATCATCATTTCTCAAGACCTGAACTTCTGCAAAATTCCCAATGTATTGGGCCAAGTTATAGGTAAAAGAATCATAGTTATCAATCAATAAAATCATGGTCTTAGTTCTCCAATTCTAGTCATAGATTTAGCCTTGTTAATGGTTTCTTGGTATTCGTTTTGGGCGATAGAATCGTAGACAATCCCTGCCCCAGCCTGCACATAGGCTGTTTGATTTTTGAGAATCATGGTTCGGATGGCAATGGCGAAATCCATATCACCCGTCGCAGACAAGTAGCCGATTGCTCCTGCGTATACGCCCCGTTTTTCTGTTTCCAGTTCATAGATGCGTCTCATCGCGCGAATTTTTGGTGCTCCAGAAACAGTTCCAGCAGGAAGTGTTGCTTTCAAGGCATCCATAGCAGTGAGTTCTGGAAGCAAACGCCCCTTGACCACACTGGTCAAATGCATAACATAACGGAAGAGCTCCACTTCCATATACTTGGTGACTTGGACACTAGCCGTTTCAGAGATGCGGCCAATATCATTACGACCCAAGTCTACTAACATCCGATGTTCTGCTGTTTCCTTCTCATCAGAAAGCAGGTCTGTCGCCAAAGCCTTGTCTTCTTCATCCGTAGCTCCTCTTGGTCGTGTCCCTGCAATCGGATTGGTTGTCACGATGCCATTTTTGACAGAAACCAAACTTTCAGGACTGGCACCGATGATTTGATAATCCCCAAAATCATAGAAATAAAGGTAATTAGAAGGATTAGTCACGCGGAGATTTCTGTAGAAGTCAAATGGATTTCCAGTCACTTCTGCTGAGAAGCGTTGACTAAGTACACATTGGAACATATCGCCATTACGAATCAAGTCACGAGCTGTTTCCACCATTTCCTCAAACTTCTGAGGAGCAATATGCGGTTTGAAGTCTAACGGAGATAGATCCAAGTCTTCAAATTCATTTGGAGCAGGAATGCGTAATTCCTCAAGCACTTGGTTCAAGGCTTCTTCCAAGTCTTCTTGACTACGCTCACTATAGAGAGCATCCTCGATGACATGGATTTTTTCCTTCTTGTGGTCAAAAACAATGTAACTCTCATAAACGAAGAAATGCATGTCTGGCGTTCCAATTGTATCTTCAGGAATTTGACCAATTTCTTCATAAAGCGAAATCATATCGTAACCAACAAAACCAATTGCCCCACCACCAAAAGGGAGGTCTGAATGGTGCTGGCTCTTATGAGTCACTTCATAAAGGAAATCCAAGGGATCCTGATCAATCACTTTCCCATTTTGATAAAGGACTCCATTTTCAAACTTAATCTCAAAAACAGGATTATAGGCTAAGATAGAAAAACGAGCTGTTTCCTTGTCTCTCGGAATACTTTCTAAGATAACCTTGTGTTGCCCCTTTAGGCGCATATAAGCCAAGATTGGTGATAAGACATCTCCATGAATGATTCGTTCCATTGTATTTCCCTTTCAGTTCCTTATTTTTAATTTTTTATCTTTTTTCTATTTCCCTTAAATAGTGCGGACGGGAGGTAAAATTATCCAGTGGATGATTTTAGAAAACCATGAAATGAAAGACCTAATTTTTGAGCTCCTCGCTCATTCATTTCTAGGCTCAGGCTAAAATAGTTCCCCGAACTATTTTACTCTCAAAAATTCCGTCCTAGAGAAGCATCTTTGCTTCTCTAGGATACCACTATGGCGGGAACCATCTTTTAGAAACTCACTTCGTTCGTAAATATTCTATAACGACCTATTTATTGAAAATATTTAAAAAATTAATCGCAATATCTGCGGTAAATATATAAAAATCCCCACGCAAAATAACTTGCGTGAGGACGAAATTCGCGGTGCCACCTCAATTATAGGATTTCTCCTATCTCTCATTCCTGTCTCAGAAACCTCCTGTAACAGGTTGTGCGATAAAGGGCACTCCCTTGAGAATTATGTTTTCTTCTCTCGTTTCAGATGGACCCAACCTTACAGCTTTCTCTGCTTGTTTCCAGCAACCACAAGCTCTCTGTGAGAGAAAAGACTGTAATTTTTCCATCTATTATTTTTTAGCTTCTAGGTAGTCCGCAATTGCAGCTACATCCTTGTCTCCACGACCAGAGACATTGATGATGATAATGTCGTCTTTACTTAGTTTCGGTGCACGTTTAACTGCTTCTGCGATGGCATGCGAACTTTCAATCGCTGGGATAATTCCTTCAGTCTTGCTGAGAAGGAGGAGAGCCTGAACAGCTTCTTCATCCGTCGCAGCCACATATTCCACGCGACCTGAATCTTTAAAGTAGGCATGTTCTGGGCCAACCCCTGGATAGTCCAATCCAGCTGAGATAGAGTAAACTGGAGCTAGCTCTCCATCTTCCTTAAAGACTGCATAAGTCTTCATGCCGTCGACAATTCCGATACTACCTTTTGTCATAGTAGCTGCGTGCTTGTCTGTGTCAAGTCCGTGACCAGCAGCTTCAACCCCAACCAATTTGACTTCTTCATCAGCCACATACTGTGAAAAAGCACCGATGGCATTAGAGCCACCACCTACACAGGCAATAACGTAGTCTGGTAAACGGCCTTCTTTTTCTAAGATTTGACAGCGAGATTCTTCACTGATGACCTTTTGGAACTCATGAACAATGGTTGGATATGGGTGAGGACCCACAGCAGATCCCAAAACATAGAAGGCTTCCAAATCATTCATCCATGCTCCAAAGGCTGCATCAACCGCATCCTTAAGAGTTCGTGTCCCTGTTTCAACTACATGAACAGTTGCTCCCATCATCTCCATACGGAAAACATTGAGACGTTGGCGTTCCACATCTTCTGCCCCCATGTAGACATCACAAGCCATACCAAACTTAGCTGCAGCCGCTGCTGTCGCAACACCGTGCTGACCAGCTCCTGTTTCCGCAATCACTCGTTTTTTGCCCATGCGTTTAGCCAAAAGAATTTGTCCTAAAACGTTGTTGAGCTTGTGAGAACCAAGGTGGTTAAGGTCTTCACGCTTGAGATAAATCTTAGCGCCACCTAAGTGCTCTGTCAAACTTTCCGCAAAATAGAGCGGTGTTTCGCGACCTGAATAATCCTTTAAGTAATGGCGAAATTCTGCTAAAAATTCTGGATCATCCTTGTACTTGTCAAATGTCACTTCCAACTCGTCCAACAAAGCCTGAATCGGCTCTGGTACAAAACTTCCACCAAATTGTCCAAAATAACCTTTAGTTGTCATAAAATTTTCCTCTTTCAGTATTGATTTCAAGATATGAAAAAAGCCCACACACAGAATATACTTCCATGTGAGGGCGTTGGTAACGCGGTGCCACCTCAATTATAAAGGGACTATCCCCTTTACATCTCTGCCTTGTCTAACAACAAGTTGCACTGTAAGGTGTGCGCACCGAATTTTCATTGTTTCAAATTCATTTTTAAAATCAGCCCACTTTCACTACTTCCAACCACCTGTTCACAATCACCACAGGCTCCCTGAAGATCAAAAATAGTTACTTTTCTGATTTGTTGAACTTATTTTAATACTTTGTTTTTTCTTTGTCAAGACTTTTTTACAATTTTTTTGATGAAGTTAGCACTTTTTCAGAAACTGTTTTGAAAGTCTCAATGATATAGTCCACTTCTTCATCGCTTAATTTAGTGTGAAGAGGGAGCGTAATTTCATTTTCAAAGAAGGCATAGGCCTTGGGATAATTCGCCATGTCAAAGCCAAGATTCTTATAGGCTGTCAAGAGCGGAAGAGGTTTGTAGTGTACGTTACTTGCAATTCCTGCTTTTGCTAATTCTTGGATGATAAGATTGCGTTCTTCTAAACTCGCTCCTTCTACATGGGTGATGTAGAGGTGGCATGAAGATTCGACAGTTTCAGTCTTGTGTGCCAAAGGATGGATGCGAGAACCTGCAAAACCACGATCATAGCGGTCCACGATGTCCTTACGACGTTGCAACAAACTCGGATAGCGGTCCAATTGTACCAAACCAAGTGAAGCCATGATATCAGTCATGTTGCACTTGTAGGCTGGTGTAACGATATCGTATTCCCATGAGCCCAGTTGCATCTTAGCAAGGGCATCCTTAGTTTGTCCGTGAAGGGAAAGAATTTGGAATTCCTTGTACATTTCTTCGTCATCAATCGCTGGATTGGCTTTCCAAGTCGCACTTCCTCCCTCAGCAGTTGTAAAGTTCTTAACGGCATGGAATGAGAAGGAAGTAAAGTCAGCGATAGAACCAGCAGGTTGCCCTTTATAAGTTGATCCCAAAGCATGGGCACTATCAGAAACAATCACGATACGGTTAAAGGCCTGTTGCCACTTGCTTGAAGCGGTAAAGAGGTCACGTTTTTTCTCCACGACTTGGAACAAACGGTCATAGTCGCAAACAATCCCCGCAAGCTCTACTGGGATGATCACCTTAGTATTTTCAGTGATAGCTTGCTCCAGCAGGTCATAGTCCATCTCAAACGTATCTGCTTGGATATCCACCATGACAGGGGTCGCCCCTACGTGCGTGATGACACTACATGAAGCTGTATAGGTCATGGCTGGAACGATGACTTCATCACCAGGTCCCACTTCCAAAACACGCAAAATCAACTCAAGAGCGGCAGTCGCAGAGTTGAGGCAGACAGTCTTAGGCGTCTGTGTGTATTGAGACAAGCGACGCTCTAGTTCTTTTGTCTTAGGACCTGTTGTGATCCAACCAGAACGCAGGGTATCCGCTACTTCAGCAATTTCTGCTTCCGTAATATCGGGTGGTGAAAATGGAATATTGTAATTTGGCATTGATTTGCTCCTTTTGTCTGTACTCATTTTCTCATGACTACTTTATTTTAGCACTTCAAACACGGTTTGAAACATAATTTTGATGTCTCCAAGGAAACTAAATTCTCGGAGGTAAGTGAGGTTATAGCGCATCTTTTCAGGAAGAACATGCTCTATATAGGCTTGGTCAACTGGCAGGCCTTTTTCGGTCATTTGACTGATGATAGTGTCCTCATCCTTGTAGTGAATGCTGGCTGGAGAGGTAATCCCTGCTGGCAAAAGCAAGGTTGCCATCATTTCAGGGCTATACTGCTCTGTGTAGCGTGGCACTTCAGGTCGTGTACCAACAAAGGACATTTCGCCTTTAAGGACATTGACCAGCTGAGGCAGTTCGTCCAAACGCACACGGCGGATGAAATTGCCAACCTTGGTAATGCGACTATCGTTAGCAGAAGTCACCAAACTTCCTTTTTTGTCCGCATCCGTCACCATGGTACGGAACTTCCAAATCTTGAAAGGTCTATTGTACTGGGTCACGCGCTCTTGCTTGTAAATCACTGGCCCCTTGCTATCCAACTTGATCCAAATGCTCAAGATGAGAAAGATGGGAGAGGTCAGAATCAGCAAGACTACGGCTAGAACCCAGTCCAAGCAACGCTTGAAAATCAGCGAACCCTTCCTTTTAGAGACAAGCTGGTAGTAAGACTCAACCTCGCTTGATTTCATTTCCACGGGCAAGTCTTCCCATTTCAGCATGCTGTTTCTCCTTTGTTTTTATTATACTATTTGTCAACATTTTTCATTATACCACAAAATGTAAAAGGCGGTGAAAGAAATCTGTAATTTGAAGGATTTCCTTCTTATACTAAAGAGTATTAGGACATTGCCCCTGCCTGCAAGCTATACATCTTGTGATAGGTTCCTCCCAAGTCCAAGAGTTCCTCATGAGTTCCACTCTCGATAATGCGCCCCTTGTCCAATACGTAGATACAGTTGGCGTCTTGGATAGTAGAAAGACGGTGAGCAATGGCAATGGTTGTTCGCCCCTGTCTCATCTTAGCCAGAGAAGCTTGAACCAGACTTTCTGTTTCAGAGTCAATATTGGCTGTCGCTTCATCCAAAATCAGAATTTTAGGCTGACTGGCGACTGTTCTAGCAAAAGCAAGAAGCTGACGCTGACCAGTAGAGAAGCTCGAACCACGCTCAGAAACAGGGGAATCATAACCCTGAGGAAGTTCTTGAATAAAGGAATCTGCATCCACGAAGGCTGCTGCAGCCTGGACCTGGTCATCACTGATCTCTTGGTACATGGCGATATTGGACTTAATGGTCCCATGATAGAGGAAGGGATCCTGCAAGACCAGACCGATGTTTTTTCTCAGCTCTTCCTGACTGTAGTTCCTGATATCCACATCATCCAAGAGAACTCGCCCTGACTGGAATTCATAAAAGCGCATGAGGACATTGATAATCGAAGATTTCCCAGAACCTGTATGCCCTACAAAAGCTATGGTTTCACCCTTATTAACAGAGAAAGAAATGTCATCCAGAATCGGATGTTTGCCATCATATGAGAAGCACACATGTTCAAACCGGATATTGCCTTCTTTGACTTTAGCCTGCCCATTTTTTTGATGAGGCTCATAGGTCCTCTCGTCAATCAAGGCAAAGACACGACCTGCAGAAACCATAGACGTTTGCAGGGTTGAAAAGTTTTGCGTCACTTCAATCAAGGGATCAAAGAGACGATTGATGTACTGGATAAAGGCATACATGGTTCCTGCCGTTATTCCCAGATAAAGTCCACGATAGCCAAAATAGGCCATCAAGACAGCATAGCCTAGAAGTTTCAGCAAACTCATGGCAGGGCGCAAAAAGAGGGCATCCAAGGCTACAGAACGGTTGGCATAGACCAAGTGTTCTTGGTTGATTTCATCAAACTCTGACTGTAGGCGTTTCTCTTGATTAAAGGCCTGGATTATTCTGATTCCCTCGATGTTTTCAGCCAGCTTGCTATTGATATCTGACAAGAGACTTCTGGTTTTCTCAATGATTTTCACTGATTTTTTCCGATAGAGACTGACCAAAAGGAAAATCAAGGGGAGAAAGAGCAAGACTAATGCTGTCAAACGAAAATCCAACACCAACATGGTATAAAGGGTTGTCAGAAAGATGAAAACTGCTGAAATAAAGCTGGATAAAATCCCTGAAAACATATCACTAATAGTCTCGGTGTCATTTGTCAAACGAGAGACGATAGATCCTGCAGGCGTCTTGTCAAAATAAGACATACCCAGCTTTTCCATATTAGCAAAGGCATCGCTACGAATATCCCTAACAATACTGTAAGACACGCGCGCAAAGAGAAGATTGCCGACATACTGGACCAGAGTTTGTAGGATATAAAGACCATAGTAGACCAGCAAAACGGTTACAGCGAGTTGGTTGAGATTACTGAGATACTGGTCGATAAAGTGGGAAGCCACAAGGGGAATGACACTTTTAATGACAGTCGTCGCTAGGAGAAAACTGAGTGCCAAAAAGGTCAGGAGACCGTAAGGCTTGAGATAGGACATCAAGCGCTTCAATACAGTCCATTGTTCTTTCTTATTCTGCATCTTCTTCTCCCTTCATTTCCAGCTGCTGAGACTGGTAGGTTTGGGCATACCAGCCATCCAAAGCTAGCAAGTCTTCGTGCGTACCCCGTTCGATAATTTGACCATTTTGCAGAACCAAGATTAGATCTGCATGGACAACTGCACTGAGGCGATGGGCAGTGATAATGGTTGTTTTGTCCTTTCGCGTCTCCTTAAGGTTGTCGATAATCGCATACTCTGTCTTGGCATCCACGGCTGACAAAGAATCATCCAAAATCAAGATATCAGGGTCTAAAATCATAGCTCGACTCATGGCCAGACGCTGCTTTTGCCCTCCAGAAAGACTGACTCCCTTTTCACCAATCAACGTATCAAATCCCTGAGGCATGTCTACAATATCTTGGTAAACTTGGGCTAGCTTAGTAGCTTCCTCGACAGCTGAAAGTGGTAAATCAGGATTCCCAAAGCGAATATTGTCTAAGATTGAAGTCGCAAAAAGAAACTGATCCTGAGGGACATAGCCCATAAGACTACGAAGATCTGTCAGACGATAGTCACGAATATCGTGGCCATTCAGATAAATAGCTCCCTTATCCACATCGTATTCACGCAAGAGGAGCTTAATCAAGGACGTTTTACCAGAACCTGTCTGCCCGACCAAGCCTAGGGTTTGCCCTTTTTCCAGACTAAAGTGAATATCCGTCAGTGTCTCCTCATTTTCAAAGGCAAAGCTGTCAATGGCGTATTCCAAACGTCCATTTTCAATACTATCCAGAGGAAATTCAGGGTCTTTTACAGGTGATTCCTGAGACAAAAGATCCTCAATCCGTTGGTAAGAAACCTTCCCTCGCTGAGTGATATTAAAGAGGAAACCAATGGCCATAAGAGGCCAGACCAACATATCCAAATAGCTGATAAAGGTAACCAGATTTCCAACGGTGATTTGCCCTTTCTGAACCATCAAGGAGCCGACCAAGAGCGTTAAAACATAGGATGAACCAACAAACAAGAGAACCATGGGATCAAAGAGACTATCGTATTTCATGGTTTGGAGGTTCTTTTGGAAGGTTAATTCATTGACTGCCTGAAAGGACTTGAGCTCGTCCGCCTGATAACCGAAAGACTTGGTCACTTTGATACCTGATACGGACTCTTGTACCTTGTTATTGAGTTCAGAAAAGGCAGCCTGCGATTCACCAAAGGCCTTATGTGTCTTTCTACCTAAACGACTGGTCGCATAAGCCATGAAAGGTAAGGGTAAAATGGCAACTAGGGTCATTTGCCATGAAATACTAAAAAGCATGGTCAGCAAAGTCACCAAAGCCGTGATCGAGGCATCCACCGCAGACATAACACCACCCCCTGCGAGACGCGTCAAGGCATTGATATCATTTGTAGCGTGTGCCATCAGGTCCCCTGTACGATAGGTCTGATAAAAGGCTGGAGGCATTTTTGTGAAATGCTCAAACAAGCGAGACCGCATAATCTGTCCCAGACGATAAGAAGTCCCAAGGATATACATACGCCAAACATAGCGCAGATAGTACATCCCAAAGGCTGCAAGAAGCAAGTAAAATAGGTCAAGAAGGAGGTCCTGCTGGGTTAATTGCCCCGATGTAATAGCATCAATAACCCGCCCCATAACCATAGGTGGAATGAGATTGAGTACGGAAACCAAGATCAGGGCCACGATTCCGACTAGATAACGGCGTTTTTCTAACTTGAAAAACCACCAAAGTTTTTGAATAATGGACATAAAATCCCTTTCTGATTGCAAATAGAAACCTGAGGCCAAGACCCCAGGTTTTTCTTATTCATAGGTTACAACTGTGACGGCACCCTTGTCATACTCAGCGATAAAGATATTGGCTACATTGTCATGCCCTTGTTTGCTGAGGTTATCAAGCAGCCATTCTTCGCTACGGCCAATCGATTCCAAAACATCGACTTGGATCACACCGTCAGTCACAACTGGATACTTAGGATTTTCATCCCCCATTTGGACCACGATGAGTTGGCCATTTTGCTCCTGCACAGCGCATTTGACCTGTTTCATCTGGAAAATCCCTTGGCTACGAAGTTTGAGAGCAACTTCTGCTGCAGACAAACCAACTGAACGACAGGCTTCTGGGTCAATCTGCCCATTTTTGATAAGGAGAGTTGGTTTTCCATCAATCAAGCGTTTGACAAAACGAACATTGTTATTGAGCCACTTGAGGGTCAAGACCAAAATCGTCCACATCATCAAAATCACTGCGTACTGCAGAATGCTGATTGAACTATTGTAAATCACCCCACCGATGATACCACCAAGAACATAGTTCTGAATTTGGTCTGTAGCAGAGTTAGGTGCTAGATTCCCCTTTCCTGTCACATTAATAACAAAAACAAGAGAGAAAAGACCCAAGGCCAGTTTGATTAAAATTTCCATATAATTGAGTGTCATTTGTTTACCTCCACCAATTCAATAGCGTCTGTTTGATGCAATTCTAATTTCTCTAAAAGATACTTGTCTGGTTGGCTCCCGTTCATGGCACGATAGAAATTTGAACCTACCTTGATAAGTGCTCCATCAGTGGCTGCAGAAGTATTGACATAAACTTCTGATTTATCCACTCCCAAGTCTTTGGAAACAACCTCTATGAAATGAAGGGAAGTTTGAAATTGGTTGTTAGAGGCTTGATTGGTCTGGTATTTTGAGATTGTCACCAAAAGCATGGCCACCAAGGTCAAGGCCAAAATCATGACCAATTCCCGAAACTTAGTCCCCTTTTTATCTCGATAGGCTTTAAAAGCAAAAAATCCTGTGATAGCTAGGAGCACAATCCCAAAGCCAATCATGATTCCATTTTGCTGACTGATTTGGCTAAGTACATAGTCATATGAGTAAAATTTCATTTATTTTCACTCCCTTTCATAAAATCATTCTTAATTATAAACGAAAGAGAGTGATTTTTCAAGCCATACGTTGGGGAAATGGACCTTTTTTTGGTATAATAAAATCTATAATCTGAATGAAAAAGGTAACTTTATGAAACTTATCTCATGGAATATTGATTCCCTAAACGCTGCCCTAACTAGTGACTCAGCTCGTGCCAAATTGTCCCAAGAAGTCTTACAAACTTTGGTCGCTGAAAATGCTGATATCATCGCTATCCAAGAAACCAAGCTTTCTTCCAAGGGGCCTACAAAGAAACACTTGGAAATTTTAGAAGAACTCTTCCCAGGCTACGTAAACACGTGGCGCTCTTCTCAAGAACCTGCCCGTAAAGGCTATGCTGGAACCATGTTCCTCTATAAGAAAGAACTTACGCCCACTGTCACTTTCCCAGAAATCGGTGCCCCTTCTACCATGGACTTGGAAGGTCGTATCATCACTCTAGAATTTGATAAATTTTTCGTGACCCAAGTTTACACTCCAAACGCTGGTGATGGCCTCAAACGCTTGGAAGAACGTCAAGTCTGGGATGTCAAATATGCGGAATACTTGGCTGAACTAGACAAAGAAAAACCAGTCCTTGCAACTGGTGACTACAACGTAGCCCACAATGAAATCGACCTTGCTAACCCTGCCAGCAACCGCCGTTCACCAGGGTTTACAGACGAGGAACGTGCTGGATTTACCAACCTCTTGGCAACTGGATTTACAGACACCTTCCGTCATATTCACGGCGATGTCCCTGAACGTTACACTTGGTGGGCACAACGCAGCAAGACTTCAAAAATCAACAATACAGGCTGGAGAATCGACTACTGGCTCACAAGTAACCGCATCGCTGACAAGGTGACCAAGTCTGACATGATTGACTCAGGAGCTCGCCAAGACCATACACCGATTGTCTTGGAAATTGAACTTTAAGGGGAAAGCTAATGGACTATCAAGCTGTCATCCCCGAATTTGTGGTATCGGATATCGAACAGTCTCGTTCCTTCTACTGCGACTTGCTGGGCTTCTCTGTCGAATACGAACGCCCCGAGGAAAAATTTCTCTTCCTCTCCCTTGAAGACTGCCAACTCATGTTAGAAGAAGGCGACGCAGAAGAATTAGCTCAGCTGACCTATCCTTTCGGGTGCGGTGTCAATATTTCCTTTGGCATAGAGGATGTTCCAAAACTCTATCAAAAAGTGATGGAGGCAAACTATCCTATTTATCGTCCCTTAACCAAAAGAAAGTTTCGTGTTGAGGATCACTATATCTATCCACATGAATTTGCAGTTTTGGATCCAGATGGCTATTTTTTAAGATTTAGCGAGTAGAATAATAAAGATTGGGAAAAAGTCTTTAAAGTTAGAAAGAGGCATATTGTCAGGTGTTTAAAAACCTAATAATATGCCCTTTTATGATGGAAAAACCTTCTAAATGTTAGTCAATAAGTTATTTTTTGCCCATTTTTATTATATTTGTTCGTTTTTTAAACCGAAATACTAACAAAACATTTGATTTCTAAAGTTATTTAGTGTAAAATAAAAACATTAGCTCAAGCCTATTTTAAATTGAATATCGTTTTACTTGTTTATGTCGTGAATTGGCACGACGTTTCTACAAGGTGCCGGAACACCTAACAATAAGTAAGTCAGCTTGAGGTATGGTCCTTTTTGCCATGCCTATTTTGGGGACTTACTTAGAGATTAAGTAAGTCCTTTTTCTATTTCTTGCTAGAAACTATAAACAAGCAAATGGATTTGCTGTTAGACTTTAGGAGGTCTTATGAAATTATTAGAAGAGCGCATCCTCAAGGATGGGCATATCTTGGGTGATAATATCCTCAAGGTGGATTCCTTTTTAACCCACCAAGTTGACTTTAGCTTGATGCGAGAGATTGGTAAGGTTTTTGCGGAAAAATTTGCTTCTGCTGGTATTACCAAGGTCGTGACCATTGAAGCGTCGGGGATTGCCCCAGCCATTTTTACAGCTGAAGCCTTAAACGTTCCCATGATTTTCGCTAAAAAAGCTAAAAACATCACTATGAACGAAGGTATCTTAACTGCAGAAGTCTACTCCTTTACCAAGCAGGTAACCAGCACCGTTTCTATCGCTGGAAAATTCCTCTCACCAGAGGACAAGGTCTTGATTATCGACGATTTCCTTGCTAATGGCCAAGCTGCCAAAGGCTTGATTCAAATCATCGAACAAGCTGGTGCCACAGTCGAAGCTATCGGTATTGTGATTGAAAAATCCTTCCAAGATGGCCGTGATTTGCTTGAAAAAGCAGGCTACCCTGTTCTATCACTCGCTCGTTTGGATCGGTTTGAAAATGGTCAAGTCGTATTTAAGGAGGCAGATCTCTAATGCAAACTCAAGAAAAACATTCACAAGCAGCCGTTCTTGGCTTGCAGCACTTACTAGCCATGTACTCAGGATCCATCCTGGTTCCCATCATGATTGCGACAGCTCTTGGCTATTCAGTTGAGCAGTTGACCTACTTGATTTCCACAGATATCTTCATGTGTGGTGTGGCAACCTTCCTCCAACTCCAACTCAACAAATATTTTGGTATTGGACTCCCAGTCGTTCTAGGAGTAGCCTTCCAATCCGTTGCTCCCTTGATTATGATTGGGCAAAGCCATGGAAGTGGCGCTATGTTTGGTGCCCTTATCGCATCAGGGATTTACGTAGTTCTTGTTTCAGGCATCTTCTCAAAAGTAGCCAATCTCTTCCCATCTATCGTAACAGGATCTGTTATTACCACGATTGGTTTAACCTTGATTCCTGTCGCTATTGGAAATATGGGAAATAACGTTCCAGAACCAACTGGTCAAAGTCTCTTGCTTGCAGCTATCACTGTTCTGATTATCCTCTTGATCAACATCTTTACCAAAGGATTTATCAAGTCTATCTCTATTTTGATTGGTCTGGTTGTTGGAACTGCCATTGCTGCTAGCATGGGCTTGGTTGATTTTTCTCCTGTTGCGGCAGCACCACTTGTCCATGTCCCAACTCCACTCTACTTTGGAATGCCAACCTTTGAAATCTCATCTATTGTCATGATGTGTATCATCGCAACGGTGTCTATGGTTGAATCGACTGGTGTTTATCTAGCCTTGTCTGATATCACAAAAGATCCAATCGACAGCACACGCCTGCGCAACGGTTACCGCGCAGAAGGTTTGGCCGTACTTCTCGGAGGAATCTTTAACACCTTCCCTTACACAGGATTTTCACAAAACGTTGGTTTGGTTAAATTATCAGGTATCAAGACTCGCCTGCCAATCTACTACGCAGCTGGTTTCCTCGTTCTCCTTGGACTCCTTCCTAAGTTTGGTGCCCTTGCCCAAATCATTCCGAGCCCTGTCCTCGGTGGTGCCATGCTGGTAATGTTTGGTTTTGTATCCATTCAAGGGATGCAAATTCTCGCTCGTGTTGACTTTGCTAACAATGAACACAACTTCCTTATCGCAGCAGTTTCAATCGCTGCAGGTGTCGGACTCAATAACAGTAATCTCTTTATCAGCATGCCGACAGCCTTCCAAATGTTCTTCTCAAACGGAATCGTCGTAGCCAGCCTACTCGCCATTGTCCTCAATGCAGTATTAAATCATAAAAAGAAATAAGAAAAAGAGGTGTGAGCCTCTTTTTGTGTTATATCCTCACCTGTCTATCTTCTGACCGCTGACCTGTGACAAACATGGTAAAGGTTGCTTTACAGACATTTCTGCCTTCTTGATTGGTAATATCGACATCCACTACACAAGTTGTGCGACCTTGATGGACACATTCTCCTTTAATGGTCAACACGTCGTCGAGTTTTCCTGCTTTAAGGTAGTTGATAGAGGATTGGAGTGTCACTCCATCAAGCCCCAAAGATATGACCACCAAACCGCTGATCTGGTCGCAAAGGGTAAAGAGATAGCCACCATGGGCATTGCCATAGTAGTTGAGCGACGAGTCCACTACTTTTGTCGTCACCACAACGTGACCATCTCTCATTTGTTCAATTTCGTAATTTTCAAAGGCAGATATAGCGTCAAAATGAAAGTCTTTCATCGTTTCCTCCTGATATTTCAAACGACACTATGATACTACTTTTTATAGGACTGTGCAAGGAGAAAGCTCCTAGTCTGGTAAAATTCCGACCTTTTCCACAAAGCGCATAAAGGCTGTCTGCCCTTGTTCCGTCTGCTTGTAGACTCCTGCATCCTCAAGTACACGCGCAAAGATAGCACCAACAGAGTCCTTGACGATTTCAAGAGCTTTTTCTTTATGTGTTATGTCTGGATATTGGGCTCTAAGTTGGTCTGCCCATTCCTGATGATAATCGACAACTGAGACAGCTTCTCCTACAAGATAGCTAGCGACTTGCTCCACTTCTGCTTTCAAACGAGGTGGTAAGATAGCCAAGCCCATGACCTCAATCAAGCCGATATTTTCCTTCTTGATATGTTGGACATCCTTGTGGGGATGATAGATGCCATCAGGATGTTCTGCTGAAGTCTGATTGTCCCGCAAGACCAAGTCCAACTCAAACTGGCCATTGCTCTTACGCGCTATAGGTGTGATGGTATGGTGTGGTGTTCCATTACTTTCTGCCAAGACCTGCACACTTGGATCTGAATATTGCCGCCATTCCTGCAAAATCTTGTCAGCCAAATTGATCAAATCTTCTTTGGAATCCGAAATCAAGCGTAGAACAGACATGGGCCACTTGACAATCCCAGCCTTGACCTGCTCAAAACCAGTAAAAGAGAAAGTCTTTTGCAGAGGAGCCAATTCCATAGGAAATACATGACGTCCTCCCTGATAATGATCATGAGTTAGAATAGAGCCCCCCACAATCGGCAGGTCGGCATTAGAGCCTGCAAAATATCCTGGAAACTGCTCTACGATAGCCAACAAACGCTCAAAACTTTTTCGACTAATAGCCATAGGGCGATGTTGCCCATCTAAGAAAATACAATGCTCATTAAAGTAAGCATAGGGCGAATACTGGAAGCCCCACTCCTGACCAGCCATTTCAAAACGGATAATACGGTGGTTGCTACGGGCTGGGTGGTTGACTCGACCATGGTAGCCCTCATTCTCTAGACAAAGCTGACACTGAGGATAATTACTAGCTTGCATCAACTTGGCAGCCGCAATATCTTTGGGATCCTTTTCAGGCTTAGAGAGATTGATGGTAATTTCAAGTTCACCGTAATCAGACGGAACACGATAAGCGATATTTTTAGCAATGGCCTTGAGTTTGATGTAGTCATTCTTCTGACTGAGTTGGTAAAAATCCTCTATCGCTTGCTCAGGAGATTGGGCGTAGGTTGCCCAAAAGCCACGATTGACCTGACTGGGACAAGGGGTCACTAAGTCCATCAATTCAGCACCAAGGATTTCACGCGCAGTCTGACTATCCTCAATCGTCTCTAATCGAACGGCTTCCTCAACCAGCTGGTCCTTGAGGTCAATCAATTTATCCAGATTGGTCTCAACTTCCAAAACACCATCTCCCACTCGTGCCAAGACACGATTGGTCAGGTAGATTCGATCCATTTCCTCAAATGAACTTTCAGAAATGACATGTGTTACAAATTTATCTACTAAGGTCACTATAGAGCCTCCTTTTGACTAGTCAAGGACGCGAGTGCCACCTGCAACTTCAGCGATATAGAAGCTTGGAGCGTATCCAACTACTTCCTCGTAGTGTTTGCCAACAGCTTCCTTAAAGGCATCAACAGCATCTTTTTGCACCAAGGCAATGGCACATCCGCCAAAACCTGCCCCTGTCATACGAGCACCGAGAACACCCTCTTGTGCCCAAGCTGTGTGAACAAGAGTATCCAATTCCAAGCCAGTTACTTCATAGTCATGTTCTAGAGAAACGTGTGATGCATTCATCAAGCGACCAAATGTTTCCAAATCTCCTGCTTGAAGGGCTGCTTGAGCTTTGAGGGTACGTTGGTTTTCAAGCACAGCATGGCGAGCACGTTTCAAACGATTTTCATCTTTCATCAGGTAGCTATATTGATCAAAGGCCCACTCGTCTAATTCACCTAGGGTCTTAATATCCAAGGCAACTTGCAATTCTTCCACTGCTTTTTCACACTCAGCACGACGTTCATTATATTTAGAATCCGCCAATTCACGGCGTTTGTTAGTGTTCATGATAACAACGACATTGTCCTTCAAATCAAGTGGTACCAAATCATACTCTAAAGTGTTAGTATCTAAGTAAATAGCACGTTGGTCAGCCCCCATACCGATAGCAAATTGGTCCATAATGCCAGAGTTGACTCCGATAAAGTTATTTTCTGTTTGTTTTCCAATTTTAACCAAATCGAGACGCTCTAATTTTAAATCAAAGAGATGCTCTGCCACGACCCCTGTCAAAAGTTCCAAGGATGCTGAAGAAGACAAACCAGCACCATTTGGGATATTCCCATAAACATAAAAATCAAAACCTTTGTCAATCACGTGCCCAGCTTCTTGCAAAAAATGAAGGACCCCTTTTGGATAGTTGGTCCAGTTGTGCTCTTTTTCAAACTTGAGATCAGCGAGAGGCACTTCGATAATGCCCTTGTCCTCAAAGTTAGCTGAGTAGAAACGCAAGACTTGATCATCACGCTTACGAGCTGCACCGTAAGTTCCCAAGGAAATGGCTGCTGGAAATACATGTCCACCATTATAGTCTGTGTGCTCACCAATCAAATTGATACGGCCTGGTGAAAAGAAAGTTTGGTCTGCTTCGTGACCAAAAACAGCAAGAAAGTCTTTACAAAGAGCTTCAGCAGTAAGATGTTGTGTCATATGATTTCTCCTTTTACTGTCCGTTAAGTCACCTTAACGTGTAATCGTTTTCTTCTATTGTATCCAAGGGATTTTCCAAGGTCAATCCTTTTTACTAAAATTTTACTAAACTATCGGTAAAAAGCAGAAAAATATGATATACTAATCTAATCAAGGAGGATTTATGGCTACCTTAAAAGACATTGCACAGCTAGCCTCTGTCTCTATCGCGACCGTATCCCGTGTCCTCAATCGCGACCAGAGTCTATCTGTTACAGAAGAAACCAGACACCGTATTTTAACTGTTGCTGAAGAGCTGGGCTACACCAAGCACCTCAAGACAGGCGAGTCCCACAAGCCCAAGCAAAAGATTGCCATTATCCAATGGGTCAGCGAACAAGGGGAGCTAGACGATCTCTACTACTACCAGATTCGCCTAGGCATAGAAAAAAGAGCCCAAGAACTGGACTATGATATTTTACGCTATTTTAATGACCATCCTTTTACACTGAGCGAGGAAGTGATTGGGATTCTCTGCATCGGAAAGTTTAGTCGAGCTCAGATCTCTGCCTTTGAAGTATACCAAAAGCCTCTTGTCTTTCTAGACAGTGATACTCTTTCACTAGGACATACCTGCATTATCACGGACTTTTACACTGCCATGAAACAGGTTGTCGATTATTTCCTCAGTCAAGGGATGGACCGTATCGGGATTCTAACAGGGCTTGAGGAAACAACAGACCAAGAAGAAATCATTGAGGATAAGCGGCTGGAAAATTTCAGAAACTACAGTCAAACAAAAGGAATCTATCATGATGAACTGGTCTTTCAAGGAAGCTTTACTGCCCAGTCTGGCTATGACTTAATGAAGGAGGCTATTCAGAACTTAGGAGACCAACTCCCACCAGCCTTTTTCGCAGCTAGCGATAGTTTAGCCATCGGTGCCCTCCGTGCGCTCCAAGAAGCTGGAATCAGCCTACCAGACCGCGTCAGCCTCATTTCCTTTAACGACACTAGTCTGACCAAGCAAGTCTATCCTCCCCTCTCCAGCATCACCGTCTATACCGAAGAAATGGGCAGAGCAGGTATGGATATTCTTAACAAGGAAGTACTCCACGGTCGGAAAATCCCTAGTCTAACCATGCTGGGAACCAGACTGACTCTGAGAGAGAGTACAAAGAATGATTAGAATTACAAAACGACCGCTAGCAAGGCTGTTTCTCTAATAATCTCTATGATTCCGCTCCAACTCACACCTTTCGCTTATGTGCTTGGTGACTTTCTAGATCAACATCAACTTCAATGGTAATATTTTGAAAGCCACAATCTTTGAGGAAAATTCGAATAGATTCTTTACAAGTTTCCATATGCTCCATCTCTTTTAAACAAACATGGACAATGGCATTTTTTTCCAAACCATCCATAGTCCAGAGATTAAGCTGATTGATACTAGCGACATGATCCAATTCTGCTAAATCCGTCTTGATCTTCTGGATATCTACTCCTTCTGGCACTGCATCGAGGAATATCTTGAGCGTGCTCCAAAAACGTGGAAGGGCTTTTGACAGAACAAAGAAGGAAATAGCAATAGACAAGAGCGGATCCAAGATATACCAATCGGTAAATCGAAGAACAATGGCCATCAAGATGACAGCCACCCAACCCAAGGTATCTTCCAGAAAGTGCAGGCTGAGAATGGATTCGTTCTTGGTTTGTCCTTTGCGAATGACGAGACTCGCTAGCACATTGATAGTAATCGCAATAATTCCTAACCAGAAAATCCCCTCATCATTGACCGATTGTGGATGAAAGATTTTCGCTATATTTTCCAAAATCACTAGGATGGATCCTGTGATAAGAATCACAGCAGTCACCAGGGCCCCTAAAAGACTAAATCGCTTGTAACCCAAGGTATAATGCCTATCTTCTTCACGATTGGAGATTGTTTCTAGAAGGGCTGATATGCCAATGGCTATAGCATCCCCCAAGTCATGAACAGAATCAGCGAGAACGGCACTCGAACCAAATATTCCTCCTGCGATAAACTCAACAATAGCATAGCTTAAATTTAAGAAAAAAGCTATCCAAACAGTATATTTTGCCTTCATCTTTCTCATTCCTTTGTTATAATAGATTTATGAACACCTTGTTCATTATCATTATCCACTAAAACTCAAAGAAAGGATAGAAGCAAAAGGTCAGCTTTATTCAGTTCTGAACAATTTGCCTCAAGTGTCTATATGACTAAGATTGACCGCCGTATCAGCAAAACAAAAAAAGCCATCTTTCAAGCTTTTCTACAACTTTTGAACGATAAGGGCTACGAATCCACTACAGTTCAGGATATCATTGAACTCGCAGATGTTGGACGTTCCACCTTTTACTGTCACTATGAGAGCAAGGAACTACTTCTGGACGAGCTTTGCCGCTACCTCTTTCATCATCTCTTTGAAAGAGAGCAACCCATTTCAACTGAGGACTACCTCGCCCACCTCTTTCTTCATTTTCAGAAAAACCAAGACCATATCACCAGTCTGCTATTTTCCAAAAATGACTACTTCCTCCGTCAACTCCATAAAGAGCTAGAACACCATGTCTATCCCATGTTGGCTGATGAGTTAAAAGAAGCCCACACTAATCTGCCTACTTCTTACCTCCAACACTTGGTCGTGTCCAACTTTATCGAGACATTGACCTGGTGGCTCAAAAAAGGACAAGACTTTACATACCAGGAAGTTGTCCAGTTTTATCTAGACCTTCTCATTCCTAAAAATTGAATACAGAGTAGAGCTCAGTTGCCTTATTTCTAGGCTACTGAGTTTTTATCTTTTCAACAATCAAAAAAGCCCAGACAACATTGTCTGAGCGTTCTTCTATATAGTCGTTTAACCAAGTCGAGTTTAGCTTTTCAAACTATTTCTTCAACAAACCTTGTTCTTGTAGAAACTCCTTGGCTACTTGTTCTGCTGACTTGCCTTCAACACCGACTTGGTAGTTGAGCTGGCTCATCTGGCTTTCAGTAATTTTACCAGCCAATTTATTGAGAACTGTTTCCAACTCTGGATGTTTCTTGAGAAGAGCTTCTTTCATTAGTGGAGCCCCTTGATAAGGTGGGAAGAGTTGCTTGTCATCTTCCAAGACCTGCAAATCATAACGCGCCAATTCCGCATCAGTCGAATAGGCATCCGTGATTTGAATATCACCTGACTGAATTGCCTGATAGCGAAGGGCTGGCTCCATGGTCGCCACATTGAGATTGAGACCATACATTGACTGCAAGCCCTTATTTCCATCTTCACGGTCATTAAACTCAAGTGTAAAGCCTGCCTTCAACTGCCCTTCCACTTTTTTCAAGTCCGAAATGGTCTTCAAGCCATATTCTTGAGCAATCTTTTTCGGAACAGCTACAGCATAGGTATTTTGATAAGACATGGGTTTTAGATAGGTTAGATGATCCTGTTTGGCAATGCCATCACGCGCTACCTGATAAACCTGCTCTGGCTCATGACTCACTTTCGGTGATGGTTGAAGCAAACTTTCAGTCACCGTACCAGTAAATTCAGGATAGATATCAATATCGCCTTTTTTCAGAGCTTCATAGAGAAAGCTTGTTTTCCCAAAATTCGGTTTAACAGTCGCAGTCATACTGGTATTTTCTTCAATAAGGAGTTTATACATATTGGCCAAAATTTCTGGTTCCGGTCCCAATTTCCCAGCAATAACCAAGTTTTCCTTCTCTTTTTGGGCCAAAAGAGCTGGACTATAAGACAGACCGAGCAATAAAGTCACCAAGGCAAAACCAGAAAAAATCGTCCGCAATTTTGCCTTTTCCATCACTTTTAGTAGGAAGTTAAAGGCAATGGCAAGCACTGCTGAAGAAAGTGCCCCAATCAAAATCAGACTGGCATTATTACGGTCAATTCCCAAAAGGATAAAGGAACCCAGTCCCCCTGCCCCAATCAAGGCAGCCAAGGTTGCCGTACCGATAATCAAGACAGCCGCCGTCCGAATCCCAGACATCATTACCGGCATAGCAAGCGGAATTTCAAACTTCTTGAGTCTCTCCCACCTAGTCATCCCAAAGGCAATCCCAGCCTCTTGCAGACTCGGATCAATTCCCTTTAGCCCAGTGATGGTATTTTGCAAAATCGGAAAAATCGCATAAATCACTAGAGCTGTCAAAGCCGGCAAGGTTCCAATTCCCATCAAGGGGATAAAGAGTCCCAACAAGGCCAGAGACGGGATAGTCTGGAAAATCCCTGCAATCTGCAAAACCCAATCCGCCAACTTCTCATGATAGCGAAGATAAACAGCCAAGGGAATCGCGATAAAAATAGCTAATAACAGGGTCAAAAGTGACAACTGCAAATGTTGAGATAGAGCTGTCAACCAATCACTAAAACGATCCTGAAAAGTTGCAATTAAATTAGTCATGAACACTACCTCCAAACAAGTCTGCTACAAAGTCTGTTGCAGGATCTTTTAAAATCGTCTCAGGGTTCGCCACCTGACGAATCTCTCCATCCTGCAAAACAGCAATACGGTCTGCCAATTTCAAAGCTTCATCCGTATCATGGGTCACAAAAATCGTTGTCATCCCAAACTCTTTATGCAATTCTTTCGTCAGAACCTGCAACTGTTTGCGAGAAATAGCATCTAAGGCTGAAAAAGGTTCATCCATGAGAAGAATCTTAGGCTGACCAATCATAGCCCGTACAATTCCAACACGCTGTTGCTCCCCACCAGATAATTCACTAGGCAAACGATGCCCATACTCGGCTCCTGGTAAACCAACCTTAGCCAAAAGCTCTTCAGTTTTCTGAGCAATTTCTTCCTTAGTCCATCCTTTCATCTCAGGAATCAGTGCAATATTTTCCGCGACCGTTAGATTAGGAAATAGAGCAATAGCCTGTAAAACATAACCAGTAGAGAGACGAAGTTCACGCTCATCATAATCTTTGATGCGCTTGCCATCCATATAAATATTTCCATCAGTCGGTTCCAAGAGACGATTAATCATCTTGATCATGGTCGTCTTACCGGACCCAGATGGCCCAACTAAAACCATGAACTCCCCATTCTCAATCCGTAAATTGACATCTCTCAAAACATCTTTTTCTGTGTAGCGCAAGGCTACATTTTTGTATTCAATCATTCTGTATCCTCAATTTAAAACTTCCCTCGATTGGTCAATTCTTCTACCTTAGGTATGACTGCCTTATTGTCCCAATGTTCCACAATTTTCCCGTTTTCTAGACGGAAGATATTGTACTAGGCATAAGCAACACCATCAATCTGAGTCTGACCATAGCTAACCACATAGTTTCCTTGTCCTAAGAGTTGGAAAACAAAGTCAAAAGTGGCCTTTACTTATAAACAGCTAATTTACTCCATTTTAAACCTCATTTTCCTCCTCTTTTAGATTAGCCAAAATTCTTTCTTGAAAGGCTTCAAACTGACGAATTTCTTCCTCTGAAAATCCTTTGTAAAAGATCGTATCCAATTTCTGACTGACACGATGCCCCACTTCTTTCTGAGACTGCCCTAACTCTGTTAAAACTAAATACTTCTTACGCTTATCCTCTCCACATGGACTAATAGCTACAAGATTTTGTTCCTCTAGCTTTTTAATCATAGTCGTCAGTGTATTATTAGCAAGCCCAGTTTCCAGAGCAATATCTGTCGCAGTTGCGCAGCCAGTTTGACTATTCCATAAAACCGCTAAAATTTTCCCCTGCTCACTCCGATAAAGAGCTTCAGGATCCCGACTAAGTAACTTTTGAAAAATCCGCCCATTCAACAAACGAATATGATGGGCTACCAAATGACTATCTTTCATGACACCTCCTTTTATTTCTACATCGAAACGAATAAAGTAATTGTAACACTCGCCATTCCATCTGTCAACTATTTCGATTTGGAAATAATTTTTCCCAGTAAAAAATTCTCCTACCCAAGGTAGAAGAATTTTAATCTTATAAAACTTAATCCGTCATGTCCGATACCAACGTTCGATGCTCCAATGGAACACTGCACATAACTAGCAAGAAAATAAAACCTGACTGAATCCAGAAGAGGGCCAAGTCAAAGATTCCGTGTACAGCAACCACTGTAAGGAAAGACAGATAAAGACCGATAATCGGGCGTTTCCCCGACTCCTGACTCATATCCATCATCAAGCGAACAGGAGCAACAGAAGACAAAACTAATAAAATGGTCCCCACAATTCCGTAACTCAGAATCGTATCAATATAAAGACTGTGAGCATGTTCATGATAAGGAGCATTTATTCTAGGATAAGAGTGCATATAGGTCAATGGCCCCTCACCCCAAAAAGGATTTTGCTTAAACAAGGCCATCCCAGCATCCCAGATAGAAATACGTTCTTCCATAGAAGAGTCTAAAGTCCCCATCCGAACTCCCAAATCACTAGAAAAGAGGAAGCTCAAGCCAATCGCGAAGACCCCAATACTAAGCCAAAAGGCCTTCCAGTTTTTAATGGTCGTAAAGAGATAAATAATGGCTCCAGCGATAATAGCAGGAAAGGCAGTTCGATTTTGAGTAAAGTTCAAACCAAAGAGATTCACAAAGCCTGCAATCACACAGAATACTTTCAACCAATTCAACTTGGTCGTTGTAAACAGATAAAAGGCAATCATGATACAGAAACAACAAATAATTCCATAATAATTAGGATTAAAGAAGGTCACTTCTGCTCTATTCTGATGCCAGACCTGCATATTGGGTGAAAGAAAAGCATAATTGAATTTCTTCACAATTTGGAAATGTTCTAAACTCGCAAAAGCAGCTGACAAGACGCTACCAAACAAGACGAGCTGCAAAATCAATCGAAAGAATTTATGTGATAAAATCGACTGATAGTGCAAAAAGAAAACAGTAAATAGAAAAATTCCTACTGAAGCCACAACTCCCATCCAATTTTGTGCAAAAACGGATATAACAGTACTATAGCCAAGAAAAAGAAGCAGCATCGGATGCTCCCCCATTTTCTGAAGAATACTTTTCATGTCTCCTGTGAAAATTAAACTGATAATATATAAACAGAATACAACTACAAAAAGATAAAAGGGTAAGAAGATACTCAGGATAATTCCCAATAAAATCAGCTCTTTACTAGACAACCCTTTCAGCTTTTCAATAAAGCCTATTGATTTCAAAATGAATCCTTTCTCTCCAAATCAATTGATTCAGATAATAGTAAGCTACCCTTTATTGTACCACTTTTTTAGCAATTTGAAAACAAAGGAAACGTTTACTAGGTAAAAAAGAGAGCAAAAATACTGATATTTCAAAACTCAAACTTAATGACTAGATTTACTATAAGAAAATCATACCGTAAAGACTAGGTATATGTTAAAATAGTAGTAATATAATAAGGTTTTGACCAACTATCCGAACTATATTTAAATCATTTACAATTCCTAAAGAAAGGAAACACTATGAAATCCTACCAAGCCGTCTACCAAATTCTAGCTAAAGAAACCGATTATATCAGCGGAGAAAAGATTGCAGAAGAACTATCACTGACCCGAACATCAATTTGGAAAGCCATCAAGCGTTTAGAACAAGAAGGCATTGAAATTGATAGTATCAAAAACAAAGGCTATAAACTGGTGAATGGGGATCTTATTCTTCCGGAACTCCTAGAACAAAATCTTCCAATTAAAATCAGTTTTAAATCCGAAACAAGATCAACACAACTCGATGCAAAAGAAGCAATTGATTTAGGGAATGAAGCAAACACTCTCTATCTAGCTTCCTATCAAACAGCTGGACGAGGCCGTTTTCAACGTTCTTTCTACTCACCCCAAGGTGGCATTTATATGACACTCCATCTCAAACCAAATCTTCCCTATGACAAATTACCATCCTACACACTACTTGTAGCAGGAGCTATCTACAAAGCCATTAAGAACCTAACTTTAATAGATGTCGACATAAAATGGGTCAATGATATCTACCTCAAAAATCATAAAATTGGAGGAATCCTCACTGAAGCAATGACCTCTGTAGAAACTGGCTTAGTCACAGATATCATTATTGGAGTAGGAATCAACTTTACTATTAAAGACTTCCCTCAAGAATTAAAAGAAAAAGCTGCTAGTTTATTCAAAGCTCCAGCACCTATTACCAGAAATGAATTAATCATAGAAATCTGGCGTGCTTTCTTCGAAACACCTGCAGAAGAGCTATTATACCTATACAAAAAACAGTCCTTCGTTCTAGGAAAAGAAGTGACTTTTACACTAGATCAAAAAGACCACAAAGGACTTGCTAAAGATATCTCAGAAAACGGCAAACTTTTAGTTCAATGTGATAACGGAAAAGAAATCTGGCTCAATAGCGGAGAAATTTCACTCAAGAGTTGGAAATAGTAATAAATAAGCACAACCATAAAAACGACAATATATAAAGATTTTAGCTTTTCTGCAGCCCACTACAGTTGACAAAGAGCGCAAAAAAACTTCAGATAAGTAATCCAATTAAGTTTTACAAATCTGAAGTTTTTATTCTACTATTCTTAAAAATACAAAAAAAGAGAGTTATAAACTCTCATTAAAACGGAGAATAAGGGATTCGAACCCTTGCGCCAGTTACCCGACCTAACGATTTAGCAAACCGTCCTCTTCAGCCTCTTGAGTAATTCTCCAATTAATGGGCACGAGTGGACTCGAACCACCGACCTCACGCTTATCAGGCGTGCGCTCTAACCACCTGAGCTACGCGCCCAAGTTAAAAACTTGGTAATTTGAACAAAGTTCAAAGCGGGTGACGAGAATCGAACTCGCGACAACAGCTTGGAAGGCTGTAGTTTTACCACTAAACTACACCCGCATACATACTATAAGTAAAAATGGCGCGAGACGGAATCGAACCGCCGACACATGGAGCTTCAATCCATTGCTCTACCAACTGAGCTACCGAGCCTTATTGCGGGAGCAGGATTTGAA
>MKYF01000036.1 GCA_001914195.1 Streptococcus mitis | reverse complement strand
TTCGAAAATCAAATTCAAACCACGTCAACGTCGCCTTGCCGTACTCAAGTACAGCCTGCGGCTAGTTTCCTAGTTTGCTCTTTGATTTTCATTGAGTATGACTTGTATTGTAGTAATTACAAGTTTGGCATAGGGATGTTTTTATGATTTTAAAGACTTTTTGCCCAGCCTCTTTTTAACTAAATAAGAGCAAATTTTTAGAGGTAATTTTTCAAAGTAACTTCCACTTGCCTGACCGAAGTGGAAGTTAGTCTGAAATGGATTTTTATGATGGAATTAAGTATGAGACGTGTGATTTTTTCAGAAAATTTTCTAAAATAAACAGGATTTGTTTGACATTTGTTTGAAAATTCTGTAAAATGAATTATTATATCGTTAAAGGAGAATATATATGGAAAAACAGAAAACATTTTTTGGACATCCTATGGGCTTGTCCACCCTCTTCTTTACAGAGATGTGGGAACGCTTTTCTTACTATGGGATGCGAGCTATCCTACTTTACTATATGTACTATAGTGTGCAAGATGGTGGATTGGGAATGGATAAGACCACAGCTGCATCGGTTATGGCGATTTATGGCTCGCTGGTATTTTTGTCCTCGGTTGTCGGTGGTTTTGTCAGTGACCGTATTTTAGGAAGCCGTAAGACTGTCTTTTACGGTGGGATTTTGATTATGCTAGGGCATATTGCTTTGGCAACACCTTTTGGACAAGTGGCTCTCTATCTTTCTATTGCCTTGATTATCTTTGGTACTGGATTTTTAAAACCCAATATCTCAGATATGGTTGGGGGAATTTATGAGAAAGAGGATGATAGACGAGATGCAGGTTTTAGTATCTTTGTCTTTGGTATTAACTTAGGTGCCTTCGTTGCCCCTTATCTAGTAGGTTATCTAGGTCAGGAAGTCAATTTCCATCTAGGTTTCTCATTAGCTGCCGTTGGGATGTTCTTTGGTCTGGTGAAGTATGTTTTAGATGGGAAGAAATACCTGCCTGAATCAAGTCTTTACCCCACTGATCCCCTTTCACAGAAGGACCAGCAGACATTGATTAAACGCTTGCTGATTACACTTGTCATGGTTATTCTCGTGGTTATAGGTTTAGTCTTTACTCACCAGTTTAACGTGGATATGATTGTTAATATCTTTACAGTGATTGCGGTAATCATTCCAATCTACTATTTCTTCAAAATTTTATCTAGTCATAAAATAACTGCTACTGAGAGATCCCGAGTGTTTGCCTACATTCCTTTATTTATCGCTGGAGTACTCTTCTGGTCTATTGAGGAGCAGGGATCTGTTGTTCTCGCTCTATTTGCGGATGATCAAACTCGACTTTACTTTAATGTATTTGGGAATCAGATTCATTTCCCATCTAGTTTCTTCCAAAGTATCAATCCACTTTTCATTATGATTTATGTGCCGATTTTTGCATGGTTGTGGGGAAAAATGGGTAAAAAGCAACCGTCCTCTTCTAAGAAATTTGCTTACGGTTTATTTGCAGCAGGTTTATCCTTCTTGTGGATGATGTTACCAGGAATGCTCTTTGGGACAGATATTAAGGTCAGTCCTTTCTGGTTGATTATGAGTTGGGCTATTGTGATTGTGGGGGAAATGTTGATTTCGCCTATTGGTCTATCAGTTACTACTAAGCTAGCACCAAAATCCTTCCAAGCACAAATGATGTCTATCTGGTTCTTGAGTAATGCAGCTTCCCAAGCTATCAATGCTCAAATTGTAAAATTTTATACAAGCGAAACTGAAGTGGCTTACTATGGAATTGTTGGAGGAATTACGATTGTATTCGGTATTATCTTACTCTTCTACGTTCCACGTATTGAAAAACTAATGTCTGGTATCAAATAGAGAAAAACTGGAATTTCTGTAGGAATTTTAAAAGTTAGATCAATTATTTATTCAAAGGATTTAGTTCTGTATTGTATAGGGCTAGGTCCTTTTAGTTTGATTAATACTCTTCGAAAATCTCTTCAAACCGCGTCAACGTCGCCTTGCCGTACTCAAGTACAGCCTGCGGCTAGTTTGCTCTTTGATTTTCATTGAGTATAAAACTCACGATGTTTCTGCTTTTCCTAGTGGACATTTGTCTACTTTTTTTATATAATAAAACTAAACCATAATGGTTGAGTTTTGAAATTATGGATTCAAGCATCGATTAGTCTTTCTAAGAGAGATAATGTCCATTAAAGCATCATAATAGGAGGTGAAGTATGTATCAACCAGAAAAATTAAAGGCTCGGAGGAAAGAGTTAAAACTGACACAGAAGGAAATTGCAGAGCAACTTGGGATTAGTTTCCAGGCTTACTCAGCTTGGGAACGTGGAATCAAAGAACCGTCTAAGGAGAAGGTGTCCCAGTTAGAGAACATTTTAAAGGTACCCAAAGGATATTTTACTCAGATCGAGATTGTCCGTCTCTACCATAGCCTCTCCAAGCAAGGGCGGGAGAAGGTTGTTCTCTATGCTCGCAACCTGGCTCAAGAGGAGCAAGCCCAGAAAGTGACAGCTATGCCAGAGCGCCTCTACGAGTACCGTGTTTATGAACGCATGTCAGCAGGGATTGGAGCTTCGGTCTACGATGATCGGAATTTTGATACGGTTTACTTTAATGAGGAGTTGGCTCATGATTTTGCGTCATGGGTGTCTGGGGACTCCATGGAACCTAAATACCAAAATGGTTCAGTGGCCCTGATTCGAGAGACAGGATTTGACTATGACGGGGCGGTTTATGCAGTGGTTTGCAACAACCAGACCTATATCAAACGGGTCTATCGAGAGGAGAATGGCTTGCGTCTGGTATCGATCAATCCTAAATACAAGGACATTTTCATCTCCTACGAGGAAGATCCTCGGATTGTTGGCATTATCGTTGGGAACTTTGTGGCGATGGAGGGCTAGCCTATGGGCTACTTTGATTATTCCAGAGAACCCAAAAGTGACATTGCCTTTGTCGATATGAAATCTTTTTATGCTAGTGTTGAGTGCGTGAAAAGGGGCTTACATCCGCTGAAAACTTCGCTTTGTGTTATGAGTCGCGCGGATAACTCAACTGGTCTTATCCTAGCCTCCTCTCCCCTATTTAAGAAGATTTTTGGCAAGTCAAATGTTGGTCGGGCCTATGATTTGCCTTTTGATATCAAAACGCGAAAATTTTCCTATTACAATGCTAGAAAGCAGGGGTTGCCTACTGATTCAGACTATGTTCGCTACATCGAAGATTGGGCTCAAGTGACCTTGATTGTGCCACCTAGGATGGATGAGTACATCGCAGTCAATATGGAAATCCAGCGAATCTTTCAAAACTATGGCAGTCCAGATGATATTTATCCTTACTCTATCGATGAGGGTTTTGTTGACCTGACTAGTTCGCTCAACTATTTCATCCCAGATAAGAGTCTTTCTCGCAAAGACAAGCTGGATATGCTTTCTGCTCGTATTCAGAGGGATATTTGGAGGCAGACAGGGATCTACTCTACAGTGGGCATGTCAAATGCTAATCCTTTACTGGCCAAGTTGGCTCTGGATAATGAGGCCAAGCACACTCCGACCATGAGGGCCAACTGGTCTTACCAGGATGTGGAAGAGAAGGTCTGGTCCATTCCCAAGATGACGGATTTTTGGGGGATTGGCAGGCGGATGGAGGAACGCTTGCATGCTCTGGGGATTTTTTCCATCAAGGAATTGGCCACAAGCAATCCTGACCAGCTAAAGAAAGTTCTGGGTCAGGCTGGCTTGCGTTTATGGTTTCATGCTAACGGAATTGATGAGAGCAATGTTCATAAGCCCTATAAGGCCAAATCCAAGGGCTTGGGGAATTCTCAAATCTTGCCGAGAGACTACGTGAAGCTACGGGATATTGAAATTATTCTCCGAGAAATGGCGGAGCAGGTGGCTATTAGACTGAGAAGGGCGGGCAAGAAAACAACCCTTGTTTCTATCTATGTCGGTTTCTCTAAACAGGAGGCTAGGTCGTCTATTCACACACAAATGAAGGTCGAACCGACCAATAATACAGCTGTCTTAACGAATTATGTTTTGAAGTTATTTCATGACAAATACACTTCTGGAGCGGTCAGAAGTGTCGGAGTTAACTATTCAGACTTTGTAGACGAGTCCTTTGGATTGATTTCCCTTTTTGATGATGTTGACAAGTTAGAAAAAGAAGAAAGGCTCCAGACGGCCATTGACTCCATTCGGGAACAATTTGGTTTCACTTCTCTTTTAAGAGCCAATGCACTGGAAGAAGCCTCTAGGAGTCTTGCTAGAAGCAAGCTGATTGGGGGACATTCTGCTGGAGGATTAGATGGATTAAAATGATTGATCGTTCTTATTTACCTTTTCAATCTGCGCGAGATTATCAAGATCCAGGTATGCAGAAGTGGATGGGGTTTTACCTTTCAGAACATACTAGTTCGCTTAGTGAAGAAAAAAGCCGTGTTGATTTTTCTACGGATTTGACTCCAGATGAGAAGTTGCACTTGCTTTCTCAGCTTTATGTTGGCCAACTTAGGGGAAGTTTTGTGCTAAAGGAAAAGAAGCAGAAAACCACTATCATCGGTGTGGTGAGAGAGTTATCGCCTCAGACTCTATCTATTAGGACAAACGAGGGATATAGGTTGATAGAGGTTGCAGATATCCTAGAAATTCGATTGTGGGAGGAGGGAGTTTATGACTAGAAAAGAGCTGTATGAAAACAAACTGCAGATGGATTATTTTTCAGATAACTATATTCATTTTGAAGAGGATTTTCAAAAATATTCTGCCATGAACGTGCCCTTGACTTTCTTGATTGATGACATCTTACGAACCATGGCGATGAATCAGAAAAACTACTTTGTCTTAAACAAGGAAAATGCCAAGGATGGGCGGGAGCATAGCTTTTATTTTAGGGTGGTAACGGAAAAAGCGTGTCCTAGAAATAGGACCTATGTATATGCTGGGGTTAAAAATAGTGTCTAGTATTGAATTGTCTGCTATGAATGTATCATTTTTACAACACTTCATGTTTCATATCATGGAGTGTTTTTCTATTTAAGTCAAAGCCCATCAAAAAATCTCACTATTCATCAGGCTAAAGGAAACCTAATCATAGTGAGATTGTGAATTATAGTAGTTTTTGTATGGCCTCTTCAATTTGTTGTGGGTCTGTTTTTGAAGAGAAGCGTTCAAAGACCTGCCCATCACGACCGATGAGAAACTTAGCGAAATTCCATTCGATTCGTTTTCCTAGTGGGCCAGATTTTTGTTCTTTCAACCAAACATAGAGAGGGTCTGCTTCCTTACCGTTGACCTTGATCTTGGCAAAACGAGGAAAAGTAGTCTGATAGTGTAGGCTACAGAAACTATTGATTTCCTCTGGGCTGCCGGGTGCTTGCCCCATAAACTGATTGCAAGGGAAGTCTAAAATCTCAAAGCCCTGATTTTGATAGCGGTCATAGAGTTCTTGGAGTCCTTGGTACTGGGGCGTTAAACCACATCCGGTAGCAGTGTTGACAATCAAGAGAACCTTACCACGATAGGCATCTAGGGGAGTCGTTTGGTTATCTTGGTTTAAGATTGAAAAATCGTATAGTGAAGTCATTGATTGCTTTTCTCCTTATGGTTGGTATTTTTAGGCATTTTCTCCTCCTGTAGTGATAGAAATCCGTAGGTCATGGTTCCAAAAATGCTACCGATAATCAGGCCATACATCAGCAAAGGAACACTTTTATCAAATTGCATGAGCAACTTCACAAAATCTGGAAGGGACATCTGCTGAACGAAGACTTTATGAAAGATGAGTAGGGTAAAGAGGCCAATCTGAAGACCAATAAACACAACCCAGCTTCGGAATTTGATTTGGCTCTTGCTGTAGGTTTTAAGGATGATTTCTGACTTGTCATCTTTTTCCAGATGGAGTTCTTTGACGTTTCTTTGGGTTTTTAAAGTAATGAAATATATAAGGCCAAAGAATATGTAGGGCATGGCATAGCGAACGACCTCTATAAAGCGTCCAAATAACAGATAAAACAAGAAGAGAAAGAAGGAAGAATAAACGATTTGGACCATGGAACGGGCACAGGCTTTGTAGATAATTTCTTGCCGGCATTCATCAAAAGGGCCTTGGATGTGAAAGAGATTTCGAAGTAGGCGAGTGGTGAAGTCTTCTTTTTTCATACTAGTAACCTCCTAAATGAGCAGTTTTACTGACTTTCTTTTACGAATTGATAGAGATAATAAAGATAAGTGATAGAAGAAAGGCTAGCGATAGTGAACAGTAAATAATATTTCCAACCGCTTGAGATGAGCAGCAGTTGTGGAAAAGATAGAATTATAAAGTATAGTGCTAAGTTGAGTATGCGCGTTTTTTGGGAGTCAATCTTTAGATAAGTCAGTCCTTTGTTAAGGGCTGGAATAAAGACTAGCCCGAGGAATATCTCGCTGATTGGCAAGTTCCCTGAAATGATGATGAAGATGAGCAGAGAACTGAACAAAAGATGATAGGTAAGTAAAGTTAGTAATGATTTCATAGGGGACCTCCTAATTCTGGTCTTTTTTAGCTCTTGCAATACGAAGTGAGTCGACAATATGTATCATCACTCCGAAAAAGAAAGCTCCCAGTATAGTTTTAAAAATATGTTTTGTATTTAGAAGAGAACTGATAAAATTTGGATTTTCACTTGTTAGGGTATCAATGAGTGGAATTATAAAAAATATCACTGTTCCATAAATCGAACCTGCTTTCATACCAGAATAACGTAATTGTTTCTTTTCTTTTTTCATGAGTTTCCTCCTAATCCTCATCTTGATTTTTCTTAGTTTTTGCAATGCGACGGGAGATGAGGAACTGTATGCTCGCTCCGAAGAAAATAGAACCGAGAATGCTTGATACACCATTTCTTATAGTGAGAAGAGAATGAAAATAGTCCTGACCTTCACCTATGAGTATACTTAGAAGAGGAGTTATAAAAAACATCCATAGACCAAAGAACAAACCTGCTTTAAGACCTGGGTAGTATAGTTGCTTACTTTCTTTCTCGCTCAGCATGTCTGGATCAATAGCTGTAATCCCTGTTTTTTTCATTTGGTAGGTTACATAGCCAGCAGCGATGAGGGCAATCACTAAAATTAGAGGAGGATAGATTAGAGACACTTCTTGAGGGTATTTATAGGCCAGAAGGAGTGGAATAAGATTTCCGAAAATCATCAGATAAAAGAGGATGATAAAGACTTGGTTCCCAATACGATCGGCCTCACGCCGTTTGTATTCGTCAAGGGGACCAGAAATACCGTATGTGTGTTTGATAAGTTTTTCAGTGAAGGTTTCTTTTTTCATGAGTTTGCTCCTTTTTAAAAATTATCCTCCCAAAAGAGACTGTTGAGGTCAGTTTGGAGGCTACGGGCGAGATTGAGACAGAGTTCTAGGGTTGGATTGTACTTGTCGTTCTCAATCATATTGATGGTTTGTCTCGAGACACCGATATCCTTGGCGAGTTCGAGCTGGGAAATGCCTAGTTCCTTGCGAAATTCTTTCACACGATTCATCTGTTCTCCTTTCTGATTTGTGTCGCATATATTTGACTATATTATATTCTTCTATGGAGTGAATGTCAAGCATATTTGACATATTTCTTAAAGAAATCTTACTTTTTTTGACCTATTTGTCTGACTAGTGCAAGCTAGTCAGATTTGTGGTAAAATAGATAGGATATGACAAAAGAATTTCATCATGTAACGGTCTTACTCCACGAAACAGTTGATATGCTCGACGTAAAGCCTGACGGTATCTACGTTGATGCGACTTTGGGTGGAGCGGGCCATAGCGAATATTTATTAAGTAAATTAAGTGAAAAAGGCCATCTCTATGCCTTTGACCAGGACCAGAATGCCATTGACAATGCGCAAAAACGTTTGGCACCCTATATCGAAAAAGGGATGGTAACCTTTATCAAGGATAACTTCCGTCATTTACAGGCACATTTGCGCGAAGCTGGTGTTCAGGAAATTGATGGAATTTGTTATGACTTGGGAGTGTCTAGTCCTCAATTGGACCAGCGTGAGCGTGGTTTTTCTTATAAAAAAGATGCACCCCTGGACATGCGGATGAATCAGGAAGCTAGTCTGACAGCCTATGAAGTGGTGAACCACTATGACTATCATGACTTGGTTCGTATTTTCTTCAAATATGGCGAGGACAAATTCTCTAAACAGATTGCCCGTAAGATTGAACAAGCACGTGAAGTCAAGCCAATCGAGACAACGACTGAGTTGGCAGAGATTATTAAGTCTGCTAAGCCTGCCAAGGAGCTCAAGAAGAAGGGTCATCCTGCCAAGCAGATTTTCCAGGCTATTCGAATTGAAGTCAATGATGAACTGGGAGCAGCAGATGAATCTATCCAGCAGGCTATGGAGATGTTGGCTCTAGATGGTAGAATCTCAGTGATTACCTTTCATTCCTTGGAAGACCGCTTGACCAAGCAATTGTTCAAGGAGGCTTCAACGGTTGAAGTTCTCAAAGGTTTACCTTTCATCCCAGATGATCTCAAGCCCAAGATGGAATTGGTATCCCGTAAGCCAATCTTGCCAAGTGCAGAAGAATTAGAAGCCAATAACCGCTCGCACTCAGCCAAGTTGCGCGTGGCCAGAAAAATTCACAAGTAAGAGGAAAAAATGGTAGATAAGAAAGAAACAACCAGTCAATTCTTGCAGAATCGTATAAAAAAATTCTCCCGTGTGGAGAAGGCTTTTTATCTTTCCATCGCTTTTACGGCTCTCGTTTTAGCAGTGAGCATCATCTTTATGCAGACACGACTCTTGCAAGTGCAAAGTGATTTGACAAAAATCAATGCGCAGATAGAGGAGAAGAAGACAGAGCTCGATGATGCCAAGCAGGAAGTGAATGAATTGATTCGTTCAGAGCGTTTGAAAGAGATTGCAGATAAAAAAGATTTGAAATTGAATAATGAAAATATCCGAACAGCGGAGTAAGATATGAAATGGACAGAAAAAATAACCCGATTTGCGATCAAAAATCGTAAATCTCCAGCAAAAAACCGTAGGATAGTTGGTAAGTACCTCAGCTTTGTAGCGGTTGCCCTTTTTGGCCTCTTTTTGGCCAATTTTGCTTATATTATCGCGAAAGGTAATATATTTGGTACTGACTTGGTAAAAGAGGCTAAAAAGGTTCACCAAACAACTCGAACAGTACCTGCCAAACGCGGAACTATCTATGACCGAAATGGAGTGCCTATCGCTGAAGATGCGACCTCTTATAACGTCTATGCTGTTATTGATAAAAAATACAAGTCAGCAACTGGAAAAATTCTTTATGTAGAGGATTCGCAGTTTAATAAGGTAGCTGAAGTCTTCCATAAGTATTTAGACATGGATGAAGCTTATGTGAAAGAGCAATTAGCTCAACCAAATCTGACCCAAGTTTCCTTTGGTGCAAAAGGAAATGGGATTACCTATGCCAATATGATGGCGATTAAAAAAGATTTGAAAGATGCTAGTGTGGAAGGGATTGACTTTACAACTAGCCCTAACAGAAGTTACCCAAATGGCCAATTTGCTTCTAGTTTTATTGGTTTAGCCCAACTCCATGAAAATGAGGACGGCAGTAAGAGTTTATTAGGAACCTCTGGTCTAGAGAGTTCGTTAAATACCATTCTTGCGGGGACAGACGGTATTATTACCTATGAAAAAGACCGTGTAGGAAATATCGTACCAGGTACAGAACAGGTATCGCAACAAACTGTGGATGGCAAGGATGTTTATACAACATTGTCTAGCCCGCTACAATCTTTCATGGAAACTCAGATGGATGCCTTTCTAGAAAAAGTAAAAGGTAAGTATATGACCGCGACCTTGGTCAGTGCAAAGACCGGTGAAATCCTTGCTACCACCCAACGACCTACCTTTAATGCAGATACTAAAGAAGGAATCACTGAGGACTTTGTTTGGCGTGATATTCTTTATCAAAGTAACTATGAACCAGGATCAGCCTTTAAGGTCATGATGTTAGCTTCTTCTATTGATAATAATACCTTCCCAAGTGGAGAATACTTCAATAGCAGTGAATTCAAAATAGCGGATGCGACGACTCGAGATTGGGATGTTAATGCTGGTTTGACTACTGGTGGGATGATGACTTTCTTACAAGGTTTCGCTCACTCCAGTAATGTTGGAACGAGTCTACTTGAACAAAAAATGGGAGATGCTACTTGGTTGGATTATCTAAAACGCTTTAAATTTGGGGTTCCAACTCGCTTTGGCTTGACAGATGAATACGCTGGTCAACTTCCAGCTGATAATATTGTTAGTATTGCTCAAAGCTCATTTGGGCAAGGAATTTCAGTGACACAAACACAAATGCTTCGTGCCTTTACAGCTATTGCTAATGATGGAGTTATGCTGGAGCCAAAATTTATAAGTGCTATTTATGATACTAACAATCAGTCTGTACGTAAGTCACAAAAAGAAATAGTAGGAAATCCTGTTTCCAAAGAGGCAGCAAGCACAACTCGAAATCACATGATCTTAGTTGGGACGGACCCTCTATATGGAACTATGTATAATCACTACACAGGAAAGCCAATTATAACAGTTCCTGGACAAAATGTAGCAGTTAAATCCGGTACGGCTCAAATCGCTGATGAGAAAAATGGAGGATACTTGGTTGGTTCTACCAATTATATTTTCTCAGTTGTGACTATGAATCCTGCTGAAAATCCTGATTTTATCTTGTATGTAACGGTTCAACAGCCTGAGCATTTTTCAGGTATCCAGTTGGGAGAATTTGCCACCCCAATCTTGGAGCGGGCTTCAGCTATGAAAGAATCTCTCAATCTTCAATCTCCAGCCAAAAATTTAGATAAAGTTACGACAGAATCTTCTTATGCAATGCCTAGCATCAAGGATATTTCACCTGGTGAGTTGGCGGAAGCCTTACGCCGAAATATTGTGCAACCAATCGTTGTAGGTACTGGAACAAAGATTAAAGAGACTTCTGTAGAAGAAGGGACCAATCTTGCACCAAACCAACAAGTTCTCCTTTTATCGGATAAGGTAGAAGAAATTCCAGACATGTATGGCTGGAAAAAAGAGACTGCCGAGACCTTTGCTAAATGGTTGGATATTGAACTGGAATTTGAAGGTTCAGGTTCCGTTGTTCAGAAGCAAGATGTTCGGACTAATACAGCTATCAAAAACATTAAAAAAATTAAATTAACTTTAGGAGACTAATATGTTTATTTCCATCAGTGCTGGAATTGTGACATTTTTACTAACTTTAGTAGGAATTCCGGCCTTTATCCAATTTTATAGAAAGGCGCAAATTACAGGCCAACAGATGCATGAGGATGTTAAACAGCACCAAGCAAAAGCTGGGACGCCAACAATGGGGGGACTTGTTTTCCTCATTGCTGCAGTTGTGGTGAGTTTCCTCGTCGCTCTTTTTTCGAAACAATTGACCAATAATGTGGGAATGATTTTGTTCATCTTGGTCCTTTATGGACTTGTCGGATTTTTAGATGACTTTCTCAAGGTCTTCCGCAAAATCAATGAAGGTCTCAATCCTAAGCAAAAATTGGCTCTTCAGCTTTTAGGTGGAGTTATCTTCTACCTTTTTTATGAGCGTGGGGGCGATATGCTCTCTGTATTTGGTTATCCAGTTCATTTGGGATTTTTCTATATTTTCTTCGCTCTTTTCTGGCTAGTCGGTTTTTCAAA
Source organism: Streptococcus mitis (assembly GCA_001914195.1). Classification (GTDB taxonomy): domain Bacteria; phylum Bacillota; class Bacilli; order Lactobacillales; family Streptococcaceae; genus Streptococcus; species Streptococcus mitis_F. The sequence continues at coordinate 42,281 of MKYF01000036.1, read as the reverse complement.
TGCAGTCAACTTGACAGACGGCATTGACGGTCTAGCTAGTATTTCAGTGGTAATTAGTTTGTCAGCCTATGGAGTTATTGCCTATGTGCAAGGTCAGATGGATATTCTTCTAGTGATTCTTGCCATGATTGGTGGTTTGCTTGGTTTCTTTGTCTTTAACCATAAGCCTGCTAAGGTCTTTATGGGGGATGTGGGAAGTTTAGCTCTCGGTGGAATGCTGGCAGCTATCTCTATGGCCCTCCACCAAGAATGGACTCTCTTGATTATCGGAATTGTTTATGTTTTTGAAACAACTTCAGTCATGATGCAAGTCAGTTATTTTAAACTGACAGGTGGTAAACGTATTTTCCGTATGACGCCTGTACATCACCATTTTGAGCTTGGGGGATTGTCTGGTAAAGGAAATCCTTGGAGCGAGTGGAAGGTTGACTTCTTCTTTTGGGGAGTTGGGCTTCTAGCAAGTCTTTTGACGCTGGCAATTTTGTATTTGAGATAAGAATGGCACCCTGATGTTTCAGGGTGTTTTTGCTGTTTAAAAAATATTGGTCAATTAAAGTCAAAATCCTTGACCTTTTCTGACCAATGTAGTATATTATGAACGTAAGGTAAATGAAAGCCTTACTCGAACACTTATTTAAAGTAAAATAGAAAGAGGTGAGTCTATGTTTCATCTAGAAATATTCAGAAGTAAAGATAGTCTACTCCTACTTGAAAAAGAAAAACCAGAAATAGTACGTAGAGTAGTGATTTAGCTAGTCTAAATTTTTTAAAACAAAGGTCAAAGATAGTCAATATCAGTAATAATAAATAACAAAAAGAGGTAAAGAATATGAACAACAACTTTAATAATTTTAACAACATGGATGATTTATTTAACCAATTGATGGGTGGTATGCGAGGATACAGTTCTGAAAATCGCCGTTACTTGATTAATGGACGTGAAGTGACACCTGAGGAATTTGCTCACTATCGTGCGACTGGTAAATTACCGGGGAACGCAGAATCTGATGCGCAAATGCAACAACAGGCTTCAGGTATGAAACAAGACGGTGTCCTTGCTAAACTAGGTCGTAACTTGACTGCAGAAGCGCGTGAGGGCAAGCTGGATCCAGTCATCGGACGAAACAAGGAAATTCAAGAGACATCTGAAATTCTTTCACGCCGTACTAAGAACAATCCTGTTTTGGTTGGAGACGCAGGTGTTGGTAAGACAGCAGTTGTCGAAGGCCTAGCGCAAGCCATTGTGAACGGAGATGTCCCAGCCGCTATTAAGAACAAGGAAATTATTTCCATTGATATCTCAGGCCTTGAGGCTGGGACTCAATACCGTGGTAGCTTTGAAGAAAACGTTCAAAATCTAGTTAATGAGGTCAAAGAAGCAGGGAATATTATCCTCTTCTTTGATGAAATTCACCAAATCCTCGGTGCTGGATCTACTGGTGGAGACAGTGGATCTAAAGGGCTTGCGGATATTCTCAAGCCAGCTCTCTCTCGTGGAGAATTGACAGTGATTGGGGCAACAACTCAAGACGAATACCGTAACACCATCTTGAAGAATGCAGCTCTTGCTCGTCGTTTCAACGAAGTCAAGGTCAATGCTCCTTCAGCAGAGGATACTTTTAAAATCCTTCAAGGAATTCGTGATCTCTATCAACAACACCACAATGTTATCTTGCCAGATGAAGTCTTGAAAGCAGCAGTGGATTATTCTGTACAATACATTCCTCAACGTAGCTTGCCAGATAAGGCTATTGACCTTGTCGATGTAACGGCAGCTCACTTGGCAGCTCAGCATCCTGTAACAGATGTGCATGCTGTTGAACGTGAAATTGAGGTAGAAAAAGACAAGCAAGAAAAAGCTGTTGAGGCAGAAGATTTTGAAGCAGCTCTAAACTATAAAACACGCATCGCAGAATTAGAAAAGAAAATCGAAAACCACACAGAAGATATGAAAGTGACTGCAAGTGTCAACGATGTGGCTGAATCTGTGGAACGGATGACCGGTATTCCAGTATCTCAAATGGGAGCATCAGACATCGAACGTTTGAAAGATATGGCTCATCGCTTGCAAGATAAGGTAATCGGTCAAGATAAGGCAGTTGAAGCTGTAGCTCGTGCTATCCGACGTAACCGTGCTGGTTTTGATGAAGGTAATCGCCCAATTGGTAGCTTCCTCTTTGTAGGTCCAACTGGGGTTGGTAAGACGGAACTTGCTAAACAATTGGCGCTTGATATGTTTGGAACTAAGGATGCGATCATCCGTTTGGATATGTCAGAATATAGCGACCGCACAGCTGTTTCTAAGCTAATTGGTACAACAGCAGGATATGTGGGTTATGATGACAATAGCAATACCTTGACAGAACGTGTTCGTCGCAATCCATACTCTATCATTCTCTTGGATGAAATTGAAAAGGCTGATCCTCAAGTCATTACCCTTCTCCTCCAAGTTCTAGATGATGGTCGTTTGACAGATGGTCAAGGAAATACGGTGAACTTCAAGAACACTGTCATTATTGCGACATCAAATGCTGGTTTTGGCTATGAAGCCAACTTGACAGAAGATGCGGACAAACCAGAATTGATGGACCGTTTGAAACCATTCTTCCGTCCAGAATTCCTCAACCGCTTTAACGCAGTCATTGAGTTCTCACACTTGACTAAGGAAGATCTTTCTAAGATTGTGGATTTGATGTTGGCTGAAGTTAACCAAACCTTGGCTAAGAAAGACATTGATTTGGTAGTCAGTCAAGCAGCTAAGGACTATATCACAGAAGAAGGTTATGACGAAGTCATGGGTGTTCGCCCGCTCCGTCGCGTGGTTGAACAAGAAATTCGTGATAAGGTGACAGACTTCCATTTGGATCACCTAGATGCCAAACACCTAGAAGCAGATATGGAAGATGGTGGTTTAGTTATTCGTGAAAAAGCCTAATACTCTTCGAAAATCTCTTCAAACCACGTCAACGTCGCCTTGCCGTACTCAAGTACAGCCTGCGGCTAGTTTCCTAGTTTGCTCTTTGATTTTCATTGAGTATAAGACAAAATTTTGAGAATAAAAAAGAAGGAACCAGCTGAAAAAACTGGTTCCTTTTTTGTATTTAAATCACATGACGCTCAAAGGCATCATCTGAAATCCCTTGTTCTAGGATGAGTTTTGCCCATTCTTTAGCAGAAAAGAGGCTGTGATCCTTGTAGTTTCCGCAAGATTCGATGGTTGTTCCAGGGACGTCTTCCCAAGTAGTAGTCTCAGCGATTTCCTTGAGCGAATCCTTGATAACAGCTGCAATTTCAGCGCTGGTATGACGCCCCCACATAATCATGTGGAATCCCGTGCGGCAACCAAATGGTGAACAGTCAATCATACCGTCGATGCGGGTACGGATGAGTTTGGCTAAGAGGTGCTCGATAGTGTGAAGACCAGCGGTAGGAATAGAGTCTTCGTTTGGTTGTACCAAGCGAATATCATAATTGGAGATGATGTCTCCTTTTGGTCCTGTTTCTTCCCCAATCAAGCGAACATAGGGTGCTTTAACAATGGTGTGGTCAAGTTCAAAACTTTCAACAATAACTTCTTTTGACATGGTAAATCCTTTCAGTTTTCTTCTTTCATTATACCATAAAGGATGCTCTTGAGATAGAGAGAAAACCTCTCCGAGAGTGGAGAGGTTTGAATCGTTACTTACGATACAAGCGGTCGTATTGGTAGTATGGGTCAAAGGTTACATTGATACCCAATTTGCGAAGGACATTCTTGTCTTCATCGGTTAAGATGATGGTTGAGTGGGCTTCGCTTCCTTTGAGGTTGCCAAGCTCTTCCATAGCACGAGCAGCATCAGGATTTTCTGTAGCTGTGATAGCAAGTGCAATCAGGATTTCATTTGAATGAAGGCGTGGATTGCGGCTACCGAGATGATCGATTTTAAGACCTTGGATCGGTTTGACAACTTCAGGTTCGATGAGTTTTACTTCTTTAGCAATGTCAGCTGATTTCTTGATGGCGTTAATCAAGGCAGCGGCTGTTGGGCCAAAGAGCTCTGAGTTCTTACCAGTGACGATTTCCCCACTTGGCAATTCAAGAGCTAGGGCTGGTCCGCCAGTTTCTTCTGCTTTTTGACGCGCAACAACAGCAACCTTACGGTCAGCTGGTGTGATGCCAAGGTCGTTCATGAGCAGTTGGATTTTTTTAACGGCCGTTTCACCGACTTTTTCAGCCTTGAAATCAAGCACTGTTTGATAGTAACGGCGAATGATTTCTTGTTTAGAAGCTTCGATAGCAGCCTCATTATCTGTAATAGCGAAACCAACCATGTTGACACCCATGTCTGTCGGAGAAGCGTATGGAGATTTACCAAGAATACGTTCCAACATGCGCTTAAGCACTGGGAAAATCTCGATATCACGGTTGTAGTTGACAGTGGTCTCTCCGTAAGTTTGGAGATGGAAGGGGTCAATCATGTTGACATCGTCAAGGTCAGCTGTGGCAGCTTCGTAGGCCAAGTTGACTGGGTGATGAAGGGGAAGATTCCAAACTGGGAAGGTTTCAAATTTAGCGTAACCAGACTTGATACCATTGATTTGGTCGTGGTACATGTTGGACATACAAGTTGCCAATTTTCCAGAACCAGGGCCAGGAGCAGTTACGACGATTAAGTTACGACTGGTTTTGATGTAATCATTTTTCCCCATACCTTCAGGAGAAATAATGTGATCCATATCCGTCGGATATCCTTTGATTGGATAATGAAGATAAGAATCAATTCCGTTTTTCTCTAGTTGGTTTCGGAAGGCATCTGCAGCTGGTTGACCAGCGTATTGTGTAATGACAACGGAGCCAACGAAAATCCCTAATTCATTGAATTTGTCAATCAAACGAAGAACTTCTTGGTCATAAGAAATACCCAAGTCGCCACGTGCTTTGGAATGTTCGATGTTGCTAGCATTAATGGCAATCACAACCTCAACCTGCTCTTTCAATTCTTGCAAGAGTTTGATTTTGTTGTCAGGTTCATAACCAGGAAGGACACGAGCAGCGTGGAAATCTTCTAACATTTTGCCACCAAACTCCAAGTAGAGCTTGCCGTCAAATTGGTTAATGCGCTCCAAAATGTGGTCGCGCTGTAGATTCAAATATTGTTCAGAACTAAAAGCTTGTTTTTTCATTTTTTTACCTCTGACCTCTATTATAATAAAAAATTGGAAGTTAGGAAACTATGGAGTTAAAAAAGGAATCAAAAAGATTAGGCAAACGCTTGCACAAAGTTTTAAAAAACGCTATCATAGATTGTAGATTATTAAAATAATGAGGTAAGAAGATGCAAGAAAAATGGTGGCACAATGCCGTAGTCTATCAAGTTTATCCTAAGAGCTTTATGGATAGCAACGGAGATGGAATTGGCGATTTGCCAGGTATTACCAGTAAGTTAGACTATCTAGCTAAGCTGGGGATTACAGCGATTTGGCTTTCTCCTGTTTATGACAGTCCTATGGATGATAATGGATATGATATTGCTGATTATCAAGCGATTGCAGCTATTTTCGGAAATATGGAGGACATGGACCAACTAATTGCGGAAGCTAAGAAGCGTGATATTCGTATCATCATGGACTTGGTGGTCAATCATACCTCAGATGAACATGCTTGGTTTGTCGAAGCCTGTGAAAATCCTGACAGCCCTGAGCGAGATTACTATATCTGGCGGGACGAACCCAACGATTTAGATTCTATCTTTAGTGGGTCTGCTTGGGAATACGATGAAAAGTCAGGTCAATACTATCTTCACTTTTTCAGCAAGAAACAGCCTGATCTCAACTGGGAAAATGAAAAACTTCGCCAAAAAATTTATGAGATGATGAACTTCTGGATTGATAAAGGCATTGGCGGCTTCCGTATGGATGTCATCGACATGATTGGCAAAATACCTGATGAGAAAGTAGTTAATAATGGACCTATGCTCCATCCCTATCTCAAGGAGATGAACCAAGCTACCTTTGGCGATAAGAATCTCTTGACAGTAGGGGAGACTTGGGGGGCAACGCCAGAGATTGCCAAGCTCTACTCGAATACAAAGGGGAAAGAATTGTCTATGGTCTTCCAGTTCGAACACATCGGTCTTCAGTATCAGGAAGGGCAACCTAAATGGCACTATCAAAAAGATCTGAATATCTCTAAGTTAAAAGAAATCTTCAACAAATGGCAGACAGAGTTAGGAGTTGAGGATGGCTGGAATTCGCTCTTCTGGAACAATCATGACCTTCCTCGTATCGTCTCAATCTGGGGAAATGACCAAGAATACCGCGAAAAATCTGCCAAAGCCTTTGCCATCTTACTTCATCTCATGAGAGGAACTCCTTATATCTACCAAGGCGAGGAGATTGGCATGACCAACTATCCGTTTGAAACGCTGGATCAAGTAGAAGATATTGAATCCCTCAACTATGCGCGTGAGGCTCTTGAAAAAGGCGTTTCGATGGAAGAAATCATGGATAGTATCCGTGTTATCGGACGTGATAATGCCCGTACTCCAATGCAATGGGATGAGAGCAAAAACGCTGGTTTCTCGACAGGTCAGCCTTGGTTGGCAGTCAATCCAAACTATCAAACAATCAACGTTCAAGAAGCGCTGGCAAATCCAGATTCTATTTTCTACACTTATCAGAAGTTGGTCCAAATTCGTAAGGAAAATAGCTGGCTGATTCGAGCTGACTTTGAACTTTTGGAAACAACTGACAAGGTCTTTGCCTATATCCGTAAAGATGGCGACCGTCGTTTTCTAGTTGTGGCCAACTTGTCCAATGAAGAGCAAGACGTAACAGTAGAAGGAAACGTCAAATCTGTCTTGATTGAAAACACCACGGCTCAAGAAGCCTTTGAAAAACAAGTCTTAGCTCCATGGGATGCTTTCTGTGTGGAATTGGGCTAAATATTTCTGAACAGAAAAATCTAAAATTGAAATCGTATAAAAACAAGGGAGAACTGTATGAAAGACAGAAATCCTTTGTTTTTTTATGACTAAAGTTTATAAACTTTCATTCTCGAAATTCAATTAACTTTACAAATTCCCACTATTTTGGTAAAATAATCTTATGTTATAAAAACTAACATAAAGGAGAAAGAAGATGAAGACAAAAAAGCGTGTCCTTAGTGCAGGTCTGACTTTTGCGGCTGCCTTGTTTTTAGCTGCTTGCGGACAATCAGGTTCAGATACAAAAACTTACTCATCAACCTTTAGTGGAAATCCAACTACTTTTAACTACCTATTAGACTATTACGCTGATAATACAGCTATTATTACTAACCTAGTTGATGGTTTGCTTGAAAATGACAATCATGGGAACCTAGTTCCGTCTTTGGCAGAAGACTGGTCTGTTTCAAGCGACGGTCTGACTTATACTTATAAACTGAGAAAAGATGCCAAATGGTTCACAGCTGACGGTGAAGAGTACGCTCCAGTCAAGGCACAGGATTTTGTGACAGGGATAAAGTACGCAGTGGATAATAAATCTCAGGCCATTGACTTGATTCAAAACTCGATCAAGGGCTTGAATGATTATATTACAGGAGCGGATTCTGACTTTTCTAAGGTTGGGGTGAAGGCCATCGACGACCAGACTATTGAGTATACTTTGGCACGTCCAGAACCTTACTGGAATTCAAAAACAACCAACAGTATTCTTTTCCCAGTGAATGAAGAGTTTCTAAACTCAAAAGGAAAAGATTTTGGTACCCTATCTCCAGATAGTATTCTCTACAGTGGACCTTACTTGTTAAAAGATTTCACATCAAAATCATCTATTGAGTATGTGAAAAATCCGCATTACTATGATCATGACAAAGTATCGATTGAACACGTGAAATTGGCTTACTTTGATGGTTCCGACCAAGAATTGACTATCCGTAACTTTGAAAGTGGAGCCTATTCTATCGCTGGGGTTTATCCAAATAGTTCAAACTTTGCCAAGACCAAGGAGAAATATAAAGATAATATCGTCTATAGCTTGCAGGACAAGACTTCTTGGTATTTCAATTTCAACGTCAATCGTAAGGCTTACAATCATACTGCTAAAACGACAGATGAGCAGAAGAAGTCAACTGAGACAGCTGTCTTGAACAAAAACTTCCGTCAAGCAGTGAACTTTGCCTTGGACCGAACAGCTTACTCTGCTCAGTCAAATGGGGAAGAAGCAGCTAGCAAGACCCTCCGTAACACCCTAGTGCCTCCTACATTTGTCCAAGTTGGAGACAAGACCTTTGGAGAAGTAGTCGCTTCTAAATTGGTTAACTATGGAACAGAGTGGGCAGGTATGAACCTAGCAGATGCTCAAGATGCCTATTTTAATAAAGAAAAAGCCCAAGCAAAATTTGCGGATGCTAAAAAAGAATTGGCAAGTCAAGGTGTAACATTCCCTATTCACTTGGATGTGGCAGTTGATCAGACGAATAAGAATGCTGTGACAGGTATGAACTCTGTAAAACAGACTCTTGAATCAGTTTTGGGTGCTGATAATATTGTCATTGATGTTCAACAACTTTCAACAGATGATTTTAATAACGTAGCCTTCTTAGCACCAACACCAGCTGATCGGGATTACGATTTGAGCTTTGATGGTTGGGTAGGTGATTACCAAGATCCATCAACTTATCTCAATCCTTTCAATGCAGAGGATGGATTCTATCTCAAGATTTTTGGTCTAGATGCCAAGGAAGATAAGGCAAAAATTGCTAGCCTAGGTCTGGATACTTACACTAAGATGCTCAAAGATGCAGATAATGAAAATAAAGATGTAACCAAACGCTATGAAAAATACGCTGAAGCTCAAGCTTGGATGATTGACAATTCTCTAATCATGTCAGCTATGTCAAATGGTGGAACAGCATCTGTAACCAAAGTAACACCATTTACAAGAGGCTATTCACTAGTCGGCATCAAGGGTGACGGAAATAACTACAAGTACATGAAACTGCAAAAAGATACTGTAACAACCAAACAGTATGAGGAAGCTAAGACTAAATGGGAGCAAGAAAGCAAAAAAGCAATCGAAAAAGCTCAAAAAGAAGCAGAAAAACATGTTAAATAAAGATGAACGAGGTTCCGTAAGGGACTTCGTTTTAATTTTTATATAGTAAATTTATTAATGTAATTGCTTGCAAATTAAAAAGAATGTTTCGGAAAGAAGATAAAAAGGTTTTACCTAAGTGGATTTATCTCACAAGTGTATTTTTTATGATATAATAAAATGAAATAAAAATTGATAATAGAGGTATATCGTGAGTAGATCTTCGAAGCGAGCTCGTCAGAGTAAAACAAAAATAGTGATTAGTTGGGGGTTACTAGCTATCTATGCAGTACTAGCAGTCTTTTTATTGTTTTTGATTTTCAAGTACAATATGCTAGCCTTCCGATATCTCAATATAGTAGTTACCGTCTTAATTGTGGCTTTAGCCATCTTGTGTTTCTTTTTAATTCGGTCCAGGAAAGTTAAAAATCTGACACTGATTTTATTATTACTGGGTATTTTGATTAATGGTACTTCTCTCTTTGCTGTAGGGCAGTTCATTGGATTTACCAGTCGCCTGAATGCGACATCTAACTACTCAAATTATTCGATGAGTATTGCTGTGCTAGCAGATAGTCCAATTGATAATATTAGTCAAGTGACCAGTGTAACGGGGCCTACTGGGACAGATAAGGATAATATCCAACAGTTGTTGAATGATCTGAAAGCTACTCAAAATAAAGAACTGACAGTCGAAGAAAGTAGCTCCTATCTTGCGGCCTATAAGAGCCTGCTAGCTGGGGATACAAAGGCAATCATTCTAAACAGTGTCTTTGAAAATATTATCGAATCAGAATATCCAGACTATGCTTCAAAAATTAAGAAAATCTATACTAAAGAATTAACCAAGACGGTTGAAACTCCAAAAGATGTCAAAGGTGACAGTTTCAACGTTTATATCAGTGGAATTGATACTTATGGTCCAATCAGTTCGGTTTCTCGGTCTGATGTCAATATCATTATGACAGTGAATCGCGAAACTAAAAAAATTCTCTTGACAACAACCCCTCGTGATTCCTATGTTCCAATTGCAGATGGTGGCAACAACCAAAAAGATAAGTTAACCCATGCAGGGATTTATGGTGTAGATGCTTCCATTCACACACTGGAAAATCTCTACGGCATTGACTTAAACTACTACGCTCGTTTGAATTTCACCTCTTTCTTGAAATTGATTGATGTCCTTGGTGGAGTTGACGTCTATAATGATCAAGAGTTTGATGCACATACAAATAATGGGAAAAATTATCCAGTAGGTACATTACATTTGGATTCGAAAGACGCTCTTGGCTTTGTGCGTGAGCGCTATTCTCTGGCAGATGGAGACCGGGATCGTGGTCGTAACCAGCAAAAGGTCATTGTGGCTATTTTGCAAAAGTTAACCTCTACAGAAGCTTTGAAAAATTATGACAGTATTATTAAGGGGCTACAAGATTCCGTGCAAACCAATATGCCGCTTGAAACCATGATAAACTTGGTCAATGCCCAACTTGAGAGTGGTGGAACTTATAAGATCAATTCGCAAGATCTTAAAGGAACAGGGCGTATGGATTTGCCATCCTATGCCATGCCTGACAGTAACCTCTACATGATGGAGATAAGTGATAGCAGTTTAGAGTCAGTCAAGGCTGCTATCAAAGATGTGATGGAAGGAAAATAAGACAAAATGATTGATATTCATTCGCATATTGTATTTGGTGTGGATGATGGTCCTAAAACGAAGCAAGAAAGCAAGGCGCTTTTGACAGAAGCTTACAGGCAAGGAGTAAGGACTATTGTATCGACATCACATAGACGAAAAGGAATGTTTGAGACACCTGAGGAGACAATAGAGGCAAATTTCCAAGAAGTTAAGGAGATAGCCAAGGAAGTGGCTCCAGATTTGACCATTCTCTATGGAGCAGAAATTTATTATACTAGTGATATTCTTGAGAAACTAGAAGAGCAGGTGATCCCAAGTCTAAATGGAACGCGATACGCACTCATTGAGTTTAGCATGGCTACCCCTTACAGGGAAATCCATACTGCTTTGAGCAATGTTCTCATGCTTGGGATAACGCCTGTGATTGCCCACATTGAACGCTACCATGAATTAGAGAATAATGAAAAGCGTGTGAAAGAATTGATTGATATGGGCTGCTACACTCAAATCAATAGTTCAAGCATTTTAAAACCAAAGTTATTTGGGGATAAATATAAATTTATGAAGAAACGAGCTCGCTATTTTCTAGAGCGTGACTTGGTTCATTTTGTTGCTAGTGATATGCACAATTTAGACCAAAGACCGCCTTATATGAAAGAAGCTTATGAGATCGTCTCAAAACAATACGGTGAAAGAAAGGCGAGAGAATTATTTATCGAAAATCCTCGCTTCATCTTAGCTGATCAAATTATTTAGGAGTTGACATGAAAGAAAATAAAGAAATCGCAATTGACATTGTTCAATTATTTAAAATCCTTTGGAAGAAGAAAATCGCTATTATCCTAACGGCGATTGTGGCGGCTTTAGTTGCTTTTGGTGTAAGTAGTTTTGTACTGACACCTGAGTATTCGAGTACGACACGGATTTATGTGGTCAATCGAAATCAATCAGAAAATGCAGGGTTGACCAATCAGGATTTGCAGGCTGGTACTTACCTGGTAAAAGACTATAAGGAAATTATCCTTTCGCAAGATGTACTGGAGAAAGTCATTTCAAATCTTAAATTAGAGCAATCAGGCAAAGGATTAAGTAAGAAGATTCAAGTAACAGTGCCTCTGGATACTCGTATTGTATCGATTGTTGTAAAGGATGATCAACCAGAAGAAGCGAGTCGTATCGCCAATGCTCTTCGTGAGGTAGCTGCTGAAAAAATTATTAAAGTTACTCGTGTATCAGATGTGACTACACTAGAGGAAGCGAGACCAGCCCTAACACCATCCTCACCTAATATTCGTCGAAATACCTTACTTGCTTTTTTAGCAGGTGGAGCAGTGATGGTTATTTTGGTCTTATTACTTGAATTATTGGACGATCGTGTCAAACGACCAGAAGATGTGGAAGAAGTAATGCATGTTGCACTTTTAGGAATTGTTCCAGATTTGAATAAGTTAAAATAAGGGAGAAAATATGCCAACATTAGAAATCGCACAAAAGCATTTGGTTTTTGCAAAAAAAGCTGAAGAACATTACAATGCTTTGCGCACCAATATTCAATTAAGTGGTGATGATTTGAAAGTTCTTGCCATTTCATCTGTCAAACCTGGTGAAGGGAAGTCTACAACGTCAACTAATATCGCCTGGGCTTTCGCGCGTGCAGGCTATAAAACATTACTAGTAGATGCGGATATCCGTAATTCAGTTATGTCTGGTGTCTTCAAGTCAAGAGAAAAAATTACTGGATTGACTGACTTTTTGGCAGGGACCGCAGACCTCTCTCATGGACTTTGTGATACCAATGTTGAAAATTTATTTGTTATTCAGGCAGGTCCTGTATCACCTAACCCAACAGCCCTCCTGCAGAGTGAAAATTTCCATACCATGATTGATACCTTGCGTAAGTATTTTGACTATGTCATTGTCGATACGGCACCGATTGGGATGGTCATTGATGCTACCATCATTACGCAAAAATGTGATGCTTCTATCTTGGTAACGGCAGCTGGAGAGACGAAACGACGTGATGTCTTAAAGGCTAAAGAACAGTTAGAACAAACTGGAATTCCATGTTTAGGTGTAGTTCTAAATAAATTTAACACAGAAGTTGAAAAATATGGAGCTTATGGAGTCTATGGTTCCTATGGAGCTTATGGGAAGAAATAATTAGTTAAAAATGTATTTGATTTTAAAAAATACTTTAGATAGATTTTTGGCGTTTTTCCTATTTATTACCTTGATAATCATACCGATTATTCCTATAACGATTCTGGCTATTTGGATAGAAGATCCAGGAGATGTTTTCTATTTACAAGATAGAGTTGGTTTAAATGGAAAAAAATTCAAAGTAATAAAGTTTCGGAGCATGTATGAAGATGCTGATCAGAGAATAAAGGAAAGTATTAATAGTGGTAAAACTGATCGTCTAAATTTTAAAGGACATTCTCAAAGTATGACTACAAAAGTCGGTAAAGTGATACGAAAACTTTCAATTGATGAATTGCCTCAATTAGTGAATATTATAAAGGGTGATATGGCTATAGTGGGACCCCGTCCATTACAAGAGTTTGAGATAACTCATCATATTTTTACTCATAAAGAAACGGATAATACTTTAAAGATGTCTAAAAGATTGTCTGTGAAACCTGGTTTGCTTTGTTATTGGCAAGTTACGCCAAATAAAAATGACATGCCTTTTGGTGATAGAATGAATCTAGATTTATTATATATTGACAATGTATCCTTCAAGACTGATTTCGTGCTTATTTTGAAGGGATTTTATACAGTTTTAATGGGTAATAATAATTAATATGAAGAATGTAAAAATATTAGTAGCAACACATAAAAAATATAAAATGCCCGCTGATACAAGTGTATATCTACCAATTCACGTAGGATGTGAAGGAAAGGAAAATTTAGGATTTCAAGGTGATAATTCTGGAGAAAACATTTCAACCTTAAACCCGTACTATTGTGAACTTACAGGTCTCTATTGGGCTTGGAGAAACTTAGAGTGCGACTATTTAGGTTTGGTACACTATCGTCGTTATTTTACTAAAATGACTAAAGGGTACAACGAATCAATAAATATTGATGATGTAATTTTAAATAGGTTTGAAGTGGAGAAATTGTTAGAGAACTCAGAAGTCATCGTTCCTAAAAGAAGAAAATATTATATTGAAACTCTTTATTCTCATTACGACCATACTTTTGATGGTTCTCATTTAGATTTAGCTAGAAAAATGATTGAAATGAAGAATCCAGAATATCTCTCTAGTTTTGATAAGGTAATGAAACAAAGAAGCGGATATATGTTTAACATGTTCATTATGAAAAAAGAACTGGCAGACGATTATTTTTCTTGGCTATTTCCTATTTTGGATAGTATGTATGAAAGTATGGATTTATCAGGGTTAACTAATTTTGAAGCTAGATTATTTGGAAGAGTTAGTGAACTACTATTTAATGTGTGGTTAGATAAAAACAATCTAAATATTAAAGAAGTTCCTTTTATGTACATGGAAAAGATTGACTTGTTTAAAAAAGGGAAGTCATTTTTAATGGCGAAATTTTTTGGAAAGAAATATGGACAGAGTTTCTAATAATTATATAGACTATTTTACTAGAAAAGATTGAGAGAAATTGGTCAATAAATGAAATCAGAGATAGAAATTATTCAAAGTAAAATTATAGAGTTGTTAAAATTATTTATAGATATCTGTGAAAATAATGACCTGACATATTATGCTTTGGGTGGAACCTTGTTAGGTGCTGTGAGGCATGCAGGTTTTATACCTTGGGATGATGATATCGATTTGGGTATGCCAAGAGAGGATTATGAACGATTTAAACAAATTGCTACTGAACAAATTAATGGTAAGTATCAGTTTTTAAGTGAGGATACACCAGGATATAGAAAAGCATTTTCTGTGATTCGAGATACTTCAACAAGAATAGTGATGAATTATAGTAATGTCGAACAAGAAGAAAGTTTGTGGATTGATATATTTCCAATAGATGGCTTACCCAGCAAAGGTATAAAGAAAAAAATTCATGAAAAAAGGTATTTATACAGACGAATGATGGTTCAATTATCTCAGTTTAATAATATTGTAAATCAGAATAAAACTGATAGACCTTGGCATGAAAAATTGATAATCAAAATAGCAGATCGTTTAAAAATAGAAAATTTTTTATCGTTTGAAAAACAACAATATAAATATATAAAAGCTATAAAGAAATATTCAGTGATGGAGGGTTATGCAGGTAATTTTACAGGGGCATATAAACTTCGTGAGTTAGTACCAAGTTGTTATTTTGGTGAACCTGTTAAATTAGATTTTGAAGGAATAAAACTGAACTGTCCAAATAAATATAAAGATTACCTCAAAGCAATATATGGAAATAATTATATGACATTACCTCCAATTGAACAAAGACTTCCTCATCAATATAGAGTTATAAGTTTAGGAGAGAGTATAGGTGAGTAAGATTAGAAAAGCACAAGCTTACTATTTAGATATTAAAAATAAGAAAAAATATTTTCCTTCAAATGTTTTAAATTGGCAACTTTTAGGAAAATTTTTGGGACAAGTACCAAACGTGATAGGTGAAAATCAAGCAAGATTTTTTTGCGAAAAACGTCACCAGAAAACAAAAGAATTTCTAAAACTACATTTTGATGAATTTGTAGAAAATTATAATTTTACTCAAGATAATCTCGAAAATAAAAAAATTATTTGGACATTGTGGTGGCAAGGTTATGATAATGCTCCTGAAATTGTAAAGTATTGTTTAGATAATATGAAAAAATTAGCTCATGAAAATGGTTTTGAATTTTATTGTTTAGACGAATCCACCTTTGAGCACTATGTTAAAATTCCTGAATATCTAAAATTAAAAATTAAAAAAGGCTATATTTCAGATATAATACGTGTTTGTCTTCTTTCGCAGTATGGGGGAACTTGGATTGATTCAACTGTGTTTATTCATTCGTCTTTTAAATGGGATAACTTTTCTAAATCTTATTTTACAATAAAGACTGGTGAGATGACAGATTATTCTCCAAATGTTTCCAAGAATCGATGGAAGACATTTTTATTATCAGGGAATAGTTCGTTATACGAATTTACTCGTGATTTTTTCTTTGAATATTTTAAAAAATTTGATTATGTCATTGATTATTTATTGATTGACTATATTTTTGATATAGCATTTGATACAAATACCGAGATAAAAAAACAAATGTTGGAATTGGAATCAACAAATTTGAATTTGTTTTGGCTTGAAAGTCATTTTTCTGAAAAATTTGATAGGAACATATGGAAACATATTTCAGAAAATACGAAAATTTTTAAAACGACTTATAAATTAGATACAAAAATAAAATGTGATTCTGAGAATTATTACTCAGCCTTAATTAAAAGTAAATTGAAATGATGGTAAAAATGAAGAAGATAGCTTTGGTTAAGTGGATTATAAATGGTACCGATGGTGGATTGAAGGTTGCTACAAACATTGCTAATGAATTATCAGAAGTATATGAAGTCCATTTAATTTCAGTCATTAGTACTGAAGAAATATTTTTCCCGCTAAGTAGTGTAGTTCGTTATAAAAATTTATCTTCACAAAAGATATCAATGAGTAAGCACTTTGTTAAGGCAGTGAAGTTATTAAGATCATATATTAAAGAAAAAAATATTGAAGTCCTTTTCGGAATAGGAATGACTATGAATATTGTGGGTGTAACAAGTACTATTGGTTTAAAAACAAGATTTATTTCTTGTGACCACACAAACTCAATAGTTGACATTGATACTAAAGTTAAGAAAATCCAAAGATATGTTGGAGCAAAGCTTGCAGATAAGATTATTACTCTCACACAAGAAGATCGTAGAAATTATATAAAAAAATATGGTATTTCTGAGGGAAAAATTGATTACATCTATAATTGGAAAGAATATGGTCTTTCCAATGTATCTTATAATGATGAGTCAATGAAAATTGTTACAGTGGGTCGTTTCGATTATCAAAAGGGCTATGATTATCTTGTTCAAGTTGCTAAGAAAGTACTGAAAGAAAAGACTGACTGGACTTGGGAAATTTATGGTTCTGGTAATCAAGATGAGGTAGATAAAATCAAGGATTTAATCATCAAAAATGATTTGCAAGGTAAGTTAGTCATTAAAGGTCTTGAAAAAAATCAGGATATGATTTATGGAGATAAAGGAATTTATGTCATGACTTCTCGTTATGAAGGATTACCCTTGGTATTGTTAGAAGCTCAACAATACAATCTTCCTATTGTTAGCTTCAGGTGTCCAACGGGACCTAATGAGATTATTGAAGATGGGGTCAATGGTTATCTAATAGATTGTTATGATACCGATAAGATGAGTGAGAGACTACTTGAATTGATGGAAGATTCGAACTTGCGAACTTCCTTCGCTAAACATGCCAAGGATAATATGGATAAATTTGATAAAGATAAAATAATTCAACAGTGGATTGATTTAATTGAGAAAATGACAGGAGGGAATAATTTTGAAACCTAAAATGTTAATTTGTATAACTAGTCTAACAGGTGGAGGCGCTGAAAAATCACTTGTTAACTTTGTTCAAGAATTTGAAAGTATGTTTGAAATTAGCATTCTAGTATATACGGAAAAAAATAATTTTTATGCCTCAAAATTAAGTCATTTAAGGATTGATTATTTTATTAGAAAGAATACACCAGTTATTATTGAAAAATTATTGAATAAGCTTGTTAAGTTATTGCCACCGTCATTTGTGAATAGATGGATTATACAGAGAAGTACTTTTAAAAATGAAAAATTTGATTATGAATTTGCATATATAGAAGGAAAACCTACAAAAATCATAGCGGGGTCATCGAATAAAGATAGCTTAAAACTGGCTTATATCCATTGCGATTTTTCAAAAAATTGGTATTCGAAACGATCGTTCAAAAATTTTAAAGAAGAATTGACTTGTTATCAAAAGTTTAATTCAATCTTAGCTGTTTCTACTCCACAAAAAGAATCCTTTGAAGAGATTTTCCCGAAGACAAGTTTGGAAGTAATCCCTAATTTACTTAATGTTGATGAAATTCAAAATTTAAGTAAAGAGGAAATAGAATTAGAAAATTTTCCTTATTTTTGTGCGATAGGAAGATTGGAACTTGTTAAAAATTTTGAATTATTAATAAATGCTTTTCACCTATTTAGAAAAAAGTATCCACAATATCATTTAATTATTTTGGGAGATGGTAGTTTATATGATCATTTAAAGAATCAAATTAATAATCTAGGAGAGAGCCAATATATAAAATTATTAGGTTTTCAATCTAATCCATATAAATATATAAAGAATAGTGTGGGGTTAATTCAAAGTTCAGTGTCAGAGTCTTTTAGTTATGTATTAGCAGAAGCAGCTGTTTTAGGAATTCCTAGTATTTCAACAAAAACTCAAGGTTCTGAGGTTATGGCAGAATATTTCGAAGTAATCCAGGTAGAGCATACGAGTAACGAATTAGCAAAAGGGCTAGAGAAAGTCATTGCGAATAACTTTGCTAATGTTCATTTTAATTTTAATGAAGAAGCTTATTACAAATTTTTAGAGAGATTTAAGAAAGGAAGTGGAAGTTTTGAAATTCGAAGAGAAATATAACACATTGTTCAATATCATTTTTTCTCTGTTAACAATATTGTATCTACTGAAATTTGTAAATATTGACAGAATTGATGGAATTTCTATTGTAATCTTTATATGTATATTATTCCTGTTTATGATGCATAGCCTTAAGTATGGAATAAATGGATTAAAACTAACTTCCTTAATACTGCTTTTTTTAACATTTATTTTAAATCTTTTTAATGGTTTTACATTTCTAGAAATACCGTACTTCTTCTTATTATATACAATTATATTAAAAGATAATAAAAATTTTTTCAAAATACATTTTATTACACTTACAGTATTCGTGTTAACAATTATATTATTGTCCCATTTTGGCTATATTAGTAATTATGTAATATATAGATCAAATGGTGGTATTAGGAATAGTTTAGGTTTTGTACACCCGAATTCATTAGGGTTAATGATTTATTCATTAACGATTTGTAGTTTAAATCTTTTTGAAATAAAACGATTTAAATCCTTCTTTTATTTATTTTTATTATTGATGAATTTATGGGTATTACAGTTAGCGGACTCTAGAACTTCAGGATATATAAGTATTTTAGTAATTCTCTTTTGTTACTTTTTTGATAAGATGGATAAGTTAAATAGACCGTTAAATAGTTTTTTTATTAACTTAGCTATTACTGTATCTGTTTTGTTTATAACTCTAATGTCAATTAATTTTGAAGCCAATAGCATTTTTCAATTTTTAAATAAATTGTTCACTAATCGAATTTTTAGTAGTTATATATTTTTTAGAGAATATGGGATTAGTTTATTTGGCAAAAGAATTGATGCAGTTGTCTCATTAGTTCAAGGAACAGTCATAATTGACAGTGGTTATATAGGGTTGCTATTACAGAAAGGAATTATTTTTTTTGTACTATTTTTGATATTTATTTTTTCTAGAATAAAGGAATACTCATTTACACTAAGAGAAAGTATTCTACTGATTAGTGTATTTATTTCTCTAATGTTTGAGAGCTATGGTTACACCGTATTTCTATTTCCAATATTATTTTTTGATTATTTAGGAAAAAGGAAGGAAAGTATTAATGAATAAAATTACCGTATTTACACCAACTTTTAATAGAGGGTATTTAATGAATAAGTTGTTTCATTCATTAAACAGTCAAACAAATAAACATTTTGAATGGCTTATTGTAGATGATGGTTCCATAGATCAGACAGGTGAGCTTGTTGAAACATTTAAGGAACAGGCAGATTTTGAAATACGATATTTTTATCAACAAAATGGGGGTAAGCATAGAGCAATTAATCATGGTTTGGATTTAGCTAGAGGGGAGCTATTCTTCATCGTTGATTCCGATGATTCATTGACAGATGATGCTATTGAGAAAATTTTTAATAACTATTCTGGAATTGCCTTTGATAACAGTTTTGCAGGTATAGCATTCAATAGAGGTTTCTCTAAAAAAAGAATAGTTGGAGAGACCTTTGAAGGAACATATATAGATTGTGACAATTTACATCGAGCTAAACATAATATTTTAGGGGATAAGGCAGAAGTATATCGAACAGATATTTTGAAGAGTATTAAGTTTCCAGAGATAGATGGAGAAAACTTTATGAGTGAAGTTGTCTTATGGAATGAAGTTGCAAGAAGAGGTTATAAATTACGTTGGTTTAATGACATAATTTATTTTTGTGACTATTTAGAAGACGGATTAACTAAAAATAGTGAAAAAATTTTATTTAATAACCCAGTTGCACATCAAATGATGACCAAGGAATTGTTACAAATTGATTTTACATTAAAGAGAAAATTTGGGATGATCTATAACTATCATAAAATTAGAAACCAAAGTATTAAGCAAACTGCTATTAATCTTGAACAGCCTCTAATTTTAGTATATATGGTAGTAATGATGGCTAGAATTAGAAAAATTGTTAAGAGGGTGAAAAATGAGTAGTTTATATTATATTCATGAAGAGTTTGGTAGTGATTCAACGGCAGCTACAAAAGCACCAAATGATTTACAGAAAATATTTCAAGACTGTAAATTTAAACCATTAGTAACATTAAAAAAAAATAGTAAGATAGTAAGAATATTTGATTATGCGTTTAAACTTCTGTTGTGTCTTATTAGAATTAGAAGTAATGATATTGTGATATTTCAATTTCCTTTTGCTACTCATGGGAAACTAAAAAATTTTTTAATGAAATTACTACAATATAAAAAAGCTAAAATGATCTTTTTAATGAACGATTTAGAGTCGTTAAGGTATTCGGGCAATAAAAAAAATCTAATTTCTAAGGAACAGTATATTAAAAATGCTGATGTGATTATTTGTCATAACCAACGAATGAAGGAGTTTTTAATAGAAAATAAGATTGACGGCGAAAAAATAGTTGTACTTGGTATTTTTGATTATTTACTGGATAATTTTAATAAAGAAAAAGCATCTTTTGATAAAACAGTTGTAATTGCAGGGAACCTTTCACCCCAAAAAAGTGGTTATTTAACTGAGTTATTAAAAAATGAAAATAGAATAAAATTTAATTTATATGGACCTAATTTTACTTCATCGACTAACAATAATGATTATGTATCATATAAAGGAAGTTTTTCGCCTGAAAAAATTCCTTTTGTACTTGAAGGTGATTTTGGATTAGTTTGGGATGGCGATTCTATATTAACTTGTTCAGGGATTACTGGGGAGTATTTAAAATACAATAATCCTCATAAAGTGTCGTTATTTATAGCTTCAAAAATACCGGTTATTGTTTGGAAACAATCTGCCTTGAGTGATTTTGTTAAAGAAAATAATATTGGAATTGTAGTAAATGATTTAATTGAAATGCAAGAGATTATTACTAATATGTCGGAAGAACAATATGTACTTTTAAAGGAAAATATTGAAAGATTATCTGAAAAAGTTAGAGAAGGATTTTACACAAGTAATGTTATTGATAAAAGTATAAATTACTTAGAGAAGATAAGAATTAAATAACTATTGGAGGAAACTAAGATTGAAAAAAGAAGAATATAATTTTTTAAAAGTACTCACAATATTATTAGTAGTATTAGGACATAGCACGTATTATGTTATTAAGACAAATTTTGGTGGGATTGATTATCATCATTATATAAATAACAATCATTCACTTATAGTAATAAAGGTTTTGAATGTATTAACAGAAATTATCTATTATTTCCATATGCCATTATTTATGGCTATATCTGGGGCATTTTTTAGAATTCAAGTTGAAAAAAATAAGTGGCAGAGTCTTTTCACTTTATTCAAAAATAAATTTAAAAGACTACTAATCCCCTTTCTTGTTTTTACAATCTTATATACGCTTCCTGTAAAATATATTTCAAATTATTTTGAACAAACGAGTATTTTGAATGCCATTCTTGGGCAACTATTTTTATTTGGAAATACTCATCTGTGGTATTTATTCGCATTGTTCATTATTTTTATGATTGCATACTTTGTCTTGAGAAGAGATACGGGAGTTGGGATGTTACTATTCCTATTTGTACTTCATTTAATCAGTTATAAAATTAATGTTCCTTTAATAAAAAGTTCGTTTCAATTTTTATTTTATTTTGCGATTGGCTTTAAATTTGAACAAAAAAGGGAGGTATACAACCATTTATTGAATCATACCAAGAAATTTGTATATTTCCTCTTAATCGGATTTGTTTTGTTAATTTTCATGAATTTGGGTATTAAAAGATACTCAATTATTCTTTCAAAGGTATTTGTAGAAATTTTAGCAGTGTATGGGAGTTTAGTAACTTATACCATTGCTTATTATTTAACAATAAACACGAAATGGATGAATACCAGAATATACCAGCTTATTTTAGTCAATGGTCTAGGAATTTATATTTTTTCGGATACTCTTAATTATTTGATATTAAAGTGGGGCTTTGTTGTTGCTGAGGATTTAATGATTACACCTCATGGAATTATTTTAATGGTAATTTTTCGATTTTTGGTAACATTAATTTTAAGCTTGGTAATTACTTTAGCATTTAAAAAACTATTTCCGAAGTATAAATGGTTAGTGAATTAAAAAAGTTTATAGAGCGTAAAGGAGAAAAAATGGGTATTAAAAAGTTTCTTAAAAAGAGTCATCTGACTAAAGGAATTTATCAACAATTACAAAGAAAAAAAAATCAATATCGCTTAGAAAAAAAATTTAAATATACAGGGAAATTTATTGACCGTAAAAAAGATAGTAAAGATTTATGTATCATATTAGCGGGATATAAAGAATTTTTATATGACGATGTGCTAGGAAGAGTAAAGGAATTTGCACCAGAATCAATGGATATTTGTGTTCTATCTTCTGGGATCTATTCAGAAAAACTAAACCAAATTTGTGAAGAAAATAATTGGTCTTATTTGAGTACGGAGCAGAACAATATATCTTTAATTCAAAACGTAGCTATTAATCTACATCCTCAAGCACAATATATTTATAAAATTGATGAAGATATTTTTATTACAGAACATTATTTTGAAAATTTAAAAGAAGCATATATTCTAGCACAAGAAGGGGATTATGCACCTGGTGTAGTAGCACCACTAATTCCAGTTAATGGTTATGGACATAAAAGAATCTTACAAAAATTAGGCTTGGAAGATATTTATTATGAAAAATTTGGAGAAAAATCGAAATATATAGCTGGACAGCCTCGTTTTATAGAGAGTAATCCAGAAGTAGCGAAGTTTTTCTGGGGCGATGGAGAAGTAATTCCTACTATAGATACATTGAATGCACAATTTTCAAAAGAAGAGAAAAAAGTGAATCCGTGTGCAATTCGCTTCAGTATCGGTGCAATTTTATTTGAGAGAAGCTTATGGGAACTGATGGACCATTTTAATGTTGAGTTTGAGGGAGCTGGACTTGGAGTGGATGAAGTCCAAATTTGTAATTTTTGCATCTTAAATTCAAAACCATTGATGGTCAGTGAAAATGTGGTTGTGGGACATTTATCGTTTGGTCCTCAGAATAAGGCTATGTTCGAATATTATAAAGAACATCCAGAAAAATTTTCTATTTAGATGAGGGATAATATGACAAGTTATAAAGTTAAATCCATCAGATATAATTTTATAATGAATTTTATTTTGACTGTTTCAAATTTCATCTTTCCGTTGTTAACTTTTCCCTATGTTTCTAGAGTACTTCAAGTTGAGTCGAATGGTACTGTAGCATATGTATCATCTATTGTATCTTATTTTATGATGATTGCTTCACTTGGTATTCCAACGTATGGCATACGTGCTGCAGCAAAAGTACGTGATGATAAAAGAAAATTATCTACCATTGTCCAAGAACTATTGATTATTAATGTAATTCTTGTATTCTTAGTACTCATTTCATATTTTATAATGTTGTTTACTTTACCGTCAATGTACGTCTATAAAGAATTATTTTATATCAATGCAATAGGCATACTATTAAATGTCATAGGAGTGGGTTGGTTTTTTCAAGCAATTGAACAATATGATTATATTACTCTTAGGTCGATTTTCTTCAGACTTTTATCATTAGCTATGATTTTCTTACTTATCCATAGTCCTGAGGATTATATTATGTATGCAGGAATTTCTGTTTTTGCTAGTGTGGGATCAAATATTTTAAATTTTAAACGATTATTTAAATATATATCATTTAAAAAGACAGAACATTATCATTTTAAACCACATATAAAGCCGATTTTGATTTTATTTGCTCAGACATTGGTAGTGTCGATTTATACGAATCTTGATACCGTTATGCTAGGAAGTATGAAAGGAACATATGATGTGGGATTATATACTGCAGCAACAAAACTAAAGGGGATTCTCTTGAGTGTTGTTACCTCATTAGGAAATGTTTTGCTTCCAAGAATGTCCTACTATGCTAATAATCAAATGAAGGATCGGTTTTTGGAAATCATGACAAAAGCTTTGAACTTTACGTTATTCTTATCGCTTCCATTGTCAGTATTCTTTATTTCAGTATCAAAGGAAAGTATTTTGCTACTTGCTGGGGAAGGATATTTGGGTGCTGTTATAGGAATGCAATTTTTAATGTTTGCAGTTATTCCTAATGCACTTACGGGTGTATTAGGAATTCAAGTATTAACACCTTTAGAAAAAGAAAAGTACGTTTTACTTTCAGTGACTTCAGGAGCGATAATAGATTTACTACTGAACTTTATTTTAATTCCAGCTTATGGTGTAAGTGGAGCAGCGTTTGCCACTATGATTGCAGAATTCGTTGTATTATGCGTTCAGATTTACTATACGAGAGATTTGCTATTAAAGAGGTTACATCAAATAGTTGGCATTAGATATCTATGCTCGGTAGGGGTGAGTACTATTGGAATTGTTCTTGTAAAGAAATTACAATTAA
Organism: Streptococcus mitis; assembly: GCA_001914195.1. Lineage (GTDB taxonomy): Bacteria > Bacillota > Bacilli > Lactobacillales > Streptococcaceae > Streptococcus > Streptococcus mitis_F. Next base: position 17,523 of record MKYF01000036.1, on the reverse strand, counting down.
GTGATTTTTTGTTATTATGTGTGGAAGGAATCATTTTCTTTGGAAGTTACGGTGTGATTCTAGTGTTGTTAAAGGATGATTTCATTCTTGATTTTTTTAAAATTTTCTATAAGAAGTTAAAGAAAATTTAACTAATTAATTTTTAAAATTTAATTTTAAGGGAGAAAAAATGTACGATTATCTTATTGTCGGTGCTGGTTTGTCTGGAGCAATTTTTGCTTATGAAGCAACCAAACGTGGAAAAAAAGTAAAAGTTATTGATAAACGTGACCACATTGGTGGGAATATCTATTGTGAGAATGTAGAAGGGGTTAATGTTCATAAATATGGTGCCCATATCTTCCATACTTCTAACAAGAAAGTCTGGGATTATGTTAATCAATTTGCTGAATTTAACAACTATATCAACTCGCCTGTAGCTAATTATAAGGGTAGTCTTTATAATCTACCTTTCAATATGAATACTTTCTATGCTATGTGGGGGACAAAAACTCCTCAAGAGGTCAAAGATAAGATTGCTGAGCAAACGGCTCACATGAAGGACGTTGAACCTAAAAACTTGGAAGAACAGGCCATCAAGTTGATTGGTCCAGATATTTATGAAAAGTTGATCAAAGGCTACACTGAAAAGCAATGGGGACGTTCTGCGACTGACCTTCCACCGTTTATCATCAAACGTCTACCAGTTCGTTTGACTTTTGATAATAACTACTTCAATGACCGTTACCAAGGAATTCCAATCGGTGGCTATAATGTCATTATCGAAAATATGCTGAAGGATGTAGAAGTAGAACTTGGAGTTGACTTTTTTGCCAATCGTCAAGAATTAGAAGCTTCAGCTGAAAAAGTTGTCTTTACAGGGATGATTGACCAATATTTCGATTACAAACATGGTGAGTTGGAATACCGTAGTCTTCGTTTTGAGCATGAAGTTCTAGATGAGGAAAATTATCAAGGAAACGCTGTTGTTAACTATACAGAACGTGAAATTCCTTATACTCGCATTATTGAGCATAAACACTTTGAGTATGGTACACAAGAAAAGACAGTTATTACCCGCGAATACCCAGCTGACTGGAAACGTGGAGATGAACCTTATTATCCAATCAATGATGAGAGAAACAATGCTATGTTTGCTAAATATCAAGAAGAAGCAGCAACAAATGATAAGGTTATTTTCTGTGGTCGTTTAGCAGATTATAAATACTATGACATGCATGTAGTCATTGAACGTGCACTTAGTGTAGTAACAGAAGAGTTTGGTTACTGAAACTTGCATTTTTAACAATTTGATTATTGTACATCAACAAAGAAAGGTACCCCACTATGAAAGGTATTATTCTCGCGGGTGGTTCAGGAACTCGCTTGTATCCTTTGACTCGAGCTGCATCAAAACAACTGATGCCGGTTTATGATAAACCGATGATTTACTACCCACTTTCAACATTGATGTTGGCTGGGATTAGAGATATTTTGATTATCTCAACTCCACAGGATTTGCATCGATTCAAAGAGCTTCTTCAAGATGGCTCTGAGTTTGGGATTCAATTGTCTTATGCAGAGCAACCGAGTCCAGATGGTTTGGCACAAGCCTTTATTATTGGTGAAGAATTTATTGGTGATGATAGCGTTGCTCTGATCTTAGGCGACAATATCTATCATGGACCTGGCCTTTCTAAAATGCTACAAAAGGCAGCTAGTAAGGAGTCAGGAGCAACTGTCTTTGGCTATCATGTGAAGGATCCAGAACGCTTTGGCGTTGTTGAGTTTGACAAGGATATGAACGCTATTTCTATCGAAGAAAAGCCAGAACACCCTCGTTCAAACTATGCAGTTACAGGACTTTATTTCTATGATAATGATGTAGTAGAAATTGCTAAAAGCATTAAACCAAGTACTCGTGGTGAATTGGAAATTACAGATGTTAACAAGGCTTATCTAGATCGTGGAGATTTATCCGTTGAGGTTATGGGACGTGGCTTTGCTTGGCTAGATACTGGAACTCATGAAAGTTTACTAGAGGCTTCACAGTATATCGAAACAGTGCAACGTATGCAAAATGTTCAGGTGGCAAACTTAGAAGAAATTGCTTACCGTATGGGCTATATCAGTCGCGAAGATGTATTGGCTTTAGCCCAACCACTTAAGAAAAATGAATACGGGCAGTATTTGCTCCGTTTAATTGGAGAAGCATAGATGACAGATGAATTTTTCGGTAAGACGCTTGCGGTTCGCAAGGTTGAGGCTATTCCAGGCATGTTGGAATTTGATATCCCTGTTCATGGCGATAATCGTGGCTGGTTTAAAGAAAATTTCCAAAAGGAAAAAATGCTCCCACTTGGATTTCCAGAATCTTTCTTTGCAGAAGGAAAATTACAAAACAATGTATCCTTCTCACGCAAAAATGTCCTTCGTGGCCTCCACGCAGAGCCTTGGGATAAGTACATCTCTGTAGCAGATGGTGGGAAAGTTCTGGGTTCTTGGGTTGATCTACGCGAGGGTGAAACCTTTGGGAATACCTATCAGACAGTAATTGATGCAAGTAAGGGAATCTTTGTTCCTAGAGGTGTGGCTAATGGCTTCCAAGTCTTATCAGATACAGTTTCTTATAGTTATTTGGTCAATGACTACTGGGCTCTTGAACTCAAACCCAAGTATGCCTTTGTAAACTACGCTGATCCATCTCTTGGTATCGAATGGGAAAATCTTGCAGAAGCAGAGGTTTCAGAAGCAGATAAAAATCATCCACTACTTAAGGATGTAAAACCTTTGAAAAAAGAGGATTTGTAAAAAGGAAAGAATATGACTGAATACAAAAATATTATCGTGACAGGTGGAGCTGGTTTTATCGGTTCTAACTTTGTCCATTATGTTTACGAGAACTTTCCAGATGTTCACGTGACAGTATTAGACAAGTTGACTTATGCTGGGAACCGTGCTAATATTGAGGAAATTTTAGGTAATCGTGTTGAGTTAGTTGTTGGTGACATTGCGGATGCGGATTTGGTAGACAAGTTGGCTGCTCAAGCAGATGCTATCGTTCATTATGCAGCGGAAAGCCACAATGACAATTCGCTGAATGATCCATCACCATTTATCCATACAAATTTCATCGGAACCTATACTCTTTTGGAAGCAGCACGTAAATACGATCTTCGTTTCCACCATGTATCTACAGACGAGGTTTATGGTGATCTCCCTCTACGCGAGGATTTGCCAGGTCATGGTGAAGGACCAGGTGAGAAATTTACTGCTGAAACCAAATATAACCCAAGTTCTCCGTATTCATCAACTAAGGCTGCCTCAGACTTGATTGTCAAAGCCTGGGTACGTTCTTTTGGAGTCAAGGCAACGATTTCCAACTGTTCAAATAACTACGGTCCTTATCAACACATTGAAAAATTCATCCCACGTCAGATTACCAATATCCTAAGTGGAATTAAGCCAAAACTTTACGGTGAAGGTAAGAACGTTCGTGACTGGATTCATACAAATGATCATTCTTCAGGAGTTTGGACAATCTTGACAAAAGGGAAAATTGGGGAAACCTACTTGATTGGGGCTGATGGCGAGAAAAACAACAAGGAAGTTTTGGAACTTATCCTTAAGGAAATGGGACAAGCTGAGGATGCCTATGATCATGTGACTGACCGTGCAGGACATGACCTTCGCTATGCGATTGATGCAAGTAAACTCCGTGATGAGTTGGGCTGGAAACCAGAATTTACCAACTTTGAAGCTGGGCTCAAGGAAACAATCAAGTGGTATACAGATAACCAAGAATGGTGGAAAGCAGAGAAAGAAGCTGTTGAAGCCAATTATGCTAAGACTCAGGAGATTATTACAGTATAAAAAGCAGGAAATAACTGCTTTTTATTGCTATATTGGAAAGAGTTACATATTAGAAAGGGAATAGATGATTTTAATTACAGGAGCAAAAGGCCAATTAGGAACTGAACTTCGTTATTTATTGGATGAACGTAATGAAGAATATGTGGCAGTAGATGTGGCTGAGATGGACATTACCAATGCAGAAATGGTTGAGAAGGTTTTTGAAGAGATCAAACCAACTTTAGTCTACCACTGTGCAGCCTACACCGCTGTTGATGCAGCAGAGGATGAAGGGAAAGAATTGGATTTTGCCATCAATGTGACGGGGACAGAAAATGTCGCAAAAGCATCTGAAAAGCATGGTGCGACTTTAGTTTATATTTCTACTGACTATGTCTTTGACGGTAAGAAACCAGTTGGACAAGAGTGGGAAGTTGATGACCGACCAGATCCACAGACAGAATATGGACGCACTAAGCGTATGGGAGAAGAGTTAGTTGAGAAGCATGTGTCTAATTTCTATATTATCCGTACTGCATGGGTATTTGGAAATTATGGCAAAAACTTCGTTTTTACCATGCAAAATCTTGCGAAAAATCATAAGACTTTAACAGTTGTAAATGATCAGCACGGTCGTCCGACTTGGACTCGTACCTTGGCTGAATTCATGACCTACCTAGCTGAAAACCGTAAGGAATTTGGTTATTATCATTTGTCAAATGATGCTACAGAAGACACAACTTGGTATGACTTTGCGGTTGAAATTTTGAAGGATACAGATGTGGAAATCAAGCCAGTAGATTCCAGTCAATTTCCAGCAAAAGCTAAACGTCCCCTAAACTCAACGATGAGCCTGACTAAAGCTAAAGCTACTGGATTTGTCATTCCAACTTGGAAAGATGCTTTGAAAGAATTTTACAAACAAGAAGTGAGATAAGTAGTAGAATGATTTTCTAGTCTAATAAAAGAGGCAGATAATAAACTCCAAAGGAGCATAAGATGTACGATTATCTTGTTGTCGGTGCTGGTCTCTTTGGTGCAGTCTTTGCCCATGAAGCAGCCTTAAAAGGAAAAAAAGTAAAAGTCATTGAAAAACGAAATCATATTGCGGGTAATATCTATACTCGTGAAGAGGAAGGGATTCAAGTTCATCAGTATGGTGCTCATATTTTCCATACTTCGGATAAGGAGATTTGGGATTATGTAAATCAATTTGCAGAGTTTAATCGCTATACTAACTCTCCAGTTGCAAATTATAAGGGAGAGATTTATAATTTACCTTTTAATATGAATACTTTCAATAAACTCTGGGGAGTTGTAACTCCAGCAGAAGCACAGGCTAAGATTGATGAGCAACGTGCTGTTTTAAATGGTAAAACTCCTGAGAATTTGGAAGAACAGGCTATCTCTCTTGTAGGTACAGATATTTATGAAAAATTGATTAAAGACTATACAGAGAAACAGTGGGGGAAACCAACTACTGAACTTCCTGCCTTTATCATTCGCCGTTTGCCAGTACGCTTGACCTACGATAACAACTATTTTAACGATACCTATCAAGGTATTCCAATTGGTGGATACACTCAAATAGTTGAAAAAATGTTGGATCATGAAAACATTGATGTAGAAACAAATGTTGATTTCTTTGCGAATAAAGAGCAATATATGAAGGATTTCCCTAAGATTGTCTTTACTGGTATGATTGATGAATTCTTCGACTATAAGTTGGGTGAACTAGAGTACCGTAGTCTTCGTTTTGAAAATGAGACCTTGGATATGGAGAATTACCAAGGAAATGCAGTTGTGAACTATACAGATGCAGAAACTCCATATACTCGAATTATTGAACACAAACATTTTGAGTTTGGGAATCAAGCTAAGACTATCATTACTAAAGAACATTCTAAAACATGGGAAAAAGGTGATGAGCCTTATTATCCAGTTAATAATGATCGTAATAATCATTTGTATAAATCATATAAAAAACTTGCTGATGAGCAAGGCAATGTTATTTTTGGTGGTCGTTTAGGACACTATCGTTATTACGATATGCACCAAGTAATTGGAGCAGCCTTGCAGTGTGTGAGAAATGAGTTAGATTAAATAAGTAAAATTGACCACCAGTTCTCATTTATAAAAGTATTAAAAATTCCTTGACTATGTAATGTAGTTGAGGGATTTTTTGATATTATTCATATTTTTGCAAACTTATTGTTTAAAAAATAATTTTCAAAAATTCTGAAAATTGTATTGACAGGACTTGAAAAAGGGTCTATAATGAATAAAAAAACAAAGGAGAAGACTATGAAAACAAGAAAAGTATTGGCTCTTGCGGGAGTAACCTTATTAGCAGTTGGTGTTTTAGCTGCTTGTTCTGGGGGTTCAGGCGCTAAAGGTGAACAGACCTTTGCCTTTACCTACGAGACACATCCAGATAATCTCAACTATTTGACAACTGGTAAGGCAGCAACTTCTGAGATTACTAGTAATGTGATTGATGGACTACTTGAAAATGATAAATACGGGAACCTTGTTCCTTCATTGGCAGAAGACTGGTCAGTCTCTAAGGATGGCTTGACTTATACTTATAAGATTCGTCAGGATGCCAAGTGGTATACATCTGAGGGAGAAGAGTATGCTCCTGTCAAGGCTCAAGACTTTGTAACAGGACTTAAGTATGCGACAGATAAGAAAGCAGAAGCCCTTTACTTGGTACAGGATTCAATTAAAGGTTTGGATGCATACGCTAAAGGGGAAAATAAAGATTTCTCTCAAGTCGGGATTAAAGCCCTTGACGACCAAACAATCCAATACACCTTGAACAACCCTGAAACTTTTTGGAACTCAAAAACAACCATGGGTGTGCTTGCGCCAGTCAATGAAGAGTTTTTGAATTCAAAAGGGGATGATTTTGCCAAAGCTACGGATCCAAGTAGTCTCTTGTATAACGGCCCTTATTTGTTGAAATCCATTGTGACTAAATCCTCTGTTGAATTTGCGAAAAATCCGAACTACTGGGATAAGGACAATGTGCATATTGACAAGGTCAAATTGTCATTCTGGGATGGGCAAGATACCAGCAAACCAGCAGAAAACTTTAAAGATGGTAGCCTTACAGCAGCTCGTCTTTATCCAACAAGTGCAAGTTTCGCAGAGCTTGAGAAGAGTATGAAAGACAATATCGTCTATACGCAACAAGACTCTACGACTTATCTAGTAGGGACAAATATTGACCGTCAATCTTATAAACACACATCTAAGACTAGCGAAGAACAAAAGACTTCAACTAAAAAGGCTCTCTTAAACAAGGATTTCCGTCAGGCTATTGCCTTTGGTTTTGACCGTACAGCCTATGCCTCTCAGTTGAATGGAGAAACTGGAGCAAGCAAAATCTTGCGTAATCTCTTTGTGCCACCAACATTTGTTCAAGCAGATGGGAAAAACTTTGGCGATATAGTCAAAGAGAAATTGGTGAATTACGGGGATGAATGGAAGGATGTTAATCTGGCCGATTCACAAGATGGTCTCTACAATCCAGAAAAAGCCAAGGTTGAATTTGCTAAAGCTAAATCAGCTTTACAAGCAGAAGGTGTGACTTTCCCAATTCATTTGGATATGCCAGTTGACCAGACAGCAACTACAAAAGTTCAACGCGTCCAATCTATGAAACAATCCTTGGAAGCAACTTTAGGAACTGATAATGTCATTATTGATATCCAACAATTGCAAAAAGATGAATTGCTTAATGTAACTCTATTTGCCGAAAATGCTGCTGGCGAAGACTGGGATTTATCAGATAATGTCGGTTGGGGTCCAGACTTTGCCGATCCATCAACTTATCTCGATATTATCAAACCTTCTGTAGGAGAAAGTACTAAAACATATTTAGGATTTGACTCAGGGGAAGATAATGTAGCTGCTAAAAAAGTAGGTCTATATGACTACGAAAAATTGGTTACTGAGGCTGGTGATGAGGCTATAGACGTTGCTAAACGCTATGAAAAATATGCTGCTGCCCAAGCTTGGTTGACCGACAGTGCTTTGATCATCCCAACAACTTCTAAAACTGGTCGTCCAATCTTGTCTAAGATGGTACCATTTACAATACCATTTGCATTGTCAGGAAATAAAGGTACAAGTGACCCAGTCTTGTATAAATACCTTGAAATTCAAGACAAGGCAGTTACTGCAGATGAATACCAAAAAGCTCAAGAAAAATGGATGAAAGAAAAAGCAGAATCCAATAAAAAAGCGCAAGAAGAACTCGCAAAACATGTGAAATAAGATAAAAAGAAGTTAGTTGTAAGCTAACTTCTTTTGGTTTATTGAAAATGAGTTGAAACCTCTCTTCACTTTCAAAGATTATGAAGCTAATTTTTTTGTAGAAAAAATCCTGAGTTTTTATTCTCAGGATTTTCTTTCATCTCACTGTTGTGGTTGTTGAACTTGTGGATTTTGTGGCGTTGGTTGTACTGGTTGTGTCGGTTGACCAGCTTGACCAGCTTGTCCTTGGTTAGGATCAGTTGCTGGAGCATTATTGGGTTGTTGTCCAACCGTCGAACTTGCCTGTGTAGTTGTACTTTCAGCTGTTGTAGAGGAATTCTCTACTATTTGCGTTTGTTGTGAACTTTGTTGTGTAGTTTGATTATTCCAAGTATTTTTTGTACTATTTTTGAAGATAAATTCGCCATTTCGGAACAGGCCATCTGGCATCGTCCAATCTTCAGGTTGCTCATCTTCTGATAAATACGATATCATTGAGCGATAAACCTTGGCAGCAACTAGGAAACCATCTCCAACTATTGGAGTAAAACGGTTTGAGTATCCAGTCCATACAGCCATAGAATACTTAGGAGTATATCCTACAAACGATTCATCTGGAGCTACGTAACCAGTGTTTTTGACATATTTTTCGATTTCTTCATCAGTATAGTTAGAAGTACCAGTCTTACCAGCTTGTGGAAGCCATGGTAGGTAGGCACCACGTCCGATACCATAAACTAAGACTGTTTTCATCATTTCGGTCATCATATAGGCTGTAGTCTCTTTCATAGCTCGTGTACCGGCATCAGAAAATTCTTTTTCACTACCATCACTGAAGACTATTTTATTGATATACATTGGTTTATGGTAAATACCACCATTAGCAAAGGCTGCGTAGGCAACTGCCATTTTTTCACTACTTGCACCGTACTGTTTGTTGGATTCAGTTGTGTTACTTGAAATGGCGTTTGCATAATACATGCTTGGATAGTCGATACCAAGACCATTAAGGAAGGTTTTAGCTCTATCTAGACCGACCTTATTCAAAGTCTCAACGGCTGTGACATTTCGTGATTGTTGAAGAGCATACTGGATTGTAATGTTTCCAAAGTAGCCATGATCCCAGTTGTAGAGTGGAGTATCAGTGCCAGGATAGTTATAAGGAACATCATGTACAATAGACGCAGTAGAGTCATAGACTCCATATTCTAAAGCGGGAGCATAGTCAGTGATTGGTTTCATACTAGAACCCCAGTCACGATTGGTTTCAACGGCTTGGTTGATTCCGAAAGATACATTACTTGATTGGTGACGGGCACCTAACTGAGCAATGACTTTACCATTTGTTACATCCACGACCGTAGATGCGACTTGCAAATCATCGTCAGGGTAAGAGACGTATTGATCGGAGTTGTAGATATCCCACAGACGTTTTTGAGCCTCTTGGTCTACATTTGTGTAGACATCCATCCCAGTAGTTAGAAGGTTATAGCCAGTTTCTTGTTCGACTTGGTCGATTACTTCTTTGAGGTAGTTGTCCATATAGGCTGGATAACTATTGGCTGATTTCAAGCTCTGGAGACCATCAGTGATAGGAGTATTAATTGCTTTTTCATACTGTTCTGCACTGATATACTTCTGTCCCTTCATTTCTGAAAGTACCAAGTTACGACGCTCTAGAGCAGCTTCTGGATGGGAATATGGATCATATTGGTTTGGTGCTTGAGGCATTCCGGCTAGGAGTGCTAACTGTGGCAAGCTTAAATCCTTCAAGTCTTTTCCATAGTAATTTTCGGCTGCGGTTTGCATTCCATAGTTACCGTTAGACATGTAGACTTTGTTGATGTAGTAGGTCAGGATTTCTTGCTTGGTTGCTTTTTGCTCTAATTGAACGGCTAGCCAAGCTTCTTGGGCTTTACGTGACAAGGTTTGATCGGCAGTTGAAGTAGAGAAATAAGTTAATTTAATCAATTGCTGAGTCAAGGTTGAAGCCCCTTGGAGCCCTCCTTTCCCTTGGAGGTTTCTCAATGCCGCCCCCATGATACGGATGGTATCAATCCCCCTGTGGTCGAAGAAGCGATGGTCTTCGATAGAAACGATTGCCTTAACCAAATCTGTGGGAATATCATTAGCTTGGGCATTGACGCGGCGTTCAGAACCCAAGTCAGCAATGAGTTGATTTTTATTGTCGTAGATTTTACTAGAGGTTGTTGCAACTAGTTTACTCTCGGATAGGCTAGGAGCCTTGCTAACGTAGTAGAAAAAAACTCCTCCGCCTAAGACAATGGCTGCGATAACCAAGCTTAAGAAGCTAATGCTCAGATACTTGATTAGGCGCAGAATCGTTGGTTTGTTCATCTTGTTTTACCACCTAATAAATGTTCTTTGATAACATTGAGATAGGGAATTTGAGGGAAGGCACCAGCCTTGATTTCATATCCATATTCTCGAATATATCCAAGTGGCATTGATTTTTGTCCCTTATCTTGATGATAGAAGCGAATCAAATCGAATGCCGGCAATAAGTAGGTTTCTTGCTGAGAAGAAAAGTGAAGAAGGACAAAGCAGATTCCTTGTTGGGCAAGGACTTGTTCCATATGCTGAATCTGATGTGGATGAAAATTTTTCATCGGAATCGCACGTTTTTGTTTTGTTTCCTTGGCTTCAAAGTCGATGTAATATCCATTATAAACGCCAGAATAGTCCGTCGTTGAAGCTTGTCGAAAATAGGCTTCAACAATCTTGGCACGACTTCGTTGTGGATAGTCCACTCGTACGATTTGAATAGGAGTTGGTTTCTTGTGTATAACAGCCAAGCCCTGAGACAAATAGTAGTCGTTGGTAGCATTGATCATCTTTTCAAAAGACATTCCTCGATTTGCGAAATTTTTGGGTTGAGAAAGAGATGGTTGTCTTTTTTGTGATGAAAGTTTATGTGGATAGTTGACCATAATTCTCCTTATTGGTACAATAACATCACTCTATTATACCATAAATTTGCACAGAAAGGGTTAAAAATGGCTACAGCTTTGGTTTTGGGCTATTCTGCTTTTGATTTGGGTTTGTTTTCTGATAAGGATCCTCGTCTTAAATTGATAAAAAAAGCAATACGTAAAGATTTAGAGGCTATGGCAGCAGATGGGGTGTCTTGGCTTGTGTTTACAGGAAGTTTGGGTTTTGAATATTGGGTTTTAGAGGTTGCTCAGGAGATGAAAACCGAGTACGGTTTCCAGTTGGCCACCATTTTTGCTTTTGAAACCCATGGGGAAAATTGGAATGAAGGCAATCAGATGAAACTGAGTCGTTTTAAGCAGGTAGACTTTGTCAAATATGCTTATCCTCGCTATGAGCACAAGGGGCAGTTAAGAGATTACCAGCAGTTTTTGCTGGAAAACACGACTAGTTCCTATCTTTTTTATGATGAAGAAAATGAAACGAAACTAGCTTATTTTTACCAAAAGATGAAAAATCAAGAGGACTATTTTATAAAGAGATTAACATTTGATCAATTAAATGAACTTGCTGAAAATTTTTCCGAAAATTGAAGCTTTGACCTTGATTTTTGTTTGCCTTTTTTTATATAATAATACTAGCAAGCGAGAATGGAGAGAGACATGACAAGTATTATTTTTTCAGCAAAAGATATTTTTGAACAAGAGTTTGGACGTGAAGTTCGTGGGTATAGCAAGGTAGAAGTTGATGAGTTTTTAGACGATGTCATCAAGGACTATGAAACCTATGCTGCCTTGGTTAAGTCACTTCGTCAGGAGATTGCGGATTTGAAGGAAGAATTAACTCGTAAACCGCAAGTGAGTTCGGCTCCAAGTCCTAGTCACCCAGATCCAATTGATGTGGCTGCTTCATCTTCTATGACGAATTTTGATATTTTGAAACGCTTGAATCGTCTTGAAAAAGAAGTATTCGGTAAACAAATTTTAGACAATACTGATTTGTAATTCAGGTCTTGTTACATGCAATTTTTGGATAATCGCGTGAGGAGAATTGCTTCTCATGAGGAAAGTCCATGCTAGCACAGGCTGTGATGCCTGTAGTGTTTGTGCTAGGCGAAACCATAAGCCTAGGGACGAGAAATCGTTACGGCAGTTGAAATGGCTAAGTCCTTGGATAGGCCAGAGTAGGCTTGAAAGTGCCACAGTGACGGAGTCTTTCTGGAAACAGAGAGAGTGGAACGCGGTAAACCCCTCAAGCTAGCAACCCAAATTTTGGTCGGGGCATGGAGTACGCGGAAACGAACGTAGTATTCTGACTGCTATCAGCTAGAGCTGCTAGTGGTAGACAGATGATTATCGAAGGAAGTGGTCCTAGTCACTTCTGGAACAAAACATGGCTTATAGAAAATTGCATATAGGTTGGGGCTGAGAAATTTTCTCAACCTCATTTTTTAAAGTGGACATATAGAAAGGTCTTGTAAGACTGTAACATGAAAAAAGAATTTAATTTAATTGCAACTGTGGCAGCAGGTCTTGAAGCTGTTGTGGGACGAGAAGTGCGAGAGTTGGGCTACGATTGTCAGGTTGAAAACGGTCGTGTTCGTTTTCAAGGAGACGTCAGAGCTATTATCGAAACCAACCTGTGGCTTCGGGCAGCAGATCGTATCAAGATTATCGTAGGAACTTTCCCTGCTAAGACTTTTGAGGAACTGTTTCAGGGAGTTTTCGCTTTAGATTGGGAACATTATTTACCACTCGGAGCTCGGTTCCCGATTGCCAAAGCTAAATGTGTTAAGTCCAAACTTCACAATGAGCCCAGTGTTCAGGCTATTTCTAAGAAAGCTGTTGTCAAGAAATTGCAGAAACACTACGCCCGCCCAGAAGGTGTTCCTCTGATGGAGAATGGCCCAGAGTTTAAGATTGAGGTCTCTATTCTCAAAGACATAGCAACTGTCATGATTGATACGACAGGGTCTAGCCTCTTTAAACGTGGCTATCGTACCGAAAAAGGGGGAGCCCCTATCAAGGAAAACATGGCGGCAGCCATTTTACAACTTTCTAACTGGTATCCAGACAAGCCTTTGATTGATCCGACCTGTGGTTCGGGGACTTTCTGTATTGAGGCAGTCATGATTGCTCGAAAGATGGCGCCTGGTCTTCGTCGCTCTTTTGCATTTGAGGAATGGAACTGGATCAGCGATCGCTTGATTCAAGAAGTGCGCACAGAAGCGGCTAAAAAAGTAGACCGTGAGCTTGAGTTGGATATCATGGGCTGTGATATTGATGCTCGCATGGTGGAAATTGCTAAGGCCAATGCTCAGGCAGCTGGTGTTGCAGGAGACATTACTTTTAAGCAGATGCGCGTGCAGGATTTACGTTCTGATAAAATCAATGGCGTGATTATCTCCAATCCGCCTTATGGAGAACGTTTATCAGATGATGCAGGAGTTACCAAGCTCTATGCTGAGATGGGGCAAGTATTTGCACCACTGAAAACTTGGAGCAAATTTATCCTGACTAGTGATGAAGCCTTTGAAAGCAAGTATGGTAGCCAAGCAGATAAGAAGCGTAAGTTATACAACGGAACCTTGAAAGTGGATCTGTATCAATATTTTGGTCAGCGTGTTAAACGGCAAGAGGTAAAATAGAAAGGGATACTCATGAGTAAAAAAAGACGAAATCGTCATAAAAAAGAAGGTCAAGAACCGCAATTTGATTTTGATGAAGCAAAAGAGCTAACAGTTGGTCAAGCTATTCGTAAAAATGAGGAAGTGGAAGCAGGAGTCTTGCCTGAGGATTCCATTTTGGACAAGTATGTCAAACAACACAAAGATGAAATCGAAGCAGATAAGTTTGCGACTCGCCAATACAAAAAAGAGGAGTTAATCGAAAAAGAAGAGGTAGCTGTTACCTCGACTCTTGATGATTTGCTTCAAGAGATTCGGGAGGAGACAGAAGTTGAGTCCTCAGTACAAGAAGATGACATGAATCAGTTCGATGATTTAGAATTCATACGCGATTCAGAAGTTCCCCCTGTCGAAGAGTTTGAGACTGAAGAAGTACAATTGTTTGAAGGAGAAGAGGTTCCAATACTTTCTCGAGTTCCAGATAGTGAAGATGAAAAAAATAAGAAGAAATGGGTGATTTATGGTATTCTAGTAACCTTAGCGCTTCTTATCCTTGGAACTGCTTATTATGTTTACCGTCAAGTGAATCGCTCAACACAGGAAATCCAAAATGCTCAATCATCGTCTAGTGAGCAGAATATTCAGCCGATTTTAGAAGATTTCAATAGCCAATACGATGCCTTCTACACTGATAGCAATAAAACAGCTTTGAAGAATAGCCAGTTTGATAAACTGAGTCAACTCAAAACCTTGCTTGATAAGTTGGAAGGTAGTCGTGAACATGCTCTTGCCAAATCTAAGTATGATAGTCTAGCAACGCAAATCAAGGCCATTCAAGATGTCAACGCTCAATTTGAAAAACCAGCTATTGTGGATGGTGTTCTGGATACCAATGCCAAAGCCAAATCGGATGCTAAATTTACGGATATTAAAACTGGCAATACTGAGATTGATAAAGTGCTAGATAAGGCTATTAGCCTTGGTAAGAGCCAGCAAACAAGTGTTTCTAGCTCAAGTTCAAGTCAAACTAGCAGTTCAAACTCTAGTCAAGCAAGTTCAAATACGACTAGTGAGACAAAACCAAGTAGTTCAAATGAGACTAGAAGTAGTCGCAGTGAAGTCAATATGGGTATATCAAGTGCAGGGGTTGCTGTTCAAAGAAGTGCGAGTCGTGTTCCCTATAATCAGTCTGCTATTGATGATAGTAACAACTCTGCCTGGGATTTTGCAGATGGCGTCTTAGAAAAAATACTAGCGACTTCACGTTCACGTGGTTATATCACTGGTAACCAATACATTATCGAACGTGTCAATATTGTTAATGGTAATGGTTATTACAACCTCTACAAGCCAGATGGAACCTATCTCTTTACCCTTAACTGTAAGACAGGATACTTTGTTGGAAATGGTTCTGGACATGCGGATGACTTGGACTACTAAGCAGTCGTTACAAAATTCTTTCTTTTCAAAAGTAAAAATGATAAAATAAAACAAATTAAACAAGAGGAGTGTCAAATGACAAAAGCTAACTTTGGTGTCGTAGGTATGGCCGTAATGGGTCGTAACCTTGCCCTTAATATTGAATCTCGTGGTTACACAGTTGCTATTTACAACCGTAGTAAAGAAAAAACTGAAGATGTGATTGCTTGCCATCCTGAAAAGAACTTTGTACCAAGCTATGACGTGGAAAGTTTTGTAAACTCAATCGAAAAACCTCGTCGTATTATGCTTATGGTTCAAGCTGGACCTGGTACAGATGCTACTATCCAAGCCCTTCTTCCACACCTTGACAAGGGTGATATCTTGATTGACGGCGGAAATACTTTCTACAAAGATACAATCCGTCGTAATGAAGAATTGGCAAACTCAGGTATCAACTTTATTGGTACTGGGGTTTCTGGTGGTGAAAAAGGTGCCCTTGAAGGTCCTTCTATCATGCCTGGTGGACAAAAAGAGGCCTACGAATTGGTTGCGGATGTTCTTGAAGAAATCTCAGCTAAAGCGCCAGAAGATGGCAAACCATGTGTGACTTACATCGGTCCTGATGGAGCTGGTCACTATGTGAAAATGGTTCACAACGGTATCGAGTATGGTGATATGCAATTGATCGCAGAAAGCTATGACTTGATGCAACACTTGCTAGGCCTTTCTGCAGAAGATATGGCTGAAATCTTTACTGAGTGGAACAAGGGTGAATTGGACAGCTACTTGATCGAAATCACAGCTGATATCTTGAGCCGTAAAGACGATGAAGGTCAAGATGGACCAATCGTAGACTATATCCTTGATGCTGCAGGTAACAAGGGAACTGGTAAATGGACTAGCCAATCATCTCTTGACCTTGGTGTGCCATTGTCACTCATCACTGAATCAGTATTTGCACGCTATATCTCTACTTACAAAGAAGAACGCGTGCATGCTAGCAAGGTTCTTCCAAAACCAGCTGCCTTCAAATTTGAAGGAGACAAGGCTGAGTTGATTGAAAAAATCCGTCAAGCCCTTTACTTCTCAAAAATCATTTCATACGCACAAGGTTTTGCTCAATTGCGTGTAGCTTCTAAAGAAAATAACTGGAACTTGCCATTTGCAGACATCGCATCTATCTGGCGTGATGGTTGTATCATCCGTTCTCGTTTCTTGCAAAAGATTACAGATGCTTACAACCGTGATGCAGACCTTGCTAACCTTCTTTTGGATGAATACTTCTTGGATGTTACTGCTAAGTACCAACAAGCAGTGCGTGATATCGTAGCTCTTGCTGTTCAAGCTGGTGTGCCAGTACCAACCTTCTCAGCAGCTATCACTTACTTTGATAGCTACCGTTCAGCTGACCTTCCAGCTAACTTGATCCAAGCGCAACGTGACTACTTTGGTGCTCACACTTACCAACGTAAAGACAAAGAAGGAACCTTCCACTACTCTTGGTATGACGAAAAATAAGTAGGTCTGCCATGGGGAAACGGATTTTATTACTTGAGAAAGAACGAAATCTAGCTCATTTTTTAAGTTTGGAACTCCAAAAAGAGCAATACCGAGTTGATCAGGTTGAGGAGGGGCAAAAAGCCCTCTCCATGGCTCTTCAAACAGACTATGACTTGATTTTATTGAATGCTCATCTGGGGGATATGACAGCCCAGGATTTTGCAGATAAGCTGAGTCGGACTAAGCCAGCATCGGTCATCATGGTCTTGGACCATCGTGAAGAATTGCAAGATCAGATTGAGTCCATCCAGCGTTTTGCTGTTTCTTACATTTATAAGCCAGTTATTATTGACAATTTGGTGGCTCGTATTTCAGCGATTTTCCGAGGTCGGGACTTCATCGACCAACACTGTAGTCAGATGAAGGTTCCAACGTCTTACCGCAATCTGCGTATGGATGTAGAGCATCATACCGTTTATCGTGGCGAGGAAATGATTGCTCTGACCCGTCGTGAGTATGACCTTTTGGCTACTCTTATGGGAAACAAGAAAGTTCTGACTCGTGAGCAGTTGTTGGAAAGTGTCTGGAAGTATGAAAGTGCGACCGAAACTAATATCGTGGATGTCTATATCCGTTATCTACGTAGCAAGCTTGATGTAAAAGGTCAAAAAAGCTACATTAAAACCGTGCGTGGTGTTGGTTACACTATGCAAGAATAGAAAGCAGTTTCAGTTGAGTAACTGCTTTTTTTGAGGGGTGTTATATATATTGACATGCAGATGGAGGATAGGTCTAATGAAAATAATAAAAAAAAGGTACTACTTTAACCAGAGTCCACTGAAAAAATAGGCCTCTTACTTTTAATGAAATGAAAACCGAGGAATCTCTCGTTAATTTGAGCGAATTCCTCGGTTATTTTGTATTTATTA
>MKYF01000006.1 GCA_001914195.1 Streptococcus mitis | reverse complement strand
AATAAATACAAAATAACCGAGGAACTCGCTCAAATTAACGAGAGATTCCTCGGTTTTCATTTCATTAAAAGTAAGAGACCTATTTTTTCAGTGGACTAGTTTCCATCAGGCTTCTTTTTTATCCATGTACACGTTTCATATAGTCTTGGTAACTTTCGGTATCCATGAGTTTCTTAGCGTTCTTGACGCGATCTGCTGTTGGTGGTTTAACCCCTTCGAGGGAATATGGAATTCCCAGTTCACGCCACTTGAACTCACCCATGGTGTGATAAGGTAGAATTTCAAACTTATCAACATTTTTGAGGGTCTTAACGAACTTACCAAGTTCAATCAAGTCATCGTCTCTGTCTGTTAAGCCCGGAACTAGCACGTGACGAATCCAGACAGGTTTTCCAATATCTGATAGATACTGGGCACAGGCCAGGATGTTTTTATTGGTTTGGCTAGTGACAATCTTGTGCTGTTCTTCGTTGATTTCCTTGATATCCAAGAGAACCAAGTCAGTGACAGCCATGAGCTTGTCAAACTTTTCAAGGTAACGTGGTTTATTACGGAAAGGAAGGGCACAGGTGTCCAAGGTACAGTGGATTCCTTGTTCTTTAGCCTTAGTGAAGAGGGCAATAAGGAAATCAATCTGCAAGAGGGCTTCTCCTCCACTGACTGTAATCCCACCCTTTTTTCCCCAGAAACCGCGGTAGCGCAAGGCTTCTGTCAAGACATCATCTACCGTCCGTTCACGTGACTTATTGGACTCCATAGCCCAAGTGTCCGGGTTGTGGCAATACTGGCAACGCATGTGACAGCCCTGCAAAAAGACAATGAAGCGAATACCAGGCCCATCTACTGACCCAAAGCTTTCTGTCGAATGCACCATTCCTGTCACTTGTCCATAATCAATTGTTTCTTCAGACATATCGTTACCTTCCTTGAAAACGTTTTATAGTTTTATTATATCACGACTTGAAGGAAAAACAAGATTTTTGCCTATTTTTTAGAAAGCAATCTGTTTTTCAATTTCATTTTCAATGAATTATCATTTTATTCTTCAAAATCAAAGCCATACAAGGTTGCAAAGTAGTCCTCAGGGCGCTCTGCACGGCGGATTTGACGGGCTTTACCTTCTTCGGTATAAAGGATTTCCGCAGAACGAAGTTTGGCGTTGTACTGGTAGCCCATTGAAAAACCATGTGCACCTGTATCATGAATTACCAGCAAATCACCGATTTCTGTATGAGGCAGTTCGCGATTCACTGCAAATTTATCATTGTTTTCACAGAGTGAACCAACCACATCTACCACTTCAGCTGGTCCATCTGGATGGGTCACGTTAGTAATATGATGGTAAGCTCCGTACATAGCTGGACGCATGAGGTTGACTGCTGATGCATCCACACCTAGATAGGTACGGTAGGTTTTCTTCTTATGAGTGACTCTTGTAACCAAAGCACCGTGAGGGGCTAACATAAAACGACCTAATTCGGTAAAAATCTTGACCTGACCAAGACCTGCTGGCGTAAGGACCTCTTCATAAACCTTACGAACCCCCTCACCAATCAAAGCAATATCATTTGGCTCCTGCTCAGGACGATAGTTGACTCCAATACCGCCAGAAAGATTGATAAAGTCTAGTGAAATGCCCAACTTTTCCTTGATTTCAACAGCCAATTCAAAAAGCTGACGCGCCAACTCTGGATAATAGAGATGGGTCACGGTATTGGACGCTAGGAAGGAGTGAATCCCAAAAGTCTTGGCTCCTTTTTCCTTCAAGATGGCAAAAGCTTCAAAGAGCTGGTCCTTGGTCATACCAAACTTGGCTTCTCCAGGATTGTCCATAATGTCTGTCCCCAGTTCAAAAACGCCTCCAGGATTGTAACGACATGAGATGATTTCTGGAATACCTGCTGCACGCTCTAGATGTTCAATATCTTCAAAGGCATCCAAGTTAATGGTCGCACCTAATTCACGTGCATAGGCATATTCCTTATCTGGCGTGTTGTTTGAAGAGAACATAATCTCAGAACCTGGAAAATCCAGTTTATGGCTCATCAAAAGTTCTACATAACTAGAGCAGTCCACTCCACAACCTTCCTCTTGAAGAATTTTCAAGATAGCTGGGGTTGGAGTAGCCTTAACTGCAAAATATTCCTTAAAGCCCTTGTTCCACGAAAAGGCTTGGTTGACGGCTCTTGCCTTCTCACGAATCCCCTTCTCATCATACAAGTGAAAGGGAGTCGGGAACTCGGTAACAATCGCTTCTAACTCTTCTCTATTAATAAATGGTGTTTTCATACGCTTCCTTCTATTCTATTTGCAAAGAAAGGCTGGGACAATTGTTCCAACCTTTAGTTCTATCTCTTATTTATCTTCGTCAAAGATATTGCCAACCTCAACATCGATGGCTTGGTTCTTGACATCAATATTGGTTACCTTCAAGAGTGACTTGTAATCAAACTGCTTTTCACGTTCTTCTTGGGCATTATCCGCAAAGACTGCTACACCAGCCAATTCTGAATCAAACTCACGCAAGAGACTAATCATCCCGTTGACAGTTCCTCCGCCTTTCAAGAAGTCATCCACAATCAAGACACGGCTGCCTGCCTTGAGACTGCGTTTTGAAAGGAACATTTTCTCAATGCGGTCACCACTTGAACCGGATACATAGTTGACGCTAACCGTTGAACCTTCGGTAATTTTCAGGTCACGGCGCACAATGACAAAGGGAACATTCAGAACATTGGCAACTGCATTTGCAAGTGGAACACCCTTAGTCGCTACTGTCATAACCGCATCAATTTTTTGGTCCATAAAGCTCTTGGCAATAATGCGACCAATATTTTTCAAGATAGCTGGTGTGCTAAGCAAATCAGACAGGTAGATATAACCACCTGGCAAGATACGGTCACTTTCTGACAACTTGGCACGCAAGTCTTCAACCATTTCCTTAGCATCCTGACTCGAAATAGACGGTGTAAAGATGACACCTCCGCCAGCCCCAGTTACTGTCTGGATATGACCGATTTCAATTTCCTCAAAGGCGCGTTTGATAATCACGATATCTTCTGATATGGATGATTTAGCAGATTCATACTTTTCAGCAAAAGTATTGAGACTAGTTAGTTTATAAGGATTATTAATCAAATAGTTGGAAATGACAACCATCCGATCACTTCTTCTTAATTTCATTTCTATTTCCTATTCCATTTTTATTCAAAAAATCAAAAAGCAAACTAGAAAGCTGGTCGCTGGTGGTTCAAAACACTGTTTTGAGATTGTCGATAGAACTGACAAGGTCTGTAATATAACTACATATATACATACGACAAGGCGATGCTACCCTAGTTTGAAGAGATTTTCGAAGAGTATTCATTTTTGTCTTTTACTTATTATACCATATTCACATAAAAAAACGAACATTCTTATCCTAAAAAATGCTCATTTTTCTTAAATTGTTAATCTAAATCTGGTTTATAGAAGGAACGATTGTCCATTGCGAAGATTTTATTGGTCATCTCTCCTTTATCCACCAAAGCCAGAGCTGTTGACATCATCATCATGCTTGCATCCAGATTATCAATCATATGGATAATCTCTGCTTCCATAATACGTGGACGGACCGGGCTTCCATACTCAAGTAAGCCGTGGTGACTGAGGATAACGTGACGAAGCAGAACGACTTCTTCCTTGGTATCATCGATACCGAGTTCCATCACTGTCTTGGTAATTTCACTATCAATCAGAGCGATATGTCCAAGGAGATTGCCTCGCACTGTGTACTCGGTCTGGTCTGGTCCCGTCAACTCAATGACCTTAGCCAAGTCATGCAGCATAATCCCCGCATAGAGCAGGCTCTTATTGAGCTGAGGATAAACTTCGCTAATAGCATCTGCCAAACGCACCATGGTTGCAGTGTGGAAAGCCAAACCCGTTTCAAAGGCATGGTGATTGGTCTTGGCTGCTGGATAGGAGTAAAATTCCTTATCATACTTGGTGTAGAGATTTCGGACAATTCGTTGCCAAACAGGATTTTCAATTTTGAAAATCATTTGCGACATATAGTCACGGATTTCCTTGACATCAACTGGTGACTTGACCTTGAAATCAGCTGGATTATTGGGTTCGCCAGGCTGAGGCAGGCGAAGGGTAATTTGATTGACTTGAGGGGTGTTGTTATAAACTTCTCGGCGCCCTTTCATGTGAACAACCTTACCTGCTGTAAAGGCCTCAACATTATGAGGTTGGGCATCCCAGAGTTTCCCTTCAATCTCGCCACTATCATCTTGGAAGGTAAAGGCTAGGTAGTTTTTCCCAGCTCGAGTTTGCCTCAGGTCAGCCGATTTGATTAGGTAAAAGCCTTCAAACAGCTCATCTTTTTTCATGTGACTAATCTTCATATTCTTCCTCATCTTCTTGGAAATGGAGTAGATCAAGCGCAGGCTCACCTTCTGACAACTCAATGTGACGGAGCGTCCGCTCGATAGCTGTGGTACGACGGTTTAATAGTTCATCAATATTGCCAGAGGCATGTTGGAGATGTTTTTGTGCCTTGACCAGAATGCCACCAAACTTGCCAAACTCGGTCTTAACGCTAGCAAGAGTCTTACTGATATGGTCGGCACTCTTTTGGATATTGAGAGTTTTGAAGCCAACTGATAGGGAATTGAGGAGGGCTGATAGGGTACTTGGACCTGCGACAATAATCTGCTCCTCCCGTCTCAAATCATCAAAGAAGACCGGATTGCGGACGATTTCTGAGTAGAGACCTTCTGTCGGAACAAACAAGATTCCAAAATTGGTCGTCCGAGGCGGTGCTATGTACTTGCTCTTGATATCCTTGGCAAAGCGCTTGACACTTGCTAGGAGTGACTTGCGACAGCGTTCAATATCATCCTTATCACCTGCTTCATAGGCTTCTTCTAAGCGGTAATAATCTGCCAGTGGAAACTTGGAGTCAATCGGTAAGTAGACATATTCCTGGTCACCCTGTCCAGGCAACTTAATAGCATACTCCACTCGTTCACTAGAGTTTTCAACCGTTGCGTATTCTCGTTCATACTGGGCAGGGGTCATGATGTCTTCGATGATTTGCCCCAGTTTCAATTCTCCCAGAATCCCTCGCGTTTTGGTTCCAGAGAGAACCTTGTTGAGAGCTCCGACATCACGGGCAACTGTCTGCATTTCTCCAAGACCACGATTGACCGACTCCAGTTGTTTGGAAACTGTCTCAAAGGAAGCCTGCAAGCGCGTCTGCAAGGTCTTTTCTAGTTTTTCCTCGACCGTCTGGCGCATTTGTTCCAAACGTTGCTCATTGGATTCCTGCAAGGCTTGGAGACGTTGGTCGGTCTTATCTCTGGTTTGGAGGAGATTATCTGTCATTTCTTGACGAACTTGAGTCAGACCTTGGTGCAATTCAATTCGCACTTCTTGCAAACGGTCGCTGACAGCCACTTCCAAATCTTTTTGATCTAACTGGCTGGCTTGTCTTGCTTGTTCAAAGCGGTAATCCAACTGGTCTGACAAGTGATCTGCCTGATCCTCCAAGCTCTTACTTAGATGTTTTCCCTGCTTATCCTGTCTTTGCCAAATCAGAAAAAGTCCAGCTAGGTTGGCAATCAATAATAGAACAAGTAAACTTTCCATTCTACCTCCTGTCCTTACTATGTAGCACGACCACATAGCCATCTGGGCAAGTCACCGACACTTCCCTATCTATATATTCGTTAGAAGCGTACACTTTTTTAAAGAAAAAATTTTCCTCTGTCAACTCATACTTAGCACCGAGAATAGTCAGCTGGCTATCTCGAACTGGCATAAAGGCTAGATAGTCGTAGTCTGAACGTGGTTCAAGCTGACTGGTCCCTTCTGGACAATAGGCAATCAAGTTTTGCCCATCCTCAATTTCTATCTGGCGCATATAGGGTGCTAACTTAGTATTGCTAGGTAGAAAGACGTTAGCCAGCATATGGTCAATACGACCTCCCAAAGCACCGAAAATAGTGACCTCAGCCTGAGGATTTTGCTCAAAGATGGTCAAGAGAGCCAATTCCAGATCAGTATCATCCTTTTCTGGTCGGGCTTGGACAAAATGCTGGGCACATTTTTGAATCACCTGACACTCTTCTGCAGTGACAGAATCAAAATCCCCAACTGCTAGAGCAAGAGGCAGCTTTTCTTCCAAGACCCAGAGCGAGCCTCGATCAACACCGACAAAGCTATCAAAGTCCGTCCGATAATGACCGCGGTCTCCGCCAGCAAAAACGGCAACCCTAGTCCAGTTGTTTTCTGAGAGTTTGTACTCGCTCATTGACATCTCCCTTAAAGACATAGGAACCGGCTACAAAAACGGTCGCACCAGCTTCTTTGGCTAGAGCAATGGTTTGATCATCAATACCACCATCCACTTCGATTTCAAAGTTCAAGCCTTTTTCATCACGAAGAGCAACCAACTCACGGACCTTATCCATGGTCTCTGGTAGAAAGGCTTGCCCACCAAAGCCTGGGTTAACTGTCATGACTAAAACTTGGTCAACTAGATGAAGGACGTGCTTGATGGCTTCAACTGGTGTGCCAGGATTGATAACAACTGAAGGTTTGACCCCTAGAGAACGAATTTTTTGGAGGGCGCCATGGATATGAGGTGTTGCTTCTACATGGATACTGATGATATCTGCACCTGCGCGCGCAAAGTCTTCTAAATGATGCTCAGGATTAGCTACCATCAAGTGGCAGTCAAAGACCATCTTGCTATGAGGGCGAAGAGCTTCGACCACACCTGCACCAAAACTGATTTGTGGCACAAAGTGCCCATCCATGATATCGATATGGGCATATTCTGCCCCAGTTGCTTCTAGGCGTTTGATTTCACGTTCAAAGTTGGCATAATCTGCTGCCAGAATTGACGGAGCAATCTTGTATTGAGACATAGGTTTCTCCTTATTTTGGAATTTTTTTGCTGACTTTTTTATAGGTTTCTCTGCGATTTTCAATCTCACTGAGGAATTGCAGGTAGTTGTCAAAACGGAAGGTGGCAATGGCACCCTCTTCTACTGCCGGCTTCACTGCACAGGACGGCTCATGGGTATGGGTACAAGTGCGGAATTTGCAGTCTCGACTGACAGTAGCAATCTCTGGGAAGACCTGATTGAGGTCTTCAGCCGTTGTTACTTCATAATCCAATGATGAAAAACCTGGTGTGTCTGCGATTTTACCTCCATTGAGATTATAAAAACTAACTGCTCGAGTAGTGTGGCGCCCGCGACCCAGACTGTCTGAGATTTCTCCTGTTTCAAGATTGAGGTCTGGTGCGATTTTATTGAGAAGAGTTGACTTCCCAACACCTGTCTGCCCCATAAAGACTGTAACCTTGCCTGTTAACAAAGGCAGGAGTCCTTCTTTACTGGTCACAAAGTCATAGCCGATGTCACCATAAGCCTGTTCATAAAAATCCAATTCTGACCTATCTTCCAGTAGGTCCATCTTGGAAATATAGACGATGGGATGGATGCCCTTGTGTTCCAAAAGAACTAAGAAACGATCCAACAAATTGCTGTTAAAATCAGGTTCCTTGACGGACATGATTACTACAGCTTGGTCAATATTGACAATGGGCGGACGGACCAGACTGTTTTTCCGTTCGTGAATCTTGAGAATATAGCCTTCTGAATTTTCCTCCGCAGAGAAATCTACCCAGTCCCC
Organism: Streptococcus mitis; assembly: GCA_001914195.1. Taxonomy (GTDB): domain Bacteria; phylum Bacillota; class Bacilli; order Lactobacillales; family Streptococcaceae; genus Streptococcus; species Streptococcus mitis_F. The sequence goes on along the minus strand of MKYF01000006.1, from coordinate 47,223 downwards.
AACGTAGGGAGTATGGCCTTTTTTACGGAAATTCCCACGCGCGCGTGTTTGATAGACCTGGCCATCACTCTCTACATAGTAGAACCCAGCCAAGGCTTTAATGATTTGTCCCTGCATCTTAGAGTCCTTGCCCTTTAAGTGCATCTGCTAGGCTGGCAAACTCTTCCAAGCTGAGAGTTTCCCCACGCACACTTGGTGACAAGCCTGCTTGGTCCAAAGCCTTGGTCAGCTTGTCCTTGACTTCCTCAGTCTTGCCAAAGTAACCTGTCAGGTTATTCCACAAGGTCTTGCGGCGATGGGTGAAACTTGCCTTGGAAATCTTAAAGAAGAAGCTCTCGTCTTCCACTGCTACAGCTGGCTCTGGACGACGCACCATTTTCAAAATAGCAGAGTCCACATTTGGTGCTGGCACAAATACCGTACGAGGCACGATGAAGGCAACCTTGGCTGTCATGTAGTACTGAACCGCAATCGACAAGCTACCGTAAGCCTTGGTATTAGGCTGGGCCGAAATCCGATCCGCCACTTCTTTCTGCATCATAACGACAAACTCACTAAAAGGAATGCCACTTTCAATCAAGTGCATGAGAATAGGCGTTGTGATGTAGTAAGGCAGATTAGCCACTACCTTGATTGGCAGGTCAGGATTTTTGAAATTCTGGATATGTTGCGCCAAATCGACCTTGAGAATGTCCTCGTTGACTACGGTCACATTGTCAAAATCACGCAAGGTATCTGCCAAAATAGGCACCAAACGGTGGTCGATCTCAAAGGCCATGACCTCTGCTGCACGCTCAGCCAGAAACTCCGTCAAGGCACCAATCCCTGGCCCGATTTCGATAACATTGACCTGGTCATCAATCTCAGCCGTATCCACGATTTTTTGTAGGATATTGGTATCTGTCAAGAAATTTTGCCCAAAGGACTTTTTAAAGGTAAAACCGTGACGCTCCAGCACTGCCTTGGTCACACTATAATCTGCAATTCTCATTTATTCTCTTTTCTATTATCTGTTACTTCTATTGTAACACATTCCCCTTGTATTTTGGGGGTGAAAATCATACCAAAAAACTATCTTTCCTCATGAAGAAAGATAGTCTTGGAAATCTTTAAAAGTGGGCTTAGCGCTTCTCTCGAAACATGCGTTCAAAAAAATCAGCTTCTTGATAACTTCGATTTTCGGGTAGGGTCAAATCCACATCCTCCTCCACATCATCCACTGTCAGTTCAACCGTCTGAGGTAAATTTTTCAAGCGATAATGCTTTTGCCTTTGCCCTTCAATACTAGCAAAATCAAGCAAATAGCCATTCACTCGGATTTGAACTAAAAGAAGATGATTGGTCATATTTTCCATGATGAGAATATCTTCTAAACCACCTCTGGCACTAGGATAATCAGATACCCTGCGAATACGGATTTTTTCACACATGAGCAAGCTCCCTCATATCAATGATTTCATCAGCCTTATTCCAGACTAGGGGATTATGGGTCGCAATGACGATCATTCGATTTTCATCTTTCAAGCCCACCAAGAGATTCATAACCTCCTCTGAATTTTCAGGATCAAGAGCTGCTGTTGGTTCATCTGCCAAAATCAAGGGTGGATTTTTCAAAATAGTCTTCGCAAGGGCAACTCGTTGAGCCTCTCCCCCAGATAAAGTATAAATTTTTTGTTCTAGATCCAAATACCCTAGATTAACCTTTTCTAAAGCCTCCACTTGCCTTTCCAAACGTTCTACTTTTGAAATCTTTTGACCGACAAAGCCCAAATCCAAATTCTCTTTGATTGATTGGTTTTCTAAGAGGCCAAAATTTTGAAAGAGATAGCCCATCTGGTCTCGAAAATACTCACGAGTGGGAATGGTTTTTAAATCTTTCCCCTGATAGAGAACCCTTCCTCCATCTATCTTTTCTAGTTTGCCTAAGATATTCAGCAGCGTCGTCTTTCCGCTCCCACTCTTCCCGATTAAGGCATAAACCTTACCCTTCTCCAGTTTGAGATTCAAACCAGAGAAAATCGCTCGGTCATTAAATTTCTTTTCCAATCCTTGAATATCAATCATCTTATTTTCCTTTCAATACTGCCATGCCACCAGCTTCTTCTTTTTTGTCCTGCCTTACTAAAATCAACAGAGCGTTAAGCGTAAACAAAGCTACAACTAGAGCGCTAATCAAGCTATCTCCTGTCAAAACACTAGATAGGATTAGGCCAAGCAAGAGAACTCCTCCTTGCGCCAGTAAATACTTGCCATGAAGCTCATAAATTGTCATACCAGAAAGACGTCTAATCATGATCTCCCGTCTGAACTGCTCAAAATAGAGAAGATTCATAGAGTCAAATAGCAAGATAGCCGTAGATAGGGTCAAAATAGTTCCTATAAGGAGAGAGTAGAACTCCATCCGTTTGTCATTTAGTACCTTGGCAAAAAATAGCTGGCTTTTTACCAAATAAGAGACTTTGTGATACAGACCTTGCTCTTTTAGAGCTGTGATACTATCTCCATATCGATCTAGTTTTAAGGCACTATTAGCCGTAGTTCCCCATAACATTCCTGCAACAGGCCTTGTTCCAGTCGCTTGCGGCGTTAAAACTACAATAATCGGATCTTTTAGGTACTGGCGTGTCGTCTTGTACCCATCGTTATAGAGGAAGCGTTCCTGTCCTGTTTCTGTAAAAGTTAGCGTTACCTGTGGGAGGTAGTGTTTCTGACTCGTCACTTCTACACTTTCAGATGAAAAGTTTTGCAAGTAATCTGTAAATAATCCTTGATAGTAGGCAGATTGCTCTCGCAAGCTCTTAGGCAAGATCAGCCCAAACTCTCCCTCAGACAAGTTTTGCATCTTGTCCATAAACTCTGAAGAAACGGTAATCTTTTCTTCTATCAGATAGCGCGGTGAGACATAGATAACATTCCCTGACGGTGTGTAGTCATTGAGGCGATTGCCATCTAGATCCACTTCTGCTCCATCTGAGAAATTGTCAACATTGCTCATGATATAAAAAGAGTCTGTATTTGCTAACCGTTCTTCAGTAAATGTCTGCCACTCACGATTATCCTTACGCACCCCTTCTTCATCAGCAAATGCACTAGACCAACCAAAGGATAGACGGTAACGGTCTGAGGACTGGCTCCATTTATCGCTAGCTCTCTCCATCTCTTGCATCTCACGGTAGTGGGGTAGGAGAGCAGTCGCACTCGAGCCGACCACCAGCACGGCCAAGAGTTGCCCTATCATCATCAATGTCATCATACGTTTGAGAGGGAGTTTTCCTTTCAACAGATCCACCAGACTATTTTCCTGTAATCCAAGTAGATACACGACACTTAGTAAGGTAGAAATCCCTACCAAGGCCAATCCATAAAACAGAAGACCAATGATGACCAGTTGCGCCGTTGCCATAAACAAAGCACCTTGATACCAGAGAATCCCCAATCCCAAAAGACTGGATACCAGTACCGAGAAAATAAGCTGTCTCACATCTTCTAACACCGGTCTGAGAGCAACCCCAAACAAGCTCTCACCAGCTATTAAGCGAATCCCTGCTTGACGAAGGGACTTGATCCGATAAATCAGAGTCAAACTCATAAAGGTCAGCAGAAAAATAGCTAAACTCAGTAGCACCATAGGGGTGCCCGCCAAGAGGACGACCATCGAAAACGCCTCTGTTCTATTCGAGACAAACCCATTATAGCCAAGTTCTTTCAAGGCGGTCTGTAAGCTCACTCCATCCAAACTTCCTGATACAATCAAGTAAGAACCTAATAAATCACTCGTTTCTGCACTCTCCTTGGAGGAAATGGTCAAACCTTCTGGAAGCTCTCCCTGGCCATAAGTGGCATAGGTAAAGCGTGTTTCTCCAGCTTCATTTGGCTCAACGATTCGACGGGCGATGAGACTATTGTGGTCTACCGCCAAGTGACTCAAAGCCTCTGTCAGTTTTTCTCGATTAGCTACTGATTGGTCTAGCCCAGTACCCAGCACGTCAACAGAGGGATAGTTACCAAATAAAATCTCTTCTCGATGGTCAACGGAACTTATCACCATATAAAGCGATACCAATACCATTGAAATCAAAATAAATAAACGTTTCATCATTTCCTCCAAAAAGTTACTTGGTCACTTAGTAAGAAGATGACCACAGTCACTGCTATGCTAAGATACTGATTCAGTTCTTTCCTCTACCATATCTTCAAGTATATTATAATCGTTTTTTCTACCACTATCAATGACATCAATGTCCTTAAAATCTAACCATTCCTTGTCATTTTTAGCTTATATCTAAAAAACAGCTCTAAAAACGAACTTTAGAACTGTTTTGCGATAACCGCAGGGACATTTTTGTCATTGTTTCACCATGTCTATGAATATTTTTCCCTGTTATAAAATGAAGTGCAACATAAAAACACTATTGGTGCACTCTAATTGCAAAAATACTATAAAGTAAATTTAGCATAACCACAAATCATTCATAAAAACAATTGTCTGAAACTAATCAGGGGAAAATCAATCACTAGTTGTCAGAAACTTTTCTTTTAAAGTTTATTATTTATCACTCGCGAATGGTATACACTAATTATTCATACTGTGCACAAGAACAACTAAATAAGACTGATTACAAAATTCTTTCTTTAAATTATTCGTTTCATTCTTTATAAAACGGATATGTAACTATTATACCCAAAGTACTAATTATAATTTTAAAAATTGCACCTAAAATATTTAAAGTGGATAAATCAAGTATTCCGTTTATTAAGTATAGTAAACAAAAGAAGAATGGGACATATTTTATTAATTTTTTCATAAACTATAGTGCTATTAAGGTCAAAGCTTTAGCTACTGTCCAAGCCATCCAATCTGGCATACCTGCACGCTTACAAGACTGGTAGATTCCATCTTCAATCCAACCAGTAAAGTGATCTAGTGTGCCCAGTATCGCATTTAAACCTATATATTGATTTATCCATCTTTTAACATTTGAAGGGACTCTATTATAACCTTTTCGAATAGCTTTAACTGCAATAGACCACTTCCCTCTGTCCATTTTAGCAGCTTGAATATCCTCTTGTGAAATAGTATCCTTATCAAACTCTAAGATACGTCCATTATCTACATAGATATGCTTTCCTTCACTATTAATTGCCTTAGAACGTTTTGAAAGTTGAGTTGCTTTACCTGAAACCGAAGATGTAGTAGCAAAAACAGTTGCAGAAGGAAGAGCAACAGTACTTAAGGTTAAAAAACAACTTAAAACAACTACTGTTTTTGTTATAATTTTGTTTTTCATTTTGTTTCCTCCTCTTATTTTATAGCAAGATTGTTGAGTTACTTGCTCCTCTTTCCATTATCAACGTTGATACTATTATATTACCAAATGATATTCTAAAATTATTTGTTTTTCTCTAAATTGTCAAAATAGCACCCTGAAATGAACTTTTATAGTCATTATACTCCATCTCTATCACACTACCAAGGACATCAACGTCCTTAAAATAGAACCATTTTGTGTCATTTTTAGCTTATATATAAAAAACAGCCCTAAAGACGAACTTTAGAGCTGTTTTGATACAAGAACAAAGACATTTTTGTCATTGCTTCACTATGTTTATAAATATTTTTTTACATCCTCTTGCCATTCCTCTGTCAATTTCTTTACTAGAAATTCATCTCCAATTAGCTGCGCAAATGTTTTAGAAGACTGATAAAATGATTCAGCTAAACTAAAATCTCTTTCTTCTCTTAATGCTTGCTTCCACAAAAACATAAATACAAGAGGTTTCTTTTGATAATCTTGAGTTTTATCCATAATTTCTTGTAAACACGATAGATAATCATTAAAACAATCAGTTACTCCTACCTTTTCAAGACAACACATTCCTGAAATAAGAGTATCTCTAATTATAAAGTAATTCTCTATTTGAGTTACCTTCTTCTGTTCTAAAAGAAAGAGCATTAGCTTTTCGATTTGATTCACAAATTTGGCAAGATCTTTTCTAATAAGCATTTGATAAAAAAACAAACGAATCAACAACATATCATTTATTGAATAAGCTTCTTTTTCTATAATCTGAGGCATATGTTCCTCAAGTATTAACTCTGCATATTCAGGCCTTCTAGTTCTAGAAGTATCTAAACTCGCCTGCAATACTTCACATACTAATTGTTCCTCTTTAGGAAGATTATCAAAGTATGTTTTATAAATCTCTTCCAAACACGCTTCTTTCTTATCGTACTCCTCTTCTTTACCATAGATTGGTTCACGTAAAATCTGGTATTTCAATTCTAAATAAGCAGGAGGAAGAGCTGAAAAATCCGGCATAAGGCTATAAGCTGGAACTCCTAGCCGGCAAGCAATATAGTCTAACTTGGGCAAACTCGGTTGCGAAGCTCCACTTTCAATTCGCGACAGTTGACGAACTGTCAGTTCTTGCTCATCTCCACAAAAATCTGGACGACTAATTCCTTTTTCTATCCGAATCTCTTTAATTTTTTGACCAATTAACATCAGATGCCTCCTCTTCTACCTGTTTCGAAAAATACTGTGAAACTTAAAAAATTGTAACGGCTACATCTTTCCTACTCATAAGATTTCATAGTTTCTTCCACTTCTGCCAAAGTAACCCCAAACAACTCTAGGCGTTTGAGGAGTTGCTTGCCGTTGGAATAGCCAATTCTGAGAGCCTCTCCTAGATATTCTCGTCGCTTACGGCTGTCTGCCCCTGCTAGAAAACCAAGGCGAATCAAGTCGCTACGACTGATGTCAAACTGACTCTCATATTCAAATTGTTCTGTCACCTGAGCTAGAGCCGTTTTCAGGTCTTCATAGCTGGCATGCTCAATTCCCAGAGAACGCCCCTTGGTCTTGGACTTAGGAACAGCTTCATCTCGCTTGAGAAAGGCATGCTGAACTGTTGGAATGGCCGTCATAATCATACGACGAATCCGCTCCCCATTAAAATCTGGGTCTGTAAAGACAATGACTCCATGACGTTGGTGCAGGCGTTGAATCCGCTCTAGATCCCGGTCATTGATAGCAGAACCTCGTGTCTCATAGGTCTCTACATCGAAGTAACGTTTGATATTGGCCGTATCATCGCGACCTTCGACCACGATAACTTGAGAAATTTTTTCTTTCATTACTTGCTGTCCAATCCAAAAATTCGCTCCGCATTTGCAGTCGTTGCTGCCGCTAGCTCTTCTGTCGTCATACCACGCAAGTCGGCGATAAAGTCCACTACATAGCGAGTATAGGCTGTTTTGTTTTCGCGACCCCGTTTAGGAACAGGAGCCAAGTAAGGAGCATCCGTCTCCACCAAAATCTTGTCCAAAGGAAGTTCTCTAGCAGCCTCTTGGATATCAGTTGCCTTCTTGAAAGTCACCACTCCTGAGAAGGAAATAGTCATGCCAAGCGCAACAAACTTCTCTGCCCATTCAAGCGTCCCTGAAAATGAGTGCATAATCCCACCACGAGGACCAACGCCCTCACTTTTGATAATCTCATAGGTATCTTCCAGCGCATCACGGGTATGGACAACAAAAGGCAAATCCAAGTCCTTAGATAGCTGAATCTGACGGCGAAAAACCTGCTCCTGCACCTCTTTGGGCGCTGTCATCCAATGATAATCCAAACCAATCTCACCCAAGGCAACCACCTTGGGATGCTTGAGCTTATCAAGCAAGTAGGCTTCAATCTCCTCTGTGTAAGTTCCAGCTTCTGTCGGATGCCAACCGATAGTCGCATAGAGCTGGTCATACTCATCTACCAGCTCCAAGGCACGCTCAATCGTCGGTTTATCAAAACCAACAATATTCATCTGTGTCACACCCATCTCAGCAGCCAAGGCAATTTCTTCTGCCTCACGACCTGCAAATTCTTCTACATTCAAATGTGTATGTGTATCAAAAATCATCTCTTCTAACCTCGTTTTCTATCTTCTATTATACCAAAAAACTGCCCTCTCTCCTCATCTGTACAAAATATTCTAAAATCCATCGTCGTCTCTTGACGCTATTCTCCCAAAGCAGTATAATAGCACTTATTGAAATTTTCAGAAAAGGAAAATACAATGTTTACAAAATTAAAACAGACTTTTATCGGTCGTCCTCTTAAGTCCTTAACAGAAGGCGAGGGAGGTCTGCTGGGAAAAATGCAGGCACTGGCCATGTTGTCAAGCGACGCTCTATCTTCCATTGCTTATGGACCTGAGCAAGTAGTCCTCGTCTTGGTTAGTCTCTCTCCTCTTGCTATATGGTGGAGCCTTCCCATCGGCCTCTTTGTACTCCTGCTCCTAGCCAGTCTGACCGTCTCCTACCGTCAAATCATCCACGCCTACCCTCAAGGAGGAGGGGCTTATATGGTTACTCGAGAAAATCTATCACCCGAGCTAGGCTTGATTGCTGGGGGTAGTCTGCTGGTTGACTACATGCTGACTGTGGCGGTATCGGTGTCATCTGGAGCTGACGCTATCACAGCAGCCCTCCCTGCCCTTCACCCTTACAACCTCCACATCTCCATTTTTCTAGTTTGCCTGCTCATGCTCTTGAACTTACGGGGGTTGAAAGAATCTGCCAGTTCACTGATGATTCCTGTCTATCTCTTTATCATTAGTACCGTCTTTCTCTTGCTCTATGGAATCTTTCAACTAGTAACTGGTTCTCTCAGCTATCAGGCAACTTCTCCTATCGGGCATGCTGTACCGAGTCTGTCTATCGTTCTCATTCTAAGAGCCTTTACCAGTGGTTCTGCCTCTCTGACAGGGGTTGAAGCTATTTCAAATGCCGTTCCCTTTTTCAAGACTCCAAAAGAAAAAAATGCCGCTCAAACCTTGACCATTATGTCACTGATTTTAGGATTTCTTTTTGCTGGTATTACCTTCCTAAACTACTGGATGGGGATTATGCCTCAACACGGAGAAACCATCCTCTCACAGATGGCTCAAGGCATCCTTGGCGATTCTTTCTTAGGTCACCTTGGCTATTATATCTTCCAATTCTCCACAGCCTTGATTTTAGCCGTAGCTGCAAATACTGGTTTTTCGGCCTTCCCTATGCTGGCTTACAATATGGCTAAAAACAAGTACATGCCCCATCTCTTTATGGAAAAAGGAGACCGCCTAGGCTACTCCAATGGAATTTTAACTCTGGCATTTGGGGCTATGATTCTTCTTCTCATTTTTAACGGCAATACCGAACGTTTGATTCCCCTTTATACTATCGGTGTCTTCGTTCCCTTCGCCCTTTCTCAGACTGGGATGATTCGCCATTGGAAAAAAGAAAAAGGGGCAAATTTCTTAAAACCTGCCCTTGCCAATATCCTTGGTGCAATCATTTGCTACGCGATTGTACTAATCTTGCTCTTTTCCCGTCTCAGTGATATCTGGCCTTTCTTCCCGATTATTCTCGTACTCACTCTACTCTTCTTGGCGATTCACAGTCATTACCAAAAAGTAGCCCAACAACTGCGACTCTATGAAGGCATCGAAAAACGTACCTACGATGGCAATCTTGTCCTCGTCCTAGTAGGAAATGTCACCCGAGTTAGCGTCGGAGCCATTAACTACGCTCAAAGTATCGGTGATGAAGTCTTAGCCATGCACATTTCTACTAAGGAAACAGCAGAAAAAGATCAAGAAATTCTCCAAGAATTTGCCGATTACTTCCCAACCATTACTCTGAAGAACATCAAGACCAGCTACCGCGACATCATCACGCCTACTATCAAGTATGTCAAACGAATCTCTGAGGATGCCCAGAAAAAGAACTATACAGTCACTGTTCTGGTACCCCAGTTTATCCCTAATAAACCTTGGCAAAATATCCTACACAATCAGATGAGCCTCAAACTCAAATACGCCCTCCGTTGGCACCAAGACGTCGTTGTCGCTAGCTACTCTTATCACTTAAAAGAATAAAGAAAAGGCCTTACCAGAACCAAGAAGTTCTGGTAAGGCCTTTTTCTGAAACCTATCACTATGCTTATACTCAATGAAAATCAAAGAGCAAACTAGGAAGCTAGCCGCAGGCTGCTCAAAGCACTGCTTTGAGGTTGTAGATGAAACTGACGAAGTCAGCTCAAAACACTGTTTTGAGGTTGCAGATAGAACTGACGAAGTCAGTAACCATATATACGGTAAGGCAACGCTGACGTGGCTTGAAGAGATTTTCGAAGAGTATTAACTGAAAAGCGTGACTAGGAATATTATTGAATATGGTTAGCTAAATCTTCCTGAGCTTTTTTATTTGACTCAGCTTTTTCTTTCAGCCATTTTTCATAGAGTTCTTGGTACTGTTTAGCAGTGACTGGCTCTTTTTGCAATTCAACATATTTGTAGTTGTCCGCATTTCCTTTATGACCAACAAATGAGAACGGACCTGTAAACGGAACTGTCTTACGGAAAATTGGATTAGCTCCTCCACTTTGAACCGGTAGGAAGAGAGCACTATCTGTCAACCAAGCTTGAACTTCGGCAAATTTTTCATAGCGAGCTTGAGTATCTGTGATTTCCGCATCAGCCTGATCCAAGAGTTTCTTATAGTCAGAAAGACCAATCTTGTCCTTAACTTCCTTGTCTTTTCCTTCAGACAAGCCCATGTTTTTCAACTGAGAACCAGAGTCTGGATCCAAGAGATCAAGATAGGTTTTCGGATCTGAGAAATCTCCACTCCAACCCGAGATATCAATGTCGTAATCCTTTTGATCGGCGGTGTCCGCAAAGAAAGTTGCCTGATCTTTTTCATCTGGAGAAAGTTGAATCACATCAATAACAATATTATCCGATCCAAGTGTTTCTTCCACTGTTTGTTTGAAAGATCCAGCCTGTTGCACATCTAACTTAGCAGTCTGGTCAACTGGCATATCCAAATGAATTGGGAAAGTTACTCCCTGAGCTTGCAGGCTTTCTTTGGCCTTAGCAAACTTCTCTTTGGCCTTGTCAGGGTTCAAGAAGGCTTGCTTACCATCGTTTAGGTTAATATTTGCCCAATCTTTACCGTAGTTGACAATTTTTTCATTGACAATATCACCAAAGTTCTTATCGCCAACTTGGACAAAGTTACTTGGTGTAACTGTGTTACGCAAGATACGGTCTGCTCCTTCTTCACCATTTGTCTGTGCTGCATAAGCATGACGGTCAAAGGCAAAGTTGATAGCCTGACGGAAATCTTTATTCTGCATAGCTGCGCGTGAATCTGTCTTTTCCTTATCAGACTGTTTCATAGTTTGCTTGTAGCTTTGACGATTCACGTTGAAAAGATAATAGAAAGTAACTGAGTTTTGCGGTGTATAGGTAATCTTGTCCTCATTTCCCTTTTTGAGTTCAGCAAAGACTGAACTTGTTGGGAAGATACGGCCATCTGTATAGTTACCATCCAAGAAACCTCTAGCAATGCTGTCTTGGTCAGAACCGTCAAAGAAAGAGAGTTTCACTTTCTCAATTTTGACATTGTCCTTATCCCAGTAATTAGGGTTTTTATCAAACTCAATCAAAGATTTTGATGAGAAAGATTTAAACAAGTAAGGACCATTTGACAAGATACTTGATGGTGTCACACTTCCAAAGTCATCTCCCTTAGACTTCAAGAAGGCTTCATTTACAGGATTAAGGATACTTGCTGTTGTTTTAGAGTTCCAATAAGTTTCAGGTTGGTTGAGGGTGTATTGGAGTGTGTAATCATCCACTGCCTTAACACCAACAGTTCCAAAATCAGATGATTTTCCTTCAACATAGTCTGCTAGCCCCTTGATAGAGTCCTGTACCAAGTACAAGTTTTCAGCCTTTTTATCAGCTGCATACTTGAGACCAGTCACAAAGTCATGAGCGGTTACATCCGCATACTCTTCTCCTTCAGAAGTGTACCATTTAGCTCCCTGACGGATTTTATAAGTGTAGGTCAAACCATCTTTTGACACTGTCCATGACTCAGCTATAGATGGAATGAGATTGCCATACTGGTCATTTTCCAACAAACCATCAATCAAGTTAGTTGTGATACTAGATGTAGAGTCTCGTGTAGAGGTAATGTAATCCAAGGTATCAGGGTTGCTGACAAAGATATAAGAGTATGTCTTGTCTGCATTGCTTGATTGGGATGACCCACATGCCGCTAGAGCTAGACCTGCTGTCAAAGCCATAGCTCCAAAAAGCATAACTTTTGATTTCTTCATGATTATTCTCCATTTTTACAGTATGTGAAATATTATACACCATTTGAGCAAAAATATAAAGCCTTTTTGAACTTTTTTACAAAAATAAAAATCAGTAGACTCGAGTTCCTACTGATTTTTGTTATGGTTCGTTTGGATTATGCAGCCAAAACTTTGCGTCCTTTACGACGACGAGCTGCCAATACGCGACGACCGTTTTTAGTTGACATACGGTTACGGAATCCGTGTTTGCGCGCACGACGAAGTTTACTTGGTTGATAAGTACGTTTCACGATGAATACCTCCTCATAGATTTTGTATTCGTTTAGCCGGCTATAAAGTGATCAGTTACTAAACATACTTTATTATTCTATCTGATTCTTTCACTTTTGTCAATAGCTCAAGGCAAATGTTTCCAGCTTTTTCGAATGTAAGCCCTATCTACGATACTGTTTCAAGAAACGAGTCATCTTTTCTTGGATTTGGGCCAGTTCATCGACACGAGGAAGGTAAACAATACGGAAGTGGTCTGGTTCCTGCCAGTTGAAGCCTCGACCATGAACCAAGAGAACCTTTTCCTGTTTCAAAAAATTAAGGACAAAATGCTCATCATCATCGATACGGTACATATTGCGGTCGATTTTAGGGAAGATATAGAGTCCAGCCTTGGGTTTAACAGCAGACAAACCTGGGATATCCTGAATGGCATTATAGATGAAATTTCTTTGCTCATAAATTCGTCCACCAGGAAGGAGCAATTCATCGACCGATTGGTGGCCACCTAAGGAAGTTTGTACGACTTGTTGGGCCAAAACGTTAGAGCAAAGGCGCATATTGGATAGCATATTGAGCCCTTCGATATAGCCCTTGACATGAGTCTTAGGTCCAGACAAGACCATCCAACCCACACGGAAACCAGCGATACGATGGGATTTTGACAGACCATTCATGCTAACACAGAAAACATCTGGTGCCAAGCTCGCCACAGGCGTATGTACATGTCCATCCATTACCATGCGGTCGTAAATTTCATCCGCAAAGATAATCAAATCGTTTTGACGGGCAATCTCAATAATCTCCAACAAGAGTTCTTTAGGATAAAGTGCTCCAGTTGGATTATTTGGATTGATAAGGACGATTGCCTTGGTATTGGAAGTGATTTTTGACTTGATATCATCAATATCTGGGTACCATTCTGCAGCTTCATCACAGATATAGTGAACGGCATTTCCCCCAGCTAAGCTGACAGCTGCTGTCCAGAGAGGATAATCTGGCATTGGCACTAAGACTTCATCCCCGTTGTCCAAAAGCCCCTGCATGGACATGACAATCAGTTCACTAACACCATTTCCAAGGTAAATATCATCAATATCTACGTTTGGGAATTTCTTCAATTGGCAATACTGCATGATAGCCTTACGGGCTGAAAAAATCCCTTTGGAGTCAGAATATCCTTCACTATCACGCGCATTCATAATCAAGTCATGAATGACCTCGTCTGGCGCTGTAAAGCCAAATTCTGCTGGATTTCCTGTATTCAGACGTAAAATCTTTTCTCCGTTTGCTCGCATCCGCATGGCTTCTTCCAAAACAGGACCACGGATATCATAAGCAACATGCTCTAACTTACTAGACTTGTTATATTCTTTCATCTTGTTTCCTCAATTCGTCAGGATAGTAACATTATACCACTAGAAAGAAAATGCGACAAGTTTACTGAAATGTGTTACTAAAATCCTATAGAAGAAAAACCTCGCTAAAAGCGAGGTCCAGACAAGTGAGATAGCAGGTGTTTTGCGAAAAACACATCACATACCAAAAGATAAACCTAGAAAAAGCAAGCCTAAAAAGGAGTCATAAAGAAGATTGAACATGAGGAAAAGTCCCCATATCATCAAGTAATCCCAACGCCCACTTCGTTTTGCAACTAGGAATAAGATTAGATGGTAGAGTACATGAAAGACTAAAAATCCGATAAAACCTGGATAAAGAAACGGTACCAGACTCTCTAATTGCCAGACCATGATAACTTCTAGCAAGACTGAAACTAGGATGATTCCATAATAAAGGAAATTTGAATTTTTTGTTTCTTGAAAAGAGTGCTTCATCATTCTCCCTCCCTTCACTTCTTCCCTGCTATCCTTTCTTTTATTTTATCATATATTTATATAGATTTTAAACGCTAACATTCTTTTGAAAAATACTTTTTTTGCTTTACTTCTATAGTGAAAAGGTTTACAATTATAGTAAGAAAATTTCAGGAGGTTTCATTATGGCACAACGTTACCAAAATATCATGGTCGCAATCGATGGTTCTAAAGAAGCAGACTTGGCTTTTGTCAAGGGAGTTCATTCTGCTCTACGAAACGACGCTAAACTCACCATCGCACATGTCATTGACACACGCGCTCTCCAAAGCGTATCCACCTTTGATGCTGAAGTTTATGAAGAACTCCAAGTCGACGCTGAAAGTCTGATGAAAGAGTACGAAAAACGTGCTAAAGATGCTGGTGTGGCAGATGTTCATATCGTCATTGAAATGGGAAATCCAAAGACCCTACTGGCACGTACTATTCCCGATGCTGAAGAAGTGGACCTCATCCTCGTTGGCGCAACTGGTCTCAACGCCTTTGAACGCCTCTTGGTCGGATCTTCATCTGAATACATTCTCCGCCATGCTAAGGTTGATTTGCTGGTTGTGAGAGAACAAGAAAAAACTTTGTAATCACGAAGAAAAGGAGCTCAGCGCTCCTTTTTCTTTACTGTTTATTTCTCTCTTTATGGCGTTCATAAGCCTTGAGCTGGCGCTGCAGTTCCTTTTTAATAGCAGGTTCTGGAGCATATTTTTCTTCCCAATCATCTGGTTTTAAGATTTTGTGGGTCACTGGATCAAAATGAGCCTTGCCATCTGGGAAAATTTTCCCCATATTGGCCTGATGAACAATGTCAAAAATATGTTCTGGGTCCACCCCCATCAAGACAAAACTACCGTAGGTAAAGTAAAGCGTATCAATCAAGGCATCCACCTGCCCTACCAAATCTTGCTGGGCAGGTGTCTTCTTAGCTACCTTATCTGCCGCCTTATCAAGAGCTTGATGAAGTTGCGATAGAGCTTGACCAAAGTCCTCTTCAGAAGTGCTGGCAGCTCGAACAAACTCCACCAATTCTTCTATTTTAAAACCAGCCCTATGGGTTGCACCTTCTAAATCCCAAGCTCGAGGTTCTTCTTGGGTCCGTTCATCCATCATGTGGTGGAAGGTCTTGACCTTATTGAAATGATAGTCACGGCTGACAAAGACTTTTTCTGAAGACAAAACACCAAAATGTTCCAAGGCCTTATGGATTCCGTCTTGCTGATTGCTGGTGGTAATGTGCTTAGCAACTTCCTTGACACTGCTACTACCATTTCCCATAGCAACCGACATCCCAACACCTGCCAGCATTTCTAGGTCGTTATCTGAGTCACCAAAGGCCATGACTTGGTTGAGGTCAAAGCCATATTCTTTTCCGACTCGGCGTATACCTTCCAATTTTGAATTTCCTTGATTGATGACATCTGCTGCAAATGGATTGCTACGTGTCAATTTCAAGTCTTCAAAATCAGCTGCCGCCTTCTCAGATTCTTCTGGCGTCATCAGCATCAAAACTTGGTAGATAGGCTGATTCATCAGATGAAGCAGGTCTTCTTCCTTTTGGGGAACAACCTTGCTGACCATGCGATTAAAGGAATGACTCACCGTCCGAGTTAAAACAGAGGGAACGAAGCGACTGATTCGTTGAGAAAAAGAACCCAGACCAAAAGACATGATTTTAGAACCTAGCATGGCATCCTTGGTCCCTAGGGCAATCTCCTTGCCCTCTTTTTTAGCATAGCTAATTAACTGGCGCAAATGTAACTTGGAAATAGGGCTCGTGAACAAGACTCTGTCTTTAGTAAAGATATACTGGCCATTGTAGGTTACCGCAAAGTCCAAATCCAAATCGTCCATCAATTCCTTAACAAAAAAAGGTCCACGCCCCGTTGCTACGCCAACCAGCACCCCTTGTTCTTTGACAATTTTAATCGCGTCCTTAGTGGATTTCAAAACACTCTTGCGATCGTTGACTAGCGTTCCATCGATATCAAAAAAAACAGCTTTGACTTCCATCCTATCCCAATCTCCCCTTTTGTGATACAATGATTATACCACATTTCAGAAAGAGTGAGTAAATCATGCCTAAGAAAATCCTTGTTTTACATACGGGTGGAACTATTTCCATGCAAGCCGATGCTTCTGGCGCTGTTGTGACGAGTTCAGATAATCCCATGAATCATGTGTCTAACCCACTTGAAGGAATCCAAGTCCACGCCTTGGACTTGTTTAACCTGCCGAGCCCCCATATCAAACCCAAGCATATGCTGGCCCTCTACCAGAAAATTAAAGAGGAAGCGGCTAACTACGATGGAGTGGTGATCACACACGGGACCGATACTTTAGAGGAAACAGCCTATTTCCTTGATACCATGGAAGTTCCCCATATGCCTATCGTTCTAACAGGGGCCATGCGCAGCTCTAACGAACTCGGTAGTGACGGTGTTTATAATTATCTGAGTGCTTTGCGGGTAGCTAGCGATGACAAGGCTGCTGACAAAGGAGTTTTGGTTGTTATGAACGATGAAATCCACGCTGCCAAGTATGTCACCAAAACACATACGAGCAACGTCAGCACCTTCCAGACTCCAACACACGGGCCACTTGGTCTGATTATGAAACACGAAATCCTCTACTTTAAAACAGCTGAGCCTCGTGTCCGCTTTGACCTTGATCACATACAAGGTTTAGTCCCTATTATCTCGGCTTATGCTGGTATGACAGATGAGCTGATTGATATGCTGGATTTGGAACAATTGGACGGTTTGATTATCCAAGCCTTCGGAGCTGGTAATATTCCCAAAGAAACGGCTCAAAAATTAGAAAGCCTTCTGCAAAAAGGAATCCCAGTCGCTCTGGTATCACGATGCTTTAACGGTATTGCCGAACCTGTTTATGCCTACCAGGGTGGAGGCGTGCAGTTGCAAAAATCTGGTGTCTTCTTTGTTAAAGAACTCAACGCCCAAAAAGCCCGCCTAAAGCTCCTCATTGCCCTCAATGCCGGACTAACAGGACAGGCTTTGAAAGACTATATGGAAGGCTAAGCCTCTTCTCCAGAAAGCAAAATCAGGAAATCTTCACGATTCCCTGATTTTTTCTATTTACGTTTTCGTGTTGAACGACGTTCTGTCAAACCATGAGGTAAGAGAACTTCACGTTCTTCCAACTCTTCCTTGTGCATAATCTTAGTCAACATACGCATACTAATGGCGCCCAGGTCATAAAGAGGTTGGGCAATGGTGGTCAAGTTTGGACGGGTAAAGCGTGAGATTTGTGAATCATCACTAGTAATGATTTCAAACTCTTCTGGCACAGACACACCCTTATCAGCAAGGCCGTTCAAGACACCTGCTGCCAGCTCGTCACCTGTTACAACTGCTGCAGTTGCATTTGATGAAATCAAGCGTTCTGCCAAGGCATAACCGTCTTCATAAGTGTATTTAGATTCAAATACCAATCCTTCGCTATAAGAAATCCCTGCTTTTTTCAAGGCCTCCTTGTAGCCAACCAAACGAACCTTACCATTGATGTCATCCACTAGTGGACCGCTAACGAAAGCAATGCGCTCATTTTCTTTAGCAAGGTAGGTTACTGCATCAATCGTTGCTTGTTTGTAGTCAATATTGACACTTGGAAGCTGATGTTCTACATCCACAGTTCCTGCAAGAACAACTGGTGTTCGAGAACGAGAAAACTCTGAACGAATTTTTTCAGTCAAGTGATACCCCATAAAGATGATACCATCCACTTGCTTAGAAAATAGTGTATTGACAACTGAAACTTCCTTGTCATCGTCCTCATCACTATTGGCAAGGACGATGTTATACTTGTACATTTCAGCGATATCATCAATCCCTTTGGCAAGCGTTGAGAAATAACCATTGGTAATATTGGGGATCACAACACCGACAGTGGTTGTCTTTTTACTTGCAAGACCACGCGCCACTGCATTTGGACGGTAATCCAAACGGTCAATCACCTCAAGCACTTTTTTACGGGTGTTCTCTTTTACATTCTTATTGCCATTGACTACACGGCTAACTGTCGCCATTGAAACTCCTGCTTCACGGGCGACATCATAAATCGTTACTGTATCGTCTGTATTCATTCCATTTCCTTTCTATATCATACCTCACGAGACTCCAAAAAAGAGACGGTATGAAAATTTCGTTTTCATGATTCCACTTATTCCATTTTATCACTATTTGTAAACACTTTCAAGTATTTTTTGAAGATTGTTTGAAAAAAATTTCATAGAAAGCTATGTTTATGAAGAAAAAATTACCTTTTCTTGATTTTTAATCCTATTTGCTGTATGATAAGGGAAAAGAAAGGGGGAAGAAATATGGCTTTTACCAATACCCAGATGCGGTCAGCTAGTTTTGGCATTGTTACCAGCTTGCCTGATGATGTCATTGACTCTTTTTGGTATATCATCGACCATTTCTTAAAAAATGTCTTTGAATTGGAAGAAGAACTTGAGTTTCAATTGCTCAATAACCAAGGAAAAATTACCTTCCACTTCTCAAGTCAACATCTCCCTACAGCCATTGATTTTGATTTTAACCATCCCTTTGACCCTCTTTATCCTCCGAGAGTTCTGGTTTTAGATATGGATGGTAGAGAGACTATCCTCCTCCCAGAAGAAAATGACCTATTTTAAAAACTCTAGCCTTCAGTTACAAACGACTGAAAACTAGAGTTTTTTCTATTTTTTCAAAGCATCATACAAGTTGCGGATCGGTTGCTTTAATGTAGGATGGATAAAATGAGGCGCAATTTCCTGTATGGATTCAAGGACAAAAAGGCGTTCCGCTATGTAAGGATGAGGCAAGATAAGGTCATCTGTATAAAGGATCTGGTCCTCCACAAAGAGCAAGTCCAAATCAATCAAACGAGGTCCCCAATGCACTTCTCTCACCCGTCCCATCTCTGACTCAATGGCTAACAAGGTCTCTAATATCACTGGAGCAGGCAACCATGTTTCTACTTCAACTACTTGATTAGCAAAGCTATCTTGCTCCACACCACCCCAAGGCTCCGTCGTTAAGACACTGGACTCTTTAAGAATATGGATACCTCGATTTCGCATTTTCTCAATGGCTTGCTTCAAGTTTGCTTGCTTATCTCCCATGTTGCTTCCCAGAGCGATAAATGCCCGTTGCTTGCGACGATGAATGGTCACTG
Source organism: Streptococcus mitis (assembly GCA_001914195.1). Taxonomy (GTDB): domain Bacteria; phylum Bacillota; class Bacilli; order Lactobacillales; family Streptococcaceae; genus Streptococcus; species Streptococcus mitis_F. Next base: position 27,761 of record MKYF01000006.1, on the reverse strand, counting down.
AGCAAGTTTCTAGTGGCAAATGAACCGGCGCCCAAGGCTTTTTCAGTTCCAGCTTAATTTCTTGAACAAGAGGATAGGTCTCAAAGGTACGTTCTACCAGTTTGTAGGCTACCGTTTCAATCAAGTCCTCAGTTGTTTCCTGAAACCAAGCCGTCCACTGCTGGCACAATTCTCCGTAATGGACAGAGGCTGTTAAATCCAAATCTGTCGCCGCCTTGGTCATATCATAGGATAGGATTGCGGAAATAACAAACTTCTGCCCCAATTCTTTCTCACTAGGAAAAAGACCATGATAGGCAAAAATTTCCAAATCCTTAATCTGCAGTTGATCCATAATGATTCCTTTCTAGAAAAATCCGCTTGAAGCGGATTCTTTTTATAGTCCCATTAAACGATAAGCTTGATCTCGGAGGTCCTTATCTGTTTCAAATAGACCACGAGCTACTGTCGTCAAGGTTGCAGTTCCTGGTTTTCTGACACCACGCATGCTCATACACATATGTTCCGCCTCAATGACAACAAAGGCTCCTTTAGCACCTAGATAGTCCATCAAGGCATCGGCCACTTCGATATTCAAACGTTCTTGAATTTGTGGTTTTTTCGAATAAACCTCAACCGTACGGGCAAGTTTAGACAAACCTGCTACACGGCCATCTGGAATATAGGCAATGTGCGCTCTACCATAAAATGGCAAGAAGTGGTGTTCACACATGGTATGGAAAAAGATATCCTTTTCTACCACCATATTATCATCAATAATCTCAAAGGATTTTGACAAATGTTCCTCCGCTGTTTGACCAAGACCTGAAAAAATCTCTTGGTACATACGAGCGACACGAGCAGGTGTTTCCTGCAAGCCCTCACGGTTAGCGTCCTCTCCGACAGCCTCGATAATCATTTTTACAGCTGTTTCAATCTTTTGTGTATCCATTTTCGTTCTTCCTCTCCACCAGATAGGCTCTCACTTGGCTCAAGAAATATAAAGAACCTGTGACAAGCCTAACTGTTTTTTTCTCTTCTTTTTTATCTGTCAATTTCTGCTCTAGAAAATCCTGCCACTCCTGGTAGCTGAGATTTCTAGACTTGGCTGCCTCTTTCAGCACGCTCTCATCAGTCGCCCGACTATCGTCAAAATGTGTCAGGGTAAGCTCGGTATCTGGGATTTTCTCCAACAAGTCCAACATATCCTCCAAGGCCTTGGTTTTGATGCAGGTAAAGAGGATTTCTTTATGATAATCCGCAAAGCGTTCTTGCAAGGTTGCCAATAAAGCCTTGATAGCATGGGGATTGTGGGCTCCATCCAAAATCATCAAGGGATCTCTTGACACGATTTCCAAACGCCCTGGCCAACTTGTTTCTTCCAAGGCTTGAGCAAGCAAGGTATTAGCTGGTAGCTCTCGACCATCTTCTTGACAAAAAGTATCAAGTAAAGCTATAGCCATCCCAGCATTCTCTATCTGGTGCAAACCAAGCAGGCCAGTCTGGAAGCGACCTTGTCTGAGAGAACTAGTATAGTCAAAGACTTCGCCTGTCACCACACTCTTTTGATGGCTGACCTGATAATCTGTCCCGTAGGCAAGTCTCGGCGCATCTTTCCCTTCCGCAATGCGGTCAATCACAGCCGAAGCTTCTGGAGCGATACGACCTGTCACCAAGGGAATACCTTGTTTGATAATACCAGCTTTCTGCTCTGCTATGGCTTCCAAGGTGTCACCAAGTAGGGCTACATGGTCCAATCCAATAGTCGTAATTCCTGTCAAAATGGGCTGACAGACATTGGTACTATCTAAAAGCCCACCCATGCCGACTTCCATGATAGCCACATCTACTTGCTCTGAGGCAAAGTAGTCATAGGCCAAAGCTGTGATAATCTCAAACTCGGTTGTCTCCTTCAAATTGGCAGCCACTTCTCCTTCAAGCAAAGACTGATAGTCTGCCATGAGGGTTTCTAGCTTCGCTTCTGGGATAGATTCCCCATTGATGCTAATCTGGTCTGTATAATGAATGAGATAGGGGGAGCTAAAAACACCAACTCTCAGCCCCATCTTTTCTAGCATATTTTTCAAAAAAGCAATGGTCGAACCCTTGCCATTGGTCCCTCCGATATGGATGACCTTGAGTTTGAGATGGGGATTGCCACGCAAAGCTAATAGTTCCACCATGCGTTCCAAGCCAAAATGCGGTTGGTCCGTCCGGTAGTTAGCAATCCACTGATTGTTTTGAATTTCTTTCATCTTATTTATATTGTTTTAAATCTAAATTTTCCGCTTCATCAGCCAGACGAATGGCGGAGGCAATTTCAACTGCCATCCTGTGACTAGCTACATCATGCACGCGCACCACTTCCACACCCTGTCTCGCAGCGATACTAGTTACATGAGCCGAAGCCGTATCTCGATTGCGGAAACCAAGTTCTGTCTCAGGATTGACTTCAAAACCATTTTCTTCAAGAATATTGATGACAAACCGCTTGCGCGACACTCCGAGAAAGATTGGATAGCCTTTCTGATGTAGTTTATCCAGGTCCCGTAAAAGAAGCAGATTTTCTTTCTTGGTCAGACCAAAACCAATTCCTGGATCCAACAGGATATTTTCTTGTGCAATCCCAGCTTTCTTTGCTCTCGCTAGTGCTCGTTCAAAGAAAGCCTCCATCAAGTCTTCGATTGGCAATGTTTCAAAGTCAGCTAACTCTTCCTCTGTAAAAGTTTGATTAAATCCAAAATGAGGGAATATGAGCGAGCTAGGGTGCTGAGGTCGCGCCATGACTGGATTAAACATGATGACCACTTTCGCTCCAGCCTTGGCAACCACATGAGCCATTTTCTCATCACCCATGAGACCTGTGATGTCATTGACCAGATTGGCACCAGCAGCCAAAGCAGCCTCTGCCACCTGACTTTTCCATGTATCGATAGAAATGAGGACATCACTTTCCTTACGAATCGCTTTGATCACTGGAACAACACGCTGGATTTCCTCTTCTATCTCTATCTCAACATAGCTACTGCCTGGCCGAGTTGATTCTCCGCCGATATCTAGCATGCTGGCCCCTTCTGCTATCAATTTACGAGCCTGCTGGAGCGCTTGCTCAAGCGTAAAAAATTGACCACCATCCGAAAAGGAGTCTGGGGTTACATTGATAATTCCGCAAATAGCTGTCTTTGCATGATTGGCTTTACTTGACATATCGGTCACTCCCTCAAGGCTTTTCACCATATTATTTCTCTATTTTACCATAAAAAGAAAAAAATGGACACGATTGCATTCATCTTTTTCCCAGTAGAAACAAGTAAGCAATTGTCAAAAATCTTAAACAGAGATCCCTAATGTCCGACTCAAAATCACCACGAGAGCCAACAAACAGAAAACAACCCCATTCACAATCATGTGAAGTAAGATAGACATTTCCAAACGTTGGGTCTTGTAAGCCGTCCAAGACAGAACGATCGACATAACTCCATAAATCAATAAAGAAGGTAAATTACTCGGTTGATGCAATAAAGCAAACACAACCGTACCGACTACAAATCCCAAGTTCTCTTTTCCTCGGAAAATCTTTTTAGGAACAATCCCACGGCACAAGATTTCCTCACAAATTGGAGCAAGTAAGGCCAACAAGAAGAAACTGGAAATCAGAGAACTATTCTGAACCATATCGTTAATCTGAGACTGGTTACTTGTTGTCGTCTCATTTGACAGTTGTAACAAGATAGAACCAAGTATATTTGAACAGATAATGACTAAATAACTCAAGCCCAATCGTGCAAAATCCTTAGCTCTAAAAAATGAAAAATTAAAACTTGCTAATTGCGTTTTACGAGCTCCAATAATAAATAGCACCAGAACCACAATCGAAATACCAGCAACTATCAGTCCTGACTGTAATAGCGGTACTTCTCTTAAGGTTAAAATAGCAGTAACCCCTATAGGAATCTGATATAAAATTGTCGCCAGCAAAAAGATTAACAGCCATCCTGCACGATTCAACAATTCTTTCCACATACTTTTCTCTTCCATCATTCATCTCCTAGACTTTGTATTAAAAAAAGGGGGAAATCCCCCTGGGTTATCCTATTATAAGGCCATGCTGATGTAGTTAAGGATAAACAAGGCATCCAAAATCCAAATCATGACATGAACATCTTTGGCTTGACCTTTAACAAGCTTAGTCAAAGTGTAAGTCAAGAAACCAACTGCAATCCCTTGAGTAATAGAGTAGCTGAATCCCATAAAGATAGATGTGAAGAAAGCAGGAACCGCTTCAGACATATCGTCCCAATGGATATTTTTCAAGCTAGCCAACATCATAATCCCAACGATAATCAAGATTGGAGCTGTAGCGGCTGTTGGTACAATCGCTAGAAGTGGGCTAAAGAAGCTTGAAATCGCAAAACAGATAGCTACAACCAAGGCTGTCAAACCAGTACGTCCACCTGCACCAATACCAGCAGCAGACTCAACATAAGTCGTTACGTTTGAAGTACCTGCGATGGCACCAATTGAAGTACCAATCAAGTCAGAGTAAAGAGCCTTGTCCAACTTAGCTGATTGGTGATTTTCACCATTTGTCGCTACGATACCAACTTTTTCACCTGTACCGATCAAGGTACCAATCGTGTCAAAAATATCTGTCAATGAGAATGCAAGAATGGCCATCAAAGTTTCAGGCAAGCGAGCTGTATCTGAAATCAAAGCTCCCAAACCTTCTGAACCAAGAGCTGCACCAAAGACTGTCTTCAAGTCTTCAAAGGCTGCACCAACATGGTTATTAGCAAAATCGATACTAGACAAATCTACCAAACCAACTGCGATAGCAAGAACAGTTGTTGTCAAGATAGAGAGGATAATTCCCCCTTTAATCCCTTTAATGACAAAGAAGATAGTAATGGCAAGTCCTGCAAGAGCCACCAAAACAGCCGGATTATTAAAGCTGACCAATCCTGGAACTGCTGAAGCATTTGCTGTAATCGCTGCTTGAGCCTTGTCAGCTCCTTCTCCTGCAACCGTATAATTGCCTGGATCGATAGAGAATTTCAAAAGCCCAGCATTCTTAATACCTACGTAGGCAAGGAAGACACCGATACCAGCTGAAATAGCTGAGCGAAGAGCGTTTGGAATCGATTCAATGATCATTTTACGAACATTTGTCAAGGTAATAATCAATGAGATAATTCCACAGATGAAGACCATAGCTAGGGCTTCTTGCCAAGAATAACCGAGTCCAAATACAACTGTAAAGGTAAAGAAGGCATTGAGTCCCATACCTGGCGCTTGAGCATATGGCAAGTTGGCGTAGAAGGCCATCATCAGGGTACCAGCAACTGCACCGATAATCGTTGCGAGGAATACACCCTGAGCAGGCATTCCTGTTTGCGAAAGAATTTGTGGGTTTACAAAGAGAATATAGCTCATTGCAAAGAAAGTTGTTAAACCAGCGAGAACCTCTGTACGAACGTCTGTACCATTCTCTTTTAGTTTAAATAATTTGTCCATTATCAATCTCCTTTTAATTTTTACGAACAATAATAGAATTATATCATTTATCATTCACTTTTTCAATATCTTTGTTTGATTTATTTAAGAATTTGATGAAATTTCTTTTTTGGTTTCGAATCTGCTTTTCTGCCTGCTTTCTGTTATAATAGTAGACATCTTATCTGAAAAGACACTAGAAAGGTCCCTATGACGAAAAAAATTATTGCAGTTGACCTGGATGGAACCCTGCTCAACTCGGACAGTCAGATTTCTGACTTTACCAAAGAAACTATTAAAAAAGTTGCTGAAAAAGGCCATCAAGTTATTATTACGACAGGGCGCCCTTACCGAATGTCAAAAGATTTCTACCGTGAACTAGGCTTAAACACTCCTATGATTAATTTCAACGGCTCCCTTACTCATTTACCAGACCAAGTTTGGGATTTTGAAAAGTGTTTGACTGTAGACAAAAAATATCTGCTAGACATGGTTCGACGTTCAGAGGACATTCAAGCCGATTTTATCGCTGGAGAATATCGTAAAAAATTCTACATTACAAATCCTAATGAAGAAATTGCTAATCCCAAACTATTTGGTGTAGAAGCTTTCCAGCCTGAAGATCGATTCCAACCTGAGTTGGTAACCAAGGATCCTAACTGTATTCTGTTACAGACCAGAGCCAGTGACAAATATGCCTTGGCAAAAGAAATGAACGCCTTCTACCAGCATCAACTGTCTATCAATACCTGGGGAGGGCCGCTCAATATCCTTGAGTGTACCCCAAAAGGTGTCAACAAGGCCTTTGCTTTGGACTACTTGCTCAAGGTAATGAACCGTGACAAAAAAGATTTGATTGCCTTTGGAGATGAACACAATGATACCGAAATGCTCGCTTTTGCTGGGAAAGGTTATGCCATGAAAAATGCCAACCCAGAGCTACTCCCTTATGCGGATGAGCAAATCACCCTGACCAATGACCAAGACGGGGTTGCCAAAACCCTGCAAGACTTATTCTTATAGTCCATTCTGACCAGCTTGTAAGCTGGTCTTTGTGCTCTTTTCACAGTCTCATCAACCAGTTAATCGATTGTTCTACTTTTTGCTTCCAAAACCTTGGAAAAGGCTTTCTTTTGTGATATAATTCACATATAAATACAAGAGAGCTCGTCATACTCGACTCTGTTGACACAAAATCAATCCAGTCCCGTTATCCCTGTTCTCGGTCAATATCAAGGAGGATAGCTATGAAAGCTGTTGTTGTAAATCCAGAAAGCACTGGTGTTGCTGTTGAAGAAAAAGTACTCCGTCCACTTGAAACTGGGGAAGCACTTGTAGAAATTGAATACTGTGGTGTTTGCCACACTGACCTCCACGTTGCCCATGGTGACTTTGGTCAAGTACCAGGCCGTGTTCTAGGTCACGAAGGTGTTGGTATCGTCAAAGAAATTGCCCCAGATGTAAAAAGCCTTAAAGTCGGCGACCGCGTCAGCGTTGCTTGGTTCTTTGAAGGATGTGGCACTTGCGAATACTGTACTACTGGCCGTGAAACCCTTTGCCGTACAGTGAAAAATGCCGGCTACTCAGTAGATGGCGGTATGGCTGAACAATGTATCGTAACTGCAGACTATGCTGTTAAAGTTCCTGACGGACTTGATCCAGCCCAAGCCTCTTCTATCACATGTGCTGGTGTAACAACCTATAAAGCTATAAAAGAAGCAAAAGTTGAACCAGGCCAATGGGTTGTCCTTTACGGCGCTGGTGGTCTTGGTAACCTAGCTGTTCAATACGCTAAAAAAGTATTCAATGCTCATGTCATCGCAGTTGATATCAATAACGACAAACTTGCCCTTGCAAAAGAAGTAGGCGCTGACATTGTGATTAACGGCCTCGAAGTTGAAGATGTACCTGGACTTATCAAGGAAAAAACTGATGGAGGTGCTCACTCAGCTGTCGTAACTGCTGTATCTAAAGTTGCCTTCAACCAGGCTGTTGACTCAGTTCGTGCTGGTGGTCGCGTTGTCGCTGTCGGCCTTCCTTCTGAAATGATGGAACTCAGCATCGTCAAAACCGTTCTAGATGGAATCCAAGTCATCGGTTCTCTTGTAGGAACTCGTAAAGACTTGGAAGAAGCCTTCCAATTCGGTGCAGAAGGTTTAGTAGTTCCAGTTGTTCAAAAACGTCCAATAGAAGATGCCGTAGCCATTTTCGACGAAATGGAAAAAGGTCAAATCCAAGGACGTATGGTACTCGACTTCACCCACTAATCTATTAGAAACCTATCTTAAAAGTTGGAATGCGCTTCCAACTTTTTTATATTAAATTTTTAAATAAGGATTCAAAAAAACTTCTCTAAAACTCAATATATCAATATTTTCAGATGTAATCTTTTTAATTATTTTATGATAAATAGTTGATTTTTAGATGAAAACGGTTTATACTTAAAAAGTCTTAAAGTTTTCTTAAACGAAAACTAAAACAAAAAAGGAGGAATGACAATAATGAGTATCGGAATCATTATTGCGAGCCACGGCGAATTTGCTGCGGGTATTCATCAGTCAGGATCTATGATCTTTGGTGAACAAGAAAAGGTTCAAGTTGTAACCTTTATGCCAAATGAAGGTCCTGATGATCTATACGCTAAGTTTAATAACGCTGTTGCTGCATTTGACGCAGAAGATGAGGTTCTAGTTCTGGCTGACCTTTGGAGTGGATCTCCATTTAACCAAGCTAGCCGCGTGATGGGAGAAAATCCTGAGCGTAAGTTTGCCATCATCACAGGACTTAACTTACCGATGTTAATCCAAGCCTACACAGAGCGCCTCATGGACGCTGCTGCAGGTGTAGAAAAAGTCGCTGCGAATATTATCAAAGAAGCCAAAGATGGCATCAAAGCTCTTCCAGAAGAGCTAAACCCAGTTGAGGAAGTAGCAAGCGCTGCAACTGCTCCAGTTGCCCAAGCTGCTATTCCAGAAGGAACTGTCATCGGAGACGGTAAACTCAAAATCAACCTTGCCCGTCTAGACACTCGTTTACTTCACGGTCAAGTTGCAACTGCTTGGACTCCAGATTCAAAAGCAGATCGTATCATCGTTGCTTCAGATAACGTAGCTAAAGACGAATTACGTAAAGAATTGATTAAACAAGCAGCTCCAGGTAAAGTGAAAGCAAATGTTGTTCCTATCCAAAAACTAATCGACGTTGCAAAAGATCCTCGCTTCGGAGGAACACATGCCCTTATCTTGTTTGAAACACCTCAAGATGCCCTTCGTGCTATCGAAGGTGGCGTGCCAATCAAAACTCTTAATGTTGGATCAATGGCTCACTCAACTGGTAAAACAATGGTTAACAACGTTTTGTCTATGGATAAAGAAGACGTTGCTACATTTGAAAAAATGCGTGACCTTGGTGTTGAATTTGACGTACGTAAAGTACCAAACGACACGAAAAAAGATTTGTTTGACTTGATCAACAAAGCAAACGTGCAATAATCGATTTTATGAAAGGATTTTAAAGATGTCTATTATTTCTATGGTTTTAGTAGTCGTTGTAGCCTTCCTAGCAGGTCTTGAAGGTATCCTCGACCAGTTCCAATTCCATCAACCAATCGTAGCTTGTACCCTTATCGGTCTTGTTACTGGTAACCTTGAAGCAGGGATCATCCTTGGTGGTTCTCTTCAAATGATTGCCCTTGGTTGGGCTAACATCGGAGCTGCCGTAGCTCCTGACGCTGCTCTTGCTTCTGTTGCTGCTGCCATTATCATGGTTCTTGGTGGCGACTTTACTAAGACAGGTATCGGTGTTGCCCAAGCGGTTGCTATCCCTCTTGCAGTTGCTGGTCTATTCTTGACTATGATTGTCCGTACACTCTCTGTCGGATTGGTTCACACTGCTGATGCTTCTGCTAAAAAAGGTGACTTCAAAGCAGTTGAACGTGCTCACTTTGTCGCACTTCTTCTTCAAGGTCTTCGTATTGCAGTCCCTGCAGCACTCCTTCTAATGGTACCAACTGAAACAGTACAAAGCATTCTAAATGCTATGCCTGATTGGCTCAAAGATGGTATGGCTATCGGTGGTGGTATGGTTGTTGCCGTTGGTTACGCTATGGTTATCAACATGATGGCAACTCGTGAAGTATGGCCATTCTTCGCTATCGGTTTCGTGCTTGCTGCCGTGTCAGATATTACTCTAATCGGATTTGGTGCTATCGGTGTTGCTATCGCTCTTATCTACCTTCACCTTTCTAAAACTGGTGGAAATGGTGGCGGAGGAGCCGCAACTTCTAACGACCCAATCGGCGATATCCTAGAAGACTACTAAGATAAGAAAGGACTGAAAACATCATGACTGAAAAACTTCAATTAACTAAATCAGATCGTAAAAAAGTTTGGTGGCGTTCAACTTTCTTACAAGGTTCTTGGAACTATGAACGTATGCAAAACTTGGGTTGGGCTTACTCATTAATTCCAGCTCTTAAAAAACTCTACACTAAAAAAGAAGATCAAATCGCTGCTCTTGAACGCCATCTTGAGTTCTTCAACACTCACCCATATGTAGCCGCTCCAATCATGGGGGTTACTCTTGCACTTGAAGAAGAACGTGCTAACGGTGTTGAGATCGATGATGCTGCTATCCAAGGGGTTAAAATCGGTATGATGGGACCTCTTGCTGGTATCGGTGACCCAGTATTCTGGTTTACAGTACGCCCAATCCTTGGATCACTCGGTGCTTCACTTGCCCTTACTGGTAATATCTTAGGTCCAATCCTCTTCTTCGTTCTTTGGAACTTGATTCGTATGTCATTCTTGTGGTATACACAAGAGATTGGATACAAGGCTGGATCAGAAATCACTAAAGATATGTCTGGCGGTATCCTTCAAGACATCACTAAAGGTGCTTCTATCCTTGGTATGTTCATTCTTGCTGTCCTTGTTCAACGTTGGGTAAATATTAAATTTGCTTTCGATGTTGCCAAAGTTCAACTAGATGAAAAGGCTTATATCCATTGGGATAAATTGCCAGAAGGATCTAAAGGTATCCAAGAAGCATTCGCACAAGTAGGACAAGGATTATCTCAAACATCTGAAAAAGTTACTACTTTCCAACAAAACTTGGATATGTTGATTCCTGGACTATCAGGACTACTCCTTACTTTCCTTTGCATGTACTTGCTTAAGAAAAAAGTATCTCCAATCACTATTATCCTTGCACTCTTCGCAGTGGGTATTGTGGCACATGTTCTTCACATCATGTAATCAAGCAACTTAAAAGGAATCAGGTTCTAAAATCTGATTCCTTTTTTCTATACTTTTATTCGGCCAAGGCACCCATTGGATCCCATGGTGCGAGTACAATTGGTTCTGCTTCATAGGCAGCTTGTTCTTCTGCTGTCAGCAATTCCTTACGGACAACGATTTGGTATGTGTATTCGTCCATCCAAGCGTCTGAGGCAACAAAGTAACCATCTGTACCGACCTTGTCTCCCCATGAGTTTTCAACCTTCCACTTGGTTGACTTGCCATTTTCGTCCAAGTCAACACCTGTCAAGACCATAGCGTGGGTCATTAAGCTTTCGCTGTAATCCAAACGTCCAGCCTTGTCTTGAGTGAGTTTAATGTCCATGCTTGATTCAAAGTCATAAACATCTGTCGCAAGAATTCCAGCTTTGCGGTTGCTGAGCTGACCGACATCTGAACCAAACCAAACAGTCTCACCTGCTTGCATTTGAGCAATTGCCAACTCTTTCAAGCGCTCCATCGGCACGTTGATGTAACGAACCACACGGCTACCAACCACATTTCCCAACATCTCAACTGTGTAAGATTGACCGTAAGGCTTGTCATCAGTTGGAGCATTGATAACAGAAACGTAGTCTTCTAAAGGAAGATTGACATATTTATTGTAAAATTCTTGTGGAGTAATGCTCTTTTCACTTTGGTAGTTGTTATCCTTATCGCGATAAGCAAAGTCAAATGTACGTGGTGGAAGGCCTAAAGACATAGCAAGAAAGTTAAAGATTTCTTGCAAGAGGTCTTCTTTCTTAGCTTGAACAGTCGCTTGGTCTGCACCAGAAGCAAGCAAGTCACGCAAGATTTGAGCATCTTGGCGAAGCAATTTGTTAAGGATTGCATTTAACTCACGGCTACTGCTAGATGAAACGGACTCAGGGTAAACTGACTTAGGAACGACACCGTATTTCTCAAAGAGAGAAACGACCATATCCCACTGACCACCGTCTTGTTGTGGAGTTTGAAGTAGGAATTTAACCTTACGGCTAGTTAGGTCTTGGTCTGCAGTCGCAATCACTTGCTCCAAGAACCAGTTGGATTTCTCATACTTGTCCCAGAAGAAAGTGTGGGCTTGTGACAACTCAAAATTTTCTAGTTTGTATTGTGAGATAAGCTTGTGGCGGAAGGTGTTGAGAGCCGCAAACATCCAGCAACGACCAGATGCTTTCTGGTTAGTAACCTTGTCCTTGGTCAAATCCAATGAAAAAACAGGGGTGTTGTCTACATGGCTTTGGCGACGTTCTAGGGCTGCAAAAATTCCGTTGTGGCTGGCAGCATTTTCAATCGCTTGGTATTTGACATTTGCTTCATAGTTGGCAAATAATTTATCAGTAAATGATTCTTGAATCGCGTTCATAGATTCCTCCTTTTATTCTACAGTCTATTATAACTCTTTTCACAAAGGAAGCAACTGAAAAACATAAAAGGCAGGGATATTCTCCCTACCTTTTTACTAAAATACATTAACTTAATCAACACTAGCAAGGAGAGCTTCTAGCTCTTCCTTGGTCAAGCGACGCCATTCTCCTCGCTGCAAGTTCTCATCCAAGACTAAAGTTCCCATAGTCAAACGCTGTAGGTCCACTACTTCCTTGCCACAGTAGGCCACCATACGCTTGACCTGATGGAACTTCCCTTCTGCAATGGTCACACGGATTTGGCTTTGATTCTTTTCTGTATCTATAGACACAAGCTCCAGTCTAGCAGGCTGACAAATAAAGTCTTTGAGAGGAATTCCCTTGGCAAATATCTCCACATCTTCTTGGGTCATAATTCCCTTGACCTGAGCTAGATAAGTCTTATCCACATGTCGCTTGGGCGAAAGAAGAGCATGGGCAAGCTGACCGTCATTCGTTAATAACAAAAAACCATGCGTGTCAATATCCAAGCGCCCTACTGGGAAAACTTCCTTACTCCGAGCCAAGTCATCCAACAAGTCCAGAACGGTTCTGTGCTTGGAATCCTCAGTCGCTGAAATAACACCTGGGGGCTTGTTCATCATGTAATAGACAAACTCTTCATACTCCAGCACTTGACCGTCAAAGCGAACCTCATCTCTTTCTTCATCAATCTGTAATTTAGCTGATTTCTCTTTTTTACCATTTACCGTCACGCGTCCTGCCTTGAGCAAGTTTTTGACCTCTGTCCGGCTCCCTACAGCGCAGGCAACTAAAAATTTATCTAATCTCATAGAACTATTATATCATACTCAAAAGGAGGCTGGCTCAAAGACCAACCTCCTTTTCGTCTCTGAATTAGGAAATTAACTTCCTCGTCTCCAAAAAATCGCTAAGACAATCATGGCACCTAAAATCGCTGGGATAATAGCTGTTCCTGATAAAACTGGCCCCCAAGTTCCAAAGAGCAAGTGACCCAGAAAAGCGCCAACCCAACCGAGAAACATTTTTCCAAAGCAACCCATACGTTCTCCACGATTGGTCAAAGCACCTGCCAAGAATCCCACTATGAGTCCAACAAACATACTTCCTATCATCTCGGCTCCTTAATTTGCCCAATCTCCGTTACGGAAGAGAGGCACACGTGTTCCATCCTCACGGATACCATCGATATCCATTTGACTAGACCCAATCATAAAGTCCACGTGAACATCTGAACGGTTAAGCCCAGCAGCTTCAAGCTCTTCTTCACTCATCTCTGCACCACCAACAACGCTAGTCGCATAGGCAGCACCGATAGCCAAGTGGTTTGACGCATTTTCATCGAAAAGGGTATTAAAGAAGGTAATACCTGACTGAGAAATTGGACTTGGATCTGGTACCAAGGCACATTCACCCAAGGCACGCGCGCCAGCATTTTCAAAGACAAGATCTTTCATGACCTGGTCACCCTTCTCAGCAGTAATATCTACGATTTGTCCATCCTTGAAGGTTACTTTAATGCCTTCGATGATATTTCCGTTGTAGCTAAGTGGTTTTGTAGAGGTTACATAACCATCTGCACGACGGAAGTCAGGCGCTGTGAAAACTTCCTCTGTCGGCATATTTGGCAAGAATCCTTCGCCCTGTGCATTGATAGCCCCAGCTGATTCCCAAACGTGGTTCTTTGGCAAACCAAGTGTCAAATCTGTTCCTGGCGCTGTGTAGTGAAGAGCTGAAAATTGTTCTTTATTGAGCATATCAGCTTTACTCTTAAGGATAGCTGCATGCTCTTCCCAAGCCTTAACAGGATCTTCTTCGTAGACACGGCAAGTTTTGAAGATTTGGTCCCAAAGGAGATCAACTGCTTCTTCATCGCTCGCAGCATTTGGGAAGACTTTCTTAGCCCACTCAAGTCCAGCAGCAGCGGCTACAGTCCAGCTAACCTTGTTGGATTGAGTTGCGATACGCATTGGCTTCATGGCAAGTCCCATAGCTTTAGCAGAAGCCGAAAGCTTGTCAGCATCCACTCCATTCAAGGCACCCGGATCAGATGAACGAACTCCAAGACGACTAGCCTTGTTCTCCAAAAGATAGTCCATCTCAGCAATCTTGTATTCTGGCACATTGTCCAGACGTTCCATCGGCGCGTGAAGGAATTTCTCGCGATTGATGACATCATCTGTCCACTGAACGATAACCTCATGCGCACCAAGTGCATAGGCTTCTTTGACGATCAAGTGAGCCAACTCACGTTGCTCCACATCGATTGAGAGAGCCAAAGTGTGACCAGGTTGCACGTTAATTCCATTCGCAACCAACAATTTCGCATATTTTTCTAGATTTTCTTTAAAATTTGGTAAAACCATGTAATTTTCTCTTTTCTATTTTTATTTTTCTTTCATAGCAGAAAACAATCCTGCTAAAGCAATGGCACCAGACAAGAGTGCTGTTGATAGAAGAATTGTTTGATCAGCAAGCTCTAGCTGATATTCAAATACCTTCTCAGCCGGCTTGTCTTCCGCAAAAATTCTTAGTTTCATCTTTTTTCCTCCAAGACCTTAAAACAACTCATCAAACAAACTCAACTGGTTATCCTCTGGCATATTTCCAAGAATACCCATCTCATCCATCTTTTCAACCAAAGTTGATGAGAGCCCACCACGCTTGCGTAGTTCTGTTTTAGAGAGGAATTCTCCCTCTTCACGCGCTCGCACCAACTGCTTAGCAACGTTCTCTCCTAGACCATCCATTGCTACAAATGGCGGAATGAGGGTATCCCCATCGATAAGGAACTCTGTCGCCTGACTACGATAGAGATCGAGTTTCCCAAACTTGAAACCACGTTCCCACATTTCATTGACAATCTCAAGAGTTGTATAAAGATCAATTTCCACATTAGAGGCTTCATTGTTCTTCCGTTTTTCAGAGATTTCTTCCATTCTGCGCTTGATGGCATCCAAGCCCGCACCCATAGTCTTGATATCAAAAGCCTTAGCACGTATTGAGAAGTAAGCACAGTAATAATAAATGGGATGGTGAACCTTGAAGTAGGCCACACGCAAGGCCATCATAACGTAGGCTGCCGCATGGGCTTTAGGGAACATATACTTAATTTTCCCACAGGATTCGATATACCACTCTGGCACCTTATTAGCCTTCATGGCTTCGATATAGCCATTTCTCTCCTCTTCGGAAATCTTCAGCCATAAGCCTTTACGCACCCGTTCCATGATGGTAAAGGCCATCTTAGGTTCGAGACCAGCATGCATGAGGTAAACCATGATGTCGTCCCGACAACCGATAACAGTCGATAGATCTGCTATTCCTTGCTTAATCAGATCTTGAGCATTGCCCAGCCAAACGTCAGTACCGTGGGACAGTCCAGACAGCTGAAGCAATTCCGCAAAAGTCGTCGGATGCGTCTCATCTACCATCCCACGTACAAAGTTGGTTCCAAATTCTGGAATCCCCAGCATACCTGTCGGAGTTCCGATTTGTTCAGGAGTTACACCTAGTACATCCGTCCCAGAAAAGAGAGCCATCACGCCTTCGTCATCCATAGGGATTTCATTAGGGTCAATACCAGACAAGTCCTGAAGTTTTCGAATCATAGTCGGATCATCATGTCCCAGTACATCGAGTTTGAGGACGTTCTCATCGATATCGTGGAAGTTAAAGTGAGTCGTCTGCCATTCAGCCGTCACATCATCTGCTGGATACTGGACAGGCGTAAAGTCGTAGACATCCATGTAGTTAGGAATAACAACGATTCCCCCTGGGTGTTGTCCTGTCGTTCGTTTGACACCAGCTGCACCTTGAGCAAGACGTTCCACCTCTGCATCGCGATAAAACTTGCCATAATCTCGCTCATAGCCCTTGACAAATCCATAAGCGGTCTTGGCAGCCACCGTACCAACCGTTCCTGCACGGAAGGCATATTCCTCACCAAAGATATCACGCACATCCAAGTGGGCGCTAGGCTGGTCTTCTCCCGAAAAGTTCAAGTCAATATCAGGAACCTTATCCCCATCAAAACCAAGGAAGGTCTCGAAAGGAATATCCTGTCCGTTTTTACTGAGTTTGTGACCACATTTTGGGCAGTCCTTATTGGGCATATCAAAACCTGAACCATAAGAACCATCGGTGATAAACTCGCTGTACTGACACTGACCACAGACATAGTGAGGAGATAGAGGATTAACCTCCGTAATCCCAATCATGGTCGCAACGAAACTGGAACCGACAGATCCACGAGAACCAACCAAGTAACCCCGTTCATTAGAACGTTGCACCAGCATCTGCGATGCCAGATAAATCACAGCAAATCCATTCCCCAGTATGGATGTTAATTCTTTTTCAATCCGCAAATCAACGATATCTGGCAGCGGATTTCCATAAATCTCAAAAGCTTTCTTATAGGTCAACTCAGCAACTGTTTCTTCAGCCTTGTCGATGAAAGGCGTGTACAAGTCACCCTTAACTACCTCAACAGGTTCAAAGATATCTGCCAAGGCATTGGTGTTTTCAATAACCAATTTGCGAGCTAATTCCTCTCCCAAGAAGGCAAATTCATCCAACATCTCATTGGTCGTTCTAAAATGAGCCTTTGGAAGTGGTGCTGGTTGGGCATGTTCACCATGACCGATAGTTCGGTTAATCATCGCCCCCTGTCCCAAACTACGGACGATAATTTCACGGTAAATTTCTTCTTCTGGTTCGATATAGTGGACATTCCCCGTAGCCAGAACAGGCTTACCAAGACGTTCTCCAACCTCTATCAAACTCCTGATAATAGTCTGGAGTTCCTCCATATCCTTGACCTGTTCCTTAGCAATCAATGGAACATAGATAGCTGGTGGCATGATCTCAATAAAGTCGTAATACTTGGCCACCTCAACCGCCGCATCCACACCTTGGGAAACAACTGCATCGAAAACTTCACCTTCAGAGCAAGCTGAACCTAAAATCAGACCTTCCCGATGGGCATCTAAAACCGTTCTCGGAATCCGTGGCACTCCTTCAAAGTACTTGGTATTAGACAAGGAAACCAGCTTAAAAATATTTTTTAGCCCTACTTGATTCTTGACATAAATAGTCGCATGCTTGATTCGAGCTTTTTTGTAAGAATCTGGACTAATCAAATCAATGTTGAGTCTAGCTAGATCGGTCACACCATGTTTTTCTGCTACCTCTTTGATAAAGATGAAAAGCAGACGACCTGTAGCTTCCGCATCGTAATTGGCCATGTGGTGATGTTCCAAAGCCACACCAAAACGCTTGGTCAAAGGCCCCAAACCATGACGTTTATACTCAGGGTAGAGGTTTCTAGCAAACTCCAGCGTATCAATAACTGGCTGGCTAATCTTAGGCAGACCATGGCGCTCATAGTTGGCATTCATAAAGCCAACGTCAAAGGTCGCATTGTGGGCAACTAAGACTGTATCCTTGCAGAATTCTTGGAATTCTTGCAGAACTTGTTCTAATGGTTTGGCATTTTTGACATGATCATCTGTAATTCCAGTCAACTCAGTAGTAAAAGCTGACAAGGGATACCCAGGATTGATAAATTCATCAAATTCAGCAATGACATTCCCCTTGTACATCTTAGAAGCCGCAACCTGAATCAAATCATTATAGATAGCTGAAAGTCCTGTGGTTTCCACGTCAAAAACCACGTAGGTCGCTTCTGACAAGTCCATCTCTACTTCGTTATAGACGATAGGGACACGGTCCTCCACGATATTGGCTTCCATTCCATAAATCAGCTGAATTCCCGCTTTCTTAGCCGCCTTATAGCCGTGTGGGAAGGACTGGACATTCCCATGGTCCGTGATAGCAACCGCCTTGTGTCCCCACTTAGCAGCTGTCGCAACGATTTCTTCTACTTCGGGTAGAGCATCCATGGTCGACATATTAGTATGAGCATGAAACTCAACCCGACGATCACCTTCTGGCATCAAATCCTTCCGCTCATAGTGAACAACTTCCTGCACATCCTGCACATTCATAGTCAAATCGCGTGTGAAATTATTCATCTCCACATTTCCACGCACTCGGAGCCAAGAATTCTTTTTGATGAGGTCGAATTTCTGAGCCTCTTCCTCATTTTTAACCCACTTTTGCATAGAAAAACTTGAAGTGTAGTCCGTCATTTTAAAGTTGATTAAAACACGACCTGTTCTGGTCACTTTTTGCTCCACATCAAAAACAACCCCTTCAAAGACCAGACGATTTTCCTCCGTCGTCACTTCGATCATAGGAGTAATCTCTGCCTTATCTAGCTTGGGTTTAACGGCAGCTTTTTTCGTTTGAAAATCAAAGGCTGGTTTCTCTTCCGCTGGAGGAGGTGCCATCTGTTCCAGTTGCTCCATAGCACGGAGCGCTTCCTCATTGGCAGCTTGAACAATCTGCTCATTTTCAGCATGAAAGGCCTCTTCCTGCTCTTGGGTCAACACATCATTTTTCTCTACGTGACAGCTGAAAGTTGGAAAGCCAAATTTTTCAAGTTGTTTCGCTAAATTAGGAAGGTGATTTTTCTTAAAATGTTCCTTATCAATCGCCTCTGAGCCCTCAATAAATAGCTGATTGTCCTCCGCACGAACTTTCAAATTTTGATAAAGGGACTTAAAACCTTGACTAGCACATGGCCCTTCAGAGAAAGCCTCCCTATAGTAGGCCTGCAAAAGCTGATTTGAAAATTCTTGAGACCGAGCTTTGATTTCAAAAACAGCTTTATTGCCTGTCTTAGAAAATTCCTCACTCAGCCCTTTCTTTAATTCTAAAAAGATTTCGATCGGTAAAATATTAGAAAATACGAAATGAAACTCCCATACCTTACTAATTTTATGAACCACAACTCGCTCAATATCGGCCTGTGCTAAAGCAGGATCCTGTCTCATTTCAGCAGACATCCCCAGTTGATTCATCAAAATTTCAAAACTATTTGACATTCATTTTCCTCACATTATTCTTCTACTATTTTACCATATTTAGAGGTATTTTCTAAAGACAAAAGGAAGCCACTAAGTGACTTCCTTCTAGAGCGAAGACTGATTAGTCTTCACCTTTGTTTTTCTTAATGATTTCTTCTTGTACTGACTTAGGTACATCTTCGTAGTGGTCAAATACCATCATGAATGTACCACGTCCTTGAGATGCAGAACGAAGAACTGTTGCGTAACCGAACATTTCAGCAAGTGGAACATAAGCACGAACGATTTGGCTGTTACCATGTGCTTCCATACCATCTACACGTCCACGACGAGCAGTTACGTGACCCATAACATCACCAAGGTTTTCTTCTGGAACAGTGATTGTTACAAGCATCATTGGCTCAAGGATAGCTGGTTGTGCTGATTTAGCAGCTTCTTTAAGAGCAAGTGAAGCCGCGATCTTGAAGGCAGTTTCAGATGAGTCGACATCGTGGTATGAACCATCGTAAAGCTTAGCTTTAACGTCAACCATTGGGTAACCTGCAAGAACACCGTTAGCCATAGATTCTACCAAACCTTTTTCAACCGCTGGGATAAATTCACGAGGAACCACACCACCGACGATTGCGTTTTCGAATTCGAATCCTTTACCTTCTTCGTTTGGAGTAAATTCAATCCATACATCACCAAATTGACCTTTACCACCAGACTGACGTTTGAAGAATCCACGTGCTTGAGTAGAAGCGCGGAATGTTTCACGGTAAGATACTTGAGGAGCACCTACGTTCGCTTCAACTTTGAACTCACGACGCATACGGTCAACAAGGACGTCAAGGTGAAGCTCACCCATACCAGAGATAACTGTTTCACCAGTTTCAACGTTTGTTTCAACTCGGAATGTTGGATCTTCTTCAGCCAATTTTTGAAGGGCGATACCCATCTTATCTTGGTCTGCTTTAGATTTTGGCTCAACCATCAATTGGATAACTGGTTCTGGAACGTTGATTGACTCAAGGATGATTTTAGCTTTTTCATCTGTCAATGAGTCACCAGTAGTAGTATCTTTCAAACCAACGGCAGCAGCGATATCACCTGAGTAAACAGTGTCGATTTCTTGACGGCTGTTAGCGTGCATTTGAAGGATACGTCCGATACGTTCACGTTTACCTTTAGAAGTGTTCAATACGTATGAACCTGATTGAAGAACACCTGAGTAAACACGGAAGAATGTCAAACGACCTACGAATGGGTCAGTCATGATCTTGAAGGCAAGAGCTGCAAATGGTTCTTCGTCAGATGCTGGACGAGTTTCTTCAGCATCTGTATCTGGGTTAATACCTTTGATAGCTGGGATATCAAGTGGGCTTGGAAGGTAGTCAATAACTGCATCAAGCATCAATTGAACACCTTTGTTCTTGAAGGCAGAACCACACAATACTGGGAAGAATTCAACGTTGATAGTCGCTTTACGGATACCAGCTTTCAATTCTTCGTTAGTGATTTCTTCACCTTCGAGGTATTTCATCATCAATTCTTCGTCAGTTTCAGCAACTGCTTCGATCAATTTTTCACGGTATTCTTGAGCTTGGTCAAGGTATTCAGCTGGGATGTCTTCTTCAAGGATATCTGTACCAAGGTCGTTAGTATAGATTTCAGCTTTCATCTTGATCAAGTCGATGATACCACGGAAGTCATCTTCAGAACCGATTGGCAATTGAATTGGGTGTGCATTTGCTTGAAGACGATCGTGAAGTGTGCTTACAGAGTAAAGGAAGTCAGCACCAATTTTGTCCATTTTGTTGGCAAATACGATACGTGGAACTCCATATTCAGTTGCTTGACGCCAAACTGTTTCAGTTTGAGGCTCAACACCTGATTGTGAGTCAAGAACAGTAACCGCACCATCCAATACACGAAGAGATCGTTGTACTTCGATTGTGAAGTCCACGTGTCCTGGTGTGTCGATGATGTTTACGCGGTGGTTGTTCCATTGAGCTGTTGTCGCAGCAGATGTGATAGTGATACCACGTTCTTGCTCTTGCTCCATCCAGTCCATTTGTGACGCACCTTCGTGAGTTTCACCGATTTTGTGGATTTTACCAGTGTAGTAAAGAATACGCTCAGTAGTTGTTGTTTTACCAGCATCGACGTGAGCCATGATACCGATATTACGAGTTTTTTCAAGTGAAAATTCGCGTGCCATGAGGTTTGTTTCTCCTATTTATTTTTGATTTCTATTCTATTATAACACGATTTTAATAAAAACGGATAGGCAGGACCTACCCGTTCTCAATGTTTTCATGCTATTGTTGGTTTCAACTTGTAGATTTACAAGTTGAATTGAACTCGGGCTAAAAGCCCAAGTTAGTTGAGTTGAGCTCAAGCTAAAAGTCTGGAGAAAAAGATGAATCTCATTGGTTGCAATCGCAACCTGCTTTGATTCCCTATTTTCTCTGGGACTTTCTTAACACTTTCGCATCCTATATTACCAACGGAAGTGTGCGAATGCACGGTTAGCTTCAGCCATACGGTGAGTGTCTTCACGTTTCTTAACAGCTGCACCAGTGTTGTTAGCAGCATCCAAGATTTCTTTTGCAAGACGGTCTTGCATTGTGTGTTCACCACGAAGACGAGCGATTGTTACCAACCAACGAAGTCCAAGTGTTGTACGACGTTCTGGACGAACTTCAACTGGGACTTGGTAGTTAGAACCACCAACACGACGTGCACGTACTTCAAGTACAGGCATAATGTTTTCCATAGCTGTTTCAAATACTTCAAGTGCATCATTTCCAGTAGCTTCTTTGATTTGCTCAAAAGCACCGTAAACGATTGAAGCAGCTGTACCACGTTTACCATCAAGCATAACGCGGTTGATAAGACGAGTAACTAGTTGTGAATTGTAAAGCGGATCTGGCAATACGTCACGTTTTGGAGCTCTATTTTTACGACTCATTTCTCTTTATCCCCTTTCCTTATGCTTTTGGACGTTTAGTACCGTATTTAGAACGGCCTTGTTTACGATCGTTAACACCTGCAGTATCAAGTGCACCACGGACGATATGGTAACGTACCCCTGGAAGGTCTTTTACACGTCCACCACGAAGAAGCACTACGCTGTGCTCTTGCAAGTTGTGTCCGATACCTGGGATGTAGGCAGTAACTTCAATAAGGTTGCTCAAACGTACACGAGCGAATTTACGAAGGGCTGAGTTAGGTTTTTTAGGTGTCATTGTTCCAACACGAGTTGCAACACCACGTTTTTGTGGTGAAGAAACGTTTGTTTGAACTTTTTTATGACTGTTGTAACCAACGTTCAAAGCTGGTGATTTAGATTTTTCTACTTTTGATTTACGCGGTTTGCGAACCAATTGGTTAATTGTAGGCATCTACATTCTCCTGTGTTTTTTTATTTTTGGTGATGATACACTTGGTGACAGCTATCATCTGTGTGTACTTTTGCAACATTTGTCAGCACGTCCCTGTACACTCTTGAGAGACCAAAAGTAAAAAGTACCGTCTATTATTGTAACAAAATTTTCCATTGGTTGTCAAGATATTTTTCTTTTTTATTGTTAATTTTAGCTCTTTTATGGTGCTCCCCCAAAAAAGAAAAAGGAGGAATCCCACCCTCCTAAAGTTAGTATTGTTCCATTCAATCCCATCAATTTTAACACATAATGTTCAAAAAAATATTATATCATCACAACCAACCAGATTCTTTCGCAATATTAGCTGCCTCTGTTCGATTACCTGCATCAAGTTTTGAAAGAATATTGGTGACATAGTTTCGGACTGTTCCGTTGGATAGATAAAGTTGATCTGCAATTTCTTGATTGGATAATCCCTTAGCAATTCCCTCTAAAACAGCAATCTCTTGTTCTGTCAACGGATTGGGATGCGTCATCACCACTTCCATCAATTCAGGCGAAAACTCCTTGCGTCCCTCTAGGACGGTGTGCAAGGTTTTCATGAGGTCTGCAATGCTTCTTTCTTTCAAGACATAAGCATCTACTCCAGCCTTGACTGCACGTTCAAAGTAACCAGGGCGCTTGAAGGTCGTCACCACAACCACCTTTGTTTCAAGCTTTTCTGCTCGTATCCACTCCAAGACTTCAAGACCTGTCTTAACGGGCATTTCTACGTCAAGGATGGCGATATCTACAGACTCCTTTTCTAATAGTTGGATTGCTTCTTGCCCATTCTTGGCTTGAAAGACAGACTCTACATCTGGTTGAAGCATGAGCAACTGGCACATGGCATCTCGCAACATACTTTGATCTTCTGCAACAAGTAGTTTCATCTTAATTTCTCTCCTTATAAGGTAGTCGAACCTGAACTTCTGTCGGTTGTTTCCAACTAATTACCTTTACTTCTCCCGAAAATGGAAGAACACGATCTCGAACTGTATGGAGCTCATCCCCTTTTATATAAGTAAAACCACAACCATCATCTCTTACTGTTAAAAGGAGTTCTTTCTCTGTCCGTTCTAATCTTAAGTAAGCTTTAGACGCTTGAGCATGTTTGATGATATTGGTTACTAACTCAAGCAAAATCATGGAAGCCGTTGACTCCAATTTCTGAGTTAGGCTAGCTGTATCTAGTTGATTAGCTATTTCAACCTCAATTCCAGCAATTTCTAACATCTTTTTCACCGTCTCTAGCTCGGATGTCAAAGTTCTAAATTTAAGATTTTCTACAATGGTTCTCACTTCACGCATTGATTCTTTACTAATTTGCTGTATTTCTCTTAATTCCTTTTCCACCTGTGAATAAGCCTGCATTTGAAATAACTGCAAGGCTAGATCAGTTTTAACACTTAGCATGGCAAAGGTATGTCCCAGACTATCATGCAAATCCTGACCGATACGATTGCGCTCATTTTCTGCCAGTAATAGATTTATCTGGGCATTTTGCTTGGCCTGCTCTTCTTTCAGATCCTCTACAATTCGAATCCGAACCGAGCCAAAAGTCATCAAATCAACAAAAGTAAGAATTACAAGTAGATAGACTAGAAACTCAACTTCGATTCTTTGAAAAATCAAAAGTTGCCCCACAACAAGGACTTGAGCAAGAAGAAATGACCAGACATGTAAAGACTTTAAACTACGTACGCCAAAATGATAAATTAAGAGATTGGAAAGGAAAAAGAAAAACCAGATATAATTCACAGCAACAAAGGCGGTATTCCCAACTACATAAGTCAGCATAAGGCCCCAATATAGCCAAGATAGGCGCTGGCTCTTAGTTGTTAAAACACCCAGATACGCCACTACAAATAGAATATCAATTAATAAATGCCAGACAGAAAGCCACCCAATCACTACAGGTAGGATGGGGAAAATCATAAAAATTAAACTGGCCCAAAACATATAGTGTATGCTTTTCAGTCTTTCAAGCATTAAGCATTCTCCTTATGACCTTGAAGGTAAATGGTCAAACCAAACAAAACTGCTGAAAAAACAAGTAGATAAACTGTGGCTGATAGATTGATGCTACCCTCGTTTAAGAAGGTCTTGAGCAACTCCATCAACTGATAAGTTGGTAGACACTTCCCGATTGCTTGCATCCAGTCTGGAAATAAAGAGATGGGCATCCAGAGTCCGCCTAAAACAGCCAAGCCTAGATAGAGAAGATTACCCACGACAGACATCAGCTGACTAGAAGGCAAGAGTGTCAAGGTCAAGCCAAGCGCTACAAAAGCTACACTTCCTACTATCAGCAAGAGCGCAGCCCCAATCCAGCTTCCTAAAGGCATATCCACACCTCTGACCAAGTGCCCAACTGAGAAAACCACCAAGATTGAAACCAAATAATCAACCAGCATACTTGTTATCTTTGATAGATAATATTCTACCATATTTACAGGGCTATGACGTAATGTTTTCTGCCAGTTGTTGATCTTGTCGGTATGTAAGACAGCTGGGAATGAAAACATGGCTGTTGACATCATAGAAAAAGCTGTCATAGAGATGAGGTAGTCGCGCATAAAATTTGCTGGCCCATCTGGTGTATCCTGGTACATACCTGAAAAGAATAAATAGAAGGCTGTCGGCATCCCTACGGATAATAGATAATAGACTAATTGTCGTTTGGTCAATAGAAATTCTATCTTGTTTAGTGCGATCCATCGTTTCATCTTAGTCATCTCCCTTTTGTGTTTCTTCAAAGATTGTATCTAGCAAACTACGGTTATTAACTTCGATTTCTTGTATGCTACATCCTGCTTGAACTAACAGTTGCCAAAAAGCATTTGCCTCTCGTGTGACTACTTGCAGAGCATCTTGTTTTTGTACCCAGTTTTCAACCAAGTTAGACTGCTCAACAATTTCCTTGTATGCCAGAGGAAGGATAAAATGCTTTTCAATTCCCTCACTACGCATAGCTAGAGGCGTCGTATCACGAATCAACTCTCCCTTATTCAAGACCAAAATCCGATCAGCTGTATGCTCTACTTCTTCGATATAATGGGACGAATAGAGAATGGTAACTCCCTTAGCTTTTAGCTCCTGAACAATTTCCCAAAAGCGTTGACGGGTTGAAGTATCCATGGCCGAAGTAGGTTCATCTAAAAAGACTAACTTTGGTCGCCCAATTAAGGTCAAGACAAAAGAGAAAAGACGCTTTTGTCCACCTGATAATTTTTCTGCGAATTGCTCTTTTTGTTCCTTATCAAACTGTAATAGTTGATCTATTTCCTGGTTACTCAAGTGATTTGGATAAATTTTTTGAAAGAAAGCAATCAACTCTTTGACCTTTAATTTCTGAACAATGACATTTTCTTGAGGCAGGTAGCCTCTAATATAGTCTAACTTAGAACTCGTCACTGGTAAACCTTGAACAGATACTTGACCGCTGGAGACCAATTTATCTCCGAGCAAACAGTCCAAGAGTGTGGTCTTCCCAGCACCATTGGGCCCAATCAAGGCGACGCATTCACCTTCAGCTACCTCAAAGGAAATATCCTTCAAAATAGCCTTGCCCTTGATGTTTTTATTTAGGCTTTCTACCTTAATCATGTTCATGATATTCTCCTTTCAGCCACTCCTTTCCCATAGGAAAGGCGATAAAAATCATAAATCCTAGTCCCCAGGCACCACGGATGAATTGGTGAAGGAAGGCTTGATCGAACCAACCTGTAAACATTTCTACCAACCATACCACTAGTGATAGTCCAATAAAAAGATAGAGAAATGCTTTTTTCATTTTTCAAACTCCTTTTTCACATCTGAGACTAATTTCAAACCTTCTCGGATAAGCCAGGACATCATTCCAAATCCTGCAAATAGCTCCCAAGGAAAATGATAGAAATCTTCATCCAATCCTGAGAACATGAGATAAGTCATGACTCCTGCTGCTACTAAACTCATTGCGACAATTACTTTATGTTTCATTTTTTCTTCCTCCACTTGATACATCTATTATAATTCTTTGAATCTACTGCCACTAGAAGCTTCTGTCATGAGGAAATATGACAAATGTCATAAAAGATTCTGTTCAAAACAAGCAAGATACACTATACAATAAAACACAAATAGAAAAATCTAAGGCAGCTTCCTCAAAAGAAATATCAAACCCCATTCACACTATAATGAAAACTAATACTTATTTAAAATCAAAAGAGCAGAAATTTTTATCGCACAAACACATATATTATAGGCAGAATAAAAAAACTCTTCAATTACTTTCTTAAAAGCTTGTAAGAATTATAAAATCTGTTAAATTTTAATTTATGTACCTAAACTACAGTATTTATTGAACAAATCAAGAAACAAAAAAGTATACGCGACCAAAATGAATTACTGAAATTTAAAAAAGAGAGAAGCAAACTGTTTCTCTCTTAATGTATATAATATCTAATTAAATAAAAAAGATACGCTTATCGGGAAGACAGGATTCGAACCTGCGACACCTTGGTCCCAAACCAAGTACTCTACCAAGCTGAGCTACTTCCCGAGTTAAATAGAAAAATGCACCCTAGAGGAGTCGAACCTCTAACCGCCTGATTCGTAGTCAGGTACTCTATCCAGTTGAGCTAAGGGTGCTCATTATATTATGCCGAGGACCGGAATCGAACCGGTACGATCGTTACCAATCGCAGGATTTTAAGTCCTGTGCGTCTGCCAGTTCCGCCACCCCGGCCTCTCTAAGCGAACGACGGGATTCGAACCCGCGACCCCCACCTTGGCAAGGTGGTGTTCTACCACTGAACTACGTTCGCACTGTTTTCTTCTATCTAAAAATGCCGGCTACATGACTTGAACACGCGACCCTCTGATTACAAATCAGATGCTCTACCAACTGAGCTAAGCCGGCTCATTTATTATATCTTAATGCGGGTTAAGGGACTTGAACCCCCACGCCGTTAAGCGCCAGATCCTAAATCTGGTGCGTCTGCCAATTCCGCCAAACCCGCAGATATGACCCGTACTGGGCTCGAACCAGTGACCCATTGATTAAAAGTCAATTGCTCTACCAACTGAGCTAACGAGTCTAAAATAACTTCTGTTATTCTAACGGTCCCGACGGGAATCGAACCCGCGATCTTCGCCGTGACAGGGCGACGTGATAACCGCTACACTACGGGACCTATGGGAGTTAACGGGATCGAACCGCTGACCCTCTGCTTGTAAGGCAGATGCTCTCCCAGCTGAGCTAAACTCCCTAGAGCTAAGCGACTTCCATATCTC
>MKYF01000014.1 GCA_001914195.1 Streptococcus mitis | reverse complement strand
TCGCCTTCTTTGAGGTATTCAACCTCATCTTTAGCTGGGACCTTGACCACTGTAGGAGTTGAAGGTTTGATAACTGGTTTTCCTTCATGTGGAATGAGGCTACCATCTGTCGAATTCACAGTATAAGTTGTAGTTACTGTGTTTGTCCCTGGAGTACCAGATACTGTGACTTTTGATCCTCCTTTAGCCTTCGTGGAGTCTTTCTCATAACGTACACTTGGCTGTATTGGCGTAACCACAACCTTAGATTTAGCTCCATCTTTCTTGAAAACTTCCTCAAGTGTATTTTTAGTAATCTGTCCTGTATCAGGATTTTTCATACTCACAGTTGTTGACTTAATGATGTCATCTCCGCGTTTACTATATACAGCAGTTTCTCCAACTTTTTCTACAGATTTAACTGTTGTTATTTTTTTATCTTGATAACCTGTCCCATCTAAAGAAATTCGTTTCCCAGATATAAACTCTGATCGTCTATTAATCATATCGGCTTCAAAATAAGAACGTGAACTATGACCTCCACTGGTTCGTCCAACATTTATAACAACATCACTATCATTGCTGACACCTTTTCTTATCGTCGAATCATTATCAACAATATAATGAGTCAATTTCCCTGACTTAGCTATTTTTTTGCTATCTAAACCTTTCTGCCAAAAGTCACGACCAGAAACCAAACTTGTCACTACTTTTGGGGCATTAAATGTTGTTCCTTTTTTTAATACATTATTATAAAAGTTTCTATAAGCCAACTGTTCTTTAGGAGACATGACTCTGCTGTCAGAATATGCCAACTCATAGGCTTCAACCATTGCCCGTTGTACTAAATATCCTCCTAAAGAATGGCCTGTTAAATAAAGATTGGTAATGCTCTTATCTTTAGCTAGTTCACGCATGATATTTTCTGCATCTATCCCCTGTTGAGGATTTCTTCCTGTTCCCAGAGTGATATCTGCTTTAATATCTTTCACATCACTTGTTCCACGAAATGCTAACACTTGTGCAGTTCCATTTGGTAAATATGAGAAATCACTCTTCGTTTCATACAAGACAGCATCTAGTCCGCTAGATGTATGATAACTTTTCTTCCTTTCCCAATAAGGTCCCAATTCCTTATTCATCATCATATATTCATAACGTGGTTTACTATCACCATTCTTTTTATATAACTCTGACTCTGTTAAAGGTTTCTTATGATCCAACACTCTATCAATATAATTATCATCACGGTAGGACAATTCCATGAACATAATCATATCGCGCTCACTTACATTCCATTTTAATTTTTCATCTGGCTTTTCTTTACTGTCAATAATACCATCACCATCAGTATCTTCTAATAAGGGATGACTATTATAACCTACATACTTTTTCCCGCCTTTTTCATAAATGTAAAGTTCTTCTTTATCCTTCAAGTAATCATCATCTGTATAAGCTTCTGGACTTAACTGAGGGCCGTTTAATAACAAACTGTCAAGCTTATCACCTTCTGAACCGATTACTCCTGCTTTTATTTGCTTAGCATACTCATCAGTTAATTCATACTTTTTAACCTCGGAAGGATTTGATGTTGCTCTCACCGCTGGAGTGCTTGATCTGTCTTCACCCGCCACGAAATCCCTTGTGGTCAAGCTATTATTTCCCTTATCCCCAGATGTGACGGTTTCTGTAGTCCTTGTAGATCCTATTGGAACATCTCTGGTATCTAACTCAGAAGAAGGATTATTTTGATTATCTGATATAGGTTGCACTGCTTCTCTTTTCTCCACAGAAGGTAGAGAATTTTCCGTAGAAGCAAGTACTCCCTGAGATGGTGTAAACAAGGCAATTCCTATTAATACAGAAGCCACTCCAACAGAAAACTTTCGAATCGAAAAACGTTGACGTTTATTAAAAATATCTTTCATTTTACAAACTTTCTTTCTAGCTATTTTTTACAAAATAGAAGGTTCTAATATTTTGCCTTGACAGAATACTAGATCATTTCTTGACTAAAATTTTAGAGCTTTTCCTCTACTTGATCATAAACTACCACATTGATTTCTAATCATAGAAAAAATAGATCGCTTAATGTTAATAAAATATCAGTAAAATATAAAAAAATGTAATACTCAATGAAAATCAAAGAGCAAACTAGGAAACTAGCCGCAGGCTGTACTTGAGTACGGCAAGGCGACGTTGACGCGGTTTGAAGAGATTTTCGAAGAGTATAAATATTTTACTTTCAACACTGCCATTATACCATAAATAATCATAACACTCATGTGTTTTAAAAAAGGTTTGTCAAAAAGTCTTCAAAATCATAAAAAACGCATAATATCAGGACTTGAAAACCTTGATACTATGCGTTTTATTGTGGGAAAATCTACTTCATTTTCTCCGAGAACTGAGTTTTTGCCCAGTCTCATCAAATCTAGATTTTTTCTTCTTTGATATCAATCACAATTTCTTCTGATTGGTCAAGAGTTTCGGCCTTTTCTTGCCATTGCTCCTTGAGATTATTGAATTGATTTTTTGATGCTTCTGTTGCTTGACGAGCACATGATTTGGCTTGAGCAAGGACACTGTACACAGTGATTTCACCTGACTCAACCTGTTCTTTGGTTTTCAGAACAAAATCTGTAGCCTGCTCCTTAACTTCTGTCAGTTTTTCACAGACCTGCTCCTTGGCATACTCAGGATCTTCTCTCAAATCATCTAGAAAATCTTGAGCCTGACTGCAAACTTGTTTGCCCTTATCGCTTGTTAAAAACAAGGCAAGAGCTGCACCTGAAACGGTTCCTAAAAGGATTGAGGATAGTTTACCCATAAGGATTCTCCTTTTTTATTTTTTGAAAAATTTACTTGCAAGACGAAGAGCTGACAAACTTGCACCAGTCTTGAGTGTTTTTGAACCAGCTGATGAAGCTTTCTTGCTCAAGACACGCGCATGGTCATTGAGGTCTGAAACAGAAAGAGATAAATCTGCAACAGCACTAAAGAGTGGATCAATCGTTGCCACCTTGACATTGATATCATCTGCCAAGACATTGACCTTAGCCAGCAATTCATTGGTATGATGCAAGGTTACATCCACATCTGAAGTCAAGGTTTTAATCGTCTTCTCTGTTTCATCGATAACACGTCCAAGCTTTTGTACAGTAATGATTAGATAGACTAAAAAGACAATCAAAGCTAGGGCAACAAGAATATATGCAACTTCTAACATTTAGTTTTCCTCCTCTGTAACATAGTAAGGGGCTTTCTTTCGATTTTGATAAAGAATGATAAAAATACCGAGACCAATAAGGACAACTGATAGCCATTGAGACACTCGAAGGCCAAAGAACATGAGGCTATCTGTTCGCATGCCTTCGATGACCATACGACCGAAACCATACCAAATCAAGTAGAAAGCAGTGATATGACCTCGTCTGAGACTCTTCCATTTTCGTCTGAATATCAAAATCAAGGCAAATCCAAGTAGATTCCATAGAGACTCATAAAGGAAGGTCGGTTGACGGTAGCTCCCATCAATATACATCTGGTCACGGATAAAGCCAGGTAGATAATCCAGACTATCCACTGCTGCACCATAGGCTTCTTGGTTAAAGAAATTACCCCAGCGACCTAAACTTTGGGCAATCATGACGCTAGGCGCCGCAATATCTAGAAAATCCCAAGTATTGATAAGTTTACGATCAGCAAAGATATAGAGCACAAGGGCACCAGTAATCAAACCACCGTAAATGGCCAAACCACCATTCCAAATGGCAAAAATCTCACCGACATTCTGACTATAGTAATCAAAACGGAAAATGACATAGTAGAGACGAGCTCCTAAAATAGCCAAGGGAAAGGCTATCAAGATAAAATCTAAAATATCGTCTGGTATGATCTTCTTTCTAGGCGCTTCTTTCATGGTCAAATAAACCGCAAGAATCAAACCTGTCACAATACACAAGGCATACCAACGAATGGCTAGAGGACCTAGATGAATAGCAATTGGATCAAGCATTAGGCACCTCGTTTTGAGCAATGAGATTTGTCAAACGTTCTTCGAACAAACGCGTCGCATCAAAGCCCATTTCCTTGGCACGATAATTCATGGCAGCAGCCTCAATCACGACAGAGATATTACGACCTGTTTTAACTGGAATACGAATACGAGGAATGGCTACGCCAGAAATTTCTATTTCCTCTGCATTGTTTCCAAGACGATCAAAAGTCTTATGTGTATCATAGTTTTCCAAATAGACAGCAAGTTGAACCTGTGAAGAATCCTTGACGGCACTGGCACCGTAGAGGCTCATGACATCGATAATCCCAACCCCACGAATTTCAATCAGGTGTCTCAAGATTTCAGCCGGTTCACCCCAAAGAGTAATCTCATCCTTGGCAAAGATATCGACCCGGTCATCAGCTACCAAGCGGTGACCACGTTTGACAAGTTCCAGACCTGTCTCACTCTTACCAATTCCACTATCTCCCTGAATCAAGACGCCCATCCCATAGATATCCATCAAAACCCCATGAACACTGGTACGTTCTGCCAAACGAGAATCCAGATAGCTAGATAACTCTCCAGATAAACGACTTGTCGCTGTACGGCTGGTTAAAATAGCAATCTTACATTCTCTGGCTGCTTTTAACATCTCCTCTGGAACCACCAAACCACGGGCAACAATGACCGCTGGTGTCTCAGGTAGAAACATTTTTTTCAAAACTTCATAACGGCTGTTGGAAGGCATGCTGATCAGATAAGACCACTCCTTCATCCCCAAGAGCTGGATCCGCTCTGGCGTGTAGTAGTCAAAATAACCTGTCATTTCAAGACCAGGTCGCGTAATGTCCGCTGTATTGATTTCCTTTTCAAGCAATTCTGGTTCGCCATAGACAATGTCTAGTCTAAGCTTTTCAATCACTTCTTTTACTAAAACCGACATCATTTCCTCCTTCAAATGAGTTCTTCTCTCTATTATATCAAATTGTAGTAGGATATTTCAGATTTTTGCAGGCTTTGGAGTATTTATTTATACTCAATGAAAATCAAAGAGCAAACTAGGAAACTAGCCGCAGGTTGCTCAAAACACGGTTTTGAGGTTGCAGATAGAACTGACGAAGTCAGCTCAAAGCACTGCTTTGAGGTTGTAGATGAAACTGACGAAGTCAGTAACCATACCTACGGCAAGGCGACGTTGACGTGGTTTGAAGAGATTTTCGAAGAGTATTAAAAGAAAAAGGACTAGATTTCTCCAGCCTTTCACTTCTAATTAGAATTTTTTACGTTTACGAGCTGCTTCTGATTTACGTTTACGTTTTACAGAAGGTTTTTCATAGAATTCACGTTTGCGTGTTTCTTGAAGAGTACCAGCTTTAGTAACCGCACGTTTGAAACGACGAAGTGCGTCGTCAAGAGATTCATTCTTACGTACTACTGTTTTAGACATTTTTTTCACTCCCTTCAAGTTCAAGATCTATTCTATTTTACACGTAAAAGGAATAATTGTCAAGAAAAAATACGGTTTAATTTTGACTTTTTCATCCATTTATACAAGAGCTTAAAGCACTCAGATAGAAGAAACTGAACGGTTCCATTTTTTATTTTTCAAGCAAGCTAAGCGCTTCAGCATCCGCAATAATGGTCACATCAGGGTGATTTTGCAGGCTACTTGCTGGTAGATTCTCAGTCACTGGGCCAGACACGGTTCCGGCAATGGCTTCTGCTTTCGACTCACCGTAAGCAAAGAGAAGGATAGACTTGGCATCCAAGATATTCTTAATTCCCATTGAAATGGCTTGGGTTGGGACGTCTTCAATCTTGTCAAAAAAGCGCGCATTGGCTTCAATAGTAGACTGGTCCAGTTCGACTAGATGCGTTTGACTGTCAAATGGAGTACCAGGTTCATTAAATCCGATATGTCCATTGCGACCGATTCCCAAGATTTGGAGATCAACTGGATGGTCAGCCAAAATTTGATTGTAGCGTTCAACTTCAGCTTCAGCATGATCCTTAACCCCACGAGGCAAGAAACTTTCTTTAAATGGTTTTTGGTTGAACAAGTTTTCTTGCATGAAGTGGCGGTAAGACTGAGGATTGTCGCCATCAAGACCTACATATTCATCAAGGTTGACACTGGTTAGATTTGAAAAATCAAGGTCACTTTCAACAATTTCCTTGTAAAATTCAAGTGGACTGCTTCCTGTCGCAAGTCCTAGAGTTTGAGCCCCATTGGCGAATTTTTCCTTCAAAATCTCAAAAGCAACTTTTCCACCTTCAACTTGGTTTTCAACTTTAATGACTTTCATCTTTTCATCCTCCGTTTCAGTCTATATTTATTATATGGTATAGACCAATTTTTGTCAAGTGAAAACGATTTAATTTTTAAAAAAAGAGCGACTATACTTGAAACATGTTATAATGGATAGGATTAGAACTTAGAAAGAATGAACAAATATATGAATACAGCTGATTTTGATTTCCACTTACCCGAGGAATTGATTGCCCAAACGCCTCTTGAAAAACGAGATGCCTCTAAACTCCTCATTGTCAACCGTGAGACGGGAGAAATGCAGGATAAACACTTCCACTCCATTATTGATATGTTGGAACCTGGTGATGCCCTTGTCATGAACGACACCCGTGTTCTCCCTGCCCGCCTCTATGGTCAAAAGGAAGAAACTGGAGGTCATGTGGAACTGCTCCTACTCAAAAACATTAGTGGCGATGAGTGGGAAGTTCTGGCTAAACCTGCCAAACGCCTCAAGATTGGTACTCGTGTCAGCTTTGGTGATGGTCGCCTCAGCGCTGTCGTTACGGAAGAATTGACTCACGGGGGCCGTATCGTCCGCTTTGAATACCAAGGAATTTTCCTAGAAGTCTTGGAAAGTCTGGGAGAAATGCCATTACCACCTTATATTCATGAAAAATTGGATGACCGTGAACGTTATCAAACTGTCTACGCTAAAGAAAGTGGCTCTGCTGCTGCACCGACTGCTGGATTGCACTTCACCAAAGAACTGCTAGCAGAAATCCAAGCTAAGGGTGTTCATCTAGTCTATCTGACTCTTCATGTCGGACTCGGAACCTTTAGACCTGTTTCTGTGGACAATTTGGACGAACACGAAATGCACTCAGAATTCTACCAGCTTTCTGAGGAAGCGGCTGCCACTCTTCGCTCTGTTAAGGAAAATGGTGGTCGTGTCATCGCTGTCGGAACCACTTCTATCCGCACCTTGGAGACTATTGGTTCCAAATTTGATGGGCAAATCCAAGCAGATTCTGGCTGGACCAATATCTTTATCAAACCTGGCTATGAATGGAAGGTCGTGGATGCCTTCTCAACCAATTTCCACCTGCCAAAATCAACTCTGGTCATGTTGGTTTCTTCCTTTGCAGGTCGCGAATTAGTCTTAGATGCCTACCACCATGCCATCCAAGAACACTACCGCTTCTTCAGTTTCGGTGACGCCATGTTTATCTATTAATTTACATAATCAAAAAACGCATATTATCAGGCAATAAAACCTTGATAGTATGCGTTTTGTTATGGATAAAAATTGAGTTAATTTATTCTCAAGCTCGGATCTTTCAAACTCTGGACACTGGCATTAATCACCGCGCCGACAATTAAAATCTTAGCTATGAGAATAAACCAGAACATCATGACCACCACGACGACGGAACTGAAAAAACGCACGTCCACTAGGTGATTGACATAATTATTGATATAGACTGAAAAGATATTGAGCAGTAAGACCAGAGTCAACAAGACAAAGACACTACCTGGCAACACATAGCGAATTCGTCGCACCGTAACATTGGGCAGGAAATAATAAAGCATGACCAAGATAGCGAAAATCAAGGCATAGATTAAGGGACCTGTTAGGTCTTGCAGATAATCAAAAATAGGACTATCCGATTTCCAGTAACTTTTGATAAGGTTGAGAAGCATGCGGCCAAAGACACTGAGAAAGAGGGCTAAAGCAAAGAGAATCTGCAAGCCAAAACTGACAAACAAACTCATGAGCTGACTGGAAATCATTCCACGATTTTTAGCAACTCCGTAAGCTTTATTAAAGGCTTTCTGTAGGAAATTCATGGATTTTGAAAAGGTCCAGAGGGCTGACAAAACCGCAAAACTCAATAAGCCCGTTGACGGTTGGGTCAGCACCTCTGTAATAATCTTTGCGACCACATCATACATGGTTTCTGGCAAAAATTCATTGATAACCTTTAAAAAATTAGAAACTGGAATCTGAAAATAAGGGAGGATATTGACCACCACCAAAAGTAAGGGAAAAATCGAAATCAACCAATAGTAGGCTACTCCGACACTGGTCAACTCACTATCTGATGCTTGATAATAATTCAAAAAGGCTTTTAATAAAGGCTTGTCTATCAGCTCTTTCCACCACTTCTTCATATCATACTCCTTTATTTACAATCTTATACTCAATGAAAATCAAAGAGCAAACTAGGAAGCTAGCCGCAGGTTGCTCAAAGTACTGCTTTGAGGTTGTAGATGAAACTGACGAAGTCAGTAACCATACCTACGGTAAGGCGACGCTGACGTGGTTTGAAGAGATTTTCGAAGAGTATTAACTAATTTCTTCTTACCAATTCCACCATATCATAAGGCAGGGTATTGGCAGCTTCCTTCAAGGAATAGTTCTCTAAGTTATTCACATTTTGTCGTAACTTCTTGGCATACTTGGTTGTAATCAATCGTTTCTCTTCATATTCGAAAATCAACTTGCGCTCCAGATAATAGCCTCTCAGCATTTCAGCGATATTGTTGGGCTTGACACGGTTGATAACCCGTTCGACAAAGGCACCACTGGTGATGATAGCTGTTTCTCGGAGACGAGAATCCTGCATGAAACTGATTAAAGAACTCTTATAAACTCCTTTTAGATTCTCCAAACTTTCAATAATCATTTCTGTATTTTCTAGATAGAGCTCTGCAATTTGATCATAGTCAAGGGCTCTGAGTTTCTGTGATTCTTCATTTTTCCAACTGCGGAAGGTCTTACCAAAGGTAAAGACTTCGTGAAGGAGAAAACGTAAAATCCGCAAGGAAACAAGAAAATAATAGGTCAATCGTGACGCAAACTTACGATTGATACTTTGTTCCATGTTTTTCAAATAACGTTGGTAGACTCGATAGGCACGCTCACTCATCTTGCCTTCTTCGTAAGCCTGTTCTAAACCATCACTTTCAATACTGAGAATGAGAAGTTTCAAGGCCTCCCAGTCCTCTTGAGCCCCCTTATTTTCTTGACTCAGGATCAGATTTTCAATACGTCCATGGTAATTGTCAATAGCTGCATAGAGGGGAAGTTTATTTCTGGTACCTTCCAACTCTTTTTCCAACTCCGAAGTAACCTCATTCAAAATTCCGATATGCATGAGGTAGTCCTTACTTTCTTCCTGTTCATCAGAAAGATGGGGCAGGATCAAGAGACCTGTTAAAAAACTTACAAGCGTCACACCTGCGACAAGGAAAAGCAAGAGTGGATACTCTTTCTCTAGGTTACTTGGTATCAAAAGAATCGTAGCAATCGACACGGTTCCCTTAACACCTGAGAAGGTCAAGAGAAGCATGTCCTTCATATATTTATTTAGCTTTTTCTTGAGACGTCTAGTCCTATAGGCATAGTAGCCATAAATCATGACAAAACGAATAGCAAAGAGGACAAAGGTCAGTGCGACAAGAGATAGCAATAAAAGTAAGGGATTATAGATTGGATTTGTTAAGATAGGCTCTGCTATCATTTCCAGCTCCATCCCTAAAATCACAAAGACAGATCCGTTGAGCATAAAGTTCACTGTATGCCAGACCGTCTCGGTCACCGTATCCACTTGGGCTTCGAGGAGCGTAATTTTCTTAAAACGGCTTGCCTGTAAAATCCCAGCAACCACAACGGCAATAATCCCTGAAACATGGACTTCTTCTGCCAGGAAGAAGGTCACCAGGGGCAAACTCAATTCTAATAAAAGTTCGCTGGCAATATCCGTTGCGCTCACACTCAGCAAGAAGGTGTGGAGGAAACGGTTGATCATGGCTGTTAAAAAGCCAATAAAAAAACCACCTAGAATTGAAAAGATGAGCGAACTACTAGCTTGCCCAAGGGAAAAGGCTCCAGTTGTCCAAGCTGTCAAAGCTACCTGAAAGGCAACCAAACCAGAAGCATCATTCAAGAGTCCCTCCCCTTTAAGAATATTAGACACGCGCTTAGGAAAGCTAAAGCGCTCCGAAAGAGAGGCAAAGGCCACCAAGTCCGTAGGGCCAAGGGCTGCCCCAACAGCCAAACAAGCCGCTAGGGGGAGTCTGAACCAAAGAAGATGGGCCAAGCCACCCAAACTCAGAGTCGAGATAAAAATCACTGGAAATATGAGGTAAATAATGATTCGCCAGTGTTTTAAAATAGCCGTAATATCTGCTTCCTCAGACTCTCGGAAAAGCAAGGGCCCGATAACCAGGGCCAAAAACAACTCTGTATTGAGGTGAAAGTCGGTATTGGGTAAAAAGAGACCAATCACAATTCCCAAAAGAATCTGCACCAAAGGGAGGGGCAAAAAGGGCAGGAGCTTATTGGTTGTACTTGAGACAATCAAGACCAGTAAAAATAGGATGAGGTAAATCAGTAATTCCACGCACGACCTCCTTAATCTTTTTTACAACAAGATTCAAATATCTCCTTCTGCTCTTTGATTTTTTGGTCAATCTTGGAACAGTCTTTGTGCTCAATTTTTCTCTGGCACCGTTCCATTTCAAGAGCAACTAATTTTTTCTTGATTTTAAGCATTTTTTTGCTCATATGCGCTTGGTCTAGCACGCCCACCGCTCGTTCGTGGTGGGTTGATTCGACAAAATTCTGGCGCATGGCATCCAGCTTTTCACGTAGGTATTGTTTATCCATGTCTATATCTCTCTAATTTTTCAATCATCACTAAAAATGGTGGGTTGTTTACTTGGTTTAAAGTTCGGTAAATTGCAGCTGTGTACTCTTGTTGGTTCAACTGGCTAACAAAATCCAAGACAGCATCCCTCTCTAGGTCGCCTCCTTCATGACCATAGTAGATCATGATAGCAATCCGTCCACCTTTGACAAGTAAGGCACACAGCTTTTCTAATGCTTCAATCGTTGTCTGAGGTCGGGTAATGACTGACTTATCAGCTGACGGCAGATAGCCTAGATTAAAAATCCCTGCCTTGGCTTCTGTCACAAACTGGTCCAGTGTCTCATGACCTTGCAAGATTAACTGGGCATTTGTCAGGCAAGCCTGGTTCAAACGCTCTTGCGTCTTTTCCAAGGCTTGTTCCTGAATATCAAAGGCATAGACTTGCTTGGCTAATTTGGCTAAAAAAAGGGTGTCGTGACCATTTCCCATAGTCGCATCCACTACGATATCGTCCTGAGTTACAACCTCAGCCAAAAAATCATGTGCCATCTCAAGTGGTCTTTTCATTTTCAAACTCCTGTTTTACAGCCTTGCATCCTTGAACACTTCCGCGAAGTCGCATCTCCATCTCAATGCTGTTGAGAACTTCCCATTTATTGAGGCTCCACATAGGACCAATCAGCATATCCCTAGGTGCATCTCCCGTGATTCGATGGATGACGATATGCTTGGGAATGATTTCCAGTTGGTCACAGATGACCTTAACATATTCGTCCTGGCTCATCAACTGCAAACGTCCCTCGTGGTAATCTCGTTGCATACGCGTATTGGTCATCAGGTGAAGCAAGTGCAATTTAATCCCTTGAATATCGTTATCCGTGACACAGCGGCGGACATTTTCAATCATCATCTCATGGGTTTCACCAGGAAGTCCATTGATCAGATGGGAAACAATCTCAATCTTGGGGTACTTTCTCAAACGTTTGACCGTTTCCACGTACAATTCATAAGAGTGGGCGCGGTTAATCAGATCAGAGGTTGTTTCATAAGTGGTCTGCAAGCCCAATTCAACCGTCACATGCATGCGTTCCGACAACTCGGCCAAATACTCGATAGTTTCGTCTGGTAAACAGTCTGGCCGCGTTCCGATATTGATTCCTACTACACCTGGCTCATTGATAGCCTGCTCATAGCGCTCTCGAATGACTTCCACCTTTTCATGGGTGTTGGTAAAATTTTGAAAATAAACCAGATACTTCTGAACATCTGGCCACTTGCGGTGCATAAAGTCAATTTCCTTATAAAATTGCTCACGGATAGGCGCATCCGGTGCCACAATGGCATCCCCAGAACCAGAAACCGTACAAAAAGTACAGCCCCCATGAGCCACAGTTCCATCACGATTGGGACAGTCAAATCCCGCATCAATAGGGACTTTAAAGGTCTTTTCTCCAAAGAGTTTTCGATAATAATCATTCAAGGTATTATAAGATTTCATAACTTTCATTATAACAAAAAACACCCACAATCTCAAAAGCCTGACTTTCCTATAAATTCCTCTGTTTCTCGTTTCCATTAGCCTTTTTTTATGATACAATATGGGTATGATTTTAATGAAATTAGCATCTATTTTATTATTGATACTGACTTTAGTAGTCTGCATTATCATAACTAAACTTTTTAGATTAAAAAAACTAGGACGAAACTTTGCGGATTTGGCTTTTCCAGTCTTGGTATTTGAGTACTACCTAATCACAGCTAAAACCTTTACCCATAATTTCCTCCCTAGACTGGGCCTAGCCCTCTCAGTCCTAGCCATTATTCTCGTTTTTTTCTTCCTTTTAAAAAAACGCAGCTTTTACTATCCTAAATTCATCAAATTCTTCTGGCGTGCAGGATTCTTATTAACCCTGGTAATGTATATCGAGATGATTGTTGAATTGATGGCCCAGAAATAAAAAACTAAATCGAAAACACCTCAATCAAACTAAAATACAATGATTGAAGTGTTTTTTCTTTATCTATTTTTTCATCAATTCCTATTTTCTTTATCAGGAAATAGATAACCAATACCTACACAAGCTAGCACACCTGCTCCAATCACCAAGCCACTTGAAATTGGCAAAAGATCCAAAATTGCATTCGCAATAATAAAGGCAATAATCAAACACATCAGACTAGCCTTGTAGTCTTTTTTCAAAAGATTCTCTAGAGTGAAATAGAGGAACAAGCCTACCGGAATCAATGACCAGAGGTTGATATCCAAACTTGGCCAGCCTACAGAACCAAAATACAATACTGTCGCTGCTGCTACTAAAAATACAAGCCCCAATAATTTTTTCATTTGTTTATCTCCAATTTCTTTTTTAGGAACTTGAGTTGCCTAATACTGCCCCCCTCACGTCCCTTACACCAATCATTATAGCAGAGGTCAGTTTCAAGAACAAGTTCTTTTGACTATCTGGTCTCTATATCTGTCTAAGTGGTTCAATAATAGCCATAAAATAAGGAAATAGGTGATCCAAATAAAAAGGAATTAAGCAACCAAACGCTACTTAATTCCTTCACTGAAATTATTTCATCACCTCTATAAAATAAAGTAGACTTTAAATTTTGAAAGACTTTATTATCTAATCAATGTGATCAATATTTGTCAATACTAACCCTTTCAATCAATTCATTAGTTATCAAAACTAAGTCTATTAATAAATCCAAAAAGAGTATCAATAGTAAAGTAAACTAAATAATTGAGTTATAAATGGCTATTTTCACAAAATTGTTTCATCATCACACTATCTCAGTACATAAACCATTTTTTTCATCTATAGCTTTGGTCTTAATCTTGATCTTTTTTCTTCAATCCAAGAAATGCACCTACGGTAAACATTATTCCAGCAATGAATGGTGTAAAACCTTCTCTAACTGTTCCGGTTTTTGGCAATCTATCAGAATTGTTAGTATCCGATTTACTATCGATATTGGTATGTTTATTAGCCATATTCTCTGGTTCATTAAGATAAACTTCCTTCTTATTTTCAAAGTTTTTATCAGGAACTGTAGCTGTAACATCCTTAGTTGAATCAGATCTTTGACTTTCATCTAATTGACTATAATTTACTTGTACAGGAACTGTAGTTTTGACATCTTTAGTTGAATCAGGTTTTTGTGAATGATTTGCTCTTTGTAAGTCCTCTTTTCTATGACTTTGATTTAATTGACTAGGATTTGCCTGTGTGTTATCTTTCTTTTTCGATACATCAAAAGTAGGTTTATTTTCCTCCTCCTTTTTCTCCTCTATTTTCTTGAATACAGGTTTTATAAGGGTATCTTTTGATAGATTAATAACATAACCAGCATCTTTTTTCCCTTCGACACCAGAAATTTCCCAGCCATCAAATTGATAGCCTTTTTCTAATTCACCCTCATAGACAGGTAAAATAAAATCTTCTTCCGACACTATCGTTGAACTCATTTCTTTTCCATTTTGAATGGTCACAGTTACCATCTGAGGTTTTAATTCGCTCACCTCTCCCGTATCTTTGTTTAAAATGAATTCTTTTACGGTCGTATTTCTTGCAAAATCTTTTACAACAATCTTAATGTTTAGTGTCTTATCTGTTAGTTGTTTAATATCATCAAATGATTTGTATTCTTTTCCATTTACATAAATATGTTTTTCTTGAATCTCACCATCGAATCCATTATTTCTTTTATCATTGATGTTAAAGACTACAGATTTTCCATCAGCATATTCAATACTAGTATTTCCCTTAGGATCAATCTTTACTTCTGGTTTAACATTATCATATAAAAATTGATAGTGTACTCCAACCGCTTTCGCATTCAAATCGCTATAGCCAGTTTTAAGATAAACATTTCCATCCATATCTGTAACCTTATCTGGGAATCCGTTTGCTTTATAGTCTTTCATTCCCCAGTCCATGATGTCACCGTCTTTAACATTAAGCTTAACGTTAAAATCTCTAGTGTTATCAATGTGTAAATCTCCGTAGATTAAATAATTATCTACAACCGATTCATTAACTCTCAACTCCCAGTTAAAACCACCCTTATCAGAAATCTTACCTCTTAAATAAAATTCTGGATTTCGTACATAAATTTTATTAGATTTAGATGGATTAAAGTAGTTCTTGTCCATTGAAAGGTTTACTGGTTTTGCATCAATAAATAACGTAGAGCCATCTTCTTTTATAGCTTCTACATTGGACTTATCCTCTCCAGTGTACTCTTTATCATCTTTACCAAATAATACAAGTTTAGAAGGATCTGTTACAAGATTTCCATCTTTATCGATTGCCTCCCCTTTATCGTTCATTTTAAATCTAAACACTTGATACCTTACAATGTTAAAGCCGTCCAAAGCCGACATTAATACTGATTGAGTACTTCTTCCATCTTCAACATTTCTACTATCAGCATAAATTATTTTTTCTGAAAGGACTCTTAGATTAGGATTGGCCTTTTGTATTTTTGCTATATCTTCCTTGCTATAGACTCCATTTCCTTCTAACATATCCGTTTTTCCAGGATTATAGGTAGTCACTTTTAGTGCATAGCCTTTTCTCAGAATGATATTATCCTTTAATAGATATTGTTGTTTTTCTGAATCAGAATAGATTTTACCAGATTCCATGTCCGTTAAATTGTTTGGTTTGTTTTTTGAAAGATCGCCTTCTCCTAATTCTATTACATTCCCATAACTTGATGCATAGGGATATTCTGTTTTAGTTTCCTTATTTTTTTCAGGCATTCTAATTTTAGTTTCAGCTTTTATCTGATCATCATCTTTAACAAAGAATCTCATATCTCCTGCAAAAGCTAATCCATCCACAATATCATTAATATTAGCGTATAAATCAAATGTCATCGTTTTTGAGTGGGAATCATACTTAGTCGTTTTGATTTCTATAGATTTATAATTATTTCCATAATATACCTTGGCATTTTTAGAAACATTACTTATCTTTCCAAGAATTTCAAAGTGTCCATCTTTAGACGGGCTTAGAACACCATAAATTTTTGATTTGATTTCGTCAAGTTTTTCAGTTTCATATTCTAAGGCACTACCATCGTCATAAGCAATGATATTTCCCTTATCATCGTATTTATAATCGTATTCTTCTGTCCTCTTACCAGTTTCACTTGTAAAGTCATCAACTTCTCTAAATTTCTTTTTAATGAGTTTTTTCAAGTCTTTACTTTCAAACTCTCTAATTGTTGAAATCGTTTTATGAATAGTCAAGCTAGATTTTTCTTCGATAGATTCTTCATTTTCTTGATGATTTTCTACTTCAGTTGTATCTTTTTTAAGACTATCCTCTTTTCTATTTTCTAAATTTTTAAATTTAGATTCGGAAATCTCGCCAAGTTTTTGGTATTTAGATAAATCCTGATCAGGATCTACTAGATAATAGGAAATCATCCCCTTTTCATCAGCATGATCAGCAAATTTAATTCTATGAATCTTTGTGAAATTGCTAGAGCCATCTAATGCAATGACTTCAATGATTTTTCCTCTTAAATCTCCTGCACCCTTAATTTCATAAATGGTATTTCCGTCTTTGTCAAGTTTCCTATTTCTTCCTTGACCCTCACCTGCATAAGTTACTTCAAGATTTTTCTCAACCTCTCCATCTTCATTAACCAGAGCGGCGCCAGCATACCAAACTTCGTTTGCAATCTCGTCAAATTTTTCAGGATGTTCTTTTTGATCTCTCGCAAATAGAGTTTCATTCTTGTATTGATCTTTTACCTTGTGATAAGTATCCTTTGTAATCAGCTTAATTTTTTCAGGATTTGAAAAATCAACCGAAACAATCTTAGGAGCTGTGTTATCAATTTTTACAGGAATATAGGAAACCTGCCATGGGTAATCTTTAGTTAATCTATATTTAAATTTATAGAAATATTGACCTTCCGCAATCGGTTCAAATTGACCTCTTATCCTAGTAGCTGGATCTTTGGTATCCTTGCTTTCTGGTGCATTTTCTTCTTTCCCTCTAGGATTATAGATGAGTCCATCCCATTTCAAGTCGCCCCAAACTTTTAGCTTAGAAGATTTGATTCCCTTTGCATCATTTCTTTTAGAGTTTAAAATTCCTTTAACAAAGTGTTCTCTCGAAATGACTTTTAAGTCTCTTTGATTTTCTCCCTCTTTATTTGTATTTACTATTGAAATCATTCCTTCTTCTGCACTTC
Source organism: Streptococcus mitis (assembly GCA_001914195.1). Classification (GTDB taxonomy): domain Bacteria; phylum Bacillota; class Bacilli; order Lactobacillales; family Streptococcaceae; genus Streptococcus; species Streptococcus mitis_F. The sequence goes on along the minus strand of MKYF01000014.1, from coordinate 37,355 downwards.
TTAATACAAGTGGAGAAGGTGTTAATCCTCTCTCAAGTTGAGCATCTTGAGGATTTCCGTTTGAATCTAAAGGATAAATTTTAGCAATATTAGAACCACTTGATGATGGTGCGTTGATCCCTTCGTTATTGAAAGCAAATAATTCTGGATTTTGATCTAGGGATGTTGTATTTTTATCTTTTCTATTTTGTATAACTCCTGCTGGATTAAATTTATCTATACCATGTTCTCCACCAATTCCCTTATTTAAGGTTCCTGGAATTTTTGGTTTACCATCATCATCATAACCTTCCATTGTTTTTGATTTTGAACCTTCTTCCCAGGCCCATTTATCAAGGATTGGTTCTTTGTTCCAATCTCCAGCAAATCCCATTAGAGGCATCGATAAAGAAGGTTGGAAATTTGTTTTCTTCCCATTGGAGTTTAGAGCTTCCATTTCTTCCACTGACTCAAAATGAATAAATGATTCTACAAATTTATTTTTATTTTTAGCCTCTCCAACGTTTATAACCGCATTTAAATCAAAACTAGAATTTGGGGCTATAGTGAAAGTGTCATGCTCAAATGTAATATTTGCATCTTTTACTTTCTCTGGATGAATTTCTGGAACAATTTGCTTCCCATCTGGAGATTTTTCATCTTTGTATGTTTCATCCAGTTTTAGTCTATCAGTTAGAGCATCTGTAGTTACCGCTGATGCTGAAACTTTAAAGGTTAAAGGTCTGTTTGATGTATTGTGAAGCTTAATTGTAAAGTATTTTTTATCTCCTTTTATTTCTTTAAGAGAAATAGAACCATAAGAGTTTACCAAACCTTTAGAATCCGTGTTTTTGAAAGTCGCTACAACTTCATTCCTCAATGCATTGGCAACATTAATTAGCCCTGCTCCCTGTTGTCTAGGTGATGCAAAGTATTGACTTTTTTCTTTCCAAGACGTTGCATCCATCATAGGCCGTGCAGTATTTTGTAGGGCTATTTTTGTAAGACTTGTAAGGTCTATTTTGTCATCTCCCTTAAGATTTTTCAAGGCAGGTCTTTCAAGCATTTCCTTTAACTTTGGTCTAATCAAAACAGTAGAAGCTGCCACGATAGGAGTTGCCATACTAGTCCCTGACATATAACCATAAGTTGATTTCCCATTGATGACATTGAGAGTGGATTTAATATTTTTACCTGGTGCTGAGACATCAGGTTTTAAAAGCAAATCTGTTCTCGGTCCCCAAGATGTGGATCCTGCTGGAACTATGACATCTTCTTTATACAATTCTTTGTCTGTGTCAGGTGCAAACTTAAAGTCAATCTCTTTTTCGTCACCTACATTCGGTTTATTAGAATTATAGCTTGCCATATCAATTGGATAGTATCGCTCCAATTTATCTTTGAAATCTTCCTTACTATTTCTTTTTACCTCAGTTTTTTTATCAGGATTAATCATGTTCCATAACTTTACACCATCATCTCCTGAAATTGAAAATACTTGACTAGTAGTTCCTTCATCCTCCTCATATCCCATAGCTGGAAGCTCTGTCCAATTATCTCTATTGTAGTAATTTACAGTATTTACAACCATAATGCCACGTGCGCCCTTATCCGTAGCTCTTTTAAAAGAATTTTTTAAATCCTTTGTATAAATTCTATCCATTACTGCAATTTTGCCTCTAAGATCCAATCCTATCAAATCTTGGTCTTGACCCTTGCCTATATATACAAATTTCAATTTATCAGGAGCTTTTGATCCATCTTCATTTGTTGTGATTTTATTCTTATCGAAAAAAGCACCTATATTTCTGTATTTAAAACTTTCTCCACCTATGTTAACTTTATCAAACTCAACTGTCTGATTTTTAGCAGAAGCGACCGCTATCGCATCTTCATGTGCTGCAGTTCGCGTTACATTTCCAGTGTCGGTCATTTTCAGATTATTATTTGCCACTAAATCCCATGAAGAACTTGAAGCAGAGGTCGCATAGTTACCCGTAGCTACAACCATTGGAATGCCTGCTTTTCTTAATGCTCTAATAGCCTCCCAATATTTCTCACCTACAAGACCTGTTCCTGTAAAACCAGATGATACCGAAACAACATCAACGTTATGTTTGATGGAATCTTCAATAGCATGAAACATTGTTTCATCTCCTGCGAAGCCAGATCCTGCATCAGAGTACATTTTATAAGAGAAGATCTGTGCATTAGGAGCAATTCCATCTATTCCGTTAAAGTTTTTAATATCTTTTTCAGTATCATTTCCCGCAAGAATCCCTGCAATATGCATTCCATGTGGATCAAAATAATCGCTTCCATCATCAGCTTTTTCTACAGTGATTTTACCACCATTATAATAATTGAAAGCATGAGGGATTTTATCACTCAACCAGAAATTTTTATCAGTACCTTTTAAGTCTTCTTTTTTAAATCTCATTGAGTCTTTGGCATCATCATCGATTCTCATAGCCTTATGCCTATAATCTGTCCCAGTATCGATGTTTGAAATGACCATACCCCGACCATCAAAGTTTTTCCCAAATGGAGCATTGATAGATTTTAGGTAATCTATAGCCTCTTCAACTCCAATTTCCTTTCTGGCATGATTCATCATTGGCTGGACTTTTTGTGATCGTTCAACCGATGAGATACCTTCTATTAGTTTAATTTTGTCCAGATTATCTGGAGTTGTTTCTATTGCAACACCATTAAAAACTGTATCATAAGTATATAAAACTTTTGTATCCTTAAGATTGGATAATTCCTTGATTGCTTTTTCTCCAGATTCTTTATCTTTAAATTCAGCAATATAGACAAGTTTATCCTCTTTTTGGGGACTTTCTGGGTCTTTACTTTCAGACGAGTCCGCTTTATCTTCTTTGGATTGATTGGAATCTTCTTTGATTTTTTCTTCTTCATTGCTAGTTTTGTTATCTATCACAGATTCTTTACTAACAACTTCTTTTTCCTCAATAACCGTTGTTTTCTTCTCTTCAGTATCCTTTGAAGTTTCTATAGCATTATGAATATCTTCAAGTTTTTCTTTGTTTTCTTTTTGTTTATCTACTACTTTTTCTTTATCAGAGATAGTTAAAGCATCTTCAGAGCTAGATGTGTCTGCTAAAACTACCTCATTAGGGACATATGCTGCTAAAATAACTGCAGCTGTAGTTAATGACAATACTGTACTTTTTTTCATTTTAATTCCTTACATATTTATTTAACTTCCAATAGATAGAAAACTTTAACTTTGCTAGCCTTTGTTATAAAAAGTTTTACTAAGTATTATCTAGGAAATAGAGTAGTACATTTATATATAATTGTTAGCCTCCATAAAAATAGTATATCATTTAAAAAATTTAAGTCAAGAAAAATTAATACGCATTAATTTATTTTTTAACACACATTAAAAATATAGAGTCAAAAACTTTCGTAGTTAACTGGGGAATATTATCAGAACATTCACACCATCAAAAATAGTAGCAATCAACTTAAAGCACTAGCAACATCACAAAGTCAAACATCATTGATGAAATATCAGCGCTATTAAACAATATAAATAACCGCTAAGAACGAGGCTTAACGGTTATTTTCTACATATCTAATTTTTCAAATCCTCAGTCATATCTTCACCTGTGACCTAGGCTTTACGAGTACTTTGCTCTAGCAACTGAGCTAAATCGGCGATTACACTTACAATATAGCGATCTGAGAATAGATGTCAAGGAATTTTCATTTCTATTAGAAAAAGCCTGTCCTGAGACAAGGCTTTGATATTCTATTATTTACGACCCTGCACTTTCGTAGGCATCTAAGCCCCTATCCCAAAGTTTAAGGGAAATGACAAAGAAAACAAGGGAAATCAACATCAAACCTCCGATGTTAAAGAGTACATCCTTGTCCTGTAAGAAATAGCTGGCAGGATAGTAGGCCGTAAAGGCAAAAGGCACGATAAAGCTGATCAACCAACGAAGAAGCGAATTGTAAATGGAAATTGGGTACTTGGCAAAATCATTAAACATATAAAAAATGTAAATCATAGCTCCTGATTGCTTGGTCCAAAAAGCGATGCTGGCTGTCGCGATTTTCAAGGAAGTATAAATCAAGGTCGCAAAAGGAATACAGACTAGGAAAAGCAAGAATTTTGGAAGAGTCCAAGAAATGCTTGATACTGTTGTCGCTAGTAAAATTCCACCGACCAATAGTTCGCCCAAGGCATCAATCTGAAAAGTCTCGACTAGGATGTGGAAGAGAGGATTGATGGGACGCGTCAGGTACTTATCAAATTCTCCTTTTCGCACCAAGCGCTGTCCCAGAGCCCAAAGATTGTCAAAAAAGAGATGGTCAAAGCCCTTAGGAATCAAGGAAAAACCATATATAAAGGCAATTTCTTGAAAAGTCCAACCTTCTAGGGATGGGATGTGTTGAAAGATGACATTGAGAAATAAGAGGTTCAGGCCTTGAGTCAGAAAGACTCCCAAGACACCAACCACAAAATCGACCTTGTATTCCATGATTTGCTTGATGTATTGTCTGATAAAAATCAGATGCATGCGTTGATATTTTTTCATACTAACCTCCTTGAATGGTGATAAAGGACTGGACTCGTTTCCAAATCAACTGAGACAAGCCCACCATTACTAAGAGCCAGAAAAACTGGAGCAAAAGCGCCTGAAGAATCTGATTGGCATCGTATTTCCCAACAATGATCATGACCGGAGTATAAATCAAGGATGAAAAAGGCAAGAAGGAGAGAATATCTGAAACAAGCTTTGGAAAGAAAGCCAAGGGAATCAAACTTCCAGACATAAAGGCCACTATAGAAGTCTTGAGTAGATTGGAACCCCAAAGATTTTTAAACACAAAGGCAGAAAATCCAAAGCAGATATTAAAGAAAAAGTTAATCAGATAGGCCAGCGTTAAGCTAAAAAGATAAAGGACCGTCAATCCTAGCACTTCTACACTCCCTTGCCCAGATAAGATTTTCATCAAAACAATGACGCTTAAAAATGGCAATCCAACAGAGATAAAAATCAACCACTTGGAGCCAAGCTCTGTAAAAAGGTAAGATGCCGCAAAATGCACTGGTCGCAACAATCGCATGATAATGGAACCATCCTTGACCTCCTCCCCAATCATAAAGGAGCTATCCGACCTAGTCAGAAGATTGGTCACAAAACTCATGATGATGTAGAGGGTGATATCCGCCATACTAAAGCCCTGGATCAAGGACTCTTGCGAAGAATCAAAGACAGCCTTCCAGAGATAAAAGGCCACAAAAGCCCCCATGACATCGCCAATCCGATAGAGAATAAAGTTGACTCGATAGGTAATCAACTCCTGAATCCCTGCATTAATAAAGGGTTTATAACGTCTCCACAATTTGACCATCTTAGAGCTCCTTTCGGTAGAAGCGACGGATAATATCCTCGATATCTGTATCCACCATTTTCAAATCGCGGATTTCAAAATCAGACAGAGTTTGCTTGATAATATCAGCTGACTGGTAGCGAGAACTATCGAATTCAATGTTGAGACTATTTCCTTGTCTGTCAATTGTCATATCCGAAAAGCCTTCATAATGAGAAACTAGATGACTTTGACCTGGTAGCAGTTCAAATGAGAGCGTCTTCATCTTTCCAAAGGTTTCCTTGAGTTGGCTCACCGTTCCATCAAAAATCTCCTGCCCCTTGTCAATCATAAAAATCCGATCACAGAGTTGCTCAATGTCGCTCAAGTCGTGAGTGGTCAAGAGAATGGTGGTTTCTTCCTCCTGATTGATCTGAGTAATAGCTCGACGAATGTTATCCTTGACCGAAACGTCCAAACCAATGGTCGGCTCATCTAAAAAGAGAACTTTAGGATTGTGAAGCAAGGAAGCTGCAATATCCGCCCGCATCCGTTGTCCCAGTGAGAGAGTTCGTACGGGATCCTTGATAAAGTCCTTCAAATCCAAGACTTCATTCAAAAAATCCATACGTTTATGAAAGAGCGAGTCTGGCACATCGTAAATCTCCTTCAAAACCGTGTAGGTCTCTTGCAGAGCCAAATCCCACCATAGCTGGGTGCGTTGTCCAAAGACTACACCAATATCCTTGACATAATCTTGGCGATTGTCTTGCGGAATTTTGCCGTTAATCCGACAAAAACCAGATGTCGGTTTTAAAATCCCTGTCAGCATTTTGATTGTTGTCGACTTCCCAGCACCATTAGCCCCGATAAATCCTAAAATTTGTCCTTTTGGGACCTCAAAGGTCAAATCCTTGACCGCTTCAAAGGTCTGCTTTTCAGGATGAATAAAGGAGCGCAAAGCCCCCTTCAAGCCCGGTTCCTTAACAGTCTTCACAAAATTTTTCTGAAGATGTTCCACTTCTATCATTGCCATATCTATCTCCCTATCGCAAGGAATAGCAACATTGTATTTTTGACTACAAATATTCTAAATCCTTACTTTCTACACCTTCTACATTTTATTGCTACAGAAGGCTTTATACCAACCTATTATAGTCCAATAAAAACTAGAATGCAAGCGTTTGCCTAAAGTTTATGGAATTGAATTTTTTCTCTTAAAGTGGTATTTTTAATTCAATATTCTGGTTTAATAGTTTCCTTAAAACACCAAAAAACCCACCCAATGGGCAGGTCTTCTCTGTATTATTCAGCTAGATTATGCTTTACCTTCTGAACCGAATACGTCGATACGTTCTTCAACTGATGCTTGGATAGCTTTTACACCATCAGCCAAGAATTTACGTGGGTCGAAGAGTTTTTTCTTGTCGTATTCTGCTTCGTTTGCTTCGTAGTCACGAGCAAATTTACGAGTTGCGTTAGCGAATGCGATTTGGCATTCTGTGTTAACGTTAACTTTCGCAACACCAAGTTTGATAGCCGCTTGGATTTGCTCATCAGGAATACCTGAACCACCGTGCAGTACGATTGGGAATCCTGGAACAGCTTCAGTCAATTTTTGCAAGTGATCAAGGTGAAGACCTTTCCAGTTTTCTGGGTAAGGACCGTGGATGTTACCGATACCAGCTGCCAAGAAGTCGATACCAGTTTCAACCATTGCTTTAGCGTCTTCGATTGGAGCCAATTCACCATCACCGATGATTCCGTCTTCTTCACCACCGATAGTACCAACTTCAGCTTCTACTGATACACCATTTGCATGAGCAAATTCTACAACTTTACGAGCTTTTTCAAGGTTTTCTTCAACTGGAAGGTGTGAACCATCAAACATAACTGAAGTATAACCAACTCGGATACACTCAAGTGCATCTTCGTAGTGACCGTGGTCAAGGTGGATAGCTACTGGTACAGTGATACCCATTGATTCAACAAGGTTAGCGATCAAGTTGCGAGCAACTTTGTAACCACCCATGTATTTAGCAGCACCCATTGAAGTTTGGATCAAAACTGGAGCTTTTTTAGCTTCTGCTGCGCGCAAGATAGCTTGAGTCCACTCAAGGTTGTTTGTGTTAAATCCACCAACTGCATAACCGTTGTCACGAGCTGCTTGGACAAATTTTTCTGCTGAAACGATTGCCATTTTATCAGGCCTCCTGTATATTTTTATGGGTCATCCCATTTACATTGTTCATTTTATCACTTTTTGACAAAAAAATCTAGCTTTTCCCGCAGTTTCGATTGAATTTCTTCTAGCTTCATCTATGTAAACCCTTTCTCTGCCTAGTCTTGGGCAACTTTTGGAAAAGCTATAAAAAAGGTTAAACGATTCTCTTGCATTTCAAAACGATAAGCTAATTTTTCATGTTCCAATAGACTCTTAACCACAAAGAGTCCCATCCCAGACCCCTTGGCCTTGCGACTAGCATTGTCAGAAAAAGATTGGGCTAGTTTTTCTTGTTCTTCTGGACTACAGCTATTTTCTATAAAAAGTTCCCCTTCTCTTTCTCCAATGCGAACCAAGCCACCTGGAACAGAGTGCTTGATAGCATTGCTGATAAGGTTAGACAGAATCAACTTCATAACTGATGGGTTTAGATAAGCCTGCTGATGGGACAAGATATTATCAATCTGAAGCTCTCTTTCCTTGGCTAGCAAGGCATAATCCTTGACTAGACTTTGCGTCATCTGGTGTAAGTCAATTTGTTCCCTATCATCTCGCAATTCCTGCACAGACGAGAGAGAAAGTATCTGGAGGACGTGGTGATTGAGCTCATCCACAATCCCCAAGGCAACTCCCAGATAGTGGTCTCTATCCTTATAACGACCGATATTCTCTTTCATATTTTCGATTAGGATTTTCAAACTAGCCAGCGGTGTTTTCAATTCATGAGAAGCCCCTCGTAGGAATTCGACCTTCATCTTTTCCAGCTGGAGAATAGCTTCATTCTTGTCATGCAAGTCCGCAATGACAGTCAAAAGATGCTGGTAGAGGCTATTGATTTGTTCCTTGAGATCACCGATCTCATCCTTGGAATCCACGCGCAATCGCACTTGGGCATCCAAATCCATCATCCGTCGGGTCACCCGCTTGATTTCCAAAATCGGGGCAACAATGGTCCGAGCATAGATGTAAGCCACCAAAAGTGAAATCAGAAAGGATGCCAGCAAGGTATAGGGAAGAAACTGGAGACTGATTTGCTCTGCTTCCTTTTGCAAATCCATGGAAACTAGAAACTGGAGAGTCATGGTGCCACCGTCTTGCGTTTTCACCTCCCGTTCCTCAATAAAAAGCGAGGTAGTCTGGCGGTCTGTGTCCAGAGGAAGACTTTCCTTGACCTCCAACTTGTCCTCGGTCATCTCTCCCTTGACAGCCCCCTTAATCTCACTAGTCTGGGAATACAGCTCTAACACTTGCTCGATACTCTGCCTGTCTTTCCCTTCTAGGGACTGGGCAATGGCTGTAGCTTTCTGGCCAATGGTTTCCTGACGATGGGTCAGATAAGTCGAGGGAAATAGAAAATAAATGGCTAAATGAAGGCAAATAACTAGAACACTAAAAATCGAGAAGGTATAGATAAATATCTTTGTAAATAAACCTGTTCGTTTCATTTTCGCTCCAATTTATAACCAACATTGCGCACAGTGAGGATGCAGTCCAAGCCTAGCTTTTTCCGCAGTTCCTTGATATAAACATCAATGACACGGTCAAAGGGAACCTCATCTGTCGCTTTCCAAACGGCATCGATTATCTGAGATCGAGTCAAGGCCCGTCCTTCATTTTTCACCAGATAGTCCAGAATTTCCAACTCTTTAGCATTAACAGCCACTTCCTCTCCTGCTAGGCTTGCACTGTAGCTTTCAAAGTCTACCTTGGCATCCTTATAAGAGAAGATTCGTCCTGTATCGTAGTATCGCTTGAAAATCGCATCCACCCTCACTTTTAAGAGGGAGAGGGAGAAAGGTTTTTCCAGATAGCCATCTGCCAGAGAGGCAAAGGCACTCATCTTGTATTCTTCATCCTGAAAGGCGGTCAGCATCAAGACAGGAACCTGGCTGGTTTTGCGAATCTCAGCTAGGACTTCTAAGCCATTGAGCTTTGGCATCTGGATATCCAGTAAAACCAAGGCTACTTCATAGCTGGAAAATTGCTCCAAGGCTTCTTGTCCGTCCGCCGCCTCAATAGTTTCATAACCACAATCCGTCAAATAATCACTGATCCCCTCACGGATCATCTCTTCATCTTCTACAATTAAAATTTTCATACTTTAACTGCTCTCTATTTTTTATTTTTCTTAGTAAATACCTACTCTATTTTCTATTATAGTCTCTTACTGGCCTTTTGTCTTTAAGCAACTGACCACTAGATAAAACAAAGAGAGCCTATCGCTCTCTCTGCTCACATTTCACTCCCTATGGAATGAAGGTTATTTGGTTGCTTTTGAAAATGTTACAACATAGTTATAATCTTTCCCATTAGCTTGATAAACATAGTCCTCTTTGAAAGTGTAGCCGCGTTTGCTCAACTCTTCTTTCTTAGCTTCAACTTGGCTCTTTGCCACTTCTTTCACCTGTTCATTTGTTGAACCTTCCGCGATTTCAAGAGAAGTTCCATCGATATCTCCTAGGAAACCTGCAATATCTTTCATTTTATCAAAGTTATAAAATACATTTACTTTGACCTTTTGAGGAGCTGGCTGTTCTAGACTTCTACGATTTCTGCTAGCGCGTGGTTGAACTGCTGGAGCCATTCTGAAACCTGAAGTTTCTGTAGCCTCCTTAGTGAATGTTACGACGTAGTTATAATTTTTCACAGTAGTATCTTGTTCAAAAATAATGTCATTTTTCACATGATACCCTCTAGCAGCTAAGTCTTTTATCTTGGCTTGAATTTTTTCTTTTACTAATTCTTTTGCCTGTGCTTCACTCGTTCCAGCAGGAATCGTAACAGTGTTATCTTCTCCTGGGTCAGATAGGAAACCATGAATATCTGGCATACCAGCGAAGTTATAGCTAATATTTACAGTTCCATCTGGTTCTGATGTTGAACGTGCTACTCTTCTTGCTCTTGCTTGAACTGATGGGGCATTTCTAAAACTTGAAGTCCCTTCTGAAGTTGAAGAAGGTTGTGTTGGAGATGCTGTTGAAGTGGATCTTTCTTCAGTAGCAGGCTGTGTTGGGCTGGTTGGCGTAGCCTCACCTGAACCGTGACCTATTGCTGTACTACCACCTTCAATTGTAGTTCCATCATTACGTCCATTTGATAAATTATCTTTATCATAATTTGGTGCTGTATATTTTTCACCAGATATTTCAAGAGAATTAATTATATTTTGATGTTTTTCTGTAAGTTCTAGTGCCTCTTCTTCATCTTTAGCATTTTTAATGTCATCTACTGCATTCTTCCTTAACTCAGCTAATTTTGCTTTTAATTCTTCTTTTTCAGCTGAATTTTCAATCTTTTCAATTTCCACTAATTTAATATTAACAACTGCGTCAATATTTTCTCTTATGCTATCCTGTTTAGTTTCCTCTAATAACTTTTCTTCTTCAGTTTTCGGCGCTGGAGTTGATGGATCTTCCGCTTTCGGAGCTGGAGTCGATGGTTCTTCTGCTTTCGGCGCTGGAGCTGCTGGTTCTTCTGCTTTCGGTGCTGGGGTCGTTGGCTCTTCTGCTTTTGGTGCTGGAGTTGATGGATCTTCCACTTTCGGTGCTGGGGTCGTTGGCTCTTCTGCTTTCGGTGTTGGAGTTGATGGTTTCTCTTCTGTCGGCGCTGGAGTCACTGGTTCTTCCACTTTCGGTGCTGGAGTCGATGGCTCTTCTGCTTTCGGCGCTGGAGTCACTGGTTCTTCAGCTTTCGGTGCTGGGGTCGTTGGTTCTTCCACTTTCGGTGCTGGAGTTACTGGCTCTTCAGCTTTCGGTGCTGGAGTTACTGGCTCTTCCACTTTTGGCGCTGGGGTCACTGGTTCTTCTGCTTTCGGTGTTGGAGTTGATGGAGTCTCTTCTTTCGGCGCTGGAGTCGTTGGTTCTTCCACTTTCGGTGCTGGAGTTACTGGCTCTTCTGCTTTCGGTGCTGGAGTTACTGGCTCTTCTGCTTTCGGTGCTGGAGTCGCTGGCTCTTCCACTTTTGGCGCTGGTGTTGCTGGTTTCTCTTCTTTCGGTGCTGGTGTCGCTGGCTTCTCTTCTTTCGGTGCCGGTGTCGCTGGCTCTTCCACTTTTGGCACTGGTGTTACTGGCTTCTCTTCTTTCGGTGCCGGTGTCGCTGGCTTCTCTTCTTTCGGTGCCGGTGTCGCTGGCTCTTCCGCTTTTGGTGCTGGTGTCGCTGGCTCTTCCGCTTTTGGCGCTGGTGTTGCTGGCTTCTCTTCTTTCGGTGCTGGTGTCGCTGGCTCTTCCACTTTTGGCGCAACTGAGACTGAGGTTTCTGATTTCGGTACTGATACTGCTGGTGTTTCCACAACTACTGGTGTCGTTTGTTTAACAGTAGTAGTTTGCTCTCCAGTTACAGTATCTGTCTTTGTTTCAACTTCATAACTTTGACAGCTACCAGAATTAGCAATCGACACTCGCTGTCTTTTTACTTCTGTATTTCCATCTTTTAGAAAAGCCTCTTCGCTAAAATACAATTTATTATTAGCAAAAATCAAATCTCTATTTGCAATACGATTTATCTCAACCAAACTATCAACAGATAGCCCTGTTGCTCCACTAATAGCACTCAGTGTATCTCCCCACTTAATTGTGTAGTGTGATAAATTGTCTATATGTTGAATATCAGCTTTTACTTCTGCAACTGTTCTGGCTACCCAAACACCATCTTGTTCATTAGCGGAAACAGTTGGAGCTAAAAAGCTCAGCCCCAATAAAATCACACCTGTCGCAACAATTGCACCAGTTCTTAATTTTCTAAAACCACGGAGGGATAATGTTCCTCTAACATTTGTTTGTCTCATAATGTTTATTTTTCCTCACTAATCTATATTTTCCAAAGTAGACCCTGCCTAGGCCTGCTAGCCTATGTTTGCGATATGCACAGGCTTCTACAGATTTATCTATCTATTTTCAAGATAAAGTTTCTATAGATTCTTATGCACAATTCCATATATAAGTTGTGAAATTCCTTTCTAATAAATTCCATAGCTTTAGTATATCATGTTTAAGTACTAAAGTACAAAGAAAGCAACTGAAAGCAATGATTTTCACCACTGCTTTCGGCTCTATTTTGAATTGTTAAATAGCCATTCTCTATCCACCATTCTTGAATAGAAAAATAAGATGTAGTCTCTATTTTTAGACTAATTTTTTCAAATTTATTCGCTATCCAGCAGAAGCTCTTTTGGTTGTTTTCTAAGGAGATTGCTTGAAGCAAGCGCCATAACGAGAACCACTAGAACCAAGGCAAGGACAAAGACGATGATAAAGTCTGATGTCTGAATAGAAATGTCTAGACTCGACAAGGTCTTACTAAAGCCATCTACTTCTGCACCACCACCAAGGTTAGAGGCTTGAGCAGCCTTGCTAGCCTGTTTGGCAACACCAGAAGTTACATTGGCAAGAACAGTGTTTCCGATTGCACGAGCTGTATAGTTGGCTAGGAAGTAAGCAGAAACGAAAGCAGGGATGGCAATCAAGATGGATTCTGTGATGAATTGACCCAAGATACTTGCCTGCTTGAGACCGATAGAGAGGAGAATTCCCACTTCCTTGCGACGGGCATTGATCCAAAGGCTGAGCAAGAGGGCAAGGAGAAGAACTGAGAAACTCAAGCTACCCCAGAAGAGGAGGTTGGCCATCTTGTACATACCAGAGATGGATTGCTCAAGAGCTGGGTAGTTAGATGAGCTCTTAACGAGTGTGTAGCTCTTCCAGTTGATACCACTGATACCATTCAATTCTTTCATGACATCATCCAAGTTCTTGTCTGCTGTTACAAAGAAGGTTGCGTCCCCATAAATGGCTGTGTCTTCTGTATATCCATAAAGTTTTGCAGCAGTGTGAATGTCTGTGATAGCTGTGTTTTCGTAAAGTTCTTGTGAGTAGGTAACTGCCGACTTATTGTGACCATCAAAGAGTCCCTTAATGGTCACTTCGACTGTTTCCTTGGCTCCTTTTTCATTGTCAGCATCATAGACATTAGAGTCCAGTTTAACCTTGTCCCCTACTTTCCAGCCGTATTTGGCTGCCAAGTCCTTGTGCAGGAGGACCTTGTCCTTGTCGTCGTTTGTTAAGTGCTCTCCTTCAACCAGTTTATAAGAACCAGAGACAAACTTGTCTTCTTTAGAGGAGTCATTGACACCTGTAATCATCAAGCTACTTCCAAAATGTTTAGCACGGTCAGGTGTCAGATTTTTCTTGGTATCTGGGGTTTCGATGAGTTCATAGCCAGTCAAATCTCCGATAGCGTTGATGCGTTTAACATAAGACTCGATAGCCTTGTTTTCGGTGATTTTTTTGATATCTTCACCCTTAATATTCCCAGCACCACGTGGCGTTCCTTGATTAACGCGACGATTGATTTGCATGGAGAAGCTATTGGTGATATTTTTAAAGGTCTCCTGAGAAGCCTTGGCAGTAGCTCCCTTGATCGACAAGCCGACCAAACTCAAGCTCGCCATGAGGAGAATAATCAGGAAGATGACGATCGATTTGAAAAACTTCCTTGTAACATAGGCAAATGCGTTGTGTAACATAGGTTCCCTTTCTAGATTTTGTTCTATTTTATAGTTCTAAGAGAAAAAGCTCATCTTATTTTGTAGTATTGCGAGTTTCAGTCAGTTTCTTGTCCTTCAACTCAAGTGTAATATCTGATGCTTGTGCCACTTCTTTGCTGTGGGTTACGACGATGACACATTTACCTGTTTTCTGGGCAAGTGATTTGAGCAGTTCGACAATATCTCCAGCAGTTTTAGGGTCTAGATTTCCTGTTGGTTCATCAGCTAGAATAACTGGAGCTTCTGAGACCAAACTACGAGCAATGGCAACACGTTGCTGTTGACCACCTGATAACTGGAGAACATTCCGCTTGATCTGACTTTCATCCAAACCAAGCTCAAGCAGTGTATCCTTGCTTGCCTTTTTGTTGACCAAGCGGATATTTTCCAGTGGAGAAAGATAATCTATCAAGTTATAATTTTGAAAGACCAGGGAAATATGGTGCATGCGATGGTAAGAATACCCCTTCTTACGAATATCCTCTCCTTGAAAAAGGATAGAACCTTCAACAGGACTATCTAGACCAGCAAGTAGGGACAAGAGTGTGGATTTTCCTGCTCCTGACTCACCAATAATACTGTAAAATTTCCCGGGTTCAAAATTATAATTGATCTGATATAGGACTGCTTCAGCAGTGTTCTTATAACGGTAGGTAAGGTCTTGTATTTGTAATAAAGTCATGATTTCTCCTTCTTAACTAATAGATGATAAAATTTCTTTCGGTGATTTTCTAAATAAGAATAGGAAACAAAGGGCTACAGATAAGCAACTAAGCAGAACTAGAAAAACATAGGATTCTGCAAAAGATAGGATGTAGGTTGATAAACTGCTTGCTTTGGCTAGCGTGTCTTGTAAGACTGCCTGATCTCCACTTGCTAATAGAGTTTGGAGTAGATAAGTTGTGATTGCATTTCCTGTAGCAAATGCTGGAAGCAGAGCACCAAGAGATACCCAAACTACCTCTAAACAGAACTGTAGGAAGATTGAACTCTTACCTTTTCCAAGTGCCAGAAGGATTCCCACTTCGTAGACCCGTTCTCTCAACCAGAGAGACAAGACCAAAATTAAGGCTCCAGCTCCAGCTATCAACATCCCATAAAGGAAGATGGTTAGGAAGGTTTGGAAGGTTGCAACTGAGTCTTTGATTTGTTCAAAAGCCTTGTTTTCCTTTTCGACTTGATAGCCTTGATTCTCCAAAGACAAGTTTTCTACCTGCTTCATGAGTTCGTCCATTTCCTTAGGATTTTCTACATAGAAGCGCGCTGCACTGACTTGCGGTTCACTATTTCCCAAAAGAGTTTGGCTACTTTCATAGTCTGTAAAGACCTGGTTTTCACTGAAGTCGGAAGACAAGCCTGTGAATTTCTCTTGTTTTTTACCAGAAAAGATGCCGACAATCTCAAACTCAACTGTTTGTCCTTTTCCTGATTCTGACTGACCAGCATCCAAGCTAATCTTGTCATGAAGCGAAAGACCGTTCTTCTTAGCCAACTCTTCGTGGATGAGAATTTTCTTTGATTCCCCTTTTTGAAGGTGGCGACCTTCTTTTAAGTTGAAAGCCGAGCTGGTAAAGGTGACATCCTTGGCTGAATCTTCAAGAGCCGTTAAACTAACCAAGTTCTTGTCCGCAGCTGACAAATCATCACGTTCTACGCTCTGCTCGCCACTCACCGCTTCCTTGTCTTTCAGTTTTGCGACCGTTTCGAATTCAGGAGAGACATTTTCCAGCCCCTTAATCTGGCTCACGGATGATAAGTCCGACAACTTAAAATTCTGTCCATTTTCTATCTTTTTAATAGAAAAAGATGTATTGAGTGATTTGTAAAGATTGGTTTCAACTGTTTTGTTGGACTTCATCAGAGTCAAACAGGCTGAAATTCCGGCCAATAGGACAAGCAAAATCAGAAATAAAATAAAACTTCTCAGTCGTTTTCTACTGACATAAGCCCAAGCTCTTTGGATTGGATTCATTTGTCACCTCCATATTTGTAAGACTATTATAAAACCCAAATATGAAATGTTTATGAAATACGAAAAAAGAGCAAAAATTTTTTTGCTCTACTTTAACTAGATGAAAAAAAGAGCTAGCCTCAGCTAACTCTTATCCTATGCGGAGAGAGGGACTTGAACCCTCACGACCTAAAGCGGTCACAGGATCCTTAGTCCTGCGCGTCTGCCAATTCCGCCATCCCCGCGTCGATTACTTTACTAGTATATCAACTTTTGGGATGCTTGTCAACACTTTTTTTCAAAATTTTTCATTTCATCTACCAAATTACTCTGAAATTTCATTTAGATTTTCATCTACTAACTTAGCTCCGAGTGTATTTTTGAAATGACCTAGGGCAAATTGGTGATTTTCAGGCCAGATAGATGCAACAGCTGGTTTAACAATCTCGATGTCATATCCTAGATTATAGGCATCTATAGCTGTATGCAGGACACAGATATCCGTCAAGACTCCTGTTAAGATAACTGTAGAAATTCGACGCTCTCTCAAACGGATATCCAGGTCAGTCCCTGAAAAAGCTGAGTAATGGCGTTTATCCATCCAAAAGACACGACTTTCTGAACCATGTTCTTGATAAAAGGTCCCCAAATCTCCGTATAAATTCCGTCCACTAGTCCCAATCAAATTGTGAGGAGGAAATAGTTTACTTTCTGGATGAAAACAATCGTTTTCTTCATGAGCATCGATAGTAAAGAAGATGTAATCCCCTCGTTCAAAAGCTAATCGAGTTACCTTGCTGATGGCATCCGAAATCGCCTGAGCTGGAGCGCCTGCTGTCAATTTTCCACTATCAGCAACAAAATCTTCTGTATAATCAATCGAAATTAAAGCCTTAGTCATTAGTAATCTCTTTTCTTCACTTCTTCAAAAATATCTGAAATCAAAACCTTAAGATAGGTTCCCTTCATTCCAAGTGAGCGACTTTCAATAATCCCTGCAGACTCAAGTTTACGAAGGGCATTGACAATCACAGAGCGAGTGATTCCGATACGGTCTGCAATCACAGACGCAGTCAACTGCCCTTCATTTCCATTTAATTCCCCTAAAATTGCTGAAACAGCACGAAGTTCGGAGTAAGAAAGGGTATTAACCGCCATGGTAACAGCAGTACGGCGGCGAATATTTTTCTCATCTTCTTCACGTTGGAAATTAAGGAGTTGAATCCCAACAACGGTACTCGCAATTTCAACAAGAATCAAGTCCTCATCTTCGAATTTTTTATCATTGCGCCAAATAATCAAAGAGCCAAGGCGAATCCCTGATACATGAATCGGTGCAATGGTCGTCAAACCATCTGGAAAGTCAGCACGACTTTCCACAGGGAAAATACTCAAATCATGATCAACTGTCAGATTGGCTTCTGTATCGTAGATCATATTCGCACCTTGAATGTAGTCATCTGGGAAAATCTTAGTTTGGAAGAATTGCTCTACACGATCTGTATTGGTTTTGTAACGCATAAAATAACCAAGGAGACGTCCCTTGCTGTTAACAATACAAGCATTACAATCAATAATGTCTGCCAATTGACGGGTAATCGCATTGTAGGGAAGTTCTTCCTGCAACTGCTCCTCTGAGCGCTTCAGGATAGAAGTAATTTTTCTTGTTTTTTCTAATAAATGTGCCATTTTTCACCTCGAATTTAATCGCTATCATTATAACATAAACAGCTTAAATTTTCAATTATTATCTGAAAATTGCTTATTTAATTGCAATTTGAAAAAACAAGAATATTTTTAATTAAATTGCTTCTTTTCTATTGACAAGTCCCCTATTTTTGTGTATTATAATATTACAAGAAGATAATATATCTATTTTATCTATCTTTCTTTTCCATTCGGTCTCCTTATATAAAAAAGCGATTCATTTTGAACCGCTTTTTCTTATTTATCGCCCTTATTACGAATAACAAAGCCTGTTTGCTTTTCACTTGAAGTATTGCGTGGTTTTTTATTGTCTTTATTACGGTAACGTCTGTCTTTATCAAAACGATCATTGCCACGACTTCCTTTTTTGAAATCATCACGACGACCACGACGGTTGTCTCCACGGCGATTATCACGACGGTCATCTCCACGACGACCTCCCTTAGCTTTACCACCGAAGCCATTACCTGATGGTTTAAATGGCAGTGGTTTTTCACGTGCAATCTCCACTTCAGGAAGACTATCTGGGTCTTGAACAGTCAGACTCAAGATATACATTGCCAATTCTTCTGGAGTAAATTCGGCAGCTAGCTTACGAGCATCCTTACCAAATTTCTCAAAGTTGGCACGGATAGTCTCATCTGCAAAATCACGTTCAATTTTCTTGAGAGCTACCTGTTTTTTAGCTTGGAAGGCTTCTTCTGCACTTGCAGGTTTGAGGCCTTTCATGCGTTTCTTAGTCAAGTTTTCAATGATTTGGAGGTAGCCCATTTCATTTGGTGATACGAAAGTAATAGACTGACCTGACTTACCAGCACGACCTGTACGACCGATACGGTGAACATAACTTTCAGGATCTTGTGGAATATCGTAGTTATAGACATGGGTCACACCTGAAATATCCAAGCCACGCGCTGCAACGTCTGTCGCAACCAAAACATCAAGATTGCCATTTTTAAAGTCACGAAGGACACGAAGACGTTTGTTTTGGTCTAGGTCTCCATGAATTCCTTCTGCACGGAAGCCACGGATTTTCAAACCACGAGTCAATTCATCTACACGGCGTTTTGTACGACCAAATACGATAGCAAGCTCAGGTTGTTCCACATCCATAAGACGAGTCATGGTATCAAATTTTTCTTGTTCTTTAACTCGGATATAGTATTGGTCAACCAATTCTGTTGTCAATTCCTTGGCAGCAATTTTCACATGTTCAGGTTCTTTCATAAACTGAACACCGATACGTTTGATGGCATCTGGCATAGTTGCTGAGAAAAGTAAGGTTTGACGGCTTTCAGGGACACGAGAAATAATTGCTTCGATATCTTCAAGGAAGCCCATGTTGAGCATTTCATCCGCTTCGTCAAGGATAAGAGTTTCAATATCTTGTAATTTCAAGGCCTTGCGTTTAATCAAGTCCAAGAGGCGACCTGGAGTTCCCACCACGATATGGGCACCAGATTTAAGAGCCTTAATTTGCTTTTCAATGCTTGATCCGCCATATACTGAACGGACTTTGACTCCCTTACTACGACCAAAGCGGAAGAGTTCTTCTTGACTTTGGACAGCGAGTTCACGAGTTGGAGCGATAACCAAGGCTTGGATGGTCGCCTCTTCTGTACGGATTTTTTCAAGGGTAGGCAAGCCAAAGGCTGCAGTTTTTCCTGTACCAGTCTGAGCTTGACCGATAACATCCTTGCCTTCGAGAGCCAAGGGAATAGTTTGTTCTTGGATCGGACTAGCTTCTACAAAACCAGCTTTTTCAATCTCTGCTAGCAAATCAGCAGACAAGTTTAATTCATTAAATTTCACGTTATTCTTCTTTCTAAAGGTGGTGCGAAGCCACCCTATAGGGCTTAGTTTATACTTTTCTTTTTATGACGTATTTTCATATACTGGATATAAAATCGTGTTGCTTCTTTTCCACAAAAGAAAAGTACTGTTTTCTTTGCAACCTATCTAGTATAACACAAGACTAGAGCAAAAGATAGTTAAATCCATCGATAATGTCATGTAAACGATTTTTCTGAAAGAATAAAGTAAACTTTCCACTATTTCATAAACTTTTTTAAAGCGTAGCAGAATTGTGCAAAAGTTTTTTTCTTGTGCTAGAATGAAATTCGAATAGGAGGAACTCTAAATGTTAACTTATGATTTAATCGTTATCGGATTTGGTAAAGCTGGTAAAACACTAGCAGGTAAATTGGCTTCAGCTGGCAAAAAAGTTGCCCTCGTTGAACGTAGCAAAGCTATGTATGGTGGAACTTGTATCAACATCGGTTGTATCCCAACTAAAACTTTGTTAGTTGCTGCTGAGAAAGACTTATCTTTTGAAGAAGTGATTGCTACTAAAAACACTATCACTGGTCGCCTCAACGGTAAAAACTATGCGACTGTTGCTGGTACAGGCGTAGATATCTTTGATGCGGAAGCTCACTTCCTTTCAAATAAAGTCATCGAAATCCAAGCTGGTGATGAAAAGAAAGAACTGACTGCTGAAACAATCGTCATCAACACTGGTGCCGTTTCAAATGTTTTGCCAATCCCTGGACTTGCTACAAGCAAAAACGTCTTTGACTCAACAGGTATCCAAAACTTGGACAAATTGCCTGAAAACCTTGGAGTCCTTGGTGGTGGAAATATCGGTCTTGAATTTGCTGGCCTTTACAACAAACTTGGAAGCAAGGTTACAGTCCTAGATGCCTTGGATACTTTCCTTCCTCGTGCAGAACCTTCCATCGCAGCTCTTGCTAAACAATACATGGAAGAAGACGGTATTGAATTGCTTCAAAATATCCGTACTACTGAAATTAAAAATGACGGTGACCAAGTCCTTGTCGTAACTGAAAACGAAACTTACCGTTTCGATGCCCTTCTCTACGCAACTGGACGTAAACCAAATGTAGAACCACTTCAACTTGAAAATACAGATATTGAACTAACTGAACGTGGTGCTATTAAAGTAGACAAACATTGTCAAACAAACGTTCCTGGTGTCTTTGCAGTTGGAGATGTCAACGGTGGCCTTCAATTTACTTACATTTCACTGGATGACTTCCGTGTTGTCTACAGCTACCTTGCTGGAGATGGTAGCTACACACTTGAAGACCGTCTCAATGTACCAAACACTATGTTCATCACACCTGCACTTTCACAAGTAGGTTTGACTGAAAGCCAAGCAGCTGATTTGAAACTTCCATACGCAGTGAAAGAAATCCCTGTTGCAGCAATGCCTCGTGGCCATGTAAATGGAGACCTTCGCGGAGCTTTCAAAGCTGTTGTTAATACTGAAACAAAAGAAATTCTTGGAGCAAGCATCTTCTCAGAAGGTTCTCAAGAAATCATCAACATCATCACTGTTGCTATGGACAACAAGATTCCTTACACTTACTTCACAAAACAAATCTTCACTCACCCAACCTTGGCTGAGAACTTGAATGACTTGTTTGCAATTTAAGTTGAAATCTCATCTTAACTGACAGCTCTCTTCGGGCTGTTTTTGCTTCTGCGAAACACCAAATCTGTCTTTTCCCTCTTTTGTGATATAATAGCCAAACTTTATTTAGCAGTCCTAATTATATATTGAGTTTCAGGTCACTCTTTCAAATATCAGCAATACATATGACTTTGAATAACTCGCTTCAACTCATCGTTTTATGAGTAATTTAAAAAGATATTTTGCAATGATTGTTTCGTGCCTAATTAGGTAAATTAGGCACTCTTCGCGCGGGTCGTATGTATATTTTCATCGAAAGAATACTTCAAATTTCTTCGTTCTTGATAATATGAGCAATACTCCGCAAAATGTTTAAACTTTATCATTGTAAAAAATATCGAAAGAAATCCCATATCACATTAGTATATATTTGGTATGGGATGAAATTGACTTTCGAAAATATTAACTATATAATGTCTGTAAACAAGAAACAATGAGGTAACGATATGAATAAAACAGAATTACTATTACAAAGACTAGATGATATTGGTCAGTCTCTAAAAGATTCTAGACAAGCACTAGCTTTGCTGGCACTTGGTTCTTGCGGATCAGAAAGAGAACGATTGGATCAGTACTCCGATTTGGATTTCTTTGTTATTGTAAAAGATGGCTACAAGCAGGCCTATATCCAGGATCTAACTTGGTTAAGTAATCTAGAACCAATTGCATTTCACTACCAAAATACAGTGGACGGACATAAAGTTCTATTTGAAGATGATGTTTTTTGTGAATTTGCTATCTTTGAAGCTCACGAACTAGTAAACATTCCTTTCGCTGAAGGCAAAATTATCTGGAAGGAGGTCGGTTTTGATGGAACAATCTGCCAGCCACAAAGATTGCCATCAAAAGAAAATAGAGATCGTGAATGGCTGTTGGGAGAAATTTTATGCAACCTATATATAGGACTAGGTCGCTATCAACGAGGGGAAAAATTGGCTGCTTATGATTTCATCCAAAACAGATCTGTCAAGCTCTGGACTGAACTAATCAATTTGGAAAAAACTTCTAAATCTAATTTTATAGATATTTTTAACAGCAACAGACGATTTGAAAAAGGTTATCCAAATGAAGCCAAACAATTACCCTACTTTTTGCAAGGTTACGAACGAATTTCTGAATCTGCTCAGGCACTCCTAGAATATCTTGATAAACACTATCCTCTTAACGCATTTATAAAAGAAAAAATTCGTAATTTATTATAAAAGAGACTTTCCAAAAAATAATCTAAATCCCAAAAGTTAGGTATCTTTGTCAACTATAATGGATTAATGAAATTTTAAAACCTGCAGAAGGTAATTGATGTCCTCTCCTTTCTTATGTTCAGAGCAAGAAAGATTTATTTCTTAAAGTTGCCAAAGTTATCAAATTCAAAGATATTGTATTTGATTGGTTTAATCAGAACCTAAAAAGCACCTCTAAGGTTACTTCTTTAGTTGATCTTAGAGGTTACTTTAGTTATTGGACTGCTGGGCGCAGTATGATATAATAGAAACATGAAATTAAAAACTACTTTGGGTCTCCTAGCTGGGCGTTCTTCCCACTTCATCTTGAACCGTCTTGGTCGTGGAAGTACGCTCCCAGGAAAACTTGCCCTTCAATTTGATAAAGATATTTTACAAAATCTAGCTAAGAACTACGAGATTGTCGTGGTCACTGGAACCAACGGAAAAACCTTGACAACCGCCCTCACTGTCGGCATTTTAAAAGAGGTTTATGGTCAAGTTCTGACCAACCCAAGCGGTGCCAACATGATTACAGGAATTGCGACAACCTTCTTAACAGCCAAATCTTCTAAAACTGGGAAAAATATTGCCGTTCTCGAAATTGACGAAGCCAGTCTTTCTCGTATCTGTGACTATATCCATCCTAGCCTTTTTGTCATTACTAACATTTTCCGTGATCAGATGGACCGCTATGGTGAGATTTACACAACTTACAAGATGATTTTGGATGCTATTCGTAAGGTGCCTACTGCCACTGTTCTCCTTAATGGAGACAGTCCACTTTTCTACAAGCCAGCTATTCCAAATCCTGTAGAGTATTTTGGTTTTGACTTGGAGAAAGGACCAGCCCAGCTGGCTCACTATAATACAGAAGGGATTCTCTGTCCTGACTGTCAAGGCATCCTCAAATACGAGCATAATACCTATGCAAACTTGGGTGCCTATATCTGTGAAGGCTGCGGATGTAAACGTCCTGATCTCGACTATCGTTTGACAGAACTAGTTGAGTTGACCAACAATCGCTCTCGCTTTGTCATTGACGGACAAGAATACGGTATTCAAATCGGTGGTCTCTACAATATCTACAACGCCCTAGCTGCGGTTGCCATCGCCCGTTTCCTTGGTGCAGATTCACAACTCATCAAACAGGGATTTGATAAGAGCCGTGCTGTCTTTGGACGCCAAGAAACCTTCCATATCGGTGACAAGGAATGTACCCTTGTCTTAATTAAAAATCCAGTCGGTGCAACCCAAGCTATCGAAATGATTAAACTAGCACCTTATCCATTTAGCCTATCTGTCCTCCTTAACGCTAACTATGCAGACGGAATTGATACAAGCTGGATCTGGGATGCTGATTTTGAACAAATCACTGAGATGGACATCCCTGAAATCAACGCTGGCGGTGTTCGTCATTCTGAAATCGCTCGTCGTCTACGAGTAACAGGCTATCCAGCTGAGAAAATCACTGAAACAAGTAGTCTGGAACAAGTTCTTAAGACCATTAAGAACCAAGACTGCAAGCATGCTTATATTCTGGCTACCTATACTGCTATGCTTGAATTCCGCGAACTGCTGGCTAGTCGTCAGATTGTTAGAAAGGAGATGAACTAATGGTTTATACTTCACTTTCCTCAAAAGCTGGCAATTACCCCTATCAGATCAACATTGCCCACCTCTACGGAAACCTCATGAATACCTATGGGGACAATGGAAATATCCTCATGCTCAAGTATGTGGCTGAAAAACTGGGGGCCCATGTGACCGTTGACATCGTTTCACTCCATGATGACTTTGACGAAAATCACTACGACATCGCCTTTTTCGGTGGCGGTCAAGACTTTGAACAAAGTATTATTGCAGACGACCTACCTGCTAAAAAAGAGAGCATTGACAACTACATCCAAAACGACGGTGTGGTTCTGGCTATATGTGGTGGTTTCCAACTATTGGGGCAATATTATGTTGAAGCTTCAGGGAGACGCATCGAAGGACTAGGGGTCATGGGCCACTACACCCTCAACCAGACCAATAACCGTTTTATCGGTGACATCAAGATTCACAATGAAGATTTCGATGAAACCTACTATGGTTTTGAGAATCATCAGGGCCGTACCTTCCTCTCAGACGACCAAAAACCGCTGGGACAGGTTGTCTATGGAAATGGAAACAACGAAGAAAAGGTCGGCGAAGGGGTTCATTACAAGAATGTCTTTGGTTCCTACTTCCACGGGCCTATCCTCTCTCGTAATGCCAATCTAGCTTATCGCCTAGTCACTACAGCCCTCAAGAAGAAATATGGTCAGGACATTCAACTCCCTGCTTATGAAGACATTCTCAGCCAAGAAATCGCTGAAGAATACAGTGATGTCAAAAGTAAGGCTGAGTTTTCTTAAACAAAGTGAAACTATATCAAAGAACTCCATTATCTTGTCGGAGTTCTTTTTGTCTTTTCTTTTACCCTTCTCCCTTGCATTTTCTCACTTTTTTTGCCAAAATAGAGGGGTAGAAAGAAGGTAGCATATGTCTAAATTACAACAAATCGTAACATATCTTGAATCAGAAAAACTAGACGTCGCTGTCGTATCTGACCCCGTCACAATCAATTACCTCACTGGCTTTTACAGTGATCCCCATGAACGCCAGATGTTCCTTTTTGTCATAGCGGATCAGGAACCCCTCCTCTTTGTCCCAGCCCTTGAAGTGGAGCGTGCTACTAGCACTGTTTCCTTCCCAGTTGTGGGCTATGTGGATTCTGAAAATCCATGGCAAAAAATGAAACATGCTCTTCCACAACTTGACTTCAAACGTGTCGCTGTTGAGTTTGACAATCTCATCTTGACAAAATATCATGGTTTAAAAACCGTTTTTGAAACTGCTGAGTTTGAAAATCTCACACCTCATATCCAACGCATGCGCCTCATCAAATCAGCTGACGAAGTGCAAAAAATGATGGTTGCAGGTCTCTATGCGGACAAGGCTGTTAAAGTGGGGTTTGACAATATTTCTCTTGATAAGACTGAGACAGATATCATCGCCCAAATCGACTTTGCCATGAAACGTGAAGGCTATGAAATGAGTTTTGATACCATGGTCTTGACTGGTGATAATGCTGCAAATCCACACGGTATTCCAGCAGCTAATAAGGTTGAAAATGATGCTCTTCTCCTCTTTGACCTCGGTGTTCTGGTCAACGGCTATGCTTCAGATATGACTCGTACAGTCGCTGTTGGTAAACCAGACCAATTCAAGAAAGATATTTATAACTTGACTCTTGAAGCCCAACAAGCTGCTCTTAACTTTATCAAGCCAGGTGTGACTGCCCATGAAGTGGATCGCGCTGCCCGTGAGGTCATCGAAAAAGCTGGTTACGGCGAGTACTTCAACCACCGTCTCGGTCATGGTATCGGTATGGATGTCCACGAATTCCCATCTATCATGGAAGGAAACGACATGGTCATCGAAGAAGGCATGTGCTTCTCTGTTGAACCAGGTATCTATATCCCTGGTAAAGTCGGTGTTCGTATCGAAGACTGCGGTGTTGTTACCAAGGATGGATTTGACCTCTTTACAAGCACCAGCAAAGATTTGCTTTATTTTGATTAATATTCATCTAATACTCAATGAAAATCAAAGAGCAAACTAGGAAACTAGCCGCAGGTTGCTCAAAACAATGTTTTGAGGTTGCAGATAAGACTGACGAAGTCAGTCACATATATATGGCAAGGCGACGTTGACGCGGTTTGAAGAGATTTTCGAAGAGTATAAAATCTTCCCACAATAAAACGCATAGTATCAAGGTTTTCAACACCTGATACTATGCGTTTTTCTTATTTGAAAGACTTTTGACTCAGCCTCTTTATACTCAATGAAAATCAAAGTGCAAACTAGGAAGCTAGCCGCAGGTTGCTCAAAACAATGTTTTGAGATTGCAGATAAGACTGATGAAGTCAGCTCAAAACACTGTTTTGAGGTTGTGGATAGAACTGACGAAGTCAGTAACCATATCTACGGCAAGGCAACGTTGACGCGGTTTGAAGAGATTTTCGAAGAGTATAAAATCTTCCCACAATAAAACGCATAGTATCAAGGTTCAAACACCTGATACTATGCGTTTTTCTTATTTGAAAGACTTTTGACTCAGTCTCTTTACTTAATCTTCTTGATACTTTGACTAAGAATAAATCCTACAATCATCCCTACCATATTTTGCATGAAATTTGGTAAGATTTCTGGTAGGGCTGCTGCCCAGCCATTCATCAAAGTAGAACCCAACGCGTAACCCCCTACCATGGCAATAGTTGCTAAGATAAGGCCTACCCACTGAGTTTTTCCTTTAAATCCTGCGAAAAATCCTTGCAAGCCATGGTTGACCAAGCTAAAGAACATCCATTGAGGATAGCCTGATAAGAGGTCAATCAAGAAACCTGCTAGTCCTCCTACTACAGCCCCTTCACGACTACCAAAGTAGAAGGCCGCAAAGAAAACACCCGCATCTAAAAGAGTTAGAATGCCTGTCGGTGTTGGAATTTTTAAGAAATAACCTAGAACCACAGAAAGGGCGGTTAATAGGGATACAAGGGCGATTTTAGTTGTTTTGGTTTGCTTCATATTGTCTTACTCCATACTGATCTGCTTGTGCAATGGCACGATAAACGAAAGCCTTAGAGCTTTCTACTGCTGGTAAAAGTTCATCACCTTTAACCAAGTGACTGGCAATGCTAGAAGCAAAGGTACAACCTGCACCAGCATTTTGCCCTTGGATGACAGGATTTTCTAGGACTGTAAAGGTTTGTCCGTCATAAAAGACATCTACAGCCTTGTCCTGACTAAGTCGATTGCCTCCCTTGATAATGACTGCTGGCGCTCCTAAGTCATGCAATTTCTGCGCTGCAGCTTTCATGTCTTCCAAGGTTTTGATTTCCTGACCAGCCAATAATTCTGCTTCAGGAAGATTAGGCGTAATCACACTGACATGAGGGAAAAAGCGAATCAACTCTTGGCAGAGTTCACTAACTGCTACGTCGTGCGTTTCCTTGCAGACCAAGACAGGATCCAGAACCACAGGCACTCCTGGGCGTTGTTTGATAAAGTCCAAGGCCTTCTCAGCCACACTGACAGTAGGAAGAAGACCAATCTTAATTCCCCCAAACTCCACATCACGCAAGCTATCTAATTCATGTTGAAAAATGACATCGTCAGTTGGAAAGACTTCAAAGCCCTTTTCTGTTAAAGCTGTCAAGCAAGTCACTGCTACAAAGCCATGCAAGCCGTTCAAGGTATAAGTAGCCAAATCAGCGGACAATCCACCACCACTAAAAATATCATTTCCTGAAAGTGCTAAAATACGATTATTCTTCATAACGAATCTCCTTTAAATACAAACCATTAGGTGCTGCAGTGGGACCTGCAAGTTGCCTGTCCTTTTTCTCCAATATCAGGTCAATCTGCTCTACTGGCATTCGATTATTTCCGATTTTGAGCAGTGTCCCCACCATATTACGAATCTGCTTATACAAGAAACCATTTCCTGAAAAGGTAAAGGTCAAAAACTGACCTGTCTCATCAACTGTTAAACTAGCTTCTGTAATGGTGCGAACCTTGTCTTCCACACTGGTTCCAGAGGCTGTAAAACCGGCGAAATCGTGGGTGCCCTCTAGCTTTTTGACAGCCTTCTGCATCCGTTCCACATCAAGCGGATAAGGAAAGTGGGTGGCATAGTGACGACGCATAGGATTTTTGGGACGGCCCCTGTCTACGATAAACTCATAGGTCTTACTGTGCTTGGCATAACGACAATGAAAATCATCCGCCACAAGCTCAATTGAAATCACATCAATATCTTCAGGAGACTGAGTGTCCAAAGCAAAACGGAGCTTCTCCTCATCCATCTGATAAGGTAGGTCAAAATGAAGCACCTGTCCCAGGGCATGAACCCCACTATCAGTTCTACCAGCACCGTGAACAGTGATGGCTTTCCCCTTATTCAATCTAGTCAAGGTTTTTTCAATTTCTTCCTGAACGCTACGCGCATGAGGCTGGCGCTGAAAACCAGCAAAGGCGTAACCATCATAGGAAATAGTTGCTTTATATCTTGTCATAACTTTTATTTTATCAAGAAAATAATCTATAAACAAGGGTCTAAAACAAATATTGTCTGGGTACAAAAATCCCGAAAGAAAACTTAGGAATCAATCCTAAGCTCTCTTTTGAAGTAGGTACATGACAAAGACAGAGGTTACAATCAACCAAGATCCTAAGATAGCAAAGACCAGCATCCCATTGTGAGTTAGTAAGCCAATTGCACCTAGAACAAATGGAGTCGTAAAGGCTCCGAAACTACAGCCTAAAACTGCAAATGAAGTTGCTTGATTGAGGAGTTTAGCTGGAATTCTTTCAGAGACAAGTTGAAAGACCGTCGTCAAGGCTACACTGTAGGCAAAACCAGCTAGAATACTCCCTGCTACAACTACCCACAAGGATGGAGACAGTGCAATCACAATTTGCCCTAAGCCAAAGGTAATACCAGACCAGAGGAGCAGTTTCTCTTTAAAGATAGAAATCAAGAAAGAGAAACTCACACCAGCCACAATCCCGATTAACTGCATGACACTAAGAACAAAACTAGATAACTGGGCATCTCCAAGTCCTCTTTCCACCATCAAACTTGGAATACGGATGGTAATAGCCGTATTGGTACAAACTACCACTGCTGCTTCTATAGCTAGGGTAAAAATCAAGCCTTTCATTTCTCGAGTTAAGTGACTTGCTTCCTTCGCTTTTTTCTTGACTTCTTTCTTTTCTTTTCCATAAGGGACAAAGAGCAGATAGAGGGTCAGCACCAAAAATCCAGCACTATAGGCTAAGAAAGTAGCTGTCCAACCAAAGGCCAACAACTGACCGACTGCCAAGGTGATGAGAGAAGCCCCAACAACCTCTGCAGAACCGCGTAGCCCTAGCATCTGAATACGCGTTTTTCCTTGATAGCGTTCACTGATAATAGAAATTGCCTTAGCATTGATCATCCCAACACCTAAACCAAAAAGAATCCTTGTTCCAAAGACAAAGGGATAGGCTTGATACCAAAAGGGTGCTGTTCCACTCAGTGATAAAATTAACAATCCCAAACTAATCTGTAATCGCTCAGGAAATATTTTTTCTAAAAAACCATTTAGTAGTAACATAATCATGATCCCAAAAGATGGCAAGCTCGCCAAGAGCTCAATTTGTTCCTTAGGATAACCTTGATAATAGTCAAACATGGCTGGCAGGGCACTCGAGATGGAAAAGGATGTAATCAAAACGAGGGAGAGAGCCAAAATACTGGCCCGTTCTAAAAATTGTTTCATGAAATCTCTTTCTATATTTTCTCTTAATCTTCTGTCTCTTTTGATAGTTATCAAACAAGCAATAAAAGAAGAAGCCTCTTTGGTGTATAGACTCCTTCTTAAACTCGAAAATGAAGCCCTTGTATCTTAGGATGACTTTCTCTTGATTTGCTTAATAAAGTAGAAGATAAATCCTGCCACCATATAGGCAACAAAGATAATCAGACACCACTTGAACACAACATCCCAACCCTTGTTTACATTCAAAAAGAAGTAAGGGAAGGGACTGACCTTAGAATTAGGAACATCAAGTTTCAATACCAAGCCATTAAAAAGAGCAAAAATCATATAAAGCAAGGGTAAAATCGTCCAAACAACTGGATCCCAAATCTTGTATTGACCCTGTTTGTCAAAAAAGAGGGTATCCGCTAAAAACCAAAGGGGAACGATATAGTGGCAAAGGAAATTTTCCAGAGTATAGAAATTAGTCGCAATGGGCGCTAAGAGGAAATGGTAAATCACACAGGTAATCATGATACTCATGGTGAGCCCACCTTTTAAGCGCAACAGACTTGGCCTTTGCCAATTTTCACCTAAACGGCTCATAACCTTTAGAAGATAGAGCGTAAAAATCGCTACTAACAGATTTGACAGAACCGTATAATAGAGCAACATCCCAAATCCACCATGCTTGGCGATTTCAAGATAAACTCCCGTAAAAGCCGCTAGAAACAAGAAGATACGGCTATAAAATACAAGTTTATAGTGTTTTAACATGCTTAAATTTTCTTCACAAACTCTGATTTGAGTTTCATGGCACCAAAGCCATCAATCTTACAGTCGATATTGTGGTCACCCTCTACGATGCGGATATTTTTCACGCGCGTCCCTTGTTTCAAATCTTTTGGCGCACCTTTTACTTTCAAATCCTTGATGAGGGTTACAGTATCACCGTCAGCCAATTTATTCCCGTTGGCATCGATAGCAACAAGGCCCTCTTCTATATCTGCAACTTCAGCAGGATTCCACTCATAAGCACACTCTGGGCAAACCAGTAGGGCACCGTCTTCGTAGACATACTCTGAGTTACATTTTGGGCAATTTGGTAGGTTGTTCATGGTTTCTCCTTATCATCATTCACTATTCTTTGAAAATCAAAATTTCTCGAACAGCAACTATTATACCTTAAAATCAGCATTTTGACAAATATAGAAAAAAACCGATATCAATCTATCGGCTTCTCTACATTTACATTCTTTTTTCAGCTTCTGCTTTGATTTTTTCAACTACTTCTTGAATGTTCAAACCAGTTGTATCAAGGTAAACTGCATCCTCTGCTTGTTTGAGAGGTGAAGTCTCACGATGACTATCCTTGTAGTCACGCGCAGCAATTTCCCCTTTTAGGGTTTCTAGGTCTGTTTCAATTCCCTTGGCAATATTTTCCTTGTAACGGCGCTCTGCTCTCTCATCGACTGAAGCTACTAGGAAGATTTTTAATTCTGCTTGTGGCAATACAACAGTCCCAATATCGCGACCATCCATGACAATCCCACCTTGCTGGGCAATCTCTTGTTGGAGAGAAACTAGTTTCTCACGTACTTCAGGAATTGCTGCAATAGCAGAAACATGATTGGTCACTTCATTTTCACGGATAGGATGGGTAATATCCACATCTCCTACAAAGACAAGCTGTTCTCCAGTTTCTGAGCGCCCGAAACTGATTGGATGCTGGTCCAACAAGTCTAAAAGCTCCTCAATCTCTTCCACTCCTAACTGGTTCTTGAGAGCCATATAGGTCGCCGCACGATACATAGCACCTGTATCTAGGTAGGTGTATCCAAAATCCTTGGCAATAATCTTTGCGACCGTACTCTTACCACTTGAAGCAGGGCCGTCAATAGCAATTTGAATTGTTTTCATATCAACTCCTATTTGATTTTAACAACATCACCTGGATTAGCAAACCAAGACCCTGTAGCCATATGACTAGGATTTAAGGCTTCTAACTGAGCAATCGAAATCCCAGCGCGAGCGGCAATGGCTGCTTCTCCTTCTCCAGCTAAGACTTTTGTTGTCCCTTCTGGATCTGTAGCTTCCTCCGAGTGTTCAGAAGAAGATTCTGAACTCTGTTCAGTCTGGGAACTACTAGATGATGAAATCTGTACTACATTTGCGTCTGAATCGTGAAAATCTTTCAAGGCTGCTGTGCGATTACTCCCCCCCGATGATAGATAGATGAGAACAATAATCATCACTACCACAATTACAAAGAAAATACTGGCTAGGATCGTCAAGACACGATTGGCTACTACATCTCTACCTTGAGTTCTCTTACGACGTTCTGATCTTGTTTCTTCTTGATTTTCGTAAATATCTTCTTGCCACGGTTCTTTTGCCATACCTTACTCCTTGTTTTTTTTTACTTTTCTTATTACAATATAAATATGAAAATCACACTTATACCTGAACGATGCATCGCCTGTGGGCTTTGCCAAACTTATTCTGATTTATTTGATTACCACGATAATGGAATCGTGCGTTTTTACGATGACCCTGACCAACTAGAAAAAGAAATTTCTCCTAGTCAGGATGTCTTAGAGGCTGTTAAAAATTGTCCAACTCGCGCCCTGATTGGAAACCAGGAAGCCTAAATCAATGGCGATAATCCACTCCCTCTAGTTTAGCACATTTCCATGTAAAATTATAGTCTTTTCACTTTATTTTTTTCTGTAAAATCAGGAAGGTCGCTTTTTTCTTTGATAAGATAAAGTGGTCTTTTTTTAGTCTCTAGATAAATCTTACTGATGTACTTGCCGAGAATCCCAATGGTCAAAAGTTGAATACCTCCAAGAAAGAGAATGACAGCCATCAGAGAGGTCCAACCTGATGTCGGATTGCCCAAAATGAGGGTCCGAACCACAACAAAAAAGGTCATAAGCAGAGAAATAAAACAAGATAGGAGACCTGCCACAAAGGCTATAATCAAGGGAAAATCTGAAAAGTTAACAATCCCTTCAATGGAGTAGAAAAAGAGTTGCCTAAAACTCCAACTGGTCTTGCCAGCCTGCCTTTCGACATTAGGATAATCTAAATAGTGGGTTTTAAAGCCGACCCAGGCAAAGAGTCCCTTCGAAAAGCGATTGGACTCAGTCAAGCTTAAAATGGCATCCACTACAGACCTTCTCATCATGCGAAAATCACGGACACCTGACGGCAGGGCTACTGGACTGATTTTTTTCATGAAGCCGTAAAAGAGATCAGCACAGAAACTGCGAAAGAAGGGTTCTCCCTCCCGACTGGTTCTCCGTGTTCCTACGCAGTCCAAATCTGCATTTTGGTCTAGTAAGTTTTTCATCTCAAGCAACATACTAGGAGGATCCTGGAGGTCTGCATCCATTACCACCACCAGATCTCCTGTCGCATATTGTAAGCCTGCATACAGAGCTGCTTCTTTGCCAAAATTTCGTGAGAAAGAAATATAATGCACTGCCGGATTTTGTTCCCGATAAGCCTTTAAAAGTTCCAAGGTTCCATCACTTGATCCATCATCGACAAAGACATACTCGATTTCTGCTCCCAAATCAGGAAGTAAAGCTTCCAGAGCCTGATAAAAAAGAGGAAGTACTTCCTCTTCGTTTAAACAGGGGACAATAATTGACATCACCATCTTAGTCTTCAAATCCGTTTGGATGCTTGCTTTGCCAACGCCATGCGTCTTCACACATTTGGGTGATGCCTAATTCTGCTTCCCAGCCGAGTTCTGCTTTGGCTTTTGCTGGGTCTGAGTAGCAGGCAGCGATATCACCTGGGCGACGGTCTACAATACGATAAGGAATTGGACGTCCCACTGCTTTTTCCATGTTTTGGATAATTTCAAGAACTGAGTAGCCTTTCCCTGTTCCAAGGTTATAAACGTTTAGACCTGAGCCTTTTTGGATTTTTTTCAGAGCTGCGACGTGACCTTTAGCCAAATCGACGACGTGGATATAGTCACGAACACCAGTTCCGTCTTCCGTATCGTAATCGTCTCCAAACACTTGCACTTGCTCTAATTTTCCAACGGCTACTTGAGTCACATATGGTAAGAGATTGTTTGGAATACCGTTTGGATTTTCTCCCAAATCACCACTCTCATGAGCTCCGATTGGGTTAAAGTAACGAAGCAAGACCACATTCCATTCTGAGTCTGCTTTGTAAATATCGGTCAAAATTTCCTCAAGCATAAGCTTAGTGCGGCCATATGGATTGGTCACTGAAAGTGGGAAATCTTCCAAGATGGGTACTGTGTGCGGATCCCCGTAAACTGTCGCAGAAGAACTGAAAATGATGTTTTTACAGTTGGCTTCTTCCATGACCTTCAAAAGACTAACAGTTCCAGCGATATTGTTGTCATAGTAGGCAATAGGGATACGGGTAGATTCGCCAACAGCCTTCAAGCCAGCAAAGTGAATGACCCCTGTTGGTTCTTCTTGTTTGAAAATGTCACGAAGAGTATCTGTATCACGGATATCTGCCTCATAGAAAGGCACTTCAACTCCTGTAATTCTCTCAACAACTTCTAAACTTTTTCTGTTACTATTAACAAGGTTATCCACCACAACAACCTGATGACCTGCTTGGATTAACTCAATAACAGTGTGGGTTCCGATAAAACCAGCTCCACCTGTTACCAAAATCTTTTCTTGCATCTTTTTTCCTCGATTCTCGAATTTTTTCTTATTTTACCATTTTTGATAGGGAATGTCATTTACCATCCTAGAGGGTAAGATAAAATTTCAGTAAAATTTTAGTCGTTTTTTAGTCGTTTGACATAGTTCTCAATTGGGTAGTTTGCTGGGTCTAAGGTCATTTCCCTGCTTTGTACCAGTTGTGCTAGGTGGTAACCAATGATAGGACCAGTTGTGAGGCCTGATGAACCTAGTCCACTGGCTGCATAGACACCTGCCAATTCTGGCACCTGCCCAAAGAAAGGAGAGAAATCACTGGTATAGGCACGGATTCCCACACGCTCACTTCTTGAAGTCGCTTTAGCCAAGGCTGGATAGTGGGGAAAGGCTGCCTCCTCCATTTGTTTGAGCAAAGTTTCATCTACCGTCCAATCAAATCCCATGTTATTTTCGTGGGTAGCGCCTAAGGACAATTTCCCACCTGCAAAAGGAATCAAATCCCACTCCCCTTCTGGCATAACCACAGGGTAATCTTCCATGTCTTGGGCCAGCTGATAATCTCGGAGTTGTCCCTTTTGGGGACGAACATCTACTTCATAACCTAAAGGCTCTAACAGGTGTCCCAACCAAGCTCCCGTCGCCAAAATAACCTGATCAAACACCTCTTCGCCAATTTGGTAGCCTGATGCTAAAGGTTCCAGACTCACTTTTTCTTTGACCAGCTTGACCTGACTGGCTTCCAGCAGACGAGTCACTAAAAGTTGGCCATCTACTCTCGCTCCACCAGAAGCATAGAGCAGTTGGTCAAATCCCTGTAAACCAGGGAATAATTTATTTGCAGACGCTTGGTCTAAAATGGCTAATTTCCCTATCAAAGGAGATTCTTCTCTTCGCTGAAGAGCTAGTTGATAGAGTTCTTCCAACTTGGATTCATTCTTTTTCAAGAGAAAGACTCCCGAACGCTGGTAAAAATCGATTTCTTGCCCTGACTTCTCTAAATCAGCTAATAAATCCACATAAAAATCAGCCCCCAGGCGCGCCATCTTGTACCAGGCTTTATTGCGACGTTTGGAAAACCAAGGACTGATAATTCCTGCTGCGGCCTTGGTAGCCTGACCTTGTCCATGGTCAAAGACGGTCACCTCTAGGTCACTTTCTTTCGAGAGGTAGTAGGCTGCTGTTGCACCTACAATCCCTGCTCCGATAATGGCAACTTTTTTCATTGTTTTCACTTTCTAACTAGATATGGTGGAAAGGATTGGTCGATGCTTGACTAGGTACAATATCGATTGTCCAGCCCTTTTCTCCTTTCCATTGATTAAGAAGCTCTGCAATTTTTTCCACAAAAAGCACTTCGATATAGTGACCTGGGTCCAATGCCAACAAACCATCAGACAGCATATCCTGGGCAGTGTGGTAGTAAATATCACCAGTGATATAGACATCCACTCCTTTAGCTAAAGCATCCTTATAGAAAGACTGCCCGCTACCACCACAGATGGCCACTCTTGAGATAGGCTTCTGCAAATCGCTCTCTTGATAATGCACCATTCGAAGACTATCTAGGCCGAATACTTGCTTGACATGTTGAGCCAATTCTCCAAATGTCTGAGTCGGAACATTCCCAATACGTCCAATTCCACGTTCAGGACCTGTCTCCTGCAGATAAGTCGTCTCCTCAATGCCTAGCATATGGCAGAACCAGTCATTGAGGCCATTTTCAACGATGTCAATATTGGTATGGCTGACATAAACTGCGATGTCATGCTTGATGAGATCAATGTAAATCTGATTTTGTGGACGGCTAGCTACCAAATCCTTGATGGGACGGAAAATCGGCGCGTGCTTGACAATAATCAAGTCCACACCCTTTTCAATGGCTTCAGCCACCGTTTCTTCACGAATATCCATAGCCACCATGACCCTTTGGATATCCTTGTCTAAAGTGCCAATTTGCAGGCCACGACTGTCTCCCTCCATGGAAAATTCCTGAGGGCAAAAGGCTTCATATACGTTAATTACTTCACTTGCTAGCATGGAGAACCTCCTTGATGGCTTGAATTTTATCTACTAGAACTTGACGTTCCTCCAGATTTTTTTCTGGGATTTGTCCGAGGGCAAACTCTAGCTTAACAGCTTCTTTTTGCCATTTTTGGACAAAGACTGGGCTGACTTCTTTGGACAAGAAAGGTCCAAAGCGAACATCACTGGCTGATAGCTCCATTTGTCCTGCTTCCACCACCAAAATCTCGTAAAACTTGCCAGCTTCTTCTAGAATGCTTTCAGCTACAATCTGAAAACTGTTCTCTTGTAACCAGATACGCAAGTCGTCTTCACGATTATTTGGCTGGAGAATCAGACGTTCTACATTAGCTAACTTGTCCAAGCCTTCTTCCAATATCCTAGCAATCAAACGGCCGCCCATGCCAGCAATAGTAATGACCGATACCTGATCTGCATCTTCAAAGGCTGCCAAGCCATTGGCTAAACGAACTTGGATTTTCTCCTTTAGACCGTGAGCCTCAACATTTTTGACTGCAGATTGGTAGGGACCTTCCACCACCTCACCTGCAATGGCACTTTTGATTTGGCCTCTTTCGACCAACTCAATAGGCAGATAAGCATGGTCACTCCCCACATCTAGTAAAATGGCACCCTGTGGCACAAAGGAAGCCACTAATTCTAATCTCTTTGAAATCATCTTCTCTCACTTTCCAAAACTCTATTACCTCTTATTATACCACATTTCAGCCAGCACTCCTGCACCTAAAAAGACCGCAATCCACAGATAGTCCACTGAAAAAATAGGTCTCTTACTTTTAATGAAATGAAAACCGAGGAATCTCTCGTTAATTTGAGCGAGTTCCTCGGTTATTTTGTATTTATT